>JBBQZR010000033.1:0-69458 GCA_038207515.1 Lysobacterales bacterium | reverse complement strand
GCGATCATTCTTCGTCCCGGCCCGTTGGGCGTTCAGAGTGATCAGAACCTGCGGTTCTGAGCGATCACTCTTCGTCCCGGCCCGTTGGGCGTTCAGAGTGATCAGAACCTGCGGTTCTGAGCGATCACTCTTCACCCCCTTGACTCAAGGGGCTCCAAAAGCAAAGGTTCGTACCAACTTGTTCAGGGGTTCCTTAGCAGGGATCGCCCGGTAGGCATCGCGCACGCGACGATTACCGAAAGAACTGCGACCTCGCCGTGCACCGTTCGATGGAGGAAAAGGCGGGAGCCCTTTTCTCTGGACCTGCCAAAAACTCCGCCCGACAGGAGCTTCCCATGTATCGCGTGCTCATCGTCGACGACGAACCCAATATCCTCACCGCACTGCGCCGCAACCTGTCGAACATCCCGGCCAGCATGCTCGATGGCGAACGCCTGGAACTGATTCCGGCCAACAGTCCCGACGACGCGCTGCAGCTCGCAGTAGACGAGAATTTCGATCTCGTGATCTCTGACCTGCGCATGCCCGGCATCAACGGCGTGGACCTGATCGCCGAGATCGGCGAGCGCCAGCCCAACATCGCGCGCATCCTCATGAGCGGCTATGCGGACCTCGAGGCGATCGTCAGCGCGATCAACCGCGCCGGCATCTTCCGCTTCATCCCCAAGCCCTGGGACGACAACGACCTGCGCATGGCCGTGGTGCAGGCGCTGCATTACCGCGCCGTGATCATCGAAAACCAGCGCCTCGCCGATCTCGTGCGTTCGCAGCGCGGCCAGCTCGAAAGACACGCGGCCGAACTGCACCGGCTCGAGATGGAGCATCCGGGCATCACGCGTCTGGAGCGCGACGAGACCGGCGCGATCTATATCGACGAGGACGATCTGTAGGCGTAGTAGAGCCAGAGCCAACGCCGACCGGCCACAGCGCCGTCTGCGGTACGCGGATGCGCGATCCTTGCTTGTCCCCTTTCGCACCGCTTTGGCGTTCTCCGCTATGTCTCCGGCAATCAGCGGGTCGCCCCATGCTGTTTCGTCTCGTCATGCTTGCCAGCCTCGCGCTGGCCTCGGTCGCGCAGGCCGCGACCATCACGGTCACGACGTCGACCGATGAATTCGGGGAGGACGCGGAGGACTGCAGCCTGCGCGAAGCGCTGCAAGCCGCCATCACCGATAGCGCATTCGGCGGCTGTATCGCCGGTTCCGCGCTGCTCGACACGATCCAGCTCAGCGGGTCGACCTACGCGATCACGCGCGCAGGTGCCAACGAAGATGCGAATGCAACCGGCGACTTCGATGTCTCCGGCAACAGCATCATCATTCTGCAGGGCGTGGGTGCACAGCGGACGACGCTCGACGGCGCGGGGCTGGATCGCGTCATCGACGTCGCCAGCAGCCCGGACAGTCAGCTCTTCCTGCTCGATCTCACGGTGCGCGGCGGCGACTCGGGCAACGGCGACGGCGGCGGTATACGCATGCGCGGCGAGACGCTCATCGTGCGACGCAGCCATATTGCAGACAACACCGGGCGTGTCGGCGGCGGCATCTATGCAACGGCAGCCGCGGGCGACGTACAAGTGATCGAAAGCGCCGTGACGCGCAACGTCGCTAACGGCCTGGGCGGGGGAATCCACAGCTCGGGCACGCTGAAGCTCGTCAACGCGACGATCAGCGAAAACCGCTCGACGTCGCTCGGCGGCGGGCTGTCCTCGTCCGGCAACAGCAGCCTCAAGAGCGTGACAATCGCGTTCAATTCAGCCGAAACCTACGGCGGCGCCTATTTCTCGGCCGGCAGTGCAACGATCGACAACTCGCTGTTCGCCAACAACGGCCAGCAGGGGGGCCTCAACGACGCCGCGGCGGATCTGCGCTGTTCGATCACCGCAGCCAGCGGCGGCTACAACTCCTACATGAGACGCGACTGTCCGTTCACCCCGTTCCGGACCAGTGACCGTCAGGAAGACCCGCAACTGTCCACGCTGGTCGATGCCGGCCGCGGCACGCCTGTGCACGTGCTGATGAAAGACAGCCCGGTCATCGGCACCGGCTCGCCGCCGCCGTTCGACGGTGCGGACGCGCACTGCCCCTCGTCCGATCAGCGTGGCGCCGCGCGCATGGAATGCGATCGCGGCGCGTTCGAGCTGCGCTATACCTATGTCGTCACCAACACCGCCGACGCGGTGGACAGCAACGTCGGCAACGGCGTCTGCCTGAGCACGCTGGGCGGGTGCACCCTGCGCGCGGCGATCCAGGAAGCCGGCGCGAGCGACCAGCTCGCCGTCATCGACGTGCGTGACGGTGTCTACGAACTCAACATTCCCGGCGCCGAAGAGGATCTCGGCGCAACCGGCGATCTGGACTTGAAAGGTCTGAATCGCGCCGCGCGCGTGCTGATCGGCAGCGGTGCCGATCGCGTGGTCATCCGCAACACCACGGGCGACCGCGTGTTCGACACGTCGAGCAACTCAGGCCTCAACGTGCCGATCGGGCTGTTCGGCCTGCGCATCATGGGCGGCAACCACACGGCCGCTTCGTCGGGGGTCACGGGCGGCGGCGGCATGCGCCTGCGCGCGGTCGGGAACACGACCATCGATCAGGTCTGGTTCGATCGCAACCACACGACCGGCTACGGCGGTGGGCTGAACTTCATCGATTCCTCGTCGGGCGCTACCACACGCATCACACGCAGCGCGTTCACGCGCAATTCGGCCGGCGAGGACGGCGGCGGCGCGCTGCTGTCCCAAGGCGATCCGCTGACGGTCAGCAACACCCTGTTCGCCGACAACACCAGCGGCGGCCGTGCCGCCGGCGTGCGATTCTCCAATTCGCGAGTCGCCGATTTCTCCTATTCGACGATCACGCGCAATCGCTCGGCGACGTCCGGCGGCGGCTTCGAGGCCGACGGCTCGGTCGTTCTGACCGGCATCATCTCGGCCGGCAACCGCGATTCCGGTGTCGGCGCGACGTACCCGGACTGCGCCGTGGGCTCGGCCCAGAGCGTGTCGTCCGCCGGCTACAACATCATCGGTGTCGCCGGCACCAATGGGTGCCCCATGTCCGGCGACACGACCGGCAACCAGATCGGCGTGAACGCTCCGCTGTCGTCCGTCGGCATGATCGGCTACCCATTGCCCTACGTCGGCGTGCAACCGGGCAATCCGGCGCTCGAGGGCGTACCGCGCGACGATTGCGTGCTGCCCGATGCACGCTTCGAGAAGACCGATATGTTCTCCCGCGAAAGACCCGGTGCCGTCGCGCAGTTTTGCACCGGCGGCGCGGTCGAGGGCCTCTCCGAACTGATATTCGCCGACGGGTTTGGCAGCGAATACGTCGGCGAGTGATCCTGCGCCGCTGCAACGCGCCAGCGGCCATCAACCCGCCGCGATGCGGAACGCCTCGCGCACCATGCGGCGCAGTTCCTCGTCGTCCCAGGGCTTGGCCACGTAGCGATACACCGCGCCGCGGTTGACCGCTTCGGACAGCGAGGCGAAATCGCTGTAGCCGCTCAGGATCAGGCGTACGGTGTCGGGATACAGATCCTTGACGCGGCTGAGGAACTCGGTGCCGCTGATGTCCGGCATGCGCTGGTCGGAGATGATGACCTGCACCGGCTGTGCGGCGAGGATCTCGAAGGCCTGGCGCGCATTGCTCGCGGTCTCGATGTTGTAGCCGTCGCGGCGCAGCAGGCGCACGAGCGCGCGCAGCACGTTCTCCTCGTCGTCGAGCAGCAGCAGCGTTTCAGCGCTGCTCGGCCGCGCGAGTTCGGTCTCGGCGTCCTGGCGCAGATAGCGACGGCGCAGCACGTCGAAGGCCTGCGCCTCGGGCATAGGCACGCAGAAGTAGTTGCCCTGGAACTGGTCGCATTCGCTGCGGCGCAGGAACGCGGCCTGACCGATGGTTTCCACGCCTTCGGCGCTGACCGTCATGCCGAGCTGGTGGCCGAGCGCGATCACCGCGCGGCAGATGCCCGCCGAGCCCGGGTCGGTGATGATGTCGCGCACGAAGGACTGGTCGATCTTGAGCTTGTCGATCGGAAACTGGCGCAGGTAGTTAAGGCTGGAATAGCCCGAGCCGAAATCATCCAGAGACAGGCTGACGCCGAGCGCCTTGAGCGAGCGCATCGCGACGATGACGCGCTCGACATGGGCCATGACCATGGACTCGGTCAGTTCCAGCTCGAGATAGCGCGGCGGCAGGCGCGAGAGCTCGAGCGCGCGTCGCACGCGCTCGAGGAAATCCGGCCGCTGCAACTGCAATGCCGACACGTTCACTGCGACGGTGAAGTCGGCCAGGCCGCTGTCGAGCCATTCGCGCGCCTTGCGACAGGCCGACTCCAGTACCCATTGCCCGAGTTCGACGATGATGCCGAGTTCCTCGGCGACCGGGATGAAGCGGCCCGGCGGCAGCAGGCCGTGCACCGGGCTGTTCCAGCGCACCAGCGCCTCGACGCCGCGCACCTGCCAGTCGTGCGCACCGATCTGCGGCTGGAAGTGCAGCACGAGTTCCTCGTTCGCGATCGCGGCGCGCAGGCCGGAGCCGAGTTCGCGCCGGTCCTTGAGGGCCTGCGACTGTTCGTTGGAGAACGACGCGACCGCGTTGCGGCCCTCGTCCTTGGCCTTGATCATCGCGGCTTCGGCCTGCTGCATCAGTTCGAGCACAGCCGTGCCGTTCTCGGGAAAACAGCTGACACCGACGCTGCAGGTCAGGAACACCTGTTGCAGACCCAGGTTGATCGGCTGCTCGATCAGCAGGCGCAGCGCTTCGCCGAGTTCCTGCTGGTCCGGCGCGTCGATGCCGTCGGATCGCACGACCAGGAACTCGTCGCCGGCAATGCGCGCGACCTTGCCCTGTTCGCCGACCGAATCGAGCAGGCGCTGCGCGACCGTGCGCAGCACTTGGTCGCCTATCGCATGGCCGCGCGAATCGTTGATGAGGCGAAAGCGGTCCAGATCGAGGTAGAACACGCTCACGCGGCTGCCGCGCAGTGCGGCGCCGGCCAGCGATGCACTCAGGAACGCCTCGATCTGCTCGATGCGCGGCAGGCCGGTGACCGTGGCGTGGCTGGCGAAATGCGCCAGTTCGCTCTCATAGCGGCGCCGTTCGGTGATGTCGCGCGCGACCGCGAAGATGCGCTGGTCCGGCGTCAGCGAGGCGGTCCACTCGAGCCAGTGGATTTCGCCGTCGGCGTCGATCCAGCGGTTGACGAAGGCATCGACCCGGCCTTGCGAAAGTACCTGTGCCGTCGCCGCGGCGGTGATAGCGACATCGTCCGGGTGTACGTGGTCGCGCCAGTTGCTCATGAACAGCTCTTCGGCGCTGCGCCGCACCAGGCGCGTCGTGGCCGCGTTGAACTGGAACAGCTGGCCCTGCGCGTCGACGATGACGAACAGTTCCAGCGACAGCGCGAAGAAGCGGTCGCGCTCCAGCCGCGCCTGCTCGGCCAGAAGACGCTCGCTGATGTCGCGGAACACCACGACCGCACCGGTCGCGCGACCGTCCAGGTGCAGCGGCGAGGCGACGAGATCCACCGGAATGCGCCGACCGTCGCGTGCAATGAATTCGCTGTGCTCGCTGATACGGCAGTCGAGCTGCAGGGCCCGCGCGGCCGGGCCCGGCGCCTCGGGATGCGGCGGCGCGAAGCGGCTCTCCACCCCGCAATCCTGCAGCGCGGCGGCCTCCCAGCCGAGGATCTCGCTCGCCGCCTGGTTGATGAAGGTCAGGCAGCCATCGCGGTCGATCGCATACAGGCCTTCGGCGATGCTGGCTGTCATGGCTTGCACGAAGGCGAGCTGGTGCGCGATGCCGCGTTCGGCTTCGCGCAGGCTCTGATGCAGCCACACCCGCTGCAGGTTGCTGACGCTCAGTTGCGCGAATTGCAGCAGCAGCACTTTGTCATCGTCATCGTCATCGAAGGCGCTGTCGCGCAAGCCGAACCACTCCAGCGTGCCTACGACTGCACCGTCGTCGGCGCGCAGACTCATGCCGAGCCAGCGTCCTCGCGCGTTCTCACCGTCAGACGCGGGGAAACTCCAGTTCGCGCGCTGCGGCTCGACCAGGTCCGCAGCATGCCGGCGCAGTTCGGCTGGCAGCAGGCGCGCCTGCTCGGCCTGGGGCGGATTGGTCAGGACCACGACGACCTCGCTGCCGTGCTGCTGCGCTGCAACCGGCTGCAGGCTAAGGCGCACGAAATCGACGCCGGCGACCGTGACCATCGAGCGCGCGAGCTGCAGCAGCAGTCCCTGGACATCGTCGATGGCCGAGCTGTCGATCGCGACGCGGTTCAGCTCCAGCAACTGGTCGCGTCGCAGCAGCGATTGCTCATAGGTGCGGCGCAGCGCGCGCTCGGAGGCGCGGAACCGCGTCACGTCGCGCGCGATCACGAACAGCCCGCTGCCGCGCGCGCGGTCGCGCAGCGGCACCAGGATCAGCTCGAGCTCGCGCGGCCGCGCGCCGCCGGGCCGCAGCGCGGTCGCTTCCATCGATTGGGCGATGCCGCGCAGTACCGACGGCAGACGCATCTGCAGCGACGCCTGCGTGGCTTCGTCGAACAGCGCGCTCAGGGGCTTGCCGTGCATGTCGTCGGCGCCGAGGCCAAACGTCTGCCGTGCGGCTTCATTGCCGCTGCGGATGTGCCAGGCCGCGTCGATGTGGAGGACTGCGTCGGGATGATTGTCGAGCAGGGAGCGGTACAGCTCGCGCCCCTGCTGCAGGCGCGCCACCGCCGAGTCGCGCTGGAAAATCAACCCGGCGATGGTCGCGCAGACTCGGGCCAGGGTCTGCGCGGACGAGTCGGCTTCGCTGCGCGCGCTCAGCGCGATCAGCAACTGGCCGATGCGCAGGCCGTCGACGTCGTGCAGCGGCTCGATCCACAGGCCGCGGTATCCGGCGGCGCGCGCGAACTCATCCCAGCGCGGTGTCGCGACCACCTGCTCGAGCGGGAACCATCCTTCAGCCCGGTCCAGCTCGCTATCGTCGCCGAGCACCGTGTACAGCGCCGCGGTCGCCAGGCCGCCGCCACCGCCGCTCCAGAGAAACGGTTGGCCGTCGGCGCGCACGACCAGTGCAATGGCCGCCTCCGGGAACTCC
Source organism: Lysobacterales bacterium (assembly GCA_038207515.1). Classification (GTDB taxonomy): domain Bacteria; phylum Pseudomonadota; class Gammaproteobacteria; order Xanthomonadales; family Rhodanobacteraceae; genus Tahibacter. The sequence continues at coordinate 62,373 of JBBQZR010000033.1, read as the reverse complement.
AGCCGCAGCAGTTCGGCCAGTTCGCTCAGTACGCGCTCGCGCACGGCGCCGATCGCGAGCAGGCGCAGGATCTCGTTCTCCCGCCGCAGCCATTGCGCGCCGTGCCGTATCCGTATCGAACCGCCCATGCCCGGAATCGCCTCCAGCAGGTTGTCGAAAAAACCCCACGCTTTTTCTCGATCGTTCCACTCTGGATCGCTCGGACAGGCTGTCGATCGACAGCCTGCCAGCCATTCTGCGACCAAGCGCGCGACACCAAGAAATATACACGTTCACGGCAGTGTTTCGGTCCGCGCTGCCGGCGCCGACGGCTGCATCACATCGCGCAACGTCGATTGCAGACGCGCATGCACCTGCACGAAGGAACGCCACAGGAAGGCGGCCAGCGCCGCGGCCACGAGCAGAAGCAGTACGAGCACGCCGAGCGACGGCAGGATGGCCGAACCCAGTGCCATGATCAGCACGGCCAGCATCACGAGCACGGCGAGCGGAATCATCTTGCCGAGCACGCGGCGCAAGGCATACGTGCGTGCGCCGGCGACGCCGTCGCGGATGCCGAGCTCGGCCAGCACCATGCCGAGCGCGTCGGCCTTGCGATACGCCGCGATCAGCATCGGCATGGACACGAACAGCGCCAGCGACCACAGCACGCTGCGCCGCAGCGTCTCGCCGGCGGTCCATTGCGGCAGCCATTCGAGCATGCGCGGCTTGAGCCAGGCCGCGCCGAGGAATACCGCGACGATCAGGGCCATGTTGATGACGATGTGCAGCACGAGACGGCGCAGCATCTGCGCGATCGCGGCATTTTCCTCCTCGGGCCTGAGTCCGGCGATCCAGTGCTGGTACGCGATCATCAGCGCACGCACCTTGCGCGGCAGCAGGCTGTCGGTGCGATCGGCGATGCGGTCCGACGAGCGCATCAGGTACGGCGTGACGAACGCGGTAAGCACCGACGCGGCGACCGCGATCGGATACAGGAACTCGCTGGTGACGCCGCTCGCGAGGCCGACGCCGGCGATGACGAAGGAGAACTCGCCGATCTGTGCGAGTCCGAGCCCGGCGCGCAGCGCCGTACGGCCATCGTTGCCGGCGATCACGCCGCCGAACGTGACGGCCAGGGACTTGCCGACGATCACGACCGCGGCGACGAGCGCGACCGGCACCGCGTAGCGGAGCAGCAGGTGCGGATCGATCAGCATGCCGATCGCGACGAAGAACAGCGCACCGAACATGTCGCGCACCGGTTCGATCAGGTGCTCCACGCGCCTGGCCGCGCGGGCCTCGGCCACGATTGCGCCGGCGACGAAGCCGCCGAGCGCCACGCTGAACCCTGCCGACTCGGCCAGCAGGGCCGCGCCGAAGCAGATCCCGAGTGAGGTGACCAGCAGCATCTCGCTGCGCCCCGAAGCGGCGACATGGTCGACCAGCCGCGGCAGCAGCAGCAGGCCGAGCACCAGCGCGACGACGATGAAAAGGCCCAGCCGGCCCAGCGTTGCCAGCGCGCGCCCGGGCTCCACCGCACCGCTGATCGCGATGCCGGAGAGCACCGCAATCAGCACGATCGCGAAGAGGTCCTCGATCACGAGTATCCCGAACACCAGACGCGCGAAGCGCTCCTGCTTGTGGCCGGCCTCGTGGATCGCGCGCAGCACCAGCATGGTCGAGGAGATCGCCATCATCGCGCCGAGGAACAGCGCGTCCATGGTGCGCCAGCCGAACCAGCGCCCGAGCTCGTAACCGGCCCAGAGCATCAGCGTCACTTCAACGCCAGTCGCGACCAGCGCCGCGACGCCGACCTCGCGCAGGCGGCGCAGGCTGAATTCCAGGCCCAGCGAGAACATCAGCAGCACCACGCCGAGGTCGGCGAAGCCGCGGATGCTCTGTTCGTTCGTGATCAGCGCGAACGGCGGCGTGTGCGGGCCGATGAACACGCCGGCGAGGATGTAGCCCAGCACCACGGGCTGGCGCAGCCGGTGGAACAGCAGGGTCGTGAAGCCTGCCACGACCATGATGACGGCGAGATCCTTGAGGAATTCATTGACGTGCATGGCACCGTCTTACCGTGCCCGCTGCGCCGCGGCAAGGATTCGCCCCGGCGCGTGTGCGTCGAAGACCTCGCGTCGCACGCCGGCAAAAAATTTTTCGCGAAGGGGTTGACGCTGAAGGGCCCGCTCCCTAAGATTCCGCTCCTCTCGCGAGGGGGCCATAGCTCAGCTGGGAGAGCGCTACAATGGCATTGTAGAGGTCGTCGGTTCGATCCCGACTGGCTCCACCAAGAGTTTCATGCAAGTGCGGCACGAGTTTCGAAAGGTTACGTCCCCATCGTCTAGAGGCCTAGGACATTACCCTTTCACGGTAGCGACCGGGGTTCGAATCCCCGTGGGGACGCCAATCAAAAGGAACGCAGGACGCGTTCCGCTCCAAGTGAAAGTTGGAGCAAAAGCAACAAAGGAAATGTTGTGAGTTCAAGGAGTGGTAGTTCAGTCGGTTAGAATATCGGCCTGTCACGCCGAGGGTCGCGGGTTCGAGTCCCGTCCACTCCGCCAGCTGACAAGAACCCGCCTCACGGCGGGTTTTTTGTTGTCTGCGATTTTTATCTGTCATTTCAGTGACGACTGCCGCGACGCTCGCGCTGCTCACGTTCAACCGGCATCACGACGGCGCGAACCACGCACAGCCCGTTACGCAATCAGCCCTGTTGCCGCTTGCTCATCGGCGCGAGGCGATCCGGCGGCAGCGGCCGCAGGGTTCCGATCGAGTGTCCCAGCTCGCCGAGGTATTCCAGCCAGCGCGTCAGGAACGCGTTCATGCGCAGGCGATGCTGGAACACGGTCGGTGCCGGCGGATACGGACCAAGCACATCGATGAGGTGACGACCCGGATGGCAGTGGGTCGCTTCGGCGAGATGGGCGTCCTGGTAAAGACGCAGCCAGGCCGACGGTGAAAGCTCGCCGGTCGCGCTGTCGCGCAGCACATAGTTCAGGCGCAACTCGACGGTATAGCGGTGCTGCTCGACGAGATCCAGGCGCACGTCGAGGCCGTCGTCGATGGAGGAGAGGTAACTGCCCTGGGCCAACCGCTGCGGCGCGAACAGGCGTACAAGGCGCGCGTGGTTTTCCGCGTAGAGCCCCATCAGGTAGGCGAAGCGCCCTGGGAACAGTTTCAGTGGCTTGTCGGCGAGCATACTCATGCGGCCGATCATAGCAGCGGCCCGCAACACGACCAGACTGCCGCCCGACGCCGCGGACTGCTAGGATGGGACTCTCGCGCGGCCCCTGTTTTTTCACCGCCACACCGGGACGTGCGAAACGACCGGCGAGCCGAACCCCTCTCGCCCGCACTCGTTTCCCGCTCCCCTCGCCTCGTTCCCGCCCTAGAACATATGCCGCTCGATGCCGAGCGCCGACAGGATCTTGCTCGCGATCTCCTCGATCGAGGTATGCGTGGTGTTCTGCACCGGGATGTTTTCGCGCTTGAACAGCTTGTCGGCCTGGGCCAGTTCCCAGCGGCACTGTTCCAGCGTCGCGTAGCGGCTGTTCGGACGACGGTTCTCGCGCACTTGCGCCAGGCGCTGCGCGTCGATCGACAGTCCGTAGAGACGATTGCGATACGGCCGCAGGCGCGCCGGCAGCTCCATCTTCTCGAGATCGTCGTCGGTCAGCGGATAGTTGGCCGCCTTCACGCCGTAGTGCAGCGCCATGTAGAGGCAGGTCGGCGTCTTGCCCGAGCGCGACACGCCGACGAGGATCATTTCCGCGTCCGCGTAGTTGGTCGACACGCCATCGTCATGTGACAACGCGTAGTTGGTCGCGTTGATGCGCTCCTCGTACTCGGCGAAATTGACGAGGCCGTGCGCCTTGTTGACGTGGCGCGCGCGCATCGTGCCGAGTTCCTGCTCCAGCGGACCGATGAAGGGCGCGAACACGTCGACCATGAGCGCGCCGCTCGCGGTCAGCACTTCGGTCAGCACCGGGTCGATCACGGTATTGATCACGATCGGCCGCGCGCCGGTCTGCGCATGGCAGGTCCTGATGCGGATAGCCGCGGCCTGGGCTTTGACCTCGTCGTCGACGAACGGAATGCGGAAGGTGTCGAAATCGATGCCGTCGAACTGGGTCAACACCGAATGGCCGACGGTCTCGGCGGTAATGCCGGTGCCGTCCGAGACGAAGTAGATGGTTCTGCGCATGAGGCATCCTGGGCGGAAAGACCGCGCAAGGGTACGCGTGCTGGACGGGAATCGGGAATGGGGAATGGGGAATCGGGAATGGGGAATCGTAAGAGCGAAGCCGGAAAGGCTCGCTCGGAACCGCAAGGTTCTGGCTGCCGTGAACACCCGGCGGGCTGGAGGGTTGGGTGGGGATGGGTTCCGCCTGAAACGATTCCCTATTCCCGATTCCCCATTCCCCGCCTTGTTTCGCCGCGCGCGAACCCCGAAAATCGAGCGTCTTTTTCGACGCCGACGCCCGTCGGCGTACCTGCCGCACACTGTGCTCTTCCGGACCGCCGCGCCGCAGGTTGCGCAGGGCCCGGCGGCGCATCCCTACCGCAATCCGGAGATTGACTTGAGCGACCTGGTGCTTTGGCTGGACAACCTGCGACTCTCCGACCTCGGCAAGGTCGGCGGCAAGAATTCGTCGCTGGGCGAAATGATCGGCAACCTCGCCAAGCTCGGCGTCTCCGTGCCGGGTGGGTTCGCCACCACCGCTTACGCCTTCCAGCAATTCATCGCGCAAAGCGGCCTCGCTGACCGCGTGCAGCAGCGCCTCGCCGATCTCGACGTCGAGGACGTCGATGCTCTGAACCGCGCCGGCGCCGAGATCCGCCGCTGGGTCGTCGAAACGCCGCTGCTGCCCGATTTCGACCGTGAAGTCCGCGCCGCCTACGCCAAGCTCAGCGCCGATGCGGGCGGCAGCGACGTCTCCGTTGCGGTGCGCTCGTCGGCCACGGCCGAAGACCTGCCGGACGCCTCGTTCGCCGGCCAGCAGGAAACCTTCCTCAACGTCACCGGCGCGGATGACGTGATCCACAAGGTCAAGGAAGTCTTCGCCTCGCTCTACAACGACCGCGCGATCGCCTATCGCGTGCATCACGGCTTCAAGCACGAGGACGTGTTCCTCTCCGCCGGCGTGCAGCTCATGGTGCGCTCCGACGTTGGTTCCTCCGGCGTGCTGTTCACGCTCGACACCGAGTCTGGCTTCCGCGACGTGGTGTTCGTGACCGGCAGCTATGGCCTCGGCGAAATGGTCGTGCAGGGCGCGGTCAATCCCGACGAGTTCTACGTCTACAAGCCCACGCTGACGCAGGGCCTGCCAGCGATCCTGCGTCGACAGGTCGGCGCCAAGCAGCAGCGCATGGTGTATTCGGACACGCCCGGCGAACGCGTGCGCATCGAGGAGACGCCGGCCGCCGACCGCGCGCGCTTCTGCCTCAGCGACGCCGACGTGCATGAACTCGCCAAGCAGTCGCTCGTGATCGAGCGGCATTACGGCCGTCCCATGGACATCGAATGGGCCAAGGACGGCATCACCGGCAAGCTCTATATCGTGCAGGCGCGCCCGGAAACGGTGAAGTCGCGCGCCCGCGCCGCGCAGATCGAGCGTTTCCATCTGCGCGGCAGCAGCAGCGTGCTGTGCGAAGGCCGCGCGATCGGCCAGAAGATCGGCGCCGGCACGGCCAAAGTGATCCGCTCGCTCGCCGACATGAGCCGCGTGCAGCCCGGCGACGTGCTCGTCGCCGACATGACCGACCCTGACTGGGAACCGGTGATGAAGCGCGCCGCGGCCATCGTCACCAACCGCGGCGGCCGCACCTGCCATGCGGCGATCATCGCGCGCGAGCTGGGCGTGCCCGCCGTGGTCGGCTGCGGCAACGCGCTCGACACGATTCCCGATGGCGCCGAAGTAACCGTGTCCTGCGCCGAAGGTGATACGGGCCTGATCTATTCGGGCCTGCTCGAATTCGAACGCGTCACGGCTGATCTCGATGCGATGCCGCCGGCGCCGCTGAAGATCATGATGAACGTCGCCAACCCCGAGCGCGCGTTCGATTTCGCGATGCTGCCGAATGCGGGCGTAGGCCTCGCACGGCTAGAGATGATCATCAACAGCCATATCGGCCTGCATCCCAAGGCGCTGATCGAATACAAGAAGCAGGATGCGGAGACCCGCCGCAAGATCGACGAGCGCATCGGCGGCGCCGATCCGGTCGAGTTCTACGTCGACCGTCTCGCCGAAGGCATCGCGACGATCACCGCGGCCTTCGCGCCGAATCCGGTCATCGTGCGCCTGTCGGACTTCAAGTCCAACGAATACGCCAACCTCATCGGCGGCGCGCGCTACGAGCCGCACGAGGAAAACCCGATGATCGGTTTCCGCGGCGCGGCGCGCTACGTCGACCCGTCGTTCAAGGAATGCTTCGCGCTGGAATGCCGCGCGATGAAGCGCGTGCGCGAGGACATGGGGCTGACCAACGCCTGGGTCATGATTCCGTTCGTGCGCACGCTCGACGAAGGCCGCAAGGTCATCGAGGTGCTGGCCGAGAACGGCCTCAGGCGCGGCGAGAACGGCCTCAAACTCATCATGATGTGCGAGCTGCCGTCCAACGCGCTGCTGGCCGAGGAGTTCCTTGAAATTTTCGACGGTTTTTCGATCGGCTCGAATGATTTGACCCAGCTGACCCTGGGCCTGGACCGCGACTCGGCCATCGTTTCGCACCTGTTCGACGAGCGCGACCCGGCGGTCAAGAAACTGCTGTCGATGGCGATCCGGACCGCCAAGGCCAAGGGCAAGTACATCGGCATCTGCGGCCAGGGGCCGTCGGACCATCCGGATCTCGCGCTGTGGCTCATGGACCAGGGCATCGAGTCAGTGTCGCTGAATCCGGACACGGTCGTGGATACCTGGCTGAAGCTGGCGCAGGCGAAAAATCGGCAGTGAGCGGAATGGGCCGAGAAACGGGCGAGCGTTTTGCCCCTCTCCCCCAGGCGCGAAGCGCTTGGGGGAGAGGCTGGGTGAGGGGGAGAAACATCAGCGAAACGCAGGGCACGGTTTAGGGCACGTCGTGCGAAAACCGGGGCAGTTACACGATGGAAGCTGCTCCCCCTCACCCCAACCCTCTCCCCCGAGCAAGCTCGGGGGAGAGGGAGCAATTTTCTGGCCGACTCTTCCGCTCCACTAGCGTCCTCCCCCTTTCCTGAGCTCAATCACACGCCATGCGCCTCTGGGTCGATGCCGACGCCTGTCCGAACGTCATCAAGGACATCATTTTCCGCGCCGCCGATCGCGTCGGCGTGGAAACCATCCTCGTGGCCAACCAGTACGTACGCACGCCGCCGTCGCCGCACATCCGCTCGATGCAGGTGCCCGGCGGCTTCGACGCGGCCGACGATGCGATCGTGGCGCGCGTCGAACCGGGCGATCTCGTCGTCACCGCGGACATTCCGCTGGCCTCGGCCGCGATCGGCAAGGGCGCGCTTGCGCTCAATCCGCGCGGCGAGCTGTATACCGCCGACAGCATCGCGCAGCGCCTGAGCATGCGCAATTTCATGGACGAACTGCGCGGCGCCGGTGTCGATACCGGCGGCCCCGCGACGTTTCACACGCGCGACCGGCAGGCGTTCGCCAACCAGCTCGACAGCGTGCTCGCGCGCTACAAGTCCGTGCGCAGCTGACGTTCGACGGCCTCACCGCCGCTTGCGAAAGAACGCCCGCAGCAACGCGCCGGCTTCCTCGGCGGCAACGCCGGCAACGACCTCGATGCGATGGTTGTGCCGCTCGGAGATCAGCGTGTCGAACACGCTGCCCGCAGCGCCGGTCTTGGGGTCGCCGGCGCCGTAGACCACGCGCGCGACGCGCGCATGGATCAGCGCCATCGAGCACATCGCGCACGGTTCCAGCGTGACGTACAGCGTCGCGCCGGGAAACCGGTAGTTGCCGACGCGCCCGCCCGCATCGCGCAGCGCCTGGATCTCGGCGTGCGCACTCGGATCGTTGAGACCGATGTTGTGATTGTGGCCTTCGCCGATGAGCTGGCCGTCCTGCACGAGCACCGCGCCGACCGGCACCTCGCCATGCTCCTCCTCCGCGCGGCGCGCGAGCTCGAGCGCGTAGCGCATCCAGCGCAGGTCGGTGTCGGCGGCGGGATTGTCGACCATGCACGGAACTCCGGCGTTGGCGGCGGCGCAATGAGGGCCACACAGGATAGCGGATGCGTCCGGTGCGGCGCTTCGCCCCGGCTTTGGCGCACACGCGACCGCGCGTATCGCCGAATACGAGAAATGAGTGAACAGGAGTGACGGAGAGAGCCGGCACCGCTGTTTTCTTGCTCCTCTCCCCTCCTTACCTGCACCTGCGCTCAGCCCACATCGTCGCCGTCGAGCCAGACATGCTGCGCGGCACGCACACGCGCGAACGACGTGACGAGCTGCGCCCAGGCCACCCGGTCCAGCGTCGCCGGCCGTTCGATCGCGCCGAGGCGCCGGCGCAGCGGCGTGCCGGCGAACACGACAGCGTTGCCGCGATCCGCATCGTCGACGACGAGGACCGCATCGGCGAACGCCGCGCGCAGGCGGCGCAGGAACACGGCAAAGCCCGGATCGCTGCGATCGAGGTTGACGACGAGCACGCCGCGCGGCCTTAGCGCGGCACGGCAGGCGGCAGCAAAGTCCGCCGAGCGCAGCCGCGCGGGCATGCCGGCCTCGTCGTAGCCGTCGAGCAGGATCGCGTCGAACCTGCGCGTCGCGGCCGCGACGAAGGCGACGCCGTCGCCGAGACGGATGCGCAGGCGGCGGTCATCACGCGGGATCGCGAAGGCATCGCGCAGCGCGACCACGCGCGTATCGAGTTCGACCACGTCGATACGCGCACTGGCTACATGACGATGGCAGAACTTCGTCAGCGAACCGCCGCCGAGACCGATCACGCCAATGCGCCGCGGCGTCGCGCCGAACAGCAGGAAACCCATCATGACGCAGGTGTAGTCGAACACCAGCGCGTCGGGCGCATTCAGGCGCATGCGGCTTTGTATACGCGCAGGACCGAAATGCAGCGAGCGCAGGCCGGCCGCGTCGACCACATATGGCGCCTGTCCGCGCCGGCTCATGCGCTGCCCGCGAGGTCGCACCGCGACGGCTCGCGAACGACACGCGCCGAGACGACCCGGCAGGCCTTGTGGCCGAACGCGGTCGACGATACCGAAGCACTCTCCTGCGTACGGCACTGCTCGCGCGCGGCGCCCTGCGTCTTGCGGTCGCCACCGTGGAATCGTTGCTGCGCCATGCGTCGAGGTTAGCCGCGACGGTGATGCGGCGAAAGCACCGTCACTACGGTTTGCTCGCTGCGAACGCTGACACGGAGCGCCACTGCACGTTCGCCGTACGCCGCGATCCGTTTCCGCTCGCCGGTCCGCCGACGCCGGGTAGACTACGCGGCCCGCAGCATGAAACGAAGGCAGGGCATGCGCATCGTCGTCACCGGCAGTTCGGGTCACCTCGGCGAAGCGCTGATGCGCACCCTGCGCGTGCAGGGACACGATGCAGTCGGCATCGACCTCCTGCCCGCAACCTACACCGACCGCGTCGGCGATCTCGTCGATGCAGCCTTCGTGCAGGAGGCGATCGCCGGCGCCGATGCGGTCATCCACCCCGCCACGCTGCACAAGCCCCATGTCGCCACGCACACGCGCCAGGCCTTCGTCGACACCAACATCAGCGGCACGCTCAACGTGCTCGAAGCCTGCGTCGCGCAGCGGATCAGGGCGCTGGTCTTCACGAGCACGACGAGCGCGTTCGGCGCCGCGCTCGTTCCGCCGCACGACGAGCCGGCGGCATGGATAACCGAAGACGTAGCGCCGGTGCCGAAGAACATCTACGGCGTGACGAAAATCGCCGCAGAAGATCTTTGTGAACTGTTCCACCGCCGCCACGCCCTGCCCTGCCTCGTGCTGCGCACCTCGCGTTTCTTCCCCGAGGCCGACGACAGCGCCGACGTGCGCGAGGCCTACGCCGACGACAACACCAAGGTCAACGAACTGCTCTACCGCCGCGTCGACATCGCCGACGTCGTCGACGCGCATCTGCTCGCGATCGGCAAAGCACCCGCGCTCGGCTTCGACCGCTTCATCATCAGCGCCGCGACGCCGTTCACGCGCGCCGACACGGCGCAATTGCGCTACGACGCACCCGGCGTCGTCGCACGGTACTTTCCCGAGTACGCCGACGAATACGCCCGCCGCGGCTGGCGCATGTTTCCGGCGATCGATCGCGTCTACAGCAGCGAGAAAGCCATGCGCGAGCTGGGCTGGACGCCGCGCCATGGCTTCGGAGAGGCGCTGGCGCAGCTGCGCGAGGGCCGCGACTGGCGCAGTCCGCTGGCGCAAACGATCGGTGCGAAACCGTATCACGCGGAAGTCTTTGCGCAGGGACCGTATCCGGTATAGCCACGCTGTTGCCTCAGTTTGCGCATGACTGCACAACCGTCCTGGCCGCCGCGCCCCGCAGTTTCTGTCTCGCGTTCACCGACGTCTGCAAGCCGACGGGCAGCGGATCCTATGCGTCGGCGTTGCGCGGACAACCCGATCACGGATCGTCGCGTCATCCACATGACATGCGACGGCTGGGCGTACGACGGCGGGCCATGCGATAAGTTACGAACGGGCTTCAATACGACAGAGGCGACACGCGTGGCGCGATTCGCATGGACTCGCTGATCACCGCTGCGGCACGGTCGCTCGCCGTGGGCGATCCGTTCGGCGCGCTGAACCGCGTGGCCCTGCGCGACGACGCGCCGGCACTCGCGCTGCGCGGCATCGCGATGGCGCAACTCGGCGATCTCGTCCGCGCGAAGGCGCTGCTGCGCCGCGCGGCGCGCGCTTTCGGCCCGAAGGAGACGATGGCACGGGCGCGCTGCGTGGTCGCCGAAGCGGAGATCGCGCTGGTCTCGCGCGACCTCGGCTGGCCGGCCAAAGCCCTCGATGCCGCACGTGCGACGCTCGAACACCAGGGCGACCGGCTCAACGCCGCGCACGCAAGGCATCTCGCGATCCGGCGGCTGCTCCTGATCGGACGCCTCGACGAAGCCGAGCATCTGCTCGCCGGACTCGACCCCACGCCCTTCCCGCCCGCGTCCAGAGCCGCGCACGAGCTGGTCGTGGCGGGCATCGCGATGCGACGCCTGCGCACACAGGTGACGCGCGATGCGATCGCCAGGGCACGGCACGCCGCGCGGCAGGCTGCTATTCCAGCGCTGATCGCGGAAGTCGACAGCGCGTCCCTTCTGCTGGACGCGCCGGCAGCGCGCCGGATCGCGCAGGGCGAAGAGCATCACTTGCGCCTCGAGGACGTGGAAGCGTTGCTCGCATCGCCGGCGCTCGTCGTCGATGCGTGCCGCTACATCGTCGGCAGCACGGCGGGGCGGGTTTCCCTCGCCACACGTCCGGTGCTGTTTGCACTGGCCCGCGCGCTGGGTGAGGCGTGGCCCGGCGACGTGTCGCGGAGCACGCTGATCGCCGTGGCCTTCCGCACACGATTCGCCGACGAATCCCATCGTGCGCGCCTGCGTGTCGAGGTCGGACGGTTGCGCACGCTGTTGCGAACGCTGGCCGACGTGCGCGCGACAAGGCACGGGTTTGCGCTGGCGCCGTGCGCTGCGCGCGACGTCATCGTGATCGCACGCCCCGTCGAGGAAAAACATGCGGTTGTGCTCGCCTTCCTCGCCGACGGCGAATCGTGGTCGAGTTCGGCACTGGCCCTTGTGCTCGGCACGAGTCAGCGCACGGTACAGCGGGCGCTGGACACGCTGGCGGCTGCGGGCAAGGTGCAGTCGTTCGGTCACGGCCGCGCACGGCGCTGGATGACGCCACCCGTCGCGGGATTCACGACGACCTTGTTACTCCCGGCGCCCCTGCCGGAGTGAGTAGTGTCTGCCCACCCTCACGCGACAGGACACGACCATGCAAGCCAAACGATCAACCGCCGATATCGTCCGCGAATACGGCCCCTTTCCGGGCGTCGATGCCGTACACGGCGTCACCCACGACGGCCAGCGCGTCTGGTTCGGTGCCGGCGATACCTTGAACGCCATCGATCCGGCCAGCGGCGAGACGATGCGTTCGCTGGACGTCGCCGCGCATGCGGGAACGGCCTTCGACGGCCGGCATCTGTTCCAGATCGCCGAGAGCCGCATCCAGAAAGTCGATCCGGATACCGGCGACGTGCTCGCCACGATCCCCGCACCCGGCGGCGGCGGCGACTCGGGGCTCGCCTGGGCCGAAGGCTCGCTCTGGGTCGGCCAGTACCGCGAACGCAAGATCCATCAGATCGATCCCGACACCGGCGAGATCCTGCGCACCATCGCGTCCAATCGCTTCGTCACCGGCGTCACCTGGGTCGACGGCGAACTCTGGCACGGCACCTGGGAAGGCGATGAGAGCGAACTGCGCCGCATCGATGCGCAAACGGGCGACGTGCTGCAGAGTATAGAAATGCCAACCGGCATCGGCGTATCGGGCCTCGAGTCCGACGGCGCCGACCAGTTCTTCTGCGGCGGCGGAAAGAGCGGCAAGATCCGGGCGGTGCGGCGGCCGAGGTGAGATGCGGCGGGCGGTGATCTCTTGCACGAACAGCGGAAATGTCCGCAGCGCGCTGAGCGCTGCGGCGACAGGCGTCGCGTCGATCAACCCCGACGGTCCTGCAGCTGTCGGGTTTATGCCTTGCTTCGCAAGGCGCCCGCGAGCATTGAAAACGCGTCGGCGAGTACTCTTGCCGTTTCTGGTGGCGGCAATGGCACCTTGAGAGTGCTCACGCCGGTTGCCGGGTCCCGCTCGATCCATGAGTGCGCCGGAGCGGCTGGGTCGTTGGCCGGCGAAGCCAGCGGCCGGGGCTATCCAAGCATTCAGGTGTCCTATGCCTTCACCAGCTTCGCGGCGCTGGGATCGTAGATGTAGCCGGTAATGCTGCCATCCTTGATACGCGCGACGGCCTCGTCGATGACGAACAGCGGAACGAGAAACCATTCCTCGGGCTGCACGGGGTGACCGAAGCGGTCGTTGATGGTGATGTTCAATCGCGCCGGCGCGAACATCCGGTGGAACAGGTTCTCCATCCGGGTGCGGTTGATGCCCGCGAGCTTGTAGGTCGCCACCACTTCTACCTTCGCCAGCAGGTAGGTGGAGTCGTGTTCGGCGTTGGCGATGCGCGTCTCCACCTTGCCGCCGGTCACGCCCATCTTATGGATGATGTCGCGGTGCTGAACGACATAGGGATGGTCGGAGAGGGAGCGCAGGACGTAGATCGTGCCGCTTTCGACATCATCGGCCTCAAGCTCGCCGCCGAAGGAGAGTTGCCCGCTCTCGGGCGAGGCGAGCCGCCGCGCAGCGGGGTCGTTGTAGAAAGCACGCTGGAGCGAGCGCAGCAGCAGATTGCTTTCAGTGCCGTTGGAAAAGATGAGTCGCAGGCGGCGGTCCACTTCCCCGGCGGTGGTTTTCAGTGGCTCGCCGACTTCGGCGACGTAGAGCGTGATGCCATCGAGAACGAAAAAGTCTCCAGCCTCGATCGCGCGGCGGCCCGCCTCTATGGGCTGGGACTGGCGCAAGCCGGTCGTGACTTCCGTCGTCACGCGCTCGAACAGTGGCTTGAACGCCTCGAAGTCCTCGCATGGCTTGCGATCCGCGATCTCATCGGTGGCGCGCTTGTCGGCGCTTGTGCGGACATGGCGCAGGACCGTGATGTCGTCTGCCTCGACTACACCCGCCAACTCGGCGGCCAGGGAGTCGATGTCGAAGGTTTCCTCAGCTGGAGCGGCAGCGGCTGGCGCAGCGGCAAGCAAGCCCTGATGATCCAGCGGCTCCAGCAGCACGCGGCAATCCGGGAGAGCGCGCAGGCGGTCCAGGCGCACGGCGTAAAGACGCTCGAATATGTCGCGGTCTTCGCCGTGCCGCGGTGCACGGCCGTGCTTCTCAGTAAAGCGCTGGATTTCCTCGAAGCCCGCGATTACACGCTCCTCGCTGGCCGGACGTCCGCCCTTCTTCTCGGGTGGTGCGAACTCGGCAAGCTCCGCGGCAAGTGCGTCAAGATCCGAGTCACTCATAGCGGCCCTCCGCCTTGAAGCGCATGAAGGCGGCCGCGCCTTCGGCCATTCGTCGCTCCCACGCATCCTGGGAATCGAGCGCCGGAATACGGCCGCGTTCCCTCTTGAACTGGACGGCACGAACGGCCATCGCCTTCGCCTCGTCCGGCGTCAGGCTCGTGCGCTTGGCCGAGATGGCGGCCGCGACCTGCTTCAAGCTGTCCTCGCTCATGGCCTTGGCGAGGATGGCGTAGGCCTCCCCGAAGGGGTTGATGCGGTCGATGAGGTCGATGTCCAGTTCGCGCACGTCCATAGCGAATCGACGCACACCATCGATCAGGGCGGTGTTGGGCGAACCGTCGCCCTCGCCTTCGCCCTGGCCTTCGGTGACGAGCCGCTTGGCCTGTTGCGTGAGGTTGAGGGCCGCAATGGTGTGCTGGCGCACGGCCTCCTGATCTTCGGCGTCGAGCTCGGGATACTTGTCCTTGATGATCTTGCCCATGCGAACCTGCGTCAGCTCCTCAGGTACCAGCTCTTCGTCGAACAGGCCGCGCTCGATGGTGGGCTTGTCCTGCACGAAGGCCGCGATGACTTCGTTCAGGTCTTCCTGACAGATTCGTGCTGCCTCCTTGCTCCTGGGCGCGGCGAGGCCCCTGATCTCGATTTCGTATGACCCTCTTTGCTCATTGACACCGACATTGCAACGGCCGGGGTCGTAGCCACCTTGGCCGTAGTCGAAGCCAGGCGATGGCCCGTTGTCGGGGTGCTTGGGCTTGAACTCGAAGCGCGGAGCGAGGACCTGCTCCATCAGCAGACTCGCCGCAATGGCCTTCAACGTATCGTTGACGGCCTCGGTGACCGCTTCCTCGGCCGCATCCGGCTCGGCGATCAGGTTGGTAAACCTCGCACGGGTCTTGCCCGGTGCGTCGCGGGTGGCACGGCCGATGATCTGCACGATCTCGGTCAGGCTGGCGCGGTAGCCCACGGTCAGCGCATGTTCGCACCAGATCCAGTCGAAGCCCTCCTTCGCCATCCCCAGCGCAATGATGATGTCCACATGGCCCCGATTGTTCTTCTGAGCCGGGTTCTTGAGTGCGGCAGAAACGCGGTCGCGCTTGGCGGCATCGTCATCGACGAGATCGGCGATGTGCAGCACACGGCCATCGGCGCCCTTGACGAGCTGAAAGCCAGTCGCCGGGTCGATGCCTTGCCATTCCCCCAGCGCCTCGATGATGTGCTCCACCTCGCGCATCTTGTCCTTCGTGCTTTCACGCGAATTGACATTGGGGATGTGGATGATGGTCTTCTCGGCGGGATCGAGGACATTGAGGATGTCATCGACGTAAGGGCCGCTGTAGAAGAAGTAGCCAATGTCGAGTTGCTTGAGGTACTCGTAGCCGTTGAGCTGTTCGTAGTAGGTGTAGGTGACGGTATCGAACTTCGACTCGTCCGACGGCGCAAGCACGGCCTCGGCATCGCCCCGGAAATAGGAACCGGTCATGGCGACGATGTGCGTCTTGCCACGCGCGAAGAACTGCCCGAGGTGCAGGCCGAGCTTGTTGTCCGGGCTCGCTGAGACGTGATGGAACTCGTCGACCGCGATCAGACGCTCATCGAACGCCTCCACGCCGTAGGCATCGACCGCGAAGCGGAACGTCGCATGCGTGCAGACCAGTACCTTGGCGTCACTGTCGAGGAACGCGCCCAGCGACTTCACCTTGCCGCCGTTGTCGTTACCCGGCGCGTTGCACAGGTTCCACTTGGGTTCGACGTGCCAGTCGCAGCAGAAGCCGGACTTCGACAGCGGCTCGTCGTCGAAGCTGGCCCCGATGGATTTTTCCGGCACCACGATGATGGCCTGCTTCAAGCCCTGGTTATGCAATTTGTCGAGCGCCACGAACATCAGCGCACGGCTCTTGCCCGAAGCGGGCGGTGACTTGATCAACAGGTACTGCTCGCCGCGCTTTTCAAAGGCGCGCTCCTGCATGGGTCGCATCCCAAGCACATTGGCCTTGGTCGATGCGCCGTTGCGGGCGTAGGTGACGGAAACCGACGGGACAGATTTCATCATGGCCAGCCCCGCTCGCTCAAAGTCCGATCAATAGCCTGGGGACGAGAAATCCCGCCATGACACATTGGTTTTTCGTGCCCCGCCATACCCGCGTTCCCCTGTTCCACGCCTGAAATCGAGACCCGATCAAAACCCGCCTGCGCTAGAATGACCGCGAACCAACCGGAGCCATGCCCATGCCCGTCCAACCGCCCCCGCGCAAACGGCCCAGCCGCGAGGCCATCGTCCGCGCCGTGGCCAGTTCCACGGCCATCGAAACCGGCGAACGCATCGCCAGCATCGAAGCCCGCTTGCGCAATCGCCAGACGAGCGCGGCCCATCTGTCCCTTGCCCTCACTCGCCCTGCGCGGCCAGCGCAACGCTGACCAGCTCGCGCATCGGTGCGTAGTCTCCGCTCACGCCGTACTGGATGGCCGAAAAATAGGCGTTCCTGTCGGCATCCCAACGGCTGTAATCCAATGGCCCGCGCCCGGCCTGTACGGCCATGACATCCGCCAGCAGGCGTGACAGCCTGCCGTTGCCCTCACGGACCGGGTGAATCAGGATCAGTTCCACATGACAGACGGCAATTGCCTCGGCAAGCGCGTCATCGTCCATGTTTTCGCAAGGCGTGTAGCGATGCAGACAATCGCGCTCGAATTCCGCCAGTAACCGTGGAATCTGTGCCGCCGCTGCGAAATGAAATTCGCCTTTGGCCAAATTGACGCTGCGCTCCTGTCCCGCCCAGTCGTACAGGTTGCCCAGCCACAGCCGATGCCACTCCATCAGGTCGGCCACGTCCAGGCGACGCTCAGGGAGCTGGTCGCCCATCACGAATTCATACAATTGCAGCAGCAGCGAAAGCTCGGCGTCATCCATCTGCGTCGGGTCGGTGATGCCCGGTGTATTGCGCAGCACCCGATCGTTCGACCCCGGTTGCATCGCAACCTGCGAACCACTGGCATGGTAGCGGCTGTCGCTCACTTGGCTGTCAGCTCGCGCTGCGCGGGATCGTCCGCCGCCTTTTTGCGCGAACGCGAACCCGTGCCCTCGCCCATACTGCCAGGAGAGGGCCGGCGCGAGGGCCGTTTTGCCGTTTCCGCTGTCATTTTCGTATACAGCTCGAACAGCTTTTCCAGCCGCTCGGTGTCGTTCCTGAAGCGCCGACCGATGTAGATGCGCTCCAGCACTTCGTCATTGCGGTCATGCGCGGCACGCAGGTCGGCGGGCATGTTTACCGGGTCGTACAGGTCGGCGATGGTCGCGGGGAAATGATGTTCGCGCGCCAGCAAGATGTTCTCGGCGCAGCGTGTGAGGTTGGTCTTGTTCTTCTCTGTAAGTGTCGGCACCGGGAACGTGTTCCAACCAAGGGTATTGGAATAGCGGAAGTCTGCTTTTATCTTGCCGCAGACGGTAGCGATCCAAACAAGATGAACCCGGGAAGCGATCACTGCTAGATTCCAGAGCGGAGCGTCGTACAGCCCGTAAGCCGCATTTGTCAGGGTGCTGCGGTTGTCCGTGAGACCGACCGGCAAGTAGGGTCTCCGCTCGGACGAGTGGATCGGTACCACAAGTGTGGATTCCTTGCCTAAGCGCATCAGCTTCAGTTGATGCGGACGCTTGGCGAGAATGGTCCTAGCTCCCTTGTCGGGACTTGCGAGCCGCAGAGCGCGCACTGCTTCAATGCGTTCTTTGAGCGCAGGGATGGCTTCGGCGGTTGCCAGGTTTTCGTCCTCGATCCAGACGCAGAAACGTGACCCCCCATTGATGAAGTCATCGGATCCGTAGATGCGACGAATGAGCAATTCGCGCTGCGTTTTCGTAATGGGGAGAGCCTTCAACTCGTCGGTGCTCAGCAGTAGATGGCCTCCATCGCTGGGCTTGTTGCCAAACTCCATAGGCGCCAATTCTGACAGGGCTTGGGCGCGCTTCTCGACGATCACGGGTGGGCCAATGGTCAAGTAAGGGGTTATCGCAGCCCCTTCGCGCACGACAACTGTTCCATCTTCTTGATGCTCGTACAGACGACGCAGCGCACCAGAGGCGGCTCCAATCCCGACGACGGCAACAGTCACACCGGCATTGCGACTGGCGAGATTCGCCCACTTGAATGAGGTGTATGCAAAGAGAATGTCGCAGCCTGTCTCGTACACGATGGGCCAAAGGATGGGAACCGACTGACCTTGGCAAATCGAATTCGTGCTCACGAAGGCGCTAACACCACCAGCGCGACGGATGTAATCCGCCGCTTTGATGAACCACCCGCTCACATAGTCCAAGAAGCCAGACGAACCCGTGCGACCGTTCACAATGTTACGGATGTCGGCTTTTTGCTCTGCACTCTGCCACGTGTTGCCCAAGTAGGGAGGGTTCCCGCAGATGTATGTCTCGCCGCCTTCGTTCTCGAAGTCGATCTCAGCCTGATCAACCGGCATTTGCAGAAGGTCGTCCGAAATCAGCTTCACTCCTGACCCGCCAACGTCCATCAAACTCAACCAGTCGAACTGCAACGCGTTGCCACGGGTGATCCAGTTCTCGTTGCGCAAAGGCAGGAACTCAGCCAGCGCCAGCTTCTGCCCGCGGTACAGCACATCGCACTGGTACCCGGCGATGACCAGCGCAAGACGGGCGATCTCGGCGGGGAAGTCGCGCAGCTCGATCCCGCGAAAGTTGGTGATCGGGATTTCGGCTGCGCGATCCGGTTCGCCGCGCCGCCGGTTGATCTCGGCCTCGATGGCGCGCATTTCCTTGTAGGCGATGACCAGGAAGTTGCCCGAACCACAGGCCGGATCGAAGACCCTGATCCGCGCCATGCGCTTGCGCAGGTTCAGCAACATGCGTGGGTTGTCGCTCGCCTCTTCCAGCTTGGCCCGCAGGTCATCGAGGAACAGCGGGTTCAGCACTTTCAGGATGTTGGGGACACTGGTGTAGTGCATCCCGAGTTCGCCGCGCTCCTCGTCGTCGGCCACGGCCTGGATCATCGAGCCGAAGATGTCCGGGTTGATCCTGGTCCAGTCCAACCCGCCGACGTGCAACAAGTAGGAACGGGCGATCTTGCTGAATCGCGGCACGTCGTCGCCGCCAGAGAACAACTGCCCGTTGACGTAGGGGAAGTCTTCGGCCCATCGCGGAATCCTGGCGGCGGCCCGGTCCTCGCGCCGGGTGTTCATGGCGCGGAACAGCATGCCGATGACCTCGTGCGTATTCGACGAGTCCTTCGCGCTCATCTGCGCAACGGTCTGCGTGAACGCACCGCTGAATATGTCGGTGTCTTCGGCAAAGAAGCAGAAAATCAGCCGCGCCATGAACGTGTTCATGTCATGGCGGCGCTCCGCCGAACCCCATTCGGGGTTGTCTTTCAGCAGTTCAATGTATAGCCGGTTGAGGCGGCTCGTAGCCCGGATATCGAACGCGTTTTCGCTGATCTGGCGGACCGTGCTGATGCCCGCCAACGGCAAGAAGAATCCGAAATGGTCGGGAAAATCCTTGAAGGCGCAGGCGACGGTCTCGCCGCTGGTCAGGTCCTCGGCTTCGAAGTCCGCGCCGTCCGTCGCGAGGATGAATCTTGCCTTGGCCTTGGCGCTGGCCGGGCTGGCCTTCAGCGCCGCAAGCGTCGCCGTGACCTGGCCCGCCTTGCTGACCAGGATATGGATATTGCCGGTCTGGAGAACGCCGCCCAGATCGGACTTGTTCGACGCACCCGCGCGAAGGCGCCTGATGGTCGTAGCCTTGTTGCCGAACGCTTCAAGAAAGACATACGGAAACTCTGCGGGATCAAAATCCTGCTCCGCAAGGTCGGTGATGGCTTGCTCGATTTCTACGGCGTTCATGAGCGTTCACATACCCCTCTGTACGAGACCGGCGGACTGCTGTCGGGTCGGGGGGCGCTCATGTCGTGTCCTCTGTTACTCGCGCTGCCGTCCTTGTTCTGAAAGCGATGGGAAGGCCTGCAAAGCAGGCGGAAACCGGTGAGTCAGTCAGCGCGGGCTTAGCCGGGTTTTCGTGACAATGCCTACCCGGCGATGCCGGATCCCCTGTCACTCCCACTCAATCGTAGCCGGCGGCTTCCCGCTGATGTCGTACACCACGCGCGAGACGCCGCGCAGTTCGTTGATGATGCGGGTCGACACGGCGCCGAGGAATTCGTACGGCAGGTGGGCCCAGTGCGCGGTCATGAAGTCGATGGTCTCGACCGCGCGCAGGGCGATGACCCATTCGTAGGCGCGCGCGTCGCCGACGACGCCGACGGACTTGACCGGCAGGAACACGGCGAAGGCCTGGCTGGTCTTGTCGTAGAGGTTATGCGCGCGCAGTTCGCGGATGAAGATGTCGTCGGCGCGCTGCAGCAGTTCGACGTATTCGGCTTTCACTTCGCCGAGGATGCGCACGCCGAGCCCCGGGCCCGGGAACGGATGACGATAGACCATCTCGCGCGGCAGGCCGAGTTCGACGCCGAGGCGGCGCACTTCGTCCTTGAACAGTTCGCGCAGCGGCTCGACCAGGCCGAGCTTCATGTGTTCGGGCAGGCCGCCGACGTTGTGATGGCTCTTGATCACATGCGCCTTGCCGGTCTTGGAACCGGCCGATTCGATCACGTCGGGGTAAATCGTGCCCTGCGCCAGCCACTTCACATCGGTGAGCTTGGCCGACTCTTCCTCGAAGATCTCGACGAACAGGCGGCCGATGATCTTGCGCTTGGCTTCGGGATCCTCGACGCCGGCGAGCGCGGCCAAATAGCGTTCGGCCGCGTTGACGCGGATCACGTTGACGCCCATGTGCTGCGCCATCGTCGCCATGACCTGGTCGCCTTCCTGCCAGCGCAGCAGGCCGGTGTCGACGAACACGCAGACGAGCTGGTCGCCGATCGCGCGCTTGAGCAGCGCTGCGACGACCGAGGAATCGACACCGCCGGAGAGACCCAGCAATACCTTGTCGGAACCGACCTGGGCGCGCACGCGTGCGGCGGCATCCTCGATGATGTTGGCCGCCGTCCACAACGTCTCACAGCCGGCAATGTCCACAACGAAGCGGCGCAGCAGTTCCGCGCCCTGCTTGGTGTGGGTCACTTCCGGATGGAACTGCACGCCGTAATAGCGCCGCGTTTCGTCGGCCATGGCCGCGTACGGCAGCGACTCGGTCGCGGCGACGGCGGCAAAACCCGGCGGCAGCGTGACGACGCGGTCGCCGTGCGACATCCAGACATCGAGCGCGATGCGCGGCACGGTGGCATCGGTCGTCAGCGTCGGCCCCTGATCGCCCATCCAGGATTCGCCTTCGCCGAGCGCCGGCGTGCCGACGGCATCGTTGCCCAGGCCGAGGAACAGGCTGCAGGCCGTATCGGCATTGACGCGCGCATAGCCGAACTCGCGGTGATGGCCGCTTTCGACCTTGCCGCCGAGCTGCTCGGCCAGCGTCTGCATGCCGTAGCAGATGCCGAGCACGGGCACGCCGAGATCGAACACCGCCTGCGGCGCGCGCGGCGAGCTTTCCTCGGCCACCGATTCGGGGCCGCCGGAAAGAATCACCGCGCGCGGCGCGAAGGCCGGGATATCGGCGGGCTCGTGATCCCAGGCCCAGATCTCGCAATACACGCCAAGCTCGCGGATGCGTCGCGCGATAAGCTGGGTGTACTGCGCGCCGAAATCGAGAATCAGGATCTTGTCGGTGTGGATGTTCATGGGAGCCGGGAATGGGGAATGGAGAAGGCCGGGAATCGGGAATGGAGAATCGGGAATCGGAAAAGCAGTCGGCACCGGGCGACGCCGCGAGGCACGCAACGAAACAACAGAGAACCGGGAGCTCCTACGATTCCCCATTCTCCATTCCCGATTCCCCGTTTCACCATTCCCGCTATCGTCTCGACGTCAGTCGAGACGGTAGTTAGGCGCTTCTTTCGTGATCGCCACGTCGTGCACATGCGACTCGCGGATGCCGGCACCGGTGATGCGCACGAACTGAGGCTTGACGCGCAGTTCGTCGACGGTCGCGCAACCGACATAGCCCATCGAGGCACGCAGGCCGCCGACGAGCTGATGCACGATGCTGCGCAGCGGACCGCGATACGGCACGCGCCCTTCGATGCCTTCCGGCACGAGCTTGTCCGTGTCGGTCTCGTCCTGGAAATAGCGGTCCTTGGAACCCTTCTGCATCGCGCCGAGCGAGCCCATACCGCGATAGCTTTTGTACGAGCGGCCCTGATACAGCTCGACCTCGCCCGGCGCTTCCTCGGTGCCGGCGAACATGCCGCCGATCATCACGCAGGATGCGCCGGCGACGAGCGCCTTGGCGATGTCGCCGGAATAGCGGATGCCACCATCGGCGATGATCGGCACGTTCGCATCGCGCAGTGCTTCGGCAACCATGCTGACGGCCGAGATCTGCGGCACGCCGACACCGGCGATCATGCGCGTGGTGCAGATCGAACCGGGACCGACGCCGACCTTGACCGCATCGGCGCCCGCGTCGACGAGCGCGCGCGCGGCATCGCCGGTGACGATGTTGCCGCCGATGACCTGCATGTCAGGAAAGTTTTTCTTGACCCAGGCGACGCGATCGAGCACGCCCTGCGAATGACCGTGCGCGGTGTCGACGACGAGTACGTCTACGCCGGCTTCGACCAGCGCCGCGACGCGATCCTCAGTATCGCCGCCGACACCGACGGCCGCGCCGACGCGCAGGCGCTCATGCGTGTCCTTCGCGGCATTCGGATTGTCGCGCGCTTTCTGGATGTCCTTGACGGTGATGAGCCCGCGCAGGCGGAAGCCGTCGTCGACGACGAGGACTTTCTCGATGCGGTGCTTGTGCAGCAGGGCGAGCACTTCTTCCTCGTGCGCGCCTTCGTTGACGGTGATCAGGCGATCCTTGCGCGTCATGATGTGGCGCACGGGATCGTCGGGTTTCTTCTCGAAGCGCAGGTCGCGATTTGTCACGATGCCGACGAGGTGTTCGCCGTCGACGACGGGCACGCCCGAGATGTTGTGCGCCCGCACGATCTGCATGACTTCGCGGATCGAGGTATCCGGGGTGACCGTGATCGGATCGCGGATCACGCCGGCTTCGAACTTCTTGACCAGGCGGACTTCCGCGGCCTGGCGCTCGACCGGCATGTTCTTGTGGATGATGCCCATGCCGCCACACTGCGCCATCGTGATGGCCAGACGTGCTTCGGTGACGGTGTCCATGGCGGCGGCGAGGACCGGAATGTTGAGCCGGATGCCGCGGGTCAATCGGGTGGAGAGGTTGACGTCCTTGGGCAGGACGTTGGAATAGGCGGGAACCAGCGAGACGTCGTCGAACGTCAAGGCTTCGGCGAGGATGCGCATACGCTTTTGGACCGTCGCAAAAACAGGATTATACGGGAAGGGCTCGCGGGCTCAAATAACTTTGGTCGGCACGGCCAGGATTGCCGCCAAGACTGCGGTTGCGGTTGCCTTTGCCGTTGCTTCTGGCGCACATGGATGTGCGCCGCTTTTCCGGGCCCCATAGGTCGCGGCGAGGCGGCGCAGGATCAGCCCGCGCAACGCGCGGGTCGCGCACAGGGACGTGCGCGAGTTCGTCGTCGGGCCAGGATGGCCCGTCGACGAGCCCCGTAGCCGGCTCGCGGAGCCGGAGCGCAGGATGCGCGGAGGCCGCGGCCTCTGGGGTGTGTTCTCTTTGGTTACTTTCTCTTGCACAAGCAAGAGAAAGTGACTCGGGCGCCGCAGGCGCACGAAACGCCTTTGCTATTACAAGCCCCCGCGATACGACAGCAATACACCTATATACAAAGTTGAAACGTTACCGCGCCAACCAAAGCGACAACCCCGGCCAATACGTAATGATCAACGTAGCCGCCAGCATGATCAGGAAGAACGGCACCGCCGCCCTCACCAGCGTCATCACCGGCTGGCGGAAGCGCGCACTCGCGATGTAGAGGTTGATCCCCAGCGGCGGCAGGAAGATGCCGAGCTGCAGGTTGGCGAGGAAGATGATGCCCAGGTGCACGGGATCGATGCCGTAGCGCACGGCTACCGGCAGCACCAGCGGCACGAGCAGGATGATTGCGGGAAAGCCTTCCAGCAGCATGCCGAACACGAGCAGGAACAGGTTCAGCGCGAGCAGGAACAGGAACGGATTGCTTTCCGGGATGTGCGCGCGCAGGAACTGGAACAATTGTTCCGGCACTTCCGCGTCGATGAGCCAGTTGGTCAGCGCGAGCGAGAAGCCGAGGATCATGAGGATGCCGCCGACCAGCACCATCGCGTGGCGGATCACTTCGGGCAGCTGCGACAGCTTGATCTCGCGCCGGATCAGCACGTTGACGATCAGCACGTAGAGCGCGGTCGCGGCCGCGGCTTCCGATGCGGCGAGCTTGCCGGAATAGATGCCGACGAGGATCACGAACGGCAGCGGGATTTCCCAGACCGCGTCCTTGAACGCGGCCCACAGTTCGCCGCGCGGCGGCGCGGCCGGGCGCGCAACGCCACGCATATGCCAGGCGCTGTAGAGACCGAGCATCGTAACCATCAGCAGGCACGGCAGCAGGCCAGCCTTGAACAACGCGTCGATGCTGACCGGCGGCGTGGTCTGGAACTGCTGCGCGACCACGCCGTACAGGATCAGCGGCATCGACGGCACGAGCAGCAGGCCCAGGCTACCCGAAGCGGTGAGCAGGCCCAGGCTGAATTTCTGGCCGTACTGCGCCTGCAGCAGCGCCGGGTACAGCACGGCGCCGAGCGCGATGATGGTGACGCCGGTCGCGCCCGTGAACGCGGTGAACAGCGTGCAGGCGAGCACGGCGACGATGGCGAGGCCGCCGGGCAGCCAGCCGACCAGGGCGTTGGTCAGCCGCACGAGGCGCTGCGGCGTCTTGCTCTCGGCCAGGATGTAGCCGGCCAGCGTGAACAGCGGGATCGCGATCAGCGCCGGCATGTCGGACAGGCGGTAGAACTCCACCGCGACGGCGATGCCTTGCTGCCCGGCCATCTGGAAGCCGAGCAGCGCGATCGCGCCCAGGATCGCGAACAGCGGCGCGCCCATCGCCGCGAGCAGGATCAGCACACCGACGATGACCCAGATCACGGCGACGCCTCCGGCAGTGCGTCATGCACTTTCGGCGGCAGCAGCGAGCGGATCAGGAAACGCAGCGCCATCAGGCCGAAGCCCAGCGGCAGGATGAGTTCCAGCACCCAGGCCGGGACGCCGAGCACGCCGTCGGTGCCGCCCTCGCGATCCAGTTGCACGAGCCCCCAGCTGTGCCAGGCCATCAGCGCGCAAAGCACCGCGGCGAACGCGAGCGCGATGAAGCGCGCGACGCGCAGCTTCACGCCGCTGACGAAGCGGCCGATGAAGTCGAGGCCGATGTGCTGGTCCTCGCGCGTCGCGATGACTGCGCCGAGCATGGCGCTCCACAGCACCAGCGCTCGCAGCACGGGCTCGGCCCAGGCGAAGCCGCTGTCGAACACGTTGCGCAGCAGGATCTGCGCGCCGGCCAGCAGCACCATGAAGACGACGAGGAAGGTGAGCACCCAGTCCTCGAAGCGATGCAGGCGCGCGAGATGGCGCTGGAATGCGGTGGTCACGTCGTGCGTTTTCCGGAAAGGGAGTGCTGATTACTTCTTGCGGATCGCAGCGAGTTCGTCGTTGACAGCCTTGATGATCTCGGCCGACGGTGCCTTGTCGCTGTCGAGCGACTGTGCCGATTCCGCGCCGACCTTCTGCCAGTTCGTGGTTTCCTCGGGATTGGGCTGATACACCGAGATGCCCTGCTTCTTCAGCGCGTCGACCGCCTTGGCGTTGTCCTCGATGCTGATCTGGTCCAGGCGCGCGAACACCTTGGCCATCTCATCCTTGAGCACGGCCTGGTCGGCCGCGGCGATCTTGTCGAAGGATTTCTTGTCGACCACGATGACGCCGACCACGTAGCTGACCGGCAGATCGACGATGTGCTTGATCTTTGTATGCCACTGAAATGCGATCGCGCCGGCGAAGGTGTTCGCGGCGGTGTCGATCAGGCCGGTCTGCAGGCTGGTATAGACGTCGGCCAGCGGCAGCGAGATCGGCGTCACGCCGACGGCCTTGAACGCGACTTCGGCGATGTAGTCGCCCTGCGGCACCCACACCTTGGCGGCCTTGAGTTCATCGCGCGTCTTGATGTCGCGCGCGCTCATGATGTACGCGAAACCGCCGCCGGACAGGCCGAGCGCGACGAAACCGCCCTTCTCGAAACCGGTCTTGATGCGCTCGTCGAACTTCGCACGGACCGCATCGACTTCGGCCTGGTTGCGGAACAGGAACGGCAGGCCGTAGACCTGCACGTCCGGGTTGTTCGCGGAAATCTCGCCGCCGGTGAAAGCGCCGCCGTGCAGCTGGCCGATCTTGATCTTGCGCTGCACCGTGGCTGGATCGCCCATGACGCCGCCGGGGTAATACTTGATCTCGACGCGGCCTTCGGTGCGCGTCTTGACCGCATCCGCACCGGCGCGCATTTCCTTCATCCACGCCGTGCCATCCGGCGCGGTGGTCGCGATCTTGATCACTTCGGCCTGCACGCCGCCCGCCGCGAACATCACGAATACGGCGGAAAGCCAACGCTTACGCAAACTCATGCGGAACTCCTTCAGGACCGTCACGGCCCGTTCTGCCCGATACGACGACATCGCGCGCGGCGACATCAGAAATAATCTTTGCCCGACATCAGCAGCGCCTTGGCCCGCTGCTGCGCCAGCACATTCATCAAGGTCATGCGCGGCGCCTCGGGCGCGGCGGCAACGACTTCGTTGAGCAAACGGTCGTGCAGCTCCTGGTCGAACACGAGGCGCGCGTAGTACTGCGCGTACAAGGTCTTGGCCATGAGATTTTTGCCCTGCGACTGCGCGATCGCGGTCTCGAACGCGGCCTTGCCGAGTTCGGGTTTTCCGCCGAGCGAGGCCGGCCGCAGCGAATGCAGCACACCGAGCACCATGTGCGGCTCGCCGTCGGCGTAGTTCGGATTCAGCGCGAGCACGCACTCGACGAGGCGCTGAACCTTGGGCAGGTCGGCGATCGCATTCCAGTCGCCGCTGTCCTGCTGGATGCGTCCGGCCCAGGCCGAGGCCAGACCGTAGAGTAGATCGATGTCCTTCGCGCCGATCTTCGCCGCTTCGGCGGAGAACGCCTCGAACGGCTGCTCGAGCGCGGCGCACAGCGGCGGGCTGCGTTCGCAGGTCGCGCGGCGCGCATAGCCGAACGCGCGGTTGGCCAGATGCTTGGCACGCTCAGGCTCGGCGACGAAGCTGCCGGCGTAGGCACCGGTGAGCCGCGCCGCGGCGAGCAAGGTGCCGCTGTTCTTCGGATCGCCTTCGAGCAGCGCGTCGAGCAGCAGCAGATAGGCCGGCAGACCGTCGCGCACCGTGCCCGGGTCGTCCTGGTTGAGAATCGCGCTGCCGAGGTTGCCGGCAAAGCGCTGGCTGGCCTTGTTGACCACGCTGGCACAGCCAGCGAGCAAGGCCAGTGCGGCGAACAAAGCGATGCGAAGGGTGCGGAGCATGGGGTTCATCGATCGAAAAAGGTTTCCGCGGCTTCGAGGGTGTTTTCGATCAGCGTCGCGACGGTCATGCGCCCTACCCCGCCCGGCACCGGCGTGATCCACGACGCACGCTGCGCGGCCGTGTCGAAATCGACGTCGCCGACGAGACGTCCGTCATCGAGGCGGTTGATGCCAATATCAATGACGATGGCACCGGGCCTGATCCATTCGCCCTTGACGAGACCGGGCCGGCCGACCGCGACGACGACGATGTCGGCCTGACCGACGAAGCCCGGCAGGTCGCGCGTGAATTTGTGGCACGACGTGGTGGTGCAGCCGGCCAGCAGCAGTTCCAGCGCCATCGGGCGGCCGACGTGATTGGACACGCCGACGATGACGGCATGCTGACCACGCACGGGCCGGTCGGTATACGACAGCAGGGTCATGACGCCCTTGGGCGTGCACGGACGCAGTCCGCGCTGGCGCAACACGAGTGCGCCGACGTTTGCGGCGTGAAAGCCGTCGACGTCCTTGCGCGGGTCGATGCGGTTGATCAAGGCGGTCGCGTCGATATGCGCCGGCAGCGGCAGCTGCACGAGGATGCCGTGCACGCGCGCATCGGCATTGAGCGTATCGATCAGCGTGTAGAGCTCGGCTTCGGGCGTATCCGCCGGCAGGTCGTAGTCGAACGAACGGAAGTCGACTTCCTTGCAGGCCTTGCGCTTGTTCCTGACGTAGACCGCCGAGGCCGGATCGGCGCCGACGAGCACGACAGCAAGACCCGGGCGGGACTTTCCGGCGCCAACGCGGGCGCTGACGCGCCCTTTGATGCGCTCCAGCAATTCATCGGCGATGCGTTTGCCGTCCAGTATCCGGGCGGTCATGTGTGGGCAGGTCCAGGGCCGGTGCGCAACCAGCGGTACGGGCGTCGACACGACGCGGATCGTCGGGTAAGGGCCTGAGCCCGGAGCAACAGGTCGCGCATTATCCATGTCCCGCCGTGTCGCCTCAAACCGCGGCGGGGCGGTGCTCAGCTACCATGCAGGTTTCACCTACCGGGACCCATCCATGTCTGCGTCCACCGTCGAACTCGAAGCCGCCGCGTTCCGCCGTTTGCTGGCGCACCTGAATCAGCGCAGCGACGTGCAGAACATCGATCTGATGATCACCGCCGGCTTCTGCCGCAACTGCCTGGCCGACTGGTATCGCGAAGCGGCCGCCGAACGCGACATCGAACTGAGCAAGGACGCCGCGCGGGAACACGTCTACGGCATGCCATTCGCGGAGTGGAAGCAGCGCTATCAAAAAGACGCCACGCCGGAGCAGCTGGCCGCGTTTGAGCGGGCGCAGAAGGAACATGGATGAAAGCCGGGAATCGGGAATGGAGAATGGGGAATCGGACGAGCAAAGCGAGGCCGACGCCGCCGTTGACTGACTGGTCCATCGCTAGCTGACCATATCGGTTAGCTGATCGCCTCGACCCCACCCATATACGGCCGCAGCACCGCCGGAATCCCGATCGAACCGTCGGCTTGCTGGTAGTTCTCCATGACCGCGATCATCGCGCGGCCGACGGCGACGCCGGAGCCGTTCAAGGTGTGCACGAGTTCGGGCTTGCCGGTTTCCGGGTTGCGCCAGCGCGCGAGCATGCGGCGAGCCTGGAAATCGCCGCAGTTGGAGCACGACGAGATCTCGCGGTAGGTGTCCTGCGACGGCAGCCAGACTTCCAGATCGAAGGTCTTGATCGCGGCGAAGCCCATGTCGCCGGTGCACAGCAGCAGGCGGCGGTACGGCAGTTCCAGCGCTTCGAGCACCTTCTCGGCGCAACGCGTCATGCGCTCGTGCTCGGCGTCGCTGTCGGCGGGTTTCGTAATGCTGACCAGCTCGACCTTCTCGAACTGGTGCTGGCGGATCATGCCGCGCGTGTCGCGGCCGTGCGAGCCGGCTTCGGCGCGGAAGCACATCGAATGCGCGGCATAGCGCTGAGGCAGCGAATCGGCCTCGACGATGCTGTCGCGAACGAGGTTGGTCAGCGGCACTTCCGAGGTCGGGATCAGGTAGCGGTTGCTCTCGCCGACGGCGGTGGAGAACAGGTCTTCCTCGAACTTCGGCAGCTGGCCGGTGCCGAGCATGGACTCGGCATTGACGATCAGCGGCACGTTGGTTTCGAGATAGCCGTGCGAGTTGCTGTGCAGGTCGAGCATGAACTGCGCGAGCGCGCGATGCAGCCGGGCCAGTTCGCCGCGCAGCACGGTGAAGCGCGCGCCGGAGAGCTTGGCGCCGGCATCGCCGTCGAGCCAGCCTTTGCGTGCGCCGAGATCGACGTGGTCGCGCACATGGAAGTCGAAGGTGCGTGGCGTGCCCCAGCGGTGCTGTTCGACATTGCCGGATTCGTCGGCACCCCGCGGCACCGATTCGTGTGGCAGGTTCGGAATGCCCTGCACGACCGCGGCGAGCTGCTGCTGCACCTCGGCCAGACGCGCCTCGTTCGCCTTGAGGGCGTCGCCGATGCCACCGACCTCGGCCATCAGTGCCGAGGCGTCCTCACCTTTGCCCTTGGCCATGCCGATCTGCTTGGACAGCGTATTGCGCCGGTTCTGCAGCTCCTGGGTCTCGACCTGGACCGCCTTGCGCCGGGTTTCGAGCGCATCGATCGCGGCGGTGTCGAGGACGTATCCGCGCGTCGCCAGACGTTCGGCCACGGCATCGAGCTGGCCGCGCAGCAGGGCTGGGTCAAGCATGGCAATCCTTGGAAATTCAACGAAGTCGCGGATTATCGCGGCTTGCCGCGATAATGAAGTCGAATATTATCGCGGCTTGCCGCCGCGGCACGCAACGCGGATGCTCAGACCGCCACCGATGGGCGCACCCAGAACGCGAGCAGCAGCGCCGCAGCCAGCGCGCAGGCGGATCCGAACGCGAACGCGGCCAGCGGCGCGATATCCGACCAGAGCCAGCCGAACAGCAGCGAGGCCGGCAGCAGCAGCACGCCGGCGGCGAGGTTGTACCAGCCGAACGCGGTGCCGGCCTGCTCTCCCGGGACGAGGTCGGCGACCAGCGCCTTCTCAGCCCCTTCGGTCGCGGCGAGGAACAGACCATAGCCGGCGAACAGCGGCCACAACAGCCACGGCGTGGCCGGCAGCAGGCCGAACACGAGATAGAACAGCGCATAGACCGCCCAGCCGCCGACGATGAGACGGCGCCGGTCGATGCGGTCCGACCAGGCCGACAGCGGCGGCCCGAACACCGCCGCCACGCCGCAGACCAGGGCCCAGATCAGCGGTATCTGCGCGTCGCCGAGGCCGAGTTCTCGCGCGCGCAGCAGCAGGAACATGTTCGACGAATTTCCCAAAGTGAACAAGGCAAGAACGCAGAGATAGCGCCGCAACGCGACCGGCTGGTCGGACAGGTTCCAGCGGAAAGGCTTGGGCTTGAGCACGGTGCGCTCGGGCTCGCGCACCAGCAGGGTCAGCACGATCACGAGCACGGCCGGCACGATGGCCCAGAAGAACACTTCGCGCAGGCTGAAGCCCAGCGCGAGCAGCAGCGCCGCGAGCAGCGGCCCGACCACGGCGCCGAGGTTGTCCATCGCCCGGTGCAGCCCGAACGCGAGGCCGCGCTGCGACGGCGCGACGCTCAGGGTCAGCAGCGCATCGCGCGGCGCGGCGCGCAGCCCCTTGCCAACGCGGTCGGCGAAGCGGCAGGCCAGTACACCGAGCCAGCTCGTGCTCAACGCGATCAGCGGCCGCACGAGGCCCGACACGGCATATCCCGCGACCACCCACCAGCGCATCTGTCGCAGGCGATCGGCCAGCACGCCGGCGACGAGCTTGAGCACGCTGCCGAAGGCCTCGGCGATGCCTTCGATCAGACCCAGCGTCTTCGGCCCGGCCATCAGCACGCTGGCCAGATACAGCGGCACGAGCGGATAGATCATGTCGCTCGCGGCGTCGTTGACGAAGCTGATCAGGCCCAGCAGCCAGATCGTCCGAGGTAATGACAGCGCAGCGCGGATCATTCGGCGTCGCTTTCCCGACGCGGCTTGCGTGCGAGCGCTTCCGCGCGCGCCGTGCGCAACTCGCGCAATTTCTCGGCGATGCGCGCTTCGAGGCCACGCTCGGTCGGCCGGTAGAATTCGCGCCCGACGAGCGCGTCCGGCAGGCATTGCTGATCGAGCGCGACGCCGCCCTCGAGATCGTGGTCGTACTGGTAGCCCTTGCCGTAGCCGAGACTCTTCATGAGTTTGGTCGGCGCGTTGCGGATTTCCATCGGCACGTCGAGCGTGCCGCTGGCGCGGATTTCCGCGCGCACTTCGCCGAACGCCACGTAGACCGCATTGCTCTTCGCGGCCAGCGCCATGTAGACGACGAGCTGGGCCAGCGCGAGATCGCCCTCGGGACTGCCGAGGCGGTCGTAGGTTTCCCAGGCCTCGATCGCCATGCCGATCGCGCGCGCGTCGGCGAGGCCGACGTCCTCGACCGCCATGCGCGTGAGACGCCGCGCGAGATAGGCCGGATCGCAGCCGCCGTCGAGCATGCGCGTGAACCAGTACAGCGCGGCGTCCGGATCGGACGAGCGCACCGATTTGTGCAAGGCCGAGATCTGGTCGTAGAACTGCTCGCCGCCCTTGTCGAAGCGCCGCGTGCGGTCGGCCAGCACCTGGGTCAGCGTGGTCTCGTCGATGCGGCCGTCCTCGGCCAGCTCGGCGGCGATCTCAAGCAGGGTCAGCGCGCGGCGCACGTCGCCGTCGGCGGCCTGGGCAATCAGGCCCAGCGATTCGTCGCTGACTTCGAGCCCTTGCCCGCCCAGGCCACGTTCGGGATCGGCCAGCGCGCGCTGCAGCGCGGCGACGATGTCCGTCGCGCCGACCGCGTCGAGCACATGCACGCGGCAGCGCGACAGCAGCGCGGAGTTCAGTTCGAACGACGGGTTCTCGGTCGTCGCGCCGACGAAGAGGATCACGCCCTTCTCGATATGCGGCAGGAACGCATCCTGCTGCACCTTGTTGAAGCGGTGGACCTCGTCGACGAACAGCACGGTGCGCACGCCGCGGGCGAAGTTCGCGGCGGCTTCGTCCAGCGCGGCACGCACGTCGGCCAGTCCGGTCATGACCGCCGAGATCGCCTTGAACTGCGCGTCGGCGTAGCGCGCGAGCAGCAGGGCCAGTGTGGTCTTGCCGCAACCGGGCGGGCCCCAAAGGATCATCGAATGCACATGGCCGGACTCGACAGCGCGGCGCAGCGGCTTGCCCTCGGCCAGCAGCCGCGTCTGACCGACGATCTCGCCGAGCTCGCGCGGCCGCATGCGCTCGGCGAGCGGCTTGAGCCCGTCGGGCTCGGCAAACAGACCGGCACCGGCCGGGGTGGGTTTTCTGCGTGACATGGGCACAAGAGTAACGCCGCCGGCAAACGCCGCACAGCCCTTATATTTCGCCACAAATACAAAGAGATACGC
Organism: Lysobacterales bacterium; assembly: GCA_038207515.1. Lineage (GTDB taxonomy): Bacteria > Pseudomonadota > Gammaproteobacteria > Xanthomonadales > Rhodanobacteraceae > Tahibacter. Next base: position 29,321 of record JBBQZR010000033.1, on the reverse strand, counting down.
CGGGACGATTCTGCGACCTTCTGGTACCGTAGGCGGCGTCATGACCGCGAGACTCCGCATGAACCCTCAGCGCGTACTCCTGTTCGCCGCCCTGGTTGCCGCTGCGCCGGCCCACGCCGCCGTGGTCTGTTTCGACCAACAGAACCTGGCCATCCCGGCCACGACCGAGGGCCTGTACATCAATTTCCTGACCGGCGTCCACGCCGAGACCGGAGGGGGCGCTCCGGGTTTCGATTTCGATCCCTACGCGTCGGCCAGCACCACGCCGCCCGACGATCTGCGTTTCTACTGGGGTGCGTCAGCGACGGGCAATGCCGGCGTCGCGAGCAGCGGCGTCACGTACGCGGTGCTCTCCACCGGGTCGGTCATCGGTCCGTCCAACCTGTTCACGCGCGAAGGCTTCTCGGGCAACACCTCGGCCTGGACCGGCGGGGTGACCATGGGCTACATCGGCATGCGCTTCCGCAACGAGGCCACCAATGCGATCAACTACGGCTGGGTGCAGATGACGACCTCCGCTCCGCGCGGTTTCCCGATGACCGTGCACGGCTGGTGCTTCGAGGACACGGGCGGCGCCATCGCGATCGGGCCGGTATCCGACGCGATCTTCGCGAACGGCTTCGACGACTGAGCGGCTGCGCGTCAGCCACCCCGGCGCAACGCGCGAGCGCGATACACCGCATAGGCAAACCCGGCGACGCCGGTCAGCACGGCCGGCAGCAGCAGCACGTACTCGTCGAGCTGCCTGTATCCCGCAGCGCCTGCCATCGCGCCGAGCGTAAAGCCGGACAGGATCAGCAGGTACAGATTGCGCCGCCGCGCCTCGTGCGCGAGGCCTCGCAGGCGCTGCCCGAGCATGATGCCGAGGTCGGTGACGATGCCCGAAATATGGGTCGTGCGCAGCACTGCGCCGCTGTAGGTGCTGGCCATCGCGTTCTGCAGGCCGCACGCAGCGGTCGCCACGCAGATGCCGGCAGTCGAATGCTCGCGCAGCAATGGAATCGCGATCAGCAGCAACAGCGACTCGATCATGAGCGCGACACCGTAGCGCCGCCCGAGACGCAGGGTGCTGTCGCGCACGATAGCGCCGCTCAGCGCCGCACCAGCGACAAAGCTCAGCAGGAAGAGGAGCAGGGTCACGGCGAGACCGCCCTGCCCCTGCGCCACGGCGACGCCGAACAGGGTCGTCGTGCCGGTCAGGTGGGTGATGGCCTGGTGCTCGAAGGCGAGTAAACCGACCGCGTTGACCGTGCCGGCAACGCCGGCCAGCGCGAACGCGCCGGCACCGACCCAGCGAGGCAGGCGCGCGACGACCATCAGTCTTTGAGCGGGTGCACTTCGGCTTCGGGCTTGACCTCGCCGATCACGTCGACGCCGGCCGGCGGCGTGAAGCGGAACCGGTCGGCGGCGAGTTTGGGGTTGCGCTGCCAGTCGGCATAGAGGGTTTCGGTGCGGTTGCCCAGCGTGTCCTTGAACACCATGCGGCTGAGCACGACGGCGCCGCCGCAGTCGCTCTTGGCCGCATCGGCGCAGCCGAAGCCGAGATCGGCGTATTCGAATTCGGCTTCCTTGGCCTTGGACGTCAGCCGCAGCCATTTCAGGCCCTCGCGCTCGCCCTGCTCCGCCGCGGCGAAATCGCGATCGAGCAGGCTGACATCGGTCAGCACGGTCAGCGGACTGTGGGCTTCTTCCAGGCTCTGGCTGCGCACGGTGACCTGTTCCAGGTCCGGGTCGTAGATCCACACGTGCATGCCGTCGGCGACGATCAGTTGCTCGTACGGCTTGGTTACGTTCCAGCGGAACTGGCGCGGCGCCTGCACCGCGAGACTGCCGCTGGACCCTTTGCCGGGCTGGTTGTTCGCGTCGAACACGCGCTGCTCGAAATTCGCCGATACGGTCTGCAAGCCTCTCGCGAAAGCGTCCAGGCGCGCACGCGCGGTGTCGGCGGAAGCGCTGGTCGCGGCGCAGATGAGGCACAGGGCAAGCAGGCGGGTCGGCATGGGGATCATTCGTCGGTGGTGGAGGCTGCGCCGTGGACCGGCTTGGATACGCCAGGTTCCCGCGCGGCGAGGCGCGCGTTCAGTTCGGCGAGGAATTCGCGCGGCTGGTCGATCCCCAGGCCTATCGTATCGACGCGGCGCTCGATGCCGAACCAACTGGCGACGACGACGGGCTCGTGCAGGCGGATGCGCACGTTCGGCGTTCCGGCATCGTTGAGCCGCAGTACGCCGGGCGCGCGACGCTGCAGGTCGTCGCGACAGGCGGTGGCCTGTGCGATCGCCGCGAACGGCACGGCCGCCTCGGCCACAGCCAGGCCATAGCGCAGATAGAGAATGTCCGCATCGAGCGAGACGGGACAGCGCAACGTGGCGCGGTAATGACCGAACATCAGCGCCAGCGACAACACGGTCAGCAGCGTGACGATCCAGGCGGCAGTCGCGCCGGCGAATACCGTCAGTATCGTGTGCGCGATCGGCAGATCGATCAGCATCAGGATCAGGAACGCCTGCTGGTTGCTGGCATTGCCGTCCTTGCGGTGGTAGCTGAAATGCGTGTCGCCGGCGTAGTGCCAGGCACGGCGCGCGCCGGCGAACACATGCAGCCACATGCGCATGTCGAACGCCACGACACGCGCGGCAAGCGTTGTACCGAAGCGCTGGTGCACGCCCTCGCGCAGCGCGTAGTCCGGATTGCGGTCGTGAGCCAGGCGCACGACGAGACGCAACATGCTTATGACGATACCGACTTCCAGCACCACCACGAGAGCGAGACCGAGGTTGCGCAGCAGGCGCAGAGCCGACCATGCCGGGCCGCTGGCATCGGGCAGGATCACGCTCGCGACCCAGATGCCGGTACCGGCCAGCGCGAGCGCGCCCAGCGCGGCGCGACGGCGATCACGCCGATGCAGCCACCAGTACACGGCGGGAACGGTCAGAAGTAGATCAAAAGTCACCGGCCACTGCGGTAGCCCGCCGCCGGAACTCAGCCAGTCCGGCGGCTGGCGCAGCATCTGCCAGCTGAACGCGTAGATCGCGATGGCGAAAACCAGCGCCCACAACGTGGCGCGGCGGCGTTCGGCCGGGCTCATTCCACCGCCAGCGGCGCTCATGACGTGACCCCTGTTGAAATTGGCGCGCTGATTTCAGAACTCCGGCGGCGGCGGCGCGAGCACGGTGCGGTTGCCGTTGTGTTCCGGCGCACTCACCACACCCTGCGCTTCCATCAACTCGACGAGGCGCGCGGCGCGGTTGTAGCCGACCTTGAGGCGGCGCTGTACACCGGAGATCGATGCGCGGCGCGACTCGGTCACGATGCGCACGGCCTGGTCGTAGAGCTCGTCGTAGTCCGCGTTGCCTTCGCTGATCTCTTCCGGCAGACCGGTTTCGCCGATGACCTTGCCGTCGTTCGTCGTCTGGATTTCCTCGAGCACGCCATCGACGTATTCGGGACGGCCCTGCGCGCGCAGCCACTGCACGACGCGATGCACTTCATGGTCGTCGACGAAGGCGCCGTGGACGCGTTCGGGCGTCGCCGTGCCCGGCGGCAGGTGCAGCATGTCGCCATGGCCGAGCAGCGCTTCCGCGCCGGATTGGTCAAGAATCGTGCGCGAGTCGATCTTGCTCGATACCTGGAATGCGATGCGGGTCGGGATGTTGGCCTTGATCAGGCCAGTGATCACGTCGACCGACGGACGCTGCGTGGCGAGGATCAGGTGCACGCCGGCGGCGCGCGCCTTCTGCGCGAGGCGGGCAATCAGTTCTTCCACTTTCTTGCCGACGATCATCATCATGTCGGCGAATTCGTCGATGAAGATGACGATGTAGGGCAAGGGCTGCAGCGGCTCGGCGCGCCGTTCCGGCTGCGATGCGTCCGGGCGGAACAGTGGGTCGAGCATCGGCTGGCCGGCGTCCTCGGCTTCCCTGACCTTCTTGTTGAAGCCGGCCAGATTGCGCACGCCGACCGCGGCCATGAGCTTGTAGCGGCGCTCCATCTCGGCCACGCACCAGCGCAGCGCGTTGGCGGCTTCCTTCATGTCGGTGACGACCGGCGCGAGCAGGTGCGGGATGCCTTCGTAGACCGACAGTTCCAGCATCTTCGGGTCGATCATGATCATGCGCACTTCGCGCGGGCTGGCCTTGTACAGCAGGCTCAGCACCATCGCGTTGACGGCGACCGACTTGCCGGAGCCGGTCGTGCCGGCGACGAGCAGGTGCGGCATCTTGGCGAGATCCGCCACGGCCGGACGCCCACCGATGTCCTTGCCCAGGGCCAGGGTCAGCGGCGACTTGGACGCGTCGTACTTGTCCGAACGCAGGATTTCCGAGAGATAGACCATCTCGCGCTTGGCGTTCGGGATTTCCAGACCGATCACGTTCTTGCCGGGGATCACGTCGACGACGCGCACGCTGACCACGGACAGGCCGCGCGCGATGTCCTTGTCGAGATTGCTGATCTGGCTGCCGCGCACGCCCGCGGCCGGTTCCATCTCGAAGCGCGTGACCACCGGACCCGGGTAGACGCCGACGACCTGCGCCTCGATACGGAAATCCTTGAGCTTGAGTTCGACCTGGCGCGAGAGCACGGCCAGCGTCTCTGCCGAATAGCCGGCGACTTGAGGCTTGGGTTCGTCGAGCAGCGACAGCGGCGGCAGTTCGCCGTTGACCGGCGCGCCGACGAACAACGGGATCTGCTGCTCGCGCTCGGCACGCTCGCTCTTTTCGATCGCGGTGACGGCCGGCTTCTCGATGCGTACCGGTTCGCGCTTGGCCTGCTTGACGGTCTCGACCTTGCGCACTTCCTCGCGCTCGCTGCGCGCGGCGCGGGCGACGCGGGCGTCATCGGCCTTTTTCATGCTGCCTACCAGCCAGCCGCCGGCGGCGAGGATGCCGCGGCCGATCGCATCCATGACCTTGAACCAGGACAGGCCGGTGGCCAGCGTCACGGCAACGAGGAAAACGGCGAGCAGCAGCAGCGTCGCGCCGAGAAAACCGAAACCGTGCAGCAGGCCGCCGCCGACCATCTTGCCGAGGATGCCGCCGGCTTTTTCCGGCAACTGGCTCGGGCCGATGAAATGCAGATGGGCCAGACCGCTGCCGCTGAGGAAAAACGCGACGAAACCGACCAGGCGCAGCGAGGGCTCCAGCGACGACTTCGGCGCGTCTTCGCGCGGTCGCAGGATGCCGGCACCCACAGCCAGCAGCAGCAACGGAAACACGTAGGCCAGGCCGCCGAAGAAATACAGTGAGAGATCGGCGATCCAGGCGCCGACCGCGCCGCCGAAATTGTGGATCTGCTCGGGTTCGCCGGCATGCGACCAGCCCGGATCCTGCGGGCTGTAGCTCAGCAGGCAGGCGAGCAGATAGACGACCACGGGCAGCAGCAGGAGAAACGCGACTTCGCGCAGACGCTTCTGCAACGGGTCGGAGCCGGTCGTGGTTGGGATGGCTTTGGAAGGGCGCGACACCGCTGGACTATACCTCAAGAAATCGCCGCAAGGCGTTGTTCGAACAATGATTCCGGGGTTGCGGCACGGCATCTGACAGACCGCCCTCACGCGCGAGGGCGGGTCTTCGCGGCACCGCTGCCTGCACGCCAGCCTGACTTTACCCCGTCGTCGCGTATCGGGCAGCCTGCGGCACCGCTTGCAACCCGCCGGCCTTAAGACCGGCCGATCACGGCTGAGTCTGCTGTGGGCGGCGCCGGGTGCGGGTCGCGTGCATGATCAGCTGGCGGGCTGCCTCGATGAACACAGCTGCCGCGGCCACGACTTCCACGAGGATGCTGACGTTCATCGCCAACGTGTGGGAAGACATCGGCGCCACGACGTAGTGACCGAGGCTGTCGAGGCCGAACAGCGCATAGGCCAGCACGACGAACAATCCGGTGATGCGCCAGCCGCGCCGCAGCAGCCACCAGCCGGACAAGCCAACCGCGGTGATCCCGGCCCAGACCGCATAGACGCCCAGCCGCGTCCAGGTCGGTGGCAGGCCGGGATAGTCCGGCAGGTATTCGGCGTTGTGGATGAAATGCAGCAGCGACGCGATGGCGTAGGCCGCCAGCAAAAGTTGCAGAAGCGCGGGGACGGTGCCGGGGCGACTCGGACGATTCATCGGGTAATCGTTCCGCATCAGCCTGCCGAGCCTCCCCGGGGTGTTTCCCAGGGAGGCGACAGGAATGGCTTACAGCATGCCCTTGAGGGCCGGATGCACGATCTCGCCGCCATCGACGTTGATACCGCGCTTCAGTGCTTCGTTGTCGCGCCACTGCGGGCCGGCCGCCATGCGCTGCACGTATGGCAGGATCGCGGCGCAGATGGCCTGCGACGAGGTCTGTGGCACGGCGCCGGGCATGTTGGTCACGGCGAAATGGGTCACGCCGTCGACAATGTAGGTCGGCTCGGCCCAGGTGGTCGGACGCGCGGTCTCGAAGCAGCCGCCCTGGTCGATGGAGATGTCGACGAGCACGCTGCCGGTCTCCATCGACTTGACCATCTCGCGCGTCACGACGTGCGGCGCCTTGGCGCTCGGGATCAGCACGGCGCCGACGACGAGATCAGCGGTGGCGACCTCGCGCGCGACGTATTCCTGGTAGGGATACAGCGCGGTCACGTTGGTGCCCAGCGCCATCATCTGCGCGAGGCGGTCCGGACGCTTGTCGAACACCACGACATTGGCACCGCCCGCTGCAGCCAGCGCGGCGGAGTTGCCGCCGGCGGCACCGGCGCCGAGCACTACGACCTTGCCGCGCTCGGTCGACGGCAGGCCGCCGAGCAGCTTGCCCTTGCCACCCATGGGCTGGTGCAGCAGATGGGTGCCGACCTGGATCGCGATGCGACCGGCAATGATGGACATGGGAGCCAGCAGCGGCAGCGAGCCATCGGCTTCTTCCACGGATTCGAAGGCGACACCGGTCAGGCCGATGTCGAGCAGGCGGCGGGTCAGTTCGGGCTCCGGCGCCAGATGCAGGTAACAGAACAGCTGGTGGTGCTTGCGCAGGCGTTCCAGGTCGCCCTTGATCGGTTCCTTGACCTTGACGATCAGTTCACCGCATTCATACAGCGCGTCCGCGTCCGCGGCGATCTTCACGCCGACGCGGGTGAAGTCGGCGTCGGAGAAGCCGCTCTTGGTGCCGGCACCGGATTGCACATAGACCTCGTGGCCGCGCCTGACCAGTTCCGCACAGGCGGCAGGCACCAGCGCGACGCGCCCTTCCAGAGTCTTGGTTTCCGACGGAATACCGATACGCATTGCAATTCCTCGTGGTGTGAATAGCTCAATTCTTGTGACGCTGCGCGCGACGCCCTCCCGAGCTTCGCACCCGCTCTTGAATCGCCGACCCGTTCTCCCCATCCTTGCGGGTTCTTGGTGACCCGAACGCCGGCCGCCTCATAGCATTCACTGCGAAGCACCGGTGTGAAAGGATTTGGTTAGGGACGATGGGATTTCGGTGAATTTCGCCGCCCCCGTCGCATGAATCGACACGTTCAAGGCCGCTTTTTTGCGGCGAGGGATTATACATGAGCACCTCCAAGCACAGTCGCCTGCTGATCCTCGGTTCCGGCCCCGCCGGTTATACCGCAGCGGTATACGCGGCGCGTGCGAATCTCAAGCCGCTGCTGGTCACCGGACTGCAGCAGGGCGGCCAGCTGATGACGACGACCGACGTCGACAACTGGCCCGGCGACGTCGAGGGCCTGCAGGGTCCCGCGCTGATGGAGCGCATGCGCGAACACGCCGCGCGCTTCGACACCGAAATCGTGTTCGACCACATCCATACGGTCGATCTGGCGCAGCGTCCGTTCCACCTCATCGGCGACAACGGCAGCTACAGCGCCGACGCGTTGATCATCACGACCGGTGCGACCGCGAAGTATCTCGGCCTGCCGTCGGAAGAAAAGTTCAAGGGACAGGGCGTGTCGGCCTGCGCGACCTGTGACGGCTTTTTCTTCCGCGAGCAGGACGTCGCCGTGATCGGCGGCGGCAACACCGCGGTCGAGGAAGCGCTGTACTTGGCGAACATTGCTAAAAAAGTCACAGTGGTACACCGGCGCGACAAGTTCCGTGCGGAGAAGATCCTGCAGGACAAGCTGTTCGCGAAAGAGAAGGCCGGCAAGGTCGAGATCGTGTGGAACCACGGCGTCGACGAGGTGCTCGGCGACGGCACCGGCGTGACCGGCGTGCGCCTGCGCAGCACGATCGACGACTCAACGCGCGATCTGCCGATCAGTGGCCTGTTCGTCGCGATCGGCCACACGCCGAATACGGCGCTGTTCGACGGCCAACTGGATATGAACAATGGCTACATCCGCATCAAGAGCGGACTCGACGGCGGCGCCACCGCGACCAGCGTTCCCGGCGTGTTCGCCGCGGGCGATGTGGCCGATCAGGTCTACCGCCAGGCCGTGACATCCGCGGGTTTCGGCTGCATGGCCGCGCTCGACGCGGAGAAATACCTGGACAAGCTGGGCCTGGCGTGAGGCCGGCAGCGGCCGCCGTCGCATGAGCGGCGACCGCCGACGGATCGCTTTCCACGCGGAACTGGCGCAAATCCCGCCGGCGGCCTGGGACGCCCTGCGGCCCGACGACAACCCGTTCCTGTCCCATGCCTTCCTGGCCGGGCTGGAACGGCACGGCTGCATCCGTGCCGATCTGGGCTGGCAGCCGCACCATCTCGCGCTGTACGACAACCAGCGTCTTGCCGGCGCCGCGCCGGTCTATCTGAAGGCCAACTCGCACGGCGAGTTCGTGTTCGACTGGGCCTGGGCCGATGCGTTCGAGCGCCACGGCTTTGACTACTACCCGAAGCTGCTCTGTGCGGTGCCGTATTCACCGGTCTGCGGACCGCGGCTGCTCGGCCCGGACGCCGCGCACCTCCTCGATGCGCTGCGTGGCGAATGCGAGCGGCACGGCCTTTCCTCGGTCCATCTGAACTTCGCCGCGCCGGGCCAGCCCGTGCCGGACGACCCGGAGCACTGGCTCGAACGCAACGACTGGCAGTTCCACTGGCACAACGACGGCTATCGCGACTTCGACGATTTTCTCGCCGCGCTGCTGCCGAAGAAACGCAAGAACCTGCGCCAGGAACGCGCCCGCGTCGCGACACAGGGCGTCGAGCTGGAGGTGCGGCACGGCGACGAACTCGATGACGACGACTGGCGCTTCATCTACGCCTGTTACGCGGCAACGTTCGAGGAAAAGGGCAACTATCCCGCGCTGACCGAGGCCTTTCTGCGTCATCTCGGCACGGCGATGCCGCGTCAGGTCGTGGTATTCCTCGCGCGCCAGCACGGCGAACGCGTCGCGATGGCGTTCTGCCTGCGCAGCGCGACCACGCTCTATGGCCGCTACTGGGGCTGCCTGCGCGAGATCCCGGGCCTGCATTTCGAGGCCTGCTATTACCAGGGCATTGCCTACTGCCTGCGCGAAGGACTGCAGCGCTTCGAACCCGGCGCACAGGGTCAGCACAAGATCGCGCGCGGCTTCCTGCCGCAGCGCACGCGCTCATTCCACTTTGTCGCCCAGGTGGATTTCCGCGCGGCGATACGGCGCAGCCTTGCCGCCGAACAGGTCCAGGTCAGGCGCTGGGGCGAGTCGCTGTGGGCGCAGTCGCCGTTCGCGACGCTGCCCTCAGTTCTGGCCGCGACCGCATGATCCGTATCCCCATCCTGCGCGTCGGCGGCGACGAGGCATTCCCCGCCGTGGAAACCGCGCTGCGCGATCCCAACGGTCTGCTCGCCGCCGGCGGCGACCTGTACCCGGAACGGCTGCTGCGCGCGTACACGCAAGGCATCTTCCCGTGGTTTTCGCCCGGGGAGCCGTTGCTGTGGTGGTCGCCGGACCCGCGCATGGTGTTCGCGACACAGGCCATGCACGTGCCGCGGCGCCTCGCACGCTGGTTGCGCGGCTGCGACTGGCGGCTGGCCGCCGATAACGACTTCACCGGCGTCATGCGCGCATGCGCCGCACCGCGTGACGGCCATTCCGGCACCTGGATCACGTCCGCGATGTTGGGCGCCTACGAACAGCTGCATGCGCTGGGCCATGCCCATTCCGTCGAGGTCTATGCGGGCGAGACATTGGTCGGCGGCATCTACGGGGTCGCGGTGGGACGCATGTTCTACGGCGAATCCATGTTCAGCCGCGCGAGCCATGCCTCGAAGGTCGCCTTGCTCGCCCTGGCCTGGCGCCTGCGTGAATGGGGCTGGCCGCTGATCGATGCCCAGGTCAGCTCCGACCATCTGCAGACCCTTGGCGCGCAGGAACTGCCGCGGCGCGCATTTTGCGCGCGGATTGCCGAACTCGTGAGCCAGCCCGGCCGCATCGGCCCCTGGCATGGCACGCTCGACGGCCTGCGGCCGGCGCAGCTGGCCCAGACCGTCGCCGTCACGGGCACGCCTTAGCTTCCCGTAACCGCGCCAACGTGGCATCATCCCGCGCCGCTCCGACCGGGGACTTGAAAAGGGCCGCACCCGCCCTTTCTCATAGCCCGTTGCGGTTGCCGCCTGCGCAGCCCGGCAGTCAGTTCGGGGATTTACCCAATGAGCGTGCCAGGAAACCCGATTGTTTCGGGTTCTGGTCCGGTCACAGCCAAAACGAAGGGCCAATGTCCAAAGACGATGTCATCGAGATGGAAGGCACGGTGCTTGAAACCCTGCCCAACACCATGTTCCGCGTGAAGCTGGAAAACGGCCACGTGGTCACCGCCCATATTTCGGGCCGCATGCGCAAGAATTACATCCGCATCCTGACCGGGGACAAGGTCAAGTGCGAGATGACGCCTTACGACCTGACCAAGGGTCGCATCACCTACCGCATGAAATAAGCGGGGTCGGCGTAGCTCGTCGCCGCGTCCCGAGGCGGGCTCCCTGCCCTGGCGCAGCGCGCGGCAGCTCTGGCAGCCCCCTGGCAAGTTATTGAGAAAGGAGCAAAAGCTCCTTTCTCAATCGAACGGCGCAAGTGGAACCCGCGCACGTTCTCTCAAGAATCAACCGCATACGCGATCGCCCCCGTGCAATCCATCCCTGGATCGCACCGGCAGGCTGTTTCTCAACGGCCTGCCAGACGCAAGAAGGCCCGGAACCAGTCCGGGCCTTCTGCGTTGTTGCCTGTCGCTCAACGCCTCAGACGACCACGGCCAACTGCTCGGTCGCCTCGACGCGCACGTCGAGCTTGCCGTCGTCGGTGATGGACAGGAACACCCGGCCGCCGTCGACCAGCTTGCCGAACAGCAGTTCATCGGCCAGCGCGCGCTTGACGTTGTCCTGGATGACGCGGGCCATCGGACGTGCACCCATCTGCGGATCGAAGCCGTGCTCGGCCAGCCAGCGCCGCGCATCCTGATCCACATGCAACGACACATGCTTTTCGTGCAATTGGGATTCCAGCTCGATCAGGAACTTGTCCACGACCCGCAGGATGTGGTCGAGATCCAGCGCGCCGAACTGCACGATCGCGTCGAGGCGATTGCGGAATTCCGGCGTGAACTGGCGGCGGATCGCTTCCATCGCGTCGGTCGCATGGTTCTGCGCGACGAAACCGATCGTGCGGCGTGCAGCCTGTGTTGCGCCGGCGTTCGTCGTCATCACCACGATCACGTTCTTGAAGTTCGCCTCGCGCCCGTTCGTGTCGGTCAGCGCACCCCGGTCCATGACCTGCAGCAGGATGTTGAACACGTCCGGATGCGCCTTCTCGATCTCGTCCAACAGCAGCACGCAGTGCGGATGCTTGACGATCTGCTCGGTCAGCAGGCCGCCCTGGTCGAAACCGACATAACCCGGAGGCGCACCGATCAGACGCGACACCGAATGCGCTTCCATGTATTCGGACATGTCGAAGCGGATGAGCTCGATCCCGAGATGCATCGCGAGCTGGCGCGTGACTTCCGTCTTGCCCACGCCGGTCGGCCCGGCGAGCAGGAAGCAGCCGATCGGCTTGGACGAATTGCCCAGTCCGGAGCGCGCCATCTTGATCGCGCCGGCCAGCGAGTCGATGGCCTGATCCTGGCCGAACACGACCATCTTGAGGTTGCGGTCGAGGTTGCGCAGCACGTCACGGTCGGAAGCCGAGACCTGCTTGGGCGGGATCCGCGCCATGCGCGCGACGATGAGCTCGATCTCGGGTACGTCGACGACGTTCTTGCGTTCGTCTTCGGGTACCAGCCGCTGCCGTGCGCCGGCCTCATCGATCACGTCGATGGCCTTGTCCGGCAACAGACGGTCGGCGATGTGCTTGACCGACAGATTGACCGCGGCCATCAGCGCGTCGTTGGTGTATTCGACGTTGTGATGTTCCTCGAAGCGCGAACGCAGACCCTTGAGGATCTCGAACGACTCCGCGATCGACGGCTCGACGATGTCGATCTTCTGGAAGCGCCGCGCGAGCGCGCGGTCTTTTTCGAAGATCGCGCGGTATTCCTGGAACGTGGTCGAGCCGATGCAGCGGATCTCGCCCGAGGCGAGCATGGGCTTGATCAGGTTGGACGCATCCATCGTGCCGCCCGACGCCGAGCCCGCACCGATGATGGTGTGGATCTCGTCGATGAACAGCACCGCCTGTGGCTCTTTCTTGAGCTGACCGATGACGGCCTTGAGGCGCTTCTCGAAATCGCCGCGGTACTTGGTACCCGCGACCAGCGCGCCGAGATCGAGCGCGTAGATCGTCGCGTCCTTGAGGACTTCCGGCACGTCGTTCTCGACGATACGCTTGGCCAGGCCTTCGGCGAGCGCGGTCTTGCCGACACCGGCCTCGCCCACGTAGAGCGGATTGTTCTTGCGCCGGCGGCACAGCACCTGGATCGTGCGCTCGACTTCCTCGGCGCGGCCGATCAGCGGATCGATCTTGCCCTGGCGCGCGAGTTCGTTGAGGTTGGAAGCGAACTCGGTCAACGGGTTGCCCTTGGGCTCGCCGCTCTCCTCGGCCTCACGTTCGCCGCTGCCGACGCCGGGCTGCTGCTGCGGCTCGTGGCCGATCTTGGCAATGCCGTGGGAGATGTAGTTGACGACGTCCAGGCGCGTGATTTCCTGCTGATTGAGGAAATACACGGCGTGGGAATCCTTTTCGCCGAAGATCGCGACCAGCACGTTGGCGCCGGTGACTTCCTTACGGCCGGAGGACTGTACATGGTAGACGGCGCGCTGCAGGACGCGCTGGAAACCCAGCGTGGGTTGCGTATCGCGTTCGTCGCTGGGCGGAAGCACCGGCACGGTTTCGGCGATGATCGCCTTGAGTTCCTTGCCGAGCTTGGCGATATCGGCGCCGCAGGCGCGCAGTACGGCCGCGGCGGACGGGTTTTCGAGAAGAGCCAGCAGCAAGTGCTCCACGGTCATGAATTCGTGGCGCTGCTCGCGCGCATCCTTGTAGCACTGGCCAATGGTGAGTTCGAGGTCTTTGCTGAACATGCCTTACCCCTGTATCAGGATGCGCCGGAGATGGGGACCACTCAGGCTTTTTCCATGGTGCACAACAATGGATGGTGATTGGAACGCGCAAACTCGTTAACTTGCGTGACCTTCGTCTCCGCTACCTCGCGCGTATACAGACCGCAAACACCGCGTCCGCGCAAATGCACATTGAGCATCACTTCGTGAGCGTTCTCGTAGGTGAAGCCGAAAAAGGACTGCAGGATATGGACCACAAAGTCCATCGGCGTGTAATCGTCGTTCAGCAACAGAACCTGGTACATCGGCGGGCGCGCCACTTCCGGGCGCGCTTCCTCCACCGCAAGGCCATGTTCGTGATCCGGTCTGTGTTCGGTATTGCCTGACATTGGTCCGCCGCATTCCTGGCCTGGATCGAGTATAGCGCCGCTAATGGTGGTGGCTGCGTCGTTTGCAAGGTCCGCCGGGGCGTAGCAGCGGCTCGTGTAACATGCCGCGGATGACCCCGGAAATCCCGAAGCCGGGGGCCGAGGACGACCTCGTCTGGCGCCCCCGCGTGACCGTTGCGACCATCGTGCCCAAGGACGACCGCTATCTGCTCGTCGAAGAGGATATCCGCGGCCGCCTGCTCCTGAACCAACCGGCCGGACACCTGGAACCCGGCGAATCCCTCGTCGATGCCGCGCGCCGCGAGACCCGCGAGGAAACCGGGTGGGAGGTGGAGCTGGACTGTCTGGTCGGCATCCATCAGTGGGTGAATCCCGAGCTCGATCGGCACTTCCTGCGTTTCACCTTCGCCGCGCGCACGGTGTGCCACCACGCGCAGCAGGCGCTCGACAGCGGCATCCAGGCCGCCGTCTGGATGAGCCGCGCGGAGATCGAAGCGGCGACACCGCGCCTGCGCAGTCCACTGATCCTCGCGAGCATCGACGCCTGGCTCGGCGGGCGGCGGCTGCCGCTGTCGCTGCTGCAGCATCTCGTGCCGGGTCCGGAACGCGCATGAGCGCTCTGGTCATGGTCGGCGTGTCCGGCGGTGTGGACTCGTCGGTAGCGGCCTTGCTGCTCAAGCGCCAGGGGCGCCGGGTTGCCGGGCTGTTCATGAAGAATTGGGAAGACGACGGCCGCCTCGGCGAATGCGATGCCGATCGCGATCGTCTCGATGCCCTGCGCGTCTGCGCGGCGCTCGACCTGCCGTTTCATACGCGCAATTTCTCCGGCGAGTACTGGAACCAGGTGTTCACGCATTTCCTGGCCGAGTATCGCGCCGGCCGCACGCCGAATCCGGACGTGCTGTGCAATCGCGAGATCAAGTTCCGCACCTTTCTCGACCAGGCGCGCGAACTCGGCGCCGACACCATCGCGACCGGGCATTACGCCCGCGTCGACGAGGCTGAAGGCCGCTACCGCCTGCTGCGCGGCCGCGACGACAACAAGGACCAGAGCTATTTCCTCTACACGCTGGGCCAGCGCCAGCTCGCGGCCACGGAATTCCCGGTCGGTGAGCTGCCCAAGCCGCAGGTGCGCGAGCTCGCACGCGAGGCCGGCCTGGTCACGCACGCCAAGAAAGATTCGACCGGCATCTGCTTCATCGGCGAGCGCGATTTCCGCGAGTTCCTGGCGCAGTACATCCCGGCCCAGGCCGGCGAGATCGTCACGCCCGAGGGCGTTGCGGTCGGCGAGCACCAGGGCGTCATGTACTACACGCTGGGCCAGCGCCAGGGCCTGGGCATCGGCGGACGCCGCGATGCGGACGGCCAGCCCTGGTACGTGGTCGGCAAGGACCTCGCGACGCGCCGGCTCATCGTCGCGCAGGGCAACAGTAACCACTGGCTGGACTCGCGCCGGCTGCACGCGGACGAAGCCAGCTGGACCGCAGGCGCAGCCCCGGCGGACGGGCTGCGCTGCACGGCCAAGACACGCTACCGCCAGGCCGACCAGGCCTGCACCCTGGAATTTGCCGGCGCCGGCCTCAAGGTGCATTTCGACGAGGCGCAGCGTGCGGTCACGCCGGGCCAGTCCATCGTGTTCTACGCAGGCGAGGAATGCCTCGGCGGCGCGGTGATCGCGGCCACCGACGCGCCCTACGGCGGGCTTTCAGCACAAGGATGAAAGCATGAACGAAGCTCAGGTCATCGCATTGGCGGGCGTATTCCAGGCCGCAGCGCTCGTGCGTGCCACGGCGACCAGCGGCAGTCAGGACGCCGCGGCGCTGGAAGTCAGCATCGCGAGCATCCTGCGCGTCGACGTGGACGACGCCGCGAGCGCGTTCGGCGGCCTGGGCAATCTTCGGCTCGGCCTTGAGGCGCTGGTGCAGCAGCTCGACCGCAGTCCCGGCGACGTGGCGATCAGCCAGATTGCAGTGACCGTGCTGCGCGTGGAACGCAAGCTGTCCGCGCGTCCCGCGATGTTGCAGAACTTGCGCGAAGGCATCGAGGCGATCCAGCGCCAGGTCGATCACCTCGGCGTGACCCATACGAGCGTGCTCGCGCGCCTGTCCGAGCTGTATGCGAATACGCTGTCCAACCTGCGGCCGCGCGTTGTGGTGCAGGGCAATCCGCTTTATCTGCAGCAGCCGGCCCAGGTCGAACGCATACGCTCGACGCTGCTCGCGGGCGTGCGCGCAGCGGTACTCTGGCGCCAGCTCGGCGGCAGCCAGTGGCAGTTGCTGTTCAAACGCAGCCAGGTCGTCATGCTGGCGCGGGGGATGCTGAGTCGCGCGAAGCTCGACGGCGCCTGAACGCCATCGCCCCGACCGCGCCGGTGCGGGGTCGCCGGCGATATGCCGTTGCGTCACATAAGCGACCAAAGTCGTGCGCAAAAGCTGCCGTCAAACACCCGTTTGAGGCATAATGTGCCGCTTTTTTTTCGAGTAGCCGCCGCGTCGGCCAGTCCGTCCCGCCGCCGCCTGCCGGCCTCTCGTCGCCCCACTCGGATCCAGCCGCTGCACGCCAGGAGAATGGAATGAAAGACTCTTTCTCGACCCGCACCTCACTCGAGGTCAACGGTCAGCGCTACACCATCGCCAGCCTCGCCAAGCTGGGCGAGCGCTATGACCTCAAGCGCCTGCCGTTCTCGATGAAGATCCTGCTCGAGAACCTGCTGCGCCACGAGGACGGCGTCAACGTAACGCAGAAAGAGATCGAAGCCGTCGCCAACTGGGAAGCGACCAAGGAACCGGATACCGAAATTTCGTTCAGGCCCGCGCGCGTCGTGCTGCAGGACTTCACGGGCGTCCCCTGCGTCGTCGATCTCGCGGCGATGCGCGATGCGGTGGTCAAGCTCGGCGGCGACGCGAGCCAGATCAATCCGCAGATTCCGTCGGAACTCGTGATCGACCATTCGGTGCAGGTCGACGTGTTCGGCAAGCCCGAGGCGCTGGATCTCAACGGCAAGATCGAGTTCGGCCGCAACATCGAACGTTATTCCTTCCTGCGCTGGGGCCAGAACGCGTTCGACAATTTCAAAGTGGTGCCGCCGAACACCGGCATCGTGCATCAGGTGAATCTCGAGAACCTGGCCCGCGTCGTCATGACGCGCAGCACCGCCGGCGAGACCTGGGCATTCCCGGACACGGTGTTCGGTACCGATTCGCACACCACGATGATCAACGGCATCGGCGTGCTCGGCTGGGGCGTCGGTGGCATCGAGGCGGAAGCCGCGATGCTAGGCCAGCCCTCGTCGATGCTGATTCCGCAGGTCGTCGGTTTCAGGCTCAGCGGCAAGCTGCCGGAAGGCGCGACCGCGACCGACCTGGTACTCACCGTCACCCAGACGCTGCGCAAGCATGGCGTGGTCGGCAAGTTCGTCGAGTTCTTCGGCAGCGGCCTCGATCACCTGCCCCTCGCCGACCGCGCTACGATCGCGAACATGGCGCCGGAATACGGCGCGACCTGCGGCATATTCCCGATCGACAGCGAAGCGCTGAGCTACCTGCGCCTGTCCGGCCGTGATGAAGCGCTGATCAACCTCGTGGAAGCCTATGCCAAGGCCCAGGGCCTGTGGCGCGACCCCGGCCAGGCCGACGCGGAGTACAGCTCGGTGCTGAGCCTCGACCTCGCCGACGTCAAGCCGTCGATGGCCGGCCCCAAGCGCCCGCAGGACCGCGTGCTGCTCGAAAACGTCGAAGCCAACTACCGTGAAGCGCTGGCCCCGATGGCCGACGCGCGCGCGACCAAAAGCAAGTCGGCGACGCCGGGTTCGGCCAAGGTCTGCAAGGATGGCAGCGAATACACCCTGAAGGACGGCGCCGTCGTGATCGCGGCGATCACCTCCTGCACCAACACCTCCAACCCGGCCGTTATGCTCGGCGCCGGCCTGCTCGCGCGCAACGCCGTCGCGAAGGGCCTCAAGGCCGCACCCTGGGTCAAGACCTCGCTCGGCCCGGGCTCGCTGGTCGTCACCGACTATCTGAAGAAGGCCGGCGTCCTCAAGCACCTGGAACAGCTGGGCTTCTACGTCGTCGGCTACGGCTGCACGACCTGTATCGGCAATTCCGGTCCGTTGCCGGAAGAAGTGTCCGCCGGCGTCGCCGAAGGCGATCTGATCGTGACCTCCGTGCTCTCGGGCAACCGCAACTTCGAAGGCCGCGTGCATCCCGAAGTCAAGATGAACTATCTGGCTTCGCCGCCGCTGGTCGTCGCCTACGCGATCGCCGGCACGGTCGATACGGATCTGTCCAAGGATCCGATCGGCCATGACGAAGCCGGCAAGGCCGTGTTCCTGCGCGACATCTGGCCGACCAACAAGGAAATCGGCGACGTCATCGCCGCGACGGTCGGTCCCGAGATGTTCAAGAAGAATTACGCCGACGTGTTCAAGGGCGACAGCCGCTGGAACCAGATCGCCTCGGCCGAGGGCGAGATCTACGCCTGGGACAGCACGTCCACGTATATCAAGAACCCGCCCTACTTCGACGGCATGACGATGAACGTCGGCAAGATCGAGGACATTTTCGGCGCACGCGCGCTGGGCCTGTTCGGCGACTCGATCACAACCGACCACATCTCGCCCGCCGGCGACATCAAGGCCAGTTCCCCGGCCGGCGCTTTCCTGCAGGGCCGCGGTGTATCGAAGATCGATTTCAACTCCTACGGCTCGCGCCGCGGCAACGACGATGTGATGGTGCGCGGCACCTTCGCCAACATCCGCATCAAGAACCTGATGCTGGGCGGCGAGGAAGGCGGCAACACCTATCACTATCCGGACGGCGCCAAGCTGTCGATCTACGACGCCGCCATGCGCTACAAGACCGAAGGCGTGCCGCTCGTCGTCATCGCGGGCAAGGAATACGGCACCGGTTCCTCGCGCGACTGGGCGGCCAAGGGCACCATGCTGCTCGGCGTCAAGGCCGTGATCGCCGAGAGCTTCGAGCGCATCCACCGCTCCAATCTCGTCGGCATGGGCGTGCTGCCGCTGCAATTCAAGGACGGCGAGAACGCGCAGACCATCGGCCTGAAGGGCGATGAAATGTTCGAGATCGCCGGTCTCAACGACGGCGAGGCGCGCGAGATCGAGGTGCTGGCCAAGGGCGCGAACGAGACCAAGCGTTTCACCGTCAAGGTGCTGCTGCTGACGCCGAAGGAAGTCGAATACTTCCGCCACGGCGGCATCCTGCGCTACGTGCTGCGCCAGCTCGCAGCGGCGCCGAAAGCGGCCTGAGGTCCCTGCGACGACGGCGCCGGTGTCCGGCGCCGTCGGCTACGCGACTGGCCGGCGATGCGATCAGCGCGACGGCACCGCTGCGACAGATCCTGTGCGGGTTCTGCATGTCGGTCTCCGGTTTGCGCAGGATGGCGACGGAGAATGAAAGGCTGGAAAGCCCATGCGCAAGAACGCACCTCGAGGTAAGTCTCCGCGCGCGCCGCGGCCCAACGCGCTGGCCGATTGCCCGCTGACGGCCGCGCTCGCCGCGATACGCGGCAAATGGAAACTGACGCTCGTCTACTGGCTGGCGCACGGCGAGCTGCATTTCGCCGGCCTGCGGCGCCGCGCGGCGCCGATCTCGCCGAAGGTGCTGACCGAGCAACTGCGCGAACTGGAAGCCGACGGCATCGTCGAGCGCACGTCGACCGGGAAGGTGCC
This sequence comes from Lysobacterales bacterium, assembly GCA_038207515.1. Taxonomy (GTDB): domain Bacteria; phylum Pseudomonadota; class Gammaproteobacteria; order Xanthomonadales; family Rhodanobacteraceae; genus Tahibacter. Next base: position 9,865 of record JBBQZR010000033.1, on the reverse strand, counting down.
CGCGCCGGTGATCTACCGGCTCAGCGCGTATGGTTTGGCCCTGATGCCGCTCGTCGAAAGCGTGCACCTCTGGGGCGAAAGCCATCTGCGGCGCTCGCGCCACGATGGCGCAGGACGGTCCGCGCCGCTCGCCTGCGCCGAGCCGATCGCGCCACGGCGCTGAACGTGGTGCGGAACGCCGCTATTTGCCGCGCTTGAGCGCAGCCCGCGTTTCACCTTTCCACATGCGCTCGTCGTACAGGAATTCCTCACTGCTGCGGATCGTCAGCTGACCGTACAGCGGCGAGGCGGCGCGCAGCAGCACGTTGCGTTCGCTCGACGACAGCACGCTCGGCACGCTCAGGCCCAGGGCGTCGGAACGGCGCGCCCAGCGGTCACCGGCGGCGCGCGCGGCGGTCGGATCGTCGCTGCGCCAGTTCACCGGCTTGTCGCCGATCTCCTCGAGCTTCTCCACCACGGCGTCCGCCGGCAGTTCGATGCACAGCTTCACATGCGGGATGGTGCGGAATTCCAGCGCCAGGTGGACGAACTTCTCCAGCAGCGCGAGCGATTCGCTGGCAGCGGTATACAGGATCGCCGTGCCGGCCGAATGCCAGCGGCCGGGCCAGGCCTTGGCGCCTTCGACCGACAGCGGCGAGTGCACGAATTCCTTGCGGATGATGCGCCAGACGATCACGGCACGATGCCGTGATAGACCTGTTCGAGCAGCAGGATCACGGCCTCGGTGCCGGCGGCGTTGTCGATGAGATCCAGCGGCACGCGTCCGTCGAGGCCGGGCTGGGGACGTCCCATCCAGGAGCGGACGTTGTCGTCGCTGACCAGGACGCGCTGGGCGACGCCGAGCACGCCGATGATCCGATACAGCGCGTCGGCCTCGGCGCCGGTCAGGTCGGTCTTGTCCTTGAAGCGCCGCTCCAGCGTCGACGGACTGACCCGCAGCAGCCGGGCCAGCCGTTCGCGCGCGATGCCGAGATTCGACGCGGCCGCATCGGCGACCGACAGGGACAGGCCCTTGCGCAGCAGCGCATCGAACTGCAGCGCCGTCGCCGGCACGCGGAAGCGGGACGTGCCGCGGTTGGACTGCAGGAACCGCGAGACGTCCTCGGCGGTGGCGCTCATGCTGTTCTCCAAATGACAGTTCAATCGCTGTCAGATGGGGAATATACGCGCGGTTTCCAGGCTGCGTCACATCGGCGCTGCGTCACGTCGGCGGTGTCGCGCGCCGACTCAGCGCTGGCGCCAGCTCGCACTGATGCATTGCCAGTCGCCGCCGACCTGCTTCCAGCCGGTTTCCACGTCATAGATCGCGCCGCGCTCCGGCAGCAGGCCGCCTGCCCCTCCGCTCAGCGTGACCGTCATCGTCGCGGTCGCGCGCGGCGCCTGTATCGTGACCTCGATGGGGCCGATCAGCACGCCCACCGACTGGTTGCGCAGGAACTGCGCGCGCAGCAGGTTGTGCAGCGAGGGCCGGTCGAAACCGGTGTCCTGGCCGGCGAAATCCTCGGCCACATGCGCCATGAAGTCGCGCGGATTGCGCGTTTCGACCGCCGATTCCATCGCCGCGATCGTCTCGCGGATACGCGTTTCGTCCGGCGTGCGGCTGCACGCCGCGACGGTCAGTACGAGCACGGCAGCGAGTATTGGCAAGGCCAATCGCATGGACGGTTCCGGAAGCGGCGGGAGTCCGATTGGCGCACAGCCCGCGTCTCGCTGCAATGCGGCTTGCTGCATTTTCCAGGCGTGTGCTCCAATCGGGCGTAATCCGCCGCCGTAAAGCGGCAATGACGCCAATCCTGCCCGAGGCACTTCCCACGATGAGCACCCAACGACCCTGGCTCGCGAACTATCCTTCCGGCGTTCCGGCCGAGATCGATCTTCACGAGTATTCATCGGTCGTCGCCGTGCTCGAATCGTCCTGCGAGCGTTTTCGCGAACGCCCGGCCTTCTCCAATATGGGCAAGCAGCTCAGCTACGACGACGTCGATCGCCTCAGCCGGCAGTTCGCCGCGTTCCTGACGGGCGACCTGGGCCTCCAGCGCGGCGACCGCGTCGCGCTGATGATGCCCAACGTGCTGCAGTATCCGATCGCGATCTTCGGCGTGCTGCGCGCCGGTCTGACCGTCGTCAACACCAATCCGATGTATACGCCGCGCGAGCTCAGGCACCAGCTCGTCGATTCCGGTGCCGCCGCGATCGTCGTGCTGGACAACTTCGCCGCAACCGTGTCCGAAGTGCTGCGCGACACGTCGGTCAAGCACGTCATCACGACAGGCCTGGGCGACCTGCTCGGCTTTCCGAAGGCGCTGCTCATCAATTTCCTCATCAAGCACGTCAAGAAGCTCGTGCCGCCATTCCGGATCGACGGCCACATCCGCTTCAACGACGCGCTCGCGCGCGGCGGGCGTCAGACCTTCCGGCGCGTCGAGCTGACCCACGACGACATCGCCTTCCTGCAGTACACCGGCGGCACGACCGGCGTGGCCAAGGGCGCCATGCTGACCCACCGCAATCTCGTCGCGAACATGCAGCAGGCGTCGACGTGGATCGGCCGCAACGCCAAGCTCGGCCAGGAAATCATCATCACGGCGCTGCCGCTGTATCACATCTTCGCACTGACCGCGAACGGCCTCGTCTTCATGAAGTTCGGCGGGTTGAACTACCTGATCACGAATCCGCGCGACATGGCGGGCTTCGTCAAGGAACTCAGCAACGTCCGCTTCACCGCGATCACCGGCGTGAATACCTTATTTAACGGCCTGCTGAACACGCCGGGCTTCGACCAGATCGATTTTTCCAGCCTGCACCTGACCCTCGGCGGCGGCATGGCCGTGCAGCGAGCCGTCGCAGAACGCTGGAAGAAGGTTACCGGCGTTACGCTCGTGGAGGCTTACGGCCTGACCGAAACCTCGCCGGCGGCCTGCATGAATCCGCTCGACCTGCCCGAGTACAACGCCTCGATCGGCCTGCCGATCTCCTCGACCGAAGTGTCTGTCCAGGACGATAACGGCAACGAACTGCCGATCGGCGAAACCGGCGAACTCTGCGTGCGCGGACCGCAGGTCATGAAAGGCTATTGGAACCGGCCCGAGGAAACCGCCAAGGTGCTGACCGACAGCGGCTGGCTGCACACCGGCGACATCGCGCGCATGGACGACAAGGGCTACGTCTACATCGTCGATCGCAAGAAGGACATGATTCTGGTGTCCGGCTTCAATGTCTATCCGAACGAGGTCGAGGACGTAGTCGCGACCCATCCGGGCGTGCTCGAGGTCGCCGCGATCGGCGTGCCCGACGAGCATTCCGGCGAGGTGCCGAAGGTCTTCATCGTGAAGAAGGATCCGGCCCTGACGGAGGGCGCGGTGCTCGCCTTCTGCAAGGAGCAGCTCACCGGCTACAAGCGGCCGAAGTTCGTCGAGTTCCGCACCGAACTGCCCAAGACCAACGTCGGCAAGATCCTGCGTCGCGCACTGCGGGATGAAAAGCCGGGCGCGAAGCAGGCCTGATATTCCGCCGCCGAGCCTCCTAAAAGGTTTTGCCTGGAGCGCGGTCTGCATCCTGTGCTGGGCGCCGATGTTCCCGATCGCCAAGCGCAGCCTGGCCCTCATCGACGCGTTTTCCCTCGGCACGGTGCGCTATGCCCTCGGGGTGCCGATATTCGCGGCGCTGCTCTGGGCTGTCGAGGGGCGCAAGGCGTTCCAGTATGGTTCGCGGCTCTGGCCGGCCATCGGCTTTGGCATTGTGGGCATTACCGGCTTCAACACGCTTGTCTGGTACGGATTGAATTTCACCCGCCCGGAACACGCCGGAATCCTGATGGCGTTGCAGTCCCCGCTGACGGCGCTGGCCGTCTGGGCCGCCTACGGCCACAGGCCGGCTCGCTTTACGGTCGGGTGCATTGCGGTGGCGATCGCAGGCGTTGCCCTGGTGGTGACGCGGGGCGACCTGTCGCGCGCAGGGTTCGGCGCAGCGGCGGGCGGGTCGCTGCTTGGCGATGCGATCATCCTGCTCGGTGCGATCTGCTGGGTATCCTATTCCCTTGCCGGCGCACGCTTCGCCGGCTGGTCTCCTTTGCGCATGACCACGCTCACCTGCATTCCGGGCGGCATCGGCCTGGTCGTGGTGAACCTCACCGTCATGGCGACGGGTGCCGTGGATGCGCCTTCGGTCGGGAATTTTGCGAGCGTGTGGTGGCAGATCATCTACTTTGCCGCGGGCAGCGTGGTGCTGGGGGTGCTGAGCTTCAACGCCAGCGTGAAGCACCTTGGTGCGCTCAACACGATGCTGATGCTGAACCTGATTCCCGTGTGCGTGTTTGGCATCGAAGCTGCCCTCGGAAGGACATACGCTCCGGTAGAAATCGCAGGCGCAGCCGTGGTGATCGTCGCATTGGCCGCGAACAACCTGTACCTGCGTCGACGCGCGTGACCGCGCGTGACCACGGTGACTCCCGCCAGCGGCTGGTGCCGCCCGCTCAGCGGGCCGGAACCAGCCGCAGCGTCTGGTGCGGCGCGGATTCGATTGCGTGGCGCCGGGTGATCATCGGCACGTACTCACCATCAGCCCACGCCTGGGAAAACGAGGCGTAGTGCTCGGAAAGTCGGTTGCCCGACTGGCCGCCGGAGTGGATGAAAAGCGATTTTTCCGGATCGGACAGGTCGTAGATCGCACGCAGGCTCGGCGCATGCCGGCTGGCGTAGGGGTCAGCCTCGTCGTTCGGGCGCGTACGGCCCACGTTCACCGTGTAGGCGTCTCCCGCAGATGGAACGCTGATGTCGAAAAGGCGTGCGAGCAAAGGCTGCCGGCCTAGCGGGCGGTGCTCATGGCGTGCGCGATGCGCTTCGCCCCAGCGCCATGCCGCCATGTCCTCGCCGTAACGCCGACGCAGGTCGGCAAGCGCGGATTCGAGTGATAGCGCCAGTGCCTGCGCGCAGGTCTCGATGCCGGGCGTGCGTACATCGTCGCACCAGCGCGACTGCCCGTCTTTGTCGGCCAGCACGTTGAGCATGAACCGCGCCCGCGGTTGCCAGTTGCCCTCGAACGCCTCCCCGAGTTCGTCGGCATAGATGCGCCTTGTCAGTTCGCGCCACCACGCCGCGATGATCAGTGGCTCCGCCAGGTCCCTGCGCATTTCACCGTTCCAGCGGCCGAGCATGTCCAGGGCACGCCGCGCGGTCGCGCTGCGTGGCGTCGTGGCCAGCAGAAATGGCAGAGCTTCTCGCATGGGCGTCGACAGCGAGTCGCCGTGCATGCGGGCAAAGCTTGCGCGGTCGTGCTTCGGCCTGGCCTCAAGCAGGGTGCCAATGCGATTCGAGCGATATGGCGGTTGCCATTCGCTGGTGATGAAGTGCGTGTAACCTGCAGGAGTCACCTTTTCGTTGGCGGTCCACAGCCGGCCGCTGGCCGGGTTGTAGCTCTGCGGCAGCTCCTTGAAGGGAATGTATCCTTCCCAGTCGTACTGCGACAGCCAGCCGGGCGCCGGGGCGAGTCCGTGAAGGTCATTTTCCTTTTTGCGCACGGGAACCCGGCCTGCGGCCACGAAGCCGATATTGCCATCCACATCGGCGTACAGCATGTTCTGCTGCGGCGCATTGAAGTGGCTTGCGGCCGCGAGAAATTCCTGCCAGTTTTTCGACCGGCCAAGGTCGAGGGCCGCGCGCATTGTCTCGTCGTCTTCAGCCAGCGCGGTCCAGGAAAACGCGAGCGCGTAGCCGCGGGGCGTTGCATCCGCAGCCGATTTGGCGACATCGGAGATGACCGGACCATGACGCGACAGGCGCACCTCGAGGCGCACCTCGTCCGCGCCCTTGACCTTGATCGTTTCCGTGATGACGCTGAACAGCCTCGGGCCATCCGGCGCAATGTAGCCGCCTGCAGGATCGAGTTTTTCGAGGAACAGGTCCTGCACGTCGGGACCGGTATTGGTAAAGCCCCAGGCCACGCGTTCGTTGCGCCCGAGGACTACGCCGGGTACGCCTGGCAGGGTGGCGCCGATGACGTTGGCATCGGGTGTGTGGAGGTGGGCGAAATACCACAGGGCGGGAGCCGTCAGACCCAGATGGGGGTCGTTTGCGAGAAGCGGTTTCCCGCTCACACTGCGGTCGCCTGCGACTGCCCAGTTGTTCGAACCCGCGCCCTCCTGGACCTCCGGGGGAGCCGCCGCCAGCAACCGGGCCACATCCGGCATCGGGTCGCCGTCCGAGGTGACCGCCAGGCGGCTGAGGCCCTTATCAAGGCCGCCGTAGAGTGCCTTCAGGTCGGCAATGGGCAGCGCGGATTCTCCGGGGTAAGGCGGCAGGAACTCCTGGATGCGCGCAAGCGACAGCGTTTTTGCCATCTGCATACGCAACAGCTCGTTCCTCCAGTTGCCACCCAGATCCCACGCCATCATCTTCACCCAGACGACCGAATCGACAGGCGACCAGGGCTCGGGCTGCACGCCCAGGAGTTGGAACTCCAACGGCAGGACTGGATTTCCGGCCAGAAATGCGTTTACCCCTGAGGCGTAGGCAGCCAGCAGTTCACGGGCTTCCTCATCCAACCGCGCGAGATTCGCCTCTGCCGACCGACGCACCCCGAGAGTGCGCAGGAACCGGTCGGTGTCCAGCGCGGCCGGACCAAGGACTTCGGCCAGTCGGCCCGCCCCGATCCGGCGATTCATCTCCATTTGCCAGAGACGATCCTGCGCGTGCACAAAACCCAGCGCGTAAACGGCGTCTGCCTGGCTCGCAGCGTAGATATGCGGGATCCCGTAGGCGTCGCGTACGATGTCCACCGGTGCGCGCAATTCCGGAGTGATCGCTTCTCCTTCAAGCTGCGGCAGAGATTGCCGAAGGAACATATAGGCCGCCACGCAGGCCAGCGTGGCGACAACCGGCAGAAGGAGGAGTAGCACCGCCAGAGCGCGCGCGAGCCTTTGCATGGCGCAAAGGATACCTGCTACCGGCGGCGTCGGTTGACCAACTCCTTGGGAGAGGCCAACCTGACCTGCACCAATGCGGCGCTGCCGCAAAGCTGGTATAAGATGAGACCGTCACATTCTGGGGCATGCCATTGCTCTATAGCCTCTTCGAAGCACAGCACACAGCGCTCGCGCCCATGCGATTCATGGCCGAACTCTCACGCGGCTGGTTTGGCCACCCGTTCAGCCCGTGGGCGCTTTCTCCGCTTGCCAAGGAAATTACGGCGGGCAGCGACCTGTTTCTGCGTGTAACCGACCGCTACTCGAAACCTGCCTGGGAGCTCAATTCGACGCTGGTAGGTGGCAAGGAGGTAGCGGTCGAGATGGAGGTCGCGCTCGACAAGCCGTTTTGCAAGCTGATCCATTTCAAGCGCGTCGATGCTTCGGGCGAGCCGCTGAAAACGCGGGACCCGAAAATCCTTGTCGTCGCCCCGCTTTCCGGGCACCACGCCACGTTGTTGCGGGACACCGTGCGTACGATGCTCCCGGAAAACGACGTCTATGTCGCCGATTGGGTGGACGCGCGCATGGTGCCGATCGAGGCCGGCGCCTTCGATCTTGACGACTACGTCGATTATGTTCGCGAGTTCATCCGACTGCTCTCGCCGGACCTCAATGTGGTCTCCGTGTGCCAGCCCACGGTGCCTGTCCTCGCGGCCATGTCGCTGATGGCCGCAGACAAAGAGCCGAATCTGCCTAAAACGATGATCATGATGGGCGGCCCGATCGATGCCCGGAAGTGCCCGACTTCGGTCAACAATCTTGCGACCAAGCGGCCGTATTCGTGGTTTGAGCGGACGTTGATCCAGCGCGTGCCGATGAAATACCCGGGCTTCATGCGCCGCGTTTACCCGGGCTTCCTGCAGCACCTGGGATTCGTGGCGATGAACCCAGATCGCCACATGAGCGCGCACTGGGATTACTACAACCACCTCATTGAAAACGACGGTGACTCGGCCGAAGCGCATCGGCGCTTCTACAATGAGTACAACGCGGTGCTCGACATGCCGGCCGAGTATTACCTCGACACGATCCGGCGCGTATTCCAGGAATTTCAGTTGCCCAAGGGCCGCATGTTCGTGCGCGAGCAGTGGGTGCGTCCGGACAAGATCACCAAGACTGCGCTCTTCACCATTGAAGGCGAACACGACGATATTTCGGGCAACGGCCAGACCGAAGCTGCCCACAGCCTGTGCACCGGGATCGCACCCGGCAAGCGCGAGCACTTTCTCGTGCCGAGCGTTGGCCACTACGGCATTTTTTCGGGACGCCGCTACCGGGAAACCATCTACCCGCGGATGCGCGCTTTCATCAAGAAGCACGCCTGAGCGGCCCCCGGCGGGGGGTGATCCCGTCCGGTTAGTCGGTGACGGTGGGCGGGCGCAGTGGCGCGACGACCTGGTCGATCGCGCCGAACACCGAGCGGCCCTCGGCGTCGAGCATCTCGATTTTCATCCGGTCCCCGAACTTCAGGAACGGGGTCTTGGCTTCTCCGTCCGCGATGATTTCCTCGGCACGGCGCTCGAGAATGCAACCTGCGCCGGTCGAACGGTCCCGATTCGAGACGGTACCCGAGCCGATGATCGTTCCGGCGGCAAGCGCGCGCGTTTTTGCCGCATGCACGATGAGGCGCGGGAAGTCGAACTGCATGTCCTTGCCCGCGTTCGGCTGACCAAGCAGTTCGCCGTTTACCCAGGCCTGGCAGTTCAGGTGCACGCGACGGCCATCCCAGGCCTCACCGAGTTCATCGGGCGTCACCGCCACGGGTGAAAGGGAGGAAGAAGGCTTGGATTGAAAAAAACCGAATCCTTTGCCAAGTTCCGCCGGAATCAGGTTGCGCAGGCTCACGTCATTCAGCAGCGCGATCAGGCGGATGTGCTGGCTCGCCTTGTCACGCTCGATTCCCATCGGGACATCCCCAGTGATCACGGCAATCTCCATCTCGAGGTCGATGCCATGCTCTTCGCTGACTGCAACCACGTCGTCGCAACAGCCGAGCAGCGGGGCGGAACATCCCTGGTACATCAGGGGTTCCTTCTTCCACCAGTCGGGGAGGTCCTGCCCGCGCGACTTGCGGACCAGTTCGGCGTGGATCAGGAAACTTGAACCGTCTGCAAACTGGTGCGCGCGCGGCAGGGGAGCCATCAGCTGGCAGAGGTCGATCTCGAAGATCCGGCCCGACTGGGCCGCATTCACCTCGTTATAGAGCTGTTCCAGCTGAGGCGAGCAGTAATCCCAGTCGTCGAGCGCGGCCTGCAGCGTCGGGGCGATATGGTCGGCTTTCAGCGCGTGTGCAAGGTCGCGCGAAACGACCAGCAGGCAGCCGTCGCGCGTACCGTCCTTGAGTGAAGCAAGTTTCATTGGGCGGGGTTCTTCGAAAAGGGGTGGATTATCCCAGACCTCGAAGCCACGCGCCCGATTCCCGGGTCCGGCGGCCCCGGTCTACTTTGTCTCGAAGTGCCTCTGGAATCCCGACCACACGCCGTCGTAGTTCTTCTGCCGCTGCGGTGCCTCCATTGCGAACCGGGTCGGGCGGAACACGTAGCGGGACTCGAACATGAATGCGAGCGCGTTGTCTATCTTGTGCGGCTTCAGATCGGCACTGGACGCGTTCTCGAATGTGGTCACGTCGGGACCGTGGGCCGCCATGCAGTTGTGCAGCGACACCCCGCCCGGCAGGAATCCTTCGGCTTTCGCGTCGTAGACCCCGTGGACCAGTCCCATGAGCTCGCTCATGAAATTTCGATGGAACCAGGGTGGGCGGAAGGTGTTCTCCGCCACCATCCAGCGCGGCGGGAAGATGACGAAATCGACGTTGGCGACCCCCGGCTGCCCGGACGGGGAGGTCATGACCGTGAAAATCGACGGGTCGCAATGATCGAAGCTCACCGTATTGATGGTCATGAA
>JBBQZR010000032.1:0-70998 GCA_038207515.1 Lysobacterales bacterium | reverse complement strand
ACCCCGGCGATGAGTTCACCGATGTCCTGCCTGCGCAGCTGACCCTGGTTTCGGCCAGTGCCAGCAGCGGCACCGCGGTCGCGAATGTCGGCACCAACACGGTGACGTGGAACGGGGCCATCGCCGGTGGCGGCAGCGTCGTCATCACCATCGTCGCGACCATCGACGCCGGCAGCAGCGGCGCCGTCAGCAACCAGGCCAGCCTGTCCTTCGACGCCGACGCGAACGGCACGAACGAGTCGAGCGCGCTCAGCGACGATCCGGCCGTCGCCGGTACCGGCAACCCGACGGTGTTCGTCATCGCGGGCGCGCCGCCCGCGGCGACCCAGCCGGTACCGTCGCTCGGCACCTTCGGCATGTTGCTGCTGATGCTCGGCCTGATCCTTCTCGGCGCACCGCGGCTCGCTGCGCGGCGCACCTGACGACAGACCACCATGCCGGGCGGAGCGATGCACGCTCCGCCCGGCGTCGGTGAAAGATGTAGGTTGGGGTAAGCCGCAGGCGCGCCCCAACATCGAGGCATCCCACCGGGGCCGACCGCCTCTATGACGATGCTGCATCGTGGTTACGGCGGTGCTTAGCGCGTCGCCGTGCTGCAACGGGCAACGGCGATATCGCTTTGCCGTGCTGCACGGGCAGCGGCGATATTGCTTCGCCGGACGTCCTTCGCTGCGGCAGCGCCTCGATGTTGGGGTGCGCCTGCGGCTTACCCCAACCTACGTCGCTCGCTCCAGTCCAGTGCGGCTAGAAATCGTAGCCCAGCTCCACGCCGTACAGGCGCGGCGCGCTGATCGTCGCGTACGTGGTGCCGAACACGTCGGTCGTATAGTTGCCGACATTTTCTACATAGCGCTTGTCGAACAGGTTGGTCGCGAACGCGGCGGCGTGCCAGTGCTCGCTCGCGTCGGTCCAGCCCAGGCGCAGGTCGGTGCGCTGCTGCGCGGCGCCGACGTCGAAGTTCGGGCTCACGCTGCAGTCGCCCTGTAGCTGCGAATCGGCGTTGCAGCGGCTCTTGCCGCGATAGGCGTGGCGCAGCGACAGCACGAGGCCGCCGGCGTCGGCGAGGTCCCAGCGGTATTGGCCGCCGAGCGAGAACGACAGGTACGGCTCGCCGGTAGCCTGGCCGGAAAGATCCGCGCCGCTCGCGGCAATCTTGTCCTTGTAGGTCGCGTCGATGAAGGCCGCATTGGCGTCGAGCGTGAGCGCACGCGTCGGCTGCCACTGCAGGCCGACATCGAAGCCCCAGGCCTTCTCGTCGCTGGTGTCCACGAGGTAGCGCGGCACGCCGCTGCCGGCGCTGTTCGGATCGAGGCGGATGGCCTGGCGGTCGGAATACACGTAGCGATAGACCGAGGCGTTCCATTGCAGGTTGGCCCCGGGCACGACCTGCTTGATGCCGGCTTCGAGATTCCAGACGTCTTCGTTGTCGAACTTTGCGCCGATGTCGAGGCTGTTGTAGCCGCCGGCCTTGTAGCCCTTGGCCAGCGACGCGAACAGCAGCGTGTCGGGTGTGGCATGGAAGTCGAACACGAAGCGCGGACTGATATCGCTCCACGAATCGCTGTCGCGCACGGTCACGCCCTCGAGGTCGCCGTTCGCGAACACGATGTCGCTGCCGGCAACGGCGAGCGCGAACAGGGCCTGTTCCTGCAGCTCCGGCGGCAGTTGCGCGACGAACGGCAGCAGCTGCGCGATGGTGCCGTCGAGGGTTGGCGCACTGCGCGCACCGTTGAGCCAGCTGAACTTCTTCTCGTCGCGCGTGTAGCGCAGGCCGACGGTGAAGTTGCTGCGCTCGCCGAGTTTCCAGATCGTGTCGCCGAACAGCGCGTAGGCACGCGAGTCGGCGCCGTTGATCATCTCCTCGCGCCAGCGATGGTCGCGAAGGCTCAGCGGCACACCGAACGAGCCAAGCACGTCGCTGAAATAGCCGAACAGCGTGCCGGTCGGCGTCGGCGCGAGACCCTGGTTGAGGATCAGCGTGTCGAGACTGTCGGTGAACACGTTGACCTGTGAAGTCTGCGCGGCTTTCTCGCGGTAATAGCTCGCGCCGGCGACCCAGTTCAGCGTGCCGGTGTCGCCGGAGAACTTGAACTCCTGATAGAAGCTGCGGTTGTCCTCGATGTTTGCGGTATCCAGGTACAGCTCGCGCCGGTTCGTGCCGTCCTCGTCCTCGCGGTTGATCGTGTCGAACTCGCGCCACGCCGTCGTCGAGGTGAAATGTCCCCAGTCCGCATCGTGATTGATCGCGAGCGTCGCGCCGTCGAAGGTGCGCGATTCCTCGTTGCCTTCGACATCGTTGAACACGGCCGCGTCGCGCGGATCGAGATACGTGCGCGGGTCGGGCGGTGACGGCGGGCGCTCGGGCGCGGCCGGCAGCGGCACGATGCCGATGGCAGGACGCGCGAGCTGGTCGAGGCGCTCGTGGTCCCAGCTGAGCACCGTGTTCGTCGAGGGCGTGGGATCCCAGCGGAATGCGGCGCGCGCCGCCGCGTTGTCCTCGCCGTTGAGGTCGCGGCCCGTGGCCGCGTCGCGCAGCCAGCCATCGGACTCGTTGCGCAGCGCGCTGACGCGCAGCGCCGTGGTTTCGCCGAGCGGCGTATTGATCAGACCGTCGAGATAGCGCTGGCCGTCGCTGCCGAAGCGCGTCGTCACGCGGCCTTCGAACTCGCGGCCGGGCTGCTTGGTGATCAGCGATACGGCGCCGGCCGCGCTGTTGCGGCCGAACAGCGTGCCCTGCGGTCCCTTGAGTATTTCGATGCGCTCGACATCGTTGAACGCGAGCACCGCGCCGCCGGAACGCGCTGAATACACGCCGTCGATGTAGACGCCGACCGCCGGGTCCGTGCCGATGCCGAAATCGCCCGTGCTGATGCCGCGGATCGCGAAGTAAGGCTGCGTCTTCTGCCCGCTGACGACGAGGCCCGGCACGAAATTGTCGATGTCCTGCAGGTCATAGGCCGTGGTCTGGTCGATGAGTTTGTCGTCGACGACCTGGATCGCGATCGGCACGTCCTGCAGCTCCTGCTCGCGGCTCTGCGCGGTGACGACGATCTTCTCCAGCGTCGCATCGTCCTGCGCATGGAGCGGCGCGCTGGCGATGACCAGTGTGGTCAGGATTGCCTGGCGCAGGCTGACGACGAGACGGCGGCGAATCGGTTGCATGGTCCACTCCCCGGGGTTGGCTGGTTTCTGTTTTTCTTTTTCGGTGTTTCTGTTCTTCAGATGGTCCTATGCAGGTGTCTCGTAGGGCGGTGCGTGAGCGCGATTGCTGCAACGCCTCATCGGTTGCAATCCCCGCGCTGCGCATTCACCCAGTCGGTGATGAGCTGCGCGCCTTCGCGATGCACGATGGAGCGGCCGAGCTCGGGCATCATCACGGCGGGATCGGTGCTTTCGATGCGGTACAGCAGCACCGAGCCGGCGGCGTCGCCGGGCTTGATGTCGTAGAGGCGGTTGCCGGTGCCCTTGCCGGCGGCGACGGGCTGTTTGCAAAAACCGAAATGGATGCCGGGTTCGGTCGCCGTGTCGAGAAACAGCCCCGAGGTGTTGGCCGGTCCCTTCGTGCTGTGGCAGTGGCCGCAGTTGATATCGAGATAGGCGCGCGCGCGCGCGTCGAGGTCGGCCCTGGCATCGCGCGCGTCGGCCGCGCGCGGCGCCGCGGGCGATGGCGGCGCGCCGGCGAGATAGCCGGCGGCGGTCATGGCGACGAGCTGATTCGCCGTGCCGCCGCGATAGTCGAAGTCGCGGTTGAGGTGCCGCGCCTTCAGCCCGATCGGCTGCAGCACGCGCGCGAGGTTGTCGGTGTTGTGGCAGCTCGCGCACTGGTTCTGGTCGGGTACCTGGTAGGCCAGCTCCTCGCTAGACCGTTCCTCACGCGTGCCGTCGGCAGCGGCGAGGTCGAGCGCGACGAGCGCGCCGATGCGCTGCAAGGTCGCGTCGCGCTGGTCCGCGTCCCAGACGTAGGGCAGGGCGATCCAGCCGCTGTCGCGGCGCACGAGCAGCCGCGTCTCGATCAGACGGGCGCGGCGCAGGTCCAGCGTTTCGCCCATGACGAGGCTTTGCGCGGGATCGCTGCGCTGCACGGTCCTTCCGTCCCAGCCGCTCGCCGGCAGGGGAAAGTAGAAGGTCTTGCTGATCACGGTGCCGACCGGAAAATCGAAGACGGCGTCGCTCGTGTAGCGTGCGCTCGTACCGGCTGGCATCCACAGCGTGCGCAGCTTATGCGCGTAGTCGCTGAACAACGGTGTGTTGAGATCGTACGGCAGCACGCCGGCGTTGAGCGACAGCGTGCGGCCGTCGCTGCCGAGCAGATGCCATTCCGACAGCTTCTGCGGCATGCCGCTGGCGTGGAAGGACACCGGCTGCATCTCGCGCGCGCAGGCGGCGAGCAGCGTCAGCAGCAGCAGCGCGACGAGCCGCGCCGTCGTGCGCATGCCCGTCAGCCCCGGCCGAGATCGATAGGCGCCAGCTTGGGCAGACTGCAGCGGAACGGCGTCATGTCGGTGGTCGGGTTGTCGTAGCCGTTCGGGCCGTCGGCATTGATGACGCCGGATACGTCTTCGAGGCAGATCTGCGGCCCGCTCGCGGGCTGTCCGTCCACTGTGCGGTCCTTGTTGTAGTAGCCGTCCCACAGCACGTCCGGAAAACTGCCGGAGAAACCCATCGCGGCGACCTTGAGCGCCTTGAGATCCAGCCCATCGGGCGAATCGCCGCCGCCCTTGAGCCGGTTGCCGTAGATGTAGATGCGCTCCGGATACGGATCGAAGCCGTCGGCCATGCTGCTGTCCTTGTAGCCGGTGGAGTAGACGCTGGACACGATGATGTTCGCAGTCGCGTTGTCGGCGATGTCGTTGTCGAAGATTTCCACGTCGTCGTTGGAGTTGATGACCATGCCCGAGCCGGCCGGCACGCTCGCGACCGGTGTGCCCTTGGCGCCGAAGTTGCCGGTGTTGTTGGCGAGGATCCTGTTCCTGTAGATGCGGATATGCCCGCCCTGCTGCGACAGCGCCGGCATGTTGAACACGAGAATCCCACCGGTGTTGTGGGTCGCGACGTTGTCGTAGACGTCGGCGTTGATAGTGTTTTCTATCTCGATGCCGGCGACGTTGGACTCGGCGCGGCTGCGCCGCACGACCACGTCCCTGGACTGGCCCACATAGATCCCCGCATCCGATGCGGCGATCGCGACGCAATCCTCGATCAGCACGTTCGTCGTCTTGACCGGATACAGGCCGTAGGCGCCGTTCTTCGTGCTCGGCCCGCCCGTCCACTGCACCTTCACGCCGCGCATCGTGACGTTCTTCGACTCGCTGATCTTGAGGCCGTCGCCTTTGGAATCCTCGATCGTCAGGTGCTCGATGAGGAAGTCGTCGCCGTTGACGAGCAGGCCCTCGGCGCCGGCTTTCTGTCCCTTGAAACTCAGCACGCTCTTGTCCATGCCGGCGCCGCGAAGGGTGATGCCGCTCGCGCGCAGGGTCAGGCTGCGGTCGAAGGCGAAGCGGCCAGCGGGAATCTCGATGACGTCGCCGGGCTTGGCGTCGAGCAGTTGCTGCTGCAGCTTCGGTGCATAACTCGTATCGCCCGCGGGCGCGGGCGGCGTGGAGTCGCCGCAGCCGGCCAGCGCCAGCGCGATCGCGAACACAGTCAGGCAATGACGCATGGGAAACTCCGCCGCGGGTATCGACGCAGTCTTGTGCGCTCGCCGCATCACAAGTGAGGGCGCGAACGGCATACTAAGGGGGGCAAAACGGCCAAGCGGCAGAAACGCACGATGGCGCAGGCGAGCAACGCGATCGACGATCCACGACTGACCGCGGCGGTGCTGCCGACGAATATTCTCTGCAGCCTCGTGCAGCTCGCGCAGGAACGCGGCGTCGATGCGAACGGCTGGTTCGCCGGCTTCGCCTTGAGTCCTAGCGACGTCTGCGACCCGAGTGCGAGAGTGTCGTACCGCCAGGCGGTCAGCATCATCCGTCGCGCGCTCCGCTGCCTGCCCGATGCGGACCTCGGCTTGCAGCTCGGCCGGCGCCAGGACATCGGCAACTTCGGCCTGCTCGGCCTCGCGATGAAGACCGCGCGCAGCTTTCTCGACGCAATCACGATCGGCATCACGCACCAGCGCGCGACCGGCGCGCTGCTGGAACTCCATATCGAAGAACAGGCCGCCGGCGAGATCGCGCTGTATGCGCGCGCGCCGCTGCACGATCCCGTCGTGCTGCCGTTTCTCTGCGAGGAAATGTTTGCGAGCGTGCTCGCCGTCGCGCGCGAGCTGGCCGGACCGGCGCTGCGGCCGCTGCGCCTGGAACTCGCGTATGCCGCACCGCCGCACGTCGACGACTACCGCGCGCTGTTCGGCTGCGCGCTGCAGTTCGACGCGGCGCACAATTGCCTTGTCGTCGACGCGCAGGCGCTCGACCAGCCATTCGCGAACTACAACCCCGTCACTTCGCGCCAGGCGCTGGCCGCGCTGCTGCGCGAGTTGCGCGACACGCCGGCGCTGCAGAGCGAGACGGTCGCCGCGGTCGAGCGCCAGCTGCGCCAGCGCGTGAGCCAGAATCCCCGCCTGCCCGATGTGGCCGTGTCGCTGTACCGCAGCGAGCGCACCCTGCGGCGCCAGCTCGCCGGCGAGGGCGCGAGCTTCACCGTGATCCACGACCGCGTGCGCTGCGAGCGCGCGCTGGAGCTGCTGCGCGACCGGCGCCTGACCATCGCGCAGATCGGCAGCGAAGTCGGCTTCGGCGACGTGCGCGAATTCCGCCGCGCGTTCAAGCGCTGGACCGGACGCACGCCGACGCAGCAGCGCGGCGCCTGACCGCGCGCGGCGCGCGCTTGCCGGCGCGTCGCCTGAGCGCAAACCGCCACCGGCGCCTTGCCGGCAATTCCGCGTGCTTCCGTGCGATGCGCAGGGGCGCACGGGGTGATTTCTGCTGCTGCGCAGCATTTTCCACAACGCGGCTTGACCGCTTTTCCCCCCTTGCGTAGCCGCTGCGACCCTCGCTGGCGCCGCGGCGCAGACGAAGACTCGCCCGGCCCGGTCATCAGCTCGCGACGGCCGGCATCCGACGTTTCACCTGTCGTCAATGTCCTTTCCCTGGAGGCAGTGACATGCTCAAGCACCACGTACTGGCGGCCATCGCCGGCGGCTTCGTTGCCGCCGCTGCGGCCGCGCCGGCTCGCGCCGAACTCGGCGACTATTCGTTCTGGCAGACCCTCGCCAACCTCGTGTCGCCGCCGCGCGCCGACAATCCGGTCACGCCGGCGCAGCGCACCGGACAATATCCGCTGCGCTCGAATCCGGCCGGCTTCGCCGACGGCTTCCGTCCCGGCGCCTACGGCGAGTGGCAGACCATCCAGCTCGCGCCGCAGACCGGCGCGGTCTGCGGCAACGGCTCGGGCTACAAGTTCTTCGTCAATCGCGTGGCCAACACGCGCAACACCCTCGTCTACATGGAAGGCGGCGGCGCCTGCTGGGACTACGCGAGCTGCACCGGCCAGACCGGCGTGCGCGGCGCGCGCAATCCCAACGGCGTACCCGACGACTACATGGCGCTCATGAATCCGGGCGCGAGCCTGGTCAGCCCGTTCGTCACGCGCGTGAGCCCGTTCGACGCGGTGAAGACACAAAACTGGAACATGGTCTATGTTCCCTATTGCACCGGCGACATTTACAGCGGCGACAAGATAGCCGTCTACGCCGACACCAGCGGCGCGAACCCGCCGCTGGTCTGGCATCACAACGGCGTGCGCAACACGCGCGCGGTCGTTGCCTGGCTCAAGGACAACCTGCCGCGGCCGACGCAGATGCTTTCCACCGGCTGCAGCGCCGGCGGCGCGGGCAGCCTGACCAACTATCCGGCACTGCGTCGCGACCTCGCGCCGGACCGCGGCTACCTCATCGACGATTCCGGCCCGATCTTCGCCTCGCCGACCGGCGGCAATCCGGCGCAATACCCGTCGGTGCCGCTGGCGACGCTGATCCGCAACGTCTGGGGACTCGACGCGGCCGGCGGCCCGGTGTCCTACCTCGCGGCGAACCTGCCGGGGCTGAACACGGCGAACCTCGGCACGCTGTATCCGGCGTTGTCGGCGCGCTTTCCGAACGATCGCCTCGGCCACACGCATTTCTGGAAGGACCTGAATTTCTCGGGCTATTCCTACGAGCGTTTCTATCCGGAGATCGCGAACGCGCCGAACCAGGCGGCCAAGGAAGCGCTGGTGCACGCGAAGTGGGACATCGATACCGGCCGGCTGCGCACGACGCTGGACGGACTGGCGAACTTCGGCGGCTATTTCCCGCAATACCGCGCGCTCAACGAAAGCCACTGCACGACCATCGTCGATTTCAAGAACGGCGACGTGCAGGAGCGCGGCCTGCAGCTGAAGAACTTCATCGACAGCGTGCTCGACGGCAGCGGCGCGGTGCTCGATGCGAGCGAGGCGAACGACGCGGCCGACCGCGCCAAGCCCTTCAACCTGCTGTACTGGACCGTCGATCAGCTGTTGTGACGAACGTCGGCCGGGATGCACCTCGCACATCCCGGCCGCGCATTTCCGAGGAGAGGAGCGGTCCGTGATGCGCGCCGGAGAATTGCCGATGAATGCTTCCCGACGAGAGCGGCGTCTCTCGCGTGTCGTCGTCGTGACGGGCGCGCTGCTGATCACCGGCATTGCGCTGCTGCAACTGCGGCGCGATGACGTGTCGTTGCCGCCGGCGACGATACAGGCCGTTGCGGCCCTGTCGCCGGCCGCGGCGCCGCCGCGTGTCGCGGACCGCGGACCGCCGCCGGCGCAAGCCGCCGCCAGCGTCGACGCGGCGCTGCTCGACACGCCGGAAGCCCGCGCCTATCTCGAGCGCGAACAGTTCAACGAACGCGCGCGGCGCTTCTTCGCCGAGACCGCGCGGCGCAACGAACCAGCGCGCGCGCGCGAGGCGCAGTGGATAGAAGCCGAGATCGGGCGCTACGAGCACGAGCGCCAGCTGTCGGCCGGTGAGGCGATGAACCTGCGCCTCGGCCTCGTCGAGGCCAGTGGGCTGCCGGACGCGGAACGTGCCGAGCGCATGGCTGACATCGTGTTGCGCTACGAACGTGACGGCGAACGCCGCGAAGCGCAATGGGCTGCGCAGCAGCGCGACGATGCGGCATTCGCGCAGTACAAATCCCGCGAGCAGGCCATCGCTGCCGAGGTCATGGCGATGGCATGGATTCCCGATGGCCTGAGTCGCGACGAGTACCTGCGCCGCCGCCTCGAAGCCGAGCGCGTGGCCGCGATGCGCTGAGCGCGTGCGCGACGCAGCGCGGGCGGGCAGACCCGCGCGCAGGCTGCGGCGCGCCCGTCGAACTCCGGCGCGTCCGGTGCTCGAACCACCGCGAGCGCCCGGTCTGTGCATCGCGGCGGTTGCGTGACGTATCCGCGACCACGGTGATCGCGCGGCTTTTCGCCACGCAGCGCAATCCGCGCGGCAGCAACAGGGACATCCCTCCGTGCACCCCAGGGGATTTCCCCCGTGTGATGTGTAATATGTAAAAAATACATGGAGCATATGTCGCATCGCGGAAAGATCGCCGCCGCCGCGTTGCCGCGCGCGCCAACTCCATGGTCGCGGCTGCTTTTCGAACGCTGCCGAATCGCTGATTTGCCATTTTCTTCGCCGTCTTCAGGCAGTTGCGCCTGTGCTCGAGTGCGCTTCGCCATCGCCGAGTGAAACATTCTTCCATTGCTGCAGTGCGCGATCGTGACGGCCGATCACGTCTGTGTATGTAAGTTAAAGCGTATACCAGTGAAAAAAGTTCACGATTGTTTCGCCGGCGATGGGATGCAATGGCGGCGAACGGCAATCGCGGCTCGTTACGGGCCGAAAGGTTGGCGCGTATGCAAAGCAGGTCGCATGCACCGGGCCTTCCGACCGACGACGACAAGAATCCAGTCCGCCGCTGTAGTGGCACTGTCGATGACGGTCCTGTGCGCGGCGCCGATGCGTGCTCGCGCCCAGGCGGTCGCGCTCACGATCACGATCGACGCCGACACGGTCGGGATCCTTCGCGCCTGGCGTCGCCAGCAGGGACTCGATCCGCCGGATGCGCAGGCGGATGAACGCTTCGCGGAGGGGGTGCGGCGCCGGCAAGCCGCGCGATCGGGTGCGGCCGTGGCCGCGCCTCGCGTCACCGCGCCCCAGGCCATCCGGGACGCGTCAGTTCAGCCCGCGCCGCGTCCCAGGCCGTAGCCGCCGACCGGGACCGTCTGCGTGCCTTCGCCGAAGCTCGCGATCAATGGCATGGCCTGCTTGATCGCCGCCTGCACGGCCGGCAGCGTGAGCGAGGCTTTGTGGCTGGCCTCGTCGGTCCAGACTTCGGTGATCCAGACCGTATCGGCCTGCTTGGGATCCGTCGCGACGACATAGCTCAGACAGCCCGGCATATCGTCGGTGCAGCCGAGCAGCAAGGCGATCAGCACGTCGCGCTGGCCGGGAACGGCGACGAAATTTCCGATCAGTCCATACATGCCCAGGCTCCGCGATTCGGGCCGCCATCATGGTCCGGTCCGCAATCGGTTTTCAAATAGGGCGGCATCGCGCGCAAGCGCGGGACCACGTGGTGCGGACTGAGACGGATCACGCAATGTCGGCATTGCCGTCTTGTACGATCGTGGCAATTGCCTGACATTGCCGGGTCTGTTTTCCTTTGCGCGAGGTTGTCATGTCCCTGCTCCTGCCTGGCGAACTGGCCTGGTACGTCACCGGCCGCTTCTACGCACGACCTGACGGCAGCCTGGCCGACTACGGTTATTTCCTGCATCTGGCCGGCATCGAGGCCAGCCTGTTCGGCGGCAGTCCCGGCGAAGCGACAGCGCACTTCACCTTCGCCGCCGAGCCGTTCACCGCCACCGGCGTCAGCAATGGCAGCCTGAGCCTTGCGCTCGATCCGGTCGGCGATTTCTCGGTCTATCTGCAGGCCGAGCCCGCCGGCAATTTCGATGACCCGGCCAGCTTCGCCCGTGGTCAGCGCATCGCCACGTTCCGGCGCGTCAGTGTCGTCGTCGGCACGACCATCGACAGCAGCAGCGCCGGCGCGGCGCAGCCGCTGATTTCGTCCAATGTCTTTTCCGCCCGCCTGCTGATCAGCGAACCGTTCGAGTTCGCCGGCCGCCGCTACGACCTGCGCTACCAGATCGGCAAGGGCGTGACCCAGTTCGGCACCGCCGCGGCCGCGCCGCTGCCGGCGGCGCAGACGCCGAAGGATTATTCGGCCGTGGTCGCGTTCTCGGGCTCGGCGCTGGCGTTGATCGCGGGCTGAGCCTCCGGCCGGCCCGGTGCTCGTGACGCGCGTGCGGAGCGGCGCTGTTCGCACGGCATCGACAGCTAGCGAACGATGGACCGGCGAAGCGTTCCCGTAGTACTCGCGATACCAGCGGCCAGCGATGCGCATATCGCTGGCCGCCGGTATCGCTACGGCTGGTAAGTCACGCTGAGCTTCGCCGTGGCGCCCTTGTCGATCCAGACATAGTTCGTCGCGGTCTGGTTCGCGCTGAAGCGTAGCCGCACCTGCGTACGTCCGGTCTTGTTGATCGCGCCCAGGCCGGCGGCGGAGAACAGCGTGCTGGTCTGGCTGCCGCCGGTGAACGCGGCGATCTGCGCGACGCCGCTGGCCGTCGTTGCCGCGGACCAGTCGGTTGCCTCGATCGTGCACCCGGCCAGGCAGCCGCTCTGCGCATCGAGGAGCAGGCTGTTGCCGGCCGGGTTGGTCCACGGATTGCCCGACGCACTGCGGTAGGCGACGGCGAGCGTGACCGCGGTGACGGTCGCGCCGTCGGGGATGGCCGACGTGTCGAACGACAGCAGGCTGCGATTGAACAGGCCGTCGGTGCCGCGGCCGATCGCGAGGCCATAGATCGATTCCAGCGTGCCGACCGCGGCGCTGCCGCCGCTCGCTGTAGCCTTGACGTAGCCGTCGTTCGCGTCTTCGTTGTCGAAGACGACCGTTACCGGCGTGCCGCCGCCACCGCCGGTGCCGCCCGTGACGGTCACGTTGACCGCGGCCGAATTGCCGACATTGCCGGCGAGGTCGTAGGCCTGTGCCAGCAGCACATGCGCGCCGTTGCTTGCGGTGGCCGCGTTCCAGCTCAGCGAATACGGCGCGGACGCATCGCTGCCGAGCAGGTTCCCGTCGAGCAGGAAGTCGACGCGATCCAGCCCCACGTCATCGCTCGCGTTCGCGCTCAGCGTGACGGTACCGCTGACGATGCTCGCATTCGCCGGCGAGGTCAGCGTGACGCTCGGCGCAATGCCGTCGAGATCGTCCAGGCCCCAGAAGCGGCCGATGTAGTAGCTCGAGCAGATGTTCACGTCGAGGATGTAGGCGCCGGCGGTGCCGCACTGGGTTTCGCCGCTGCCCGGGTCCACCGGCGTGCCGTGGCCCATGCCGGTGATGGAATAGGTTTCCACGCGCGGGCGGCCCGATGTATCGCTGTATACCTTGTGCGGAAAGCCGGCGACGGTGTCGGACACGTCGGCGGTCTGGTCGATACCCTGCACGTTGGTCCATTGCTGCATCAGTTCGGCCTGGTTGGCCGGGCGCACGACGTAGTCCGCATCGCCATGCCAGATCGACACGACCGGCCAGGGTCCGGTCCAGCTGCTCGCCGCGCGCACCTTGTCGCCCCACTGCGCCGGAGTCAGGTCGGTGCCGGGATTCATGCAGGAAAACGCATTGGTCTGGCTCGTCGCACAGCGGTACGGAATGCCCGAAAGGATCGCGCCGCCGGCGAACACATCCGGGTAGGTCGCGAGCATCACCGCCGTCATCGCAGCGCCGGCGGAAAGTCCGGTTGCGTAGACACGATCACTCGCGCTGCCGTGGTCGGCCTTCATGCGATCGACCATCTGCTTGATCGACAGCGTCTCGCCCTGGCCGCGCGCGGTGTCGCCTGTCTCGAACCAGTTGAAACAGGTGCTGGAATTGTTCGCGCTCTGCTGCTGCGGCAACAGCAGCGCGAAATGCCAGCGGTTGGCCAGCAACTGCCAGCCGGTCTCCGCATCGTAGCTCGCCGCGCTCTGCGAGCAGCCGTGCATGGCCACGACCAGCGGCGCGCCGGCAGGTAGGCCGGGCGGTACATATTTGAACATGCGCAGATTGCCGGGATTGGTACCGAAGCCGGTGACTTCGGTCTGAGCCAGCAGCGGCGCGGACAGGGCCAGCGCAGACAGCGACAACAGCAGCGCCAGGCCACGCGGCCTGACAGTCGAGCGGACGGACACGGACATGGCCACACCTCAGGGCGGGAAGGCGTGCGCAGTGAGCCATAGCGCCCTGTGCGCGCACATTGTCCGAAGGGGAAAGTTGCACTGCAGCATGTACCTTTCGCTGCGCTGCAGCAGTCCCGCAGGGTTCACTGCCTGACACGCCGCGGTACCCGGACACGACAGTTCGCCGCGACAACAAGGAACTCTATCGCGCCTGCCGCGCAACGGAAAACAAAACCCTGACGCACTCAGCGATGACGGGGCACGATTTGCGCAAGGAGCGCAACGCCGCGGTCGCGGAAGACGGGCATGGCGTCGGTACCATGAACTCCCCTCGTGCCCGCAGTGCGACGGAAGACCACTGAAATGCACAATTCTATTTCGCAACACGTCAACGAACACGAGCACTACTTCTTCGCGCTGCAGCCGCCGTTGACGGCGCGCGCGATCATGGTCGAACAGCTCGATCACGTCGTGCGCGAGCGCGGCCTCGCCGGGCGCTCGGTCAAGTTCGGCAACCTGCACGTCACGCTGTGCGGCATGGGCCGCGCCGAACGCCTGCGCGAACCGGTGCTGCCGGCGCTGCAGCGCGCGGCGCAGGCAGTGCGCGCGGCGGCGGTCGAGGTGAGCTTCGATCGTCTCGCGAGTTTCCGCCTTGGCGGCGACAATCATGCGCTGGTGCTGCGCGGCTCTTCGACAACTTGCACGGCGTTGCGCTTCCTGCGCACGACGATCGGCCATGCCCAATATGCGCAGGGCCTGTACCAGCCGGCCGCGTCGCGCTTCGAAGCCCATGTGACGCTGCGCTACCTGCCGCCGCCGCTGGCCGCTGAGATCGCAGTGGAGCCCGTGGTCTGGCAGGCGCAGGAATTCGTGCTGATCCGCAGCGTCATCGGCCGCGGCGTGCACGAAATCGTGGAGCGCTGGCCATTGGCATCATGAGAACCGAATCGGGGCGTTCGACCCGTCCGCAGCGTTCGCTCAATCGAAGCCGTCGGTAAAAATGAACTCGCTCTGGTAGATGAACTGGACGGCGCCGGAATGCGTTTCCGGCTCACCGCGGTAGACCGCGCCGACCGCGAGATCGCGCCGGCCGTCGCCATTGAAATCGCCGACGGCGAGCGAACTGCCGAAGCGGTCGCCAAAGGCCGTGCCCAGCGGCTCGAGCGCGAGCCGCGAATCCTGCACCCAGCGTTCGACGCCGGTCAGGCTGAGACCACTGCCGCTGGCCGCGGGATGGATCACCCAGGTCGAACCCGCATCACCGACGCCATTGACGTCGTCGTAAGGCACGCCGAGCACGAGGCTGTCGAGCGTGCCCGTGCCGCGCAGCCGTCCGGCCGCGAGCACGTAGCCGATCGCGCTGGCGCCTGCGCCCGTCAGGGGCGTGGGCAGGTCGCTGCCGCGGAAATAGCGGCTGCTGTTGGGCCCGGGCCCGGTAGTGCCGGATGCCAGTACCGTCACGTTGCCACGCTCCTCCGGCGTTCCGTGCGAACCGATCGCGAGATCGGGCCGTGCGTCGTCGTTGAAGCGTCCGGTGGCGAGGCTGCGCCCGAACCGGTTGTCCTCGGCGCAGGTCCCCGGCGTGCCATTGACTCCGGCGAAGTACGATTGCGAATTCGCGGAAGTCACTCCGCCCGAACTGCCGCGCAGGATGATGACGCCGCCGCCGCGCTGACTATTCGGACAGCGCGCGTTCGTGACGCCGATGACGAGATCGTCCGGACCATCGCCGGTGAAGTCCGCGACCGCGAGTGTGGCGCCGAAGTTGTCGCTCGCTTCGGCACTCGCGCCGACGTCGCTGCTGGAGCGATTGAACAGCATCGAGCGCGCGGGACCGAGTCCACTGGCCGAGCCGTAGGCGATCAGTACGCTGCCGGCGCGCGCCTGGCCGGACACGGTGCGCCCGTACGCACCCATCGCGAGATCGTCGTAACCGTCGTCGTCGAAATCGCCGCTGGCAATGGCGTTGCCGAGCGAGTCGTTCTCCAACGGGCTGCCACCGGCGTAACCGTCGGTGCCGATCCGGATCGTTGCCTGCGTTGGCCAGGTCCCATCCGTGGCTCGCCGCAGGATCGAAACCTTGCCCACTTCGGACATGCCATTGAACCCCTGCGCCGGATAGCCGAGCGCGATTTCGTCGTTGCCGTCGCCATCGAAATCGCCCGTGGCGACGCGGCCGTTGTGTCCCGGCGTGTCGACCGACGCGGAGGTGAACTTGATGACGAAGCCGCTCGCGCCGACGGTCCACGCCCGTCCGCGCATCACGCGCATGCGGCTGTTGGTGCTCTCGAGGATGACGAGATCGTCGATGCCATCGCCGTCGAAATCGCCGCGCGCAATGCCCTCGCCGAACGACTGGAAGCCCGGCTCGGCGTGGGGGTTGGTCGCGCCGACGTTGCCCTCATAGGCAAGGCGCGTCTGCGCGAGGAGTGCTGCCGGGCTGCCAAGGGCCACGGCGAAGCATGCGCAGATCAGGGCGGAGGGATGGCGTGCTTTCATGGTGCGGGTCCTCGTGTCGGCGCCGGGCGATGCCTCGCCCGCGGGTGACTCGCGGATCCACGTGAATCGGAAACGGCAGGGGCCATCAAGGGGAGCGATCAGGCCCTCAGCGCGCAGGATCGACGAACTCGCCACCCCAGTCGGCCGGGTCGACATCGACGACGCATTCAGAAAAAGTCCACAGGTAGCCCGCCGGATCGGCGGCGCTGTACTGCTTCTCGCCATAAGGGAACACGGTCGGTTCGCCGAGGATGCGCGCACCGGCGGCGCGCGCGCGGGCGCAGTGCGCCTCGGCATCGGCGACGCGCAACATGACGGAGCAGCCGCCCGCGGCGGTCTGCGTCTGCGCGGCCAGCACGACGGCGCCGTCGCCGAAGCACAGCTGTACGCGGTGCGTGCCGATGCGCAGGCGTTCGACGAAGCCGAACGCATCGATCAGCCACGCGGCAGCGGCCGGCACGTCGGTATAGCCGAGCACCGGGATGACGCTGCTGTCGGGCATGGAACGGTTGCGGCGGATGCCGGGCAGGGCAGTCATCGCGGTCTCCGGTTCATGCGCTCGCACCGGACTGGCGCAGCAGACAGTGCGCGTGATGCGGCAGCGCGGTACGCGCGATGTCGTGCGGCGTCGTGTTCTTGATGCTGAGGCCGGCGACGAAGCTGATCCCGGCGCGCGCATAGCAGTGCTGCACGAAGGCCGAACAGTACAGCGAGTTCTCGCGCGCGAGCAGGTTGTCGCGCTCGCGCAAGGTCGGCCGTGCGAGCGCGAGCAGCGTGCCGACGATCTCGCGCAGCGAATAGCGCGTCGCGTCGGCGAGCAGGTCCAGTGCCGCGGCGAGCACGCGGCGGCTCGCGTCCGCATCGAGGCCGAAATCCAGCACCGCGAGATTCGGCCATTCGCCCGCATCGAAATATTTCGCGAGGCGATTTTCCTGCGCGCCGAGGCGGATCTGCTTGTGGCGTAGATCCAGGTCGGACTCCAGCACCCACCAGTGGCCGTCGCTGCGCTGCTCGCCGAACAGGAAGGCATGCGACCAGGCGCTGCCGGCGGCATCGTCGGTGATGAGGCGCTGCGCCTTGCGGATGCCGCGGTCGATCAGCGCGCTGCCACCAGCCAGGCCGATGCGCGCCGGTGCCGCGTAGCGATGCAGAAACGCCGCATTGCTCTCGGCCGGATCGGTGTGATGGCGCGTGATGGCGGCGGAAGGGTTCGACATGGCGCGATTGTGCCGCCGCATCGGCGGCCTGTCGAAAGGTGCGCGCCGGCGTCGGCGCGGGCTGGCTGCCATCGCGGCGCGCGGCCTAAGATGCGCGCCTGTCCCTGTCCGGAGTTCGTCATGCCCGCCTTCGTTGCGCCTGTGCGCGCCGTCAATGTCGGCGGCACCGGCAAACTGCCGATGGCCGAGCTCACGGCGATGTGCGAGGCCTGCGGTTTTGCCGGCGTGAAGACCTACATCGCGAGCGGCAATGTCGTGTTCACCTCACGCAAGAGCGAAGCCGCGGTGCGCAACGCATTGGCCGCGGCACTCGAAGCCTACGCCGGCAAACCGGTCGGCGTGCTCGTACGCACGGCCGACGAAATGGCCGCGGTGCTCGCAACAAATCCGTTTCCCCAGGCCAGACCGAACCGCGTCGTCGCGGTTTTCCTCGACACGCCGCCGCCGCGCGACTGCTTGTCCAAGGCCAGCCACGTCAAGGATGAGGAGATGGCACTCGGCACTCGCGAGATCTATATCCACTACGGCGACGGCATGGCCGATTCCAAGCTGAAGATCCCGGCCGCGAACGCCGGCACGGCGCGCAACATGAATACGGTGGCGAAGCTTGCGGCAATGGCGAAGGCGTTGTGACGGCGATGCTCAGCCGGCGACGCCTTGATAGCGCCGCGACGACTCGTCCCAGCTGATCAGCGGCGCGCGGATCGTGCCGTCCGCGTCGGGTTTCGCGGCGAGCGGATCGACGAGTTCGATCGCGAACTCGCGGCCGTTCGCGTCGACGTCCTGCACGATCACGTCGAGCGTCGCCGAGGCGTCGCGTTCGGCGACGAACCAGTGCACGTTGCCTTCGCTCGCGCTGATCGCGGCACTGAAGCCGGGCTGTGCCTGCGTATCCAGCCGCGGCCGCAGCAGCAGCGCATCGCCGTCCCGGTCGAGCCGGTCGTAGGTGCGCGCGTGCAGCCGGCCGCTGACCACGGCGTGCGCCGACACCATGCCGCGATGGCCGTGCGGCGTGATGACCTGGCCCTTGGCGAACACGAAATACGCGGCGGCGAACGCGGCCTGCGCCGGGCCGCCGTCGATGTCGCCGAGGCGGATGAAGGTCTTCGCCGGATCCTTGCCCGCGCGCCGCATGGCCTGCAGCGCGCGATCGAATTGCAGTTGCGGCAGGTATTCGGCCAGCGGCGTCGCCGTGTTCACGGCGTCGATCTCGCTGCGCCACTGCAGGCTGGTCAGCGCGCTTTCGCGCAGACGGCGCGACAGGGTTTCGACCTGGTCCAGCCAGCGCCGCACGTCGCTGGCGGCGGCCAGGCGCGGCGCGGCGCGCAGCAGCGGCGCGCAGGCGAACAGGAGTCCGAGGCCGCCGACCTCGGCGAGGAAGCGCCGCCGCGCCGGCGTCGGTGTGCGCGGAAGCAGAGCGTCGGTCATGGCGTCGGTAGCCGGCAGCGGAGCGGGGACTCAGGCTCGCGCGCGATGCTGGCCGTGAACGGCACGAATCGTGGCTTTTTCGTGACGCACTATCGGCCGGTGGCGCAACGCGGCCATCGCGGGGTTACACAGTGCACGAGGCACGCAACGCAGCCTGCGACTGCACGGATCGTCACGTCCTGCGGGCCATCGCAAGCCAGTCAGCGGCGTTCGTAGCTGCCCTTCATGAACAGGGAAAAATCCTCCTGGTCCGCAAAGCGGTTCTCGATCGAAAATTCGTAGCGGTCGCCGTTCAGGCGGTAGCGGTAGCGCCCGTCCCCGCGCGGAGTGGATTTGTTGAGAATGAGCGTGTCGCCGTCCCAGCGTCCGCGCGCCGGGCCATCGGGCGGGAAGCCCATACTGTCGAACCACCACCAGAGTACGTCGCCATTGGCCGGGTCGATCGTGAACACGCCGTGGCCGCTGAAGACAATGGCGCCGTCTTTTTCTTCTTCGTAGTCCTGCACGATCGCCATGCCGTCGGTGACGCTGCGATACACGCCACGGCCGGTGGCCGTGCCACCCGGTCCCCACGGCGACGGCTGCAGCTGTTCTTCGCCTTCCCAGCTGCCGATGAGCGCGGCCAGGCGGGCGTGTTCGGGGCCGGGCTTGGGCATGTCCATGGCGCACTCCGCAGTGATGGTTCAAGCATCTTAGGCCAGCGCTGCGTGCCGCGCTTGCGGCGGGTGCGATGCCGCGCGTAGGGTTGCGCCGTACTGTCCTCTGCCGCTGCCTCAACGCTGGAGCCGCCCATGTCCGAAGCCAAGACCCAGCCGACGAAGACCACGCTCGAGGAATTTCTCGCCGGCGTGAGCGATCCCGCGCGCCGCGCCGATTGCGCGACCGTGGCCAAGCTCATGCAGCAGGCGACCGGCGAGAAAGCCGTCATCTGGGGCACCGGCATCGTCGGCTTCGGCCAGTATCGCGTTCACTACGCGAACGGCAAGGACGGCGACTGGCCCGCCATCGCGTTCGCGCCGCGAAAGAACGACCTGACGCTCTATCTCATGGACGACTACGACAAGCAGCGGCAAGACCTGCTGGCGAAGCTCGGCAAGCACAAGACCGGCAAATGCTGCCTGTATCTGAAATCCCTGGCCGCTGTCGACATCACCGTGCTCACGCAGCTGATCGAGTGGAGCGTCGAGGCGATAGAGCCACGGCGCGTGCGCTAGGTCCCGGTCGCGTCTTGCGCCGCAGCGTTGATGCGGACGCCAAAACGGCACGCCGGAATCATTCGTCGGTGCGTTGCAGATCGCCGCTCGCCAGATCGAGGCGCGCATGCAATTGCCGGTCGACGGCGCGGCTCGCGGGCTCGCCGGTTTCCGCGTTGCCGCCGTCGCGCGGAAATTCGTAGCGCATCGGCAGCGCGATCGCGACGCTGTCCTTCGCGGCTTTCCAGCTCACGGCGCCGAGTTCGCCGCCGAGCGCCTGGCTGGGTTCCGGAAAGGTCATGCTCGAGACGTAATATTCGGTGCGCCGGTTCGCGCCGGCTGCGTGTGGACGGAAGATGTACAGCACCAGCCCGGCGATGTCCGTGCGGCCGACCGCGAGCACGGCCAGGCTGCCGTCGGCGAGCGTCTGTTTCTGCACGACTTCCTCGATGACGCCGGAATCGGAGAACAGCAGGCGGCGTATCGCCTCGGTGTCGCCGGGGGCGCCTTCCACTGCTTCGATCGAGGTCGCGCTTTCACTGCGCTGCGTCTGCGCACCGTCGTCGGCTGCGGCCGAACTGTTGACGGCCGCGGGATCAAGCGCGACGGTCGTGCCGTTCGCGTCGTGCGAGAGGCGTCCGCTGTCGTCGATGCGGAACGCGGCGTTGTAGTCCGGCACGCTCTGCTGCGCGCGGCCGCTGTTTTCGAGCACGGTGAACTGGGCCGGACTGCGCAGATCGACGTCGCGCCGGTACTGCACGCCTTCGACGCCGACCAGCATCTGATCGCGCAGCGTGCCGTGCGTATCGGTAGTGAAGATCAGGTCATAGCGGCTGCCTTCCATGGCCAGGCCCGTATCGATGCGCAGCAGCCACGTGGTCGCCGCGGTGCCCTGGGCAATGCGCAGCAACTGCACGCGTTCGTGCGCAACCGTGGCCCAGCGCAGGTCCTTGTCCTCGCCGTGCGCCGCCTGGATCGCGGCATAGCGGCTGTCGTGGGTTTCCGGCGAGGCGAAGCGCGTGTCGCCCCAGACACTGGCGATGCAGCGCAGCCCGGCCGCGTCGAGCGGGGCCGCGGCGAACTCCTGGGCGTACAGCGAGGCCGCCGGCGCGACCAGCGCTGTCGCGGGCAGCGTCGCGAGGCAGCTCACTGGCGCGCTGGCCGGCAGGTTGGGAGCGGTGGCTATGGGCGGTGGCGCCGGGCCGCAGGCGGCAATGACGAACACCGCCGGCAGCACACGCAGAAGACGAGAAGACATCGATCACTCCCTGACAGGTGGCTGCACCGGCCAGTGCAGTCCACTAGCCTGGAGCTTAGCCTGAGCTGAAGCCTGCCCGGCGTGATGCCGGTCTGGGCTACCCTACGCGCCCGCGCCACCGGCTGCGCGCGCATCGATCAGGGGAGCCGTGGACGATTCGGCCTTGCAGGCATTGTTTCTGCCGTTTCTCGACGGCGCGCTGACGCCGCCGGCCCGGCTGCTGTTTCTGCGTGCGCGCAACGGACAGGGACTGCAGCAGTTCCGCTCCTTGCATACGACCGTGGCCATCGTGGCCGAGCAGAGCTTCCGCCCCTTCGCCGATGCCTTGCCGCTGCACGGCGTGGACGTGACCGCGCAGGCGGTCGGACGCTTCGATGCGGTGCTGGTGCTGCCGCCGCGCCAGCGCGGCGAAGCGCGCGCGCTGCTGGTGCGGGCGCTAGAACACGCCACGCCGGGCGGACTGGTGCTCGCGAGTGTGGCCAACAACGAAGGCGCGCGGGCGATCCAGGCGGATCTCGAAGCCCTGGCAGGTCCCGTGGCGCAGCTGTCCAAGCACAAATGCCGCGTGTTCTGGTTGCGCGTCGACGCGGCACGCATCGATGGCGCGCTGGCGCAGCGCTGGAAGGACGAGGAAGCACCGCGGCTCATCGCCGACGGCCGTTTCCTGAGCCGTCCGGGGCTGTTTGCCTGGGATCGCATCGACGCGGCCTCGGCCCTGCTCGCCGCGCACCTGCCGCCGTATCTCGCCGGCTGCGGCGCCGACCTCGGCGCGGGCTACGGCTATCTGTCCTGCGAAGTGATGCAGCGTTGTCCACAAATTTCTGAAATTCACCTGTACGAGGCGGAGGCGCGCGCGCTGGAACTGGCGCGCGAAAATCTGGCGCGCTGTGCAACGGCCCTGCCGGTCGCGCCGACAGCGCAGTTTTTCTGGCACGACGTCGCCCGTGGCCTGCCGCAGCGCTACGACTTCATCGTGACCAACCCGCCGTTCCACCAGGGCCGCGCGGACCAGCCCGAACTCGGCCGCGCCTTCATCCGCGCCGCGGCCGCCGCGCTGGCGGGCGACGGCCGGTTGCTGCTGGTCGCAAACCGGCATCTGCCCTACGAGCAGGAACTGCAGCGCCAGTTCACGCGCTTGCAGGTGCTCGCCGACGCGCAGGGATTCAAGGTCATCCAGGCACAGGGACCACGCCCATGAAACTGCTGCGCCTCATCGCCAATCTCGGCTACGGCAGCCGGCGCGAGATCGCCGGCTGGTTCCTCGACGGCCGCATCACCGATGCGAACGGCGCGGTGCTGGACGAAGACGCGCGCGCCGATCCCTCGCAGGTGCGTATCGACGGCGAGCCGCTGGATCCGCCGCCCGGCCTCGTGCTGATGCTGCACAAGGCCGGGCGGCTATACCTGCTCGACCAAGGATCCGGGCCGGCTGATCTACGATCTGCTGCCGCGGCGCTATCGCTACCGCGATCCGCTGCTGTCGCCGGTCGGGCGGCTCGATCGGGATACCTCGGGCCTGTTGCTGCTGACCGACGACGGCGGCCTGCTGCACCGGATCATTTCTCCGAAATCAAATATTCCCAAACGCTACGAAGCGACATTGGCGCAGGACCTGCGCGGCGACGAGGCCGCCGTCTTCGCCGGCGGCGGCCTGCTGCTGGAATCGGAAAAGACGCCGCTGCTGCCGGCGCAGATGGAAACGCTGCAGCCGCGGCTGGCGCGCCTGACCCTGCACGAAGGGCGCTACCACCAGGTACGCCGCATGTTCGCCGCGGTCGGCAACCACGTCGCGGCGCTGCATCGCTTCCAGATCGGCAATCTTGCGCTCGACGATCTGCCGGCGGGACAGTGGCGCGCGCTCGACGCGACCGACATCGATCGCGTGTTCGGCCGCGCACCAGCCCTCTCCGGCCCGTTGGGCGTTCGGGGGTGCCATAACCTGCGGTTCTGAGGGGCTCCCCGCTCACCCCCCCGGCGCTGCCGAGGGAGAGGGAGCAAGCGCTTCAAACCGCCGTTTCGCTCGCGACACCCTTGTCGGTGATGACGCGGCGGGCCAGCCGCGTTTCGCGGTGGGCGATGTAGACGTTGCTGCCGACGATGATGGCTGCGCCGACGACGGTCCAGAGATCGAGCTTTTCGGCGAACAGGAAATAGCCGAACAGGATCACGACCGGCAGCTGCAGGAAGCTCAGCGGCGTCAACGCCGACACTTCGCCGAGCTTGAGCGCACGCGTCCACAGCAGATGCGCGACGGTGCCGAAGCCGCCGGCCAGTATCACCCACAGCCAGGATTCCGCATTCGGCCACTGCCATACCGGAATCGCCGCCGGCAGCGACAGCAGCACCCATAGCCCGGTCGTGATCAGCACGATGGCGTCGGGATGCTCGGTGCGGGAAAGAAACTTGATGCTGATCGCGACGGTGCCGCTCAGCGCCGCGGCGAGCAGCGCAACCAGACTGACCGCGCTGAAATCCGCCGCGCCCGGCCGTACGATCACAAGCACGCCGATGAAGCCCAGCAGCACCGCGGTCCAGCGCCGCAGGCGCACGACTTCGCCGAGGAACACCACCGCGCCGATGGTCACGAACAGCGGTGTCGCGTAGGACAGCGAGATCGCCTGCGCGAGCGGCAGATGCACCACGGCCCAGAAGCCGGCGAGCATCGACACGATGCCGATGCAGCAGCGCATCACGTAGAAGCCCCACTTGTTCGTGCGCAGAAAGCCGGGACCGTGGCGCAGCAGCAGCGGCAGGGCAAAGACGAAACCGAACAGGCTGCGAAAAAACGCGATCTCGAACGGATGCAGTTGCTTGGAGGCGAGGCGGATCGTGACCGTCATGAAGCCGAACAGCACGGCGCTGGCGACCATCAGCAAGGCGGCCCGGGCAAGCGGGGAAGAAGCGGTGGGCGCCGCTTCGGCAGGAGCATTCACGGCGATACCGCAGCAAAGCGAAGCGGCCAGGGTAGCGCGGACGCGTGAAGCACCGACAGGGCCAAAGGTCGGGGGCAGGGCGGTGCCATGGCGCTCACACAAGTGCGAGCGCCACTGCCCCGCCCGCCTAGGCAATTCTTTGGGCCGTTACAGCCCCGACACTGGCCGCAGTTGCGATGTTCTGAGCACGTCCCGTGCTTAGCGATCCTCGCAGGTCTTGCGTCCGTCCACGACATTCACGGCCGGACACCAACTGTCCATGCGAACGACATACGCGTCTGTTCTGAGCGATTTGAGTCTCGTCAATGCCGCATCGGCGTCGCTGCGTTTACTGAATTCAGCGATGCTGCGAAAGCTCCCCTCCCGATAAACAATGTCGCCGCCCGTCACGCCTGCCCCAGAAGCTTTCCGGATTTCGTCCTGCGCGGCATCGCTGCTTTCGTCGCCGCCGAATATCACTGCCCAGCGGCCTTCCTCGTTCTTGATGGCTGCGATAAGCTCAAGATTCCGTGCCGCCAGGGGGTTGTTGAATTCGGTCTTGGCGCGTTGGAACATTTTTTCCGCATCGTCATACCGCAACGATTGCATCAGGGCAAGGCCATAGTTGTTGAGCAGCCGCGAACGTGAATTGGCGGGGAGATGGCCTTCTAGGGCCATGCCTTTCTCGAAATATTTGATGGCTTCTGACGCTTGTCCCATCTGCAGCAATTGCCAGCCTAGCGTGTTGTAGATCGTGGCGTCCGGTTCTGCCTGAGCTCCATACAGCAGTTCAGCCTGTTTGAGTGCTTGCAGCGCCGGCTCATTTCTTGCGTCGGCGGCGAGCGATAGGCCCAGGTTGTATTGAGCGCGGAAATTATCCGGTGCTTCCGCGACGATGGCAGTCAGCGCGTCGACCGAGGCGCCGACGTTACCGCTCAGCCGTGCTTGGCGCGCCGTATCCACGCGAACATCCAGTGCGGTTCTCTGCGCATGAGCCACGGGCAAAACAGCAAGCAGCAAGGCTGCCGCCGGTGACCAGGGAAGTAAGCGGTTCATGGCGCGCCTCCCGCACTGTCGTCGAGGCCGACTGCTGCCGCCTCGGTGGCGGTTGTACTCAGCGCCGCAGCCCTCAGTGCTCGCGCTTCGGCCTCCCTCGCGCGAGCGAGCGCTTTTTCGCGTGCTTTCAGCAGTGGGCGCGCGTCTACAGAGAAATCCATCGGCGCTTTGCAGACGATGCGCTCGATCACATTGTCCTGAAAGCGTAGTTCCGTCCTGTTATGCCTGACGATCGGGCCGGGTACCGAGTCCTCGATATCGTTGGGATACCTTACGAAGGTCACCTCGGTTTGCCGCATCACGTACTCGGCGTACAGGAATATCAGCGAAGCGACCAAGGTGACGGGCAGGAAAATATAGCCCTCCCATTTCTTGCCCGATTTCAACAGCATGTAGGCAAGGTAGACGCTGATTATCGCGAAGCCGAGGGCGCCGGCCTTGACCAGGATTGGCAGGACGCCGAACAACGGGTCTGCCTGTTGCGCGTAGCTCGGAAGGCTCGCAAATGACAAAAATACGCCTACGATGACGGCGGCGCAGGTGTGCCTGGTGCGGTTCATGGTCGTCACCTCTTCTTGGATTGGCAAATGCCAACAAGTGTTAGTGACGCGGGGTAGAAGATCCTCTCAGCACTGCGCGCGCGCGACCCATACAATGGGCGCCGCAATGCTCCGGTCGGCGTGAACAGTTTGCACAAGCAAAAACGGCGGCGCAAACCTGCGCCGCCGTCGTGTATGTCGCTGAGTTCGACTATTTACTGCAAACCGTCCTTGATCGCCTGCGCCAGCGAACCCTGCGCATCGTCGCCGCTGAATTCCCAGAAGAACGCGCCGCCGAGGTTCTGGTTCTTCACGTACTGCATCTTCTCGAAGATCAGCGCCGGATCGTCGTAGCTCCAGAAGGTATTGCCGCTGAGCAGCCAGTGCGCGCGCGCGGTGGCGTCCGTGTGGTGGCTGCCGGACTTGGTCTTGATGACCTTGTAGTCCTCGATGCCGGCTTCGTAGGTGGCCGGCGCGGCGGTGCCGGTCTGGTACAGGCCGTTGTTGGTCGAGGAGACATTCGTCCAGCCGCGGCCGTAGAAGCCGATACCGAGGTTGAGTTTGGACGCCGGGACTCCGCGACTGCGGAAGGCCTGGATCGCATCATTCGAATTGTAGGAACGCGTGTCGCCCGTGGACGGGTCGGCCGGCGAGCCGTACAGCGCCGAGTGATGGTTGGTGATCGGATCGAACGCGCCGTGGAAGTCGTACGTCATCACGTTGATGAAATCCAGGTACTGGTGGTAGTTGCCCGGATCGGTCACGCGGATCTTGTCGATGCCGGCGCCGACCGCGACGGTCAGCAGCAGGCCCGGACGCACCGCGTTGAGCTGGCGGCGGAACTCGGCCAGCAGCGCGGTGAAGTTCGCGTTGTCCTCGGGCGCGCCGCAGCTCAGGCCGCAGGCCACGGGGTATTCCCAATCCAGATCGATGCCGTCGAACACGCCGAGCGCCGCGCCCGCGCCGCCGGCACCGTCGGTCACCGGCAGATTGCCGCGGATGTAGGCATCGATGCACGAGGAGACGAAGGCGACGCGGTTTTCCGGACGCGCCGCGCTGGAGAAGCCGCGCGAATACGTCCAGCCGCCGAGCGAGATCAGCACCTTGATGTTCGGGTACTTGGCTTTGAGCTTCTTGAGCTGATTCCAGTTGCCGCGCAGCGGCTGGTCCCAGGTGTCGCCGACATTGTCCACACTTTCGCCTGCGGCGAAGGCCTTGGTGTAGTCCGCGAATGCATCGCCGCCGGTGCCGGTGTTCGGATCCGACGGAATCGTCAGGCCGACTTCGCAGCGGTTGTTGCGCACGTTGCCGAAGGCGTAGTTGATGTGGGTAAGCTTGGCCGCGCTGTTGCTCGTGTCGATGTTCTTGACGCGATAGTTGCGGCCGTAGATGCCCCACTGCACGAAATAGCCGAGTACGGTTTTCGCGCCGCCGACGATGACGGGCCGCGTGCGTGCCGTGACCGGCGCGCTCTGCGCCGACGCGCCGGCCTGGCTGACCGCGGCAACCGTGAAGCTGTAGTTGGTGTCGGGATTCAGGCCGCTGTTGGTGAAGCTGTTCGTCGCCACTTCGCCCTGCTGCGCACCCCCGCGGAACACGCGGTACGAGATCGTGCAGTTCGGACCCGCGGCGACGCTGCCCCAGCCAAGGCTGATGCTGTTGCTGGTCTGCGACGGCGAAGTCAGTCCGGCCGGTACCGAGGGCACGGTCGAGCAGGTGCCGCCGTTGGGATTGGTGGTGACGGTCAGCGGGGACGACTGCGCCGAGGCATTCGTTGCGCCGTCGCGGGCACGTACGCGATAGGTGTAGCTGGTGTTCGCGGCGAGACCGCTGTCGGTATACGTGGTCGCGGTCGGACTGCCGATGAGCGTGGTGCCGCGGTAGACGTCATAGCCTGCGACGCCGCTGCCGCCGGCATTGTCGGTTGAGGCCGACCAGCTCAGCGAGACCGAACTGCTGGTGCGCGACGGCGAAGTGAGATTGGCCGGCACGCTCGGCGCGATGGTGTCGGTCGGTCCGGTGCCGCAGGCGCCGAGGTCCGCATACCAGCCGCAGCTGGGGCAATGCGTCGGCGGCGCGTTCCAGATCGGAATGTTGGCCTGGTAAAGACGGTTCTGGTAGACCATCTTGTCGCCGGGATTGTAGATCGCCGACTGGCTCCAGGCGGCGATGCCGCTGCAGTTGGCGGTCTGCGCGGACGCGGTCCACGCGGTTGTGGAAAGTGCTACGAGAAGCAGATGGGTAAAGGCCGATCGGAAGCGCATGTCCTTGACTCCGTTGCGAGTGAGTGCGGAGAGCGAAACCGGGGAGAAGCGAGGCTGCGACAGCGCAGGCGGCAGCGGCAGGGGGCTGGCTTCGTGCGGGCGGCTTCAGGGACCCGGCGCACGCCGGCGACGATTCCCATGCGGGAAGGCCGCGCGACAAGCCACTGCCGCCATCGCCGCTCCGGAACGGGTCCGGGCGCAATGGCAGTACCGACATGCCCTCCCCGGACACATCGACTGCGGCGACAGATCCACTGGTGCATCCCTATCCTTACGGTCAGTGCCCCCGCACTGCTGTCATCGAACCCGGCCAGGCCTGGTTCTGCCGCTCGCCACAGCTTCGCGGTCGGCGGTTCCTTCCGTGGTGCGCTGTGCCGTACTCGGCGCAACGCCGGATGCGCGGTCTTCGCCGCAGCGTCGTGGCTTCATCCAGGCCGGCGATCCCCGCCAGCGTTCCGCCGCATTTCGCGGCGACTTCCGTGTCGACGGCAGATGCCGCCAGCCCGACGCGGGGCCTACAGTGCGCGCCGTTGACAACGTTGTCAACAAATTCTCTTTCGGGACTTGCGAGCGCGATCACACTACGGAGAGCTTGTTGCGGCGCAGCGTGAAAACCAGGCGCTAACCCTGGCGCCGGCACGCTTCAGGTAAGCCGGCATCTCACGTTAGTACGCTATTTGATTGAAATTTTTCCTGTTCTGGCGCTGCATCGCGGCCGGTTTGCTGGGGAACGGGCACGACGGATTCTCGGCTCCGATCGCGAGCAGAAAAATGACAACGTAAGCCGTAACTGCCCGACGGGCGCTCAGGCGAGGGTGGATTTCGTGGTCCGGTCGCGCAGCCAGCGCGCGGCGCCGAGGCCGGCGATGCGCCCGCTGGCCATGCTCGCCGTCAGCAGGTAGCCGCCGGTCGGCGCTTCCCAGTCGAGCATTTCGCCGGCGCAGAACACACCGGGAAGGGCGCGCAGCATCATCTGGTCGTCCAGCGCTTCGAGGCGCACGCCGCCGGCCGTGCTGATCGCTTCGGCGACCGGCCGTGCGCGCCGCAGTTGCAGCGGCAGCGACTTGATCGTCGCGGCGAGCCGATCGG
Organism: Lysobacterales bacterium; assembly: GCA_038207515.1. Classification (GTDB taxonomy): domain Bacteria; phylum Pseudomonadota; class Gammaproteobacteria; order Xanthomonadales; family Rhodanobacteraceae; genus Tahibacter. Next base: position 42,303 of record JBBQZR010000032.1, on the reverse strand, counting down.
TGTCGTCGAGCGCGTGCTTGCCGAGTACTTCGTAGATCAGTCCCGCCTTGACGCCGGCGAGGCCGGCCTGGCGGCGCAGGTGCTCGCTGGCCGAGCGGCTGCCGCGCGGTTTGTCCAGATCGCGTTGCAGCTGGACCTGCGTCTGTCCCGGCGCGAGGTCGAGCGAGATCCCGGCAACGCCTTCGCGGTTGATCGTCTCGCGCAGGTCGGCCGAAGCGGCATAGATCAGGCTGCCTTCGACGCCGCCGCCGGTGATCACGAACTCGCCCTGGCGTGTCGCCACATGGCCGTCCTCGCGCGTCCAGTGCAGCGCGACCGGCTTGATCGGCGCGCCGGCGAAACGGTTCGCGAAATGCGCCGACCAGTCGACATCGAAACCGCAGTTCGCCGGCTGCAGCGGCGCGATATCGATGCTGCGCGCCGCCAGCGGCGCAACCCACGCGCCATCGGAGCCGAGCACCGGCCAGCTCGCGCCGCCGAGTGCGAGCACACAGGCGCCGGCCGCGATGGTGTGCTCGACGCCATCGCGGTCGCGCACGCGCAGATGGCCGTGCGTGTCCCAGCCGACGAAGCGCTGCTGCACATGGAACTGCACGCCGCGCTCGCGCAGGCGGCGCACCCAGCCGCGCAACAGCGGCGCGGCTTTCAGATCCTGGGGAAACACACGGCCCGAACTGCCGACGAAGGTCTCGACGCCGAGGCCGCGCGCCCATGCGCGCAGCGCGTCGGCGTCGAACCCGCTCAGCCACTCCCGCACCGCATCGGCACGCGCGCCGAAGCGTGCGACAAAATCCACAAAGGGTTCCGAATGGGTGAGGTTGAGTCCACCCTTGCCGGCGATCAGGAACTTGCGTCCGACCGAACCCATCGCGTCGAACAGATGCACCGGCACACCGGCGGCGCAGGCGGCTTCGGCGGCCATGAGGCCGGCCGGTCCGCCGCCGATGACGACGAGGCTTTCAGGGGTGACGGGAACTGAGGACATGGCCGCCGCCGCGCGAAGGGCCGCGCATCATACGCGAGCAGTCACGGGGCTGCCGCGTTTGACGGATTTGCGAGGCCGCCGACGCGCAAAGCCGTTAGCCTATGCGCCGTCCGATTGATGGAGCGGTCCATGCGGCTATGTGTGTTGATGGCGGGTCTGTTGTTGCTGGGCGCTTGCGATCGCGAAACGGCGTCGCCGTCGAACACTGGCGATGCCGCCGCGGCGGCGAGCCGGCCGAAAAAGATCGTGCCCGGCGTGCGCGTGCAGACGGTCGCTTTGCCTGAGCACATGAAAACGGTTCCAGCCGTGCCCGCAGCGACTTCGCCGAAATCCGCGGCAGCACAGCCATCGCCGGCCGTCGAAGCGGTACGCGCGAAGCTCGAACAGGCCGGCTTCGGCATGCTGGCCGGCAGCGACTGGAGCGATATCGACGAGGATCCCGTGCGGCCGGAATCGGTCCTGCGCGCCGCCGGCCTGCTGGTCTGGTTCGACGTCGAAACCGGCAGCTTCCCGAATCAGCACGACGCCCTGCTGCGCGAACTCGCCGCCACCGCCGCGGGTGATCTGGCCGGCGTGGTGTTCGAGGAGATCCCGCCCGACGACGATGACACCGGCGGACGCTACGTGCTGAACGCCTATGCCGACGGCAAGCGCTGGAGCGTCAACGCGGAAAACTACGGTGACTGGTACGACGTCGACGCGATGCTGCGCCTGGGCAACGCGCTGCTGCGCGACCGCGGCAGCGACCGGCGCATGCTGCTGCTGGTCAGCGAGGACCAGACCTCCGAAGTCGTCGTCGCGCCGCGGGCCGCGCTCGGCGCGGCGCTGCGCGGGGGTCTGCTGCATGCCGGCGATCCCGCCGTCGCGCGCGAAGCCGGGCAGGCGTTCGAGGCCAATGTCGGACAGAAACGCTGAAAAGCATCTAACAAAATGCCAAGTCAAACCGCATAGGCCGTAAAAAGCCCTTAATGCGGTACACGGCAACCGTTGGGAACTGAGGGAGTCTGAGGACACCATCCCCATCCCAGCCTTCCCCTTGAAGGGGAAGGAGAATAGCCCTCTTCAAGGGGGTGCAGGGCAACCCTTTAGAACCGAAGGTTCTGGTTGCCCTGCACGCCCTACGGGCCGGAGGGTTGGGTGGGGATGGTGTTCGTCTTCACAGTGGAAAAATGTGGACGATAGCCTAAAACTCCGTGCTGATCGTCACGCCGCTGAACCCTGTCGCGGCATGCAGACTGACGTAGTAGTAGCCCGCCGGCGGATTCGCGATCGTCAGCGTTTCGCCGTTGCCGGCGTTGATCGAACGCTGCTGATAGTTGCCCGTCGTGGCCCAGGTCGCCGCGTTCGCGTAGAGGTTCGCATCGCCACTGCCGCCGCTGCTGCGGATGCGCAGCTGGCTCGTGCCGGCCGGGATCTGCACGTAGAAATATGCATAGTTGCCCTGGGCCGCGGCCATGTTGCTGCGCTGGCAGTTCTTGCCGAGCACGCGCACGTCGCTGCCGGCGCATTCGGGCAGGCCGGCCGGTGGCGTGAAGCTCGCGACGAGCGTCGCACCGGAAAACGCGGTGTACGCGTTGAGCATCACGTGATAGCGGCCAGCCTGCGGTGTGGCGACGGTGCAGGTTTCCGCGTTGCCGCCGAGGTAGGGACGGCAGTCATACACGCTCGTCGTCGGCGCGCTGCCGAAGCGTACATACAGGTCCGCGTCTCCAGTGCCGCCGCTCAGGGCGATGCGCAGGTTGGTCGCGCCGGCCGGCACGTCGATCGTGAAGGCCAGCATGGCGTTCTGCGCAGCGGAGAGATTGGTGCGGGCCACGCCGTTGCTCAATTCGCCACCGCCGGACGGTGCGGTGACCGTGACGCTGCGCGTGATGCTGTGCGTGGCGCCGTCGTCGTCGGTCACGGTCAGCACGACGCTGTAGCTGCCGGCGCTCGCATAGGTCTTCGCCGGGCTGGTCGCGGTCGAACTGCTGCCGTCGCCGAAGGTCCAGCGGCGCGACACGACGCTGCCGTCGCTGTCGCTGGAGCCATCGCTGAAGTTCACGACGAGACCGTTCGCGACGAAGCTGAAGTTCGCCGTCGGCGGCTGGTTCGCGCTGCCGCCGCAGCCACTGCCGTTCGGATTTGCGACGCAGGTGAGGAAGCCGCGGAACTCAGTGTCGTAGCGCGTGCCGAGTCCGGCCATGAAGCTCGCGTAGCCGCTGTAGTTGCCGGGGCGGAAATAGCCGAGGATCGAACTCACGTCACCGCGGTGCTTCTCGAACAGGAAGCGCACGGCGAGATAGCCCCAGCGGTAGACGCGGTTGGTGCCGCTGTTGTAGTCGTTCTGGAACACGGTGCTCAGCGCATAGGTGCCGGCCGCGGCCTCGCTGACCGCATCGCGGTAGGCGAGGTTGCGGTAGCCGTACGACATGTACTCGGCGAAGCCTTCGACCCACCAGACGGTCTTCTGCGCCATCGCCGCGGAGAAATCGCCGTACATGTCGAAGCGGCCGTCGAGGTAATGCACGTATTCGTGGGTCAGGTTCCAGATTTCGAACGTCGGCCGCACCCATTCGGCTTCATAGGCGATGAAACGCGCCTGGTTGCCGGCGACGGACGGATCGCCTTCGAGATACATGCCGCCGTTGTTCGTGTCGATGCCGAACAGCGCGCCGGCGTAGGTGCCGTAGTCGTCGCTGCTGTCGAACACGACCATTTCCAGCGCGCTGTTGTTGTCGTTGGCGACCGGCACGCGATTGCTCGCGACCTGCTGGTGGAAGTAGTTCTCCTGCCCGGCGACCGTCGCGCAGGCACTGCTGATTTCGGCCTGGCTCATGGACTGCGCGCGCAGGCGCAGCGTGGCGCTGCAGGAGTGGCTGATCGGCAGTACCGCGGCGGACAGGCGCTGCTGGAAATCGCATAGCGCGTAGTAGCTGCAGTTGGCCTTGTCGAAATAGTCGACCATCTCGCCGAGCGCGACCCACAGCGGCGCCGTCGTGCCGGTCACGGCGCTGCGGTCGAGCAGGGCTTTCGCCCGCGAGCGGGCGAGCGTCTGCAGGCTGCCGCCGTACTGCAGGAAGCGGCCGAGTTCGCGGCCGGCGTTGGCGACGAGATAGCTGTCGTCCTGGCCGAGCCGGCTGAAGTGCGTGTTGGCGAAGGTGTACAGCGTGTCGACGATCGAAGTGTCGGACTGTACGAGGCTGACGAAGCTCGCGTCGTAGTGCCCTCGGAACAGCACGATGAAGGCGTTGTTCGTCGCCGACTTCATCCAGAAGTAGGGCGCATACGTGGTTGGGTTGTAGCTGCCGAGCACGCGCTTGACGACGGTCAGATAGCGCGCGTTTTCGCCGGCGCTGTCGAGCAGTGTCATGTACTCGGCGAGCACTTCGCCGTGCGCGTCGTTGACGAGGCCGAAGTTCGCGTTGGCGGCGAACGCGTCGAGCGCCGGCCGCACCGCGTTGCGCAGTGCCGTGCCGTAGCTGCCGATCGTGGCCGGATCGTAGTACTGCACGTAGTAGCCCGCGCGCAGGAACAGGATCAGCTGCAGCGCGCTGCCGCTGTTGCTGCCGTTGTAGCTCGCCGCCGTGCCTTGCAGCGCGGTCGCGATGCTGACCATCTGTGCTTCGCGGAACGTTGAATACGCGGTGTTGCCGGACAAGGCGAACAGGCTGTTGATGCATTCGCTGTCGGCCGCCTTGACCGCGTTGACGAGCGCGGTACCGCTGAGGCTCGCGAACTGCGCGCTGTTGCAGGCGGCCTTGAGCCCGCTGTCGGGCGCAGACGGCCGCGACAGCCGCAGCGCCGCCGCGTCGGGCAGGTCGTAGTCGGAGCGGTGCAGTTCGCGCAGCGCGGACGCCGGCGGGCGTTGCGCGGCGCCGAGCTTCTGCTCGCGATGCCGATGCGGCGCGGTGGCGATGGCTTCGACCGAAGCCGATTTCGCCGTGCCGCCGGGCGGCGCTGCTGTGCCGTCGGCGTGGCTCGCCGAAGGCAGAAGGACCGCGGCGAGCAGCGCCGCGCCGAAAACGATGGATCGATGACGTGCAGTACGAAGCATGACATTCCCTCCCAGATGTGCGGATTCCCCGTGCCGGGCCGGCTCGTGATGGCCTTTGCCCGTGCGGCGGCAAATCTAGGAGTCGGCGCCGTTGCCGTATTGTCATATTCGCAGCGAAAACCGTGCGAATGGGTATGGCTCAATGAAAAAGTTTAATGAGACAAAAATCCATAAATTGTATGAAAAAATACGCCGGCCTGCGCTGTGGCGCGCAATGCCGAAATGTCGGTGCCCCCGCGCGCGACAACCGCGCCCAATAATCCCGTCGCCTGTGTCACAAACCCGTCGTCTCATACCGAAATCGCCGCGCGCTGCGACGGTTACGGCATGACAGCGCCCGCCGTCCGCGCGACAGTCAGGGCGCCGGTGCCATTGGACGCGATCGCAGCCCCGGCCGCCGCCGCCCATTCGGCCCTGGACGCCGCCACTTCAGCCGTGGACCCGCCATGCACGCCATCGACACGAAGGACCGCCTGCTGCTCGAACTGCTGTACCGCAATGCGCGCCTGCCGCTGAAGACGATCGCGGCGCGCGTGGGACTGGCGCGCAGTTCGGTGCGCGAGCGCGTCGCGCGGCTGGAGAGCAGCGGAGTGATACGCGGCTACCGCGCCGACGTGGCCTGGCCGCAGCCGGAGACGTCGATCCAGGCCTACTTCTGCCTGCGCCTGCGACTCACACCGGCAACCGGCCTGATCCGCCGCCTGCGCGAACGGCCGGAACTGGAACGCTGCTGCTCGCTCGGCGGCGAGGTCGACCTGCTCCTGAGCGCGAGCGCCGGTTCGATCGCGGCGCTGAACGCGCTGCGCGACTGGCTGGCGGGGCAGGAGGAGGTCGCGTCGGTGTCGACCTCGGTCGTGCTCAACGAGGACTTCCGGCGCTGACCTCGCGCGACTGCTGGCGGAGCCGGCAACGGACGCTGATAGCTTTTGTCGCAAAATCACGATTGTGTTAGCGTGGCAAAGCGACGGCAGGCTGCGGAAACTGCTTTCTGTCGCGCTCCAGGGGGCCGTCGGAGAAGGGGGCGAAATTCCCGTTCTCGGCAACGTGAGAGGGGTGGCGTCGCAGCGAATCGCAATGGGTTTGCCGGGCGCCGGATTCGAATCGTTTCAAGGGGAAAATCCAGATGAGATCGACCGGTGCGTTCAGTACGCGGCGTGACGCTGCGCGGGTGAAATACACGTTGGTGCGCCGCGTATTGCCAGCCCTGCTGTTGGCGGGGGCGGTGACGGCGCAGGCCGCCGATCGCATCGACGCGCCGCCGGTGGCGGCGCAGATCAAGCGCGCGGCCGAGATGGTGCGCAAGGGCGCCGTCGCCGAAAGTCTGGAAAGCCTGCACGGCAAGCGCCTGCCGGCGGTCGCGCCGCACGAGGCGAAGCTTGAGCTCGACATCGACTTCACCGAGTCGACCATCTTCAACCCGGCTACCGGCAAGGACGACCGCGTGAAGCTGCGTTCCTACCGCAGTCCTGGCACCGATCCCAAGATTCCGTTCGTCGCCCCGCTGATCGAGATCCAGCCCGGCGAGACCGTGCGCATCGCGCTCAACAACAAGCTGCCGAAAGAGCCCGACTGCGCCAAGAACATCCCGAGCATCAACACACCGCACTGCTTCAACAGCACGAACCTGCATTCGCACGGTCTCTGGGTCAGCCCGTCGGGCAACAGCGACAACGTGCTGATCGCGCTGCTGCCGGGCGTCAAGTTCGAATACGAGTACAACATCCCGGCGGACCATCCCTCGGGCACGTTCTGGTATCACCCGCACATGCACGGTTCGACCGCGCTGCAGGTCGCCAGCGGCATGGCCGGCACGCTGATCGTGCGCGGCAACCGCCGTCCGACCGACCAGCACAACGGCGACATCGACACACTGCTGGTGGAGAAGGGCGAGCGCGTCACCGAACGCGTGGTGCAGCTGCAGCAGGTGCAGTACGCCTGTCGCGACAAGGAGACCGGCAAGATCAAGACGCGCACGGTCGAGAAGGACGGCAAGCAGGTCGTCGTCGCCTGGGTCTGCGACGAAGGCGATCTCGGCCAGATCACGCGCTATGACGACCAGTTCGGCCAGACCAGCTGGACCGAGTCGGGCCGCTATACCAGCATCAACGGTCAGGTGCTGCCGACCTTCGCCGACGCCAAGGCCGGTGCAATCGAGCGCTGGCGCGTCGTGCATGCGGGCGTGCGCAACAGCGTCAACCTGCAATTCAAGAAGATGAAGGGCGATGCGAAGGCGTTCGACCGCCTTGCCGTGGCCGAGCAGCAGAGCTGGATCGACGCGAACTGCACCGGCGACGCATTGCCGCAGTTCGAAATCGCCAGCGACGGACTGACCCACACCCAGGCCATCCGCAAGAGCAGCAACGTGCTGCAGCCCGGCTATCGCAGCGACGTGCTCGTGGTATTCCCGGAAGCCGGCGACTACTGCGTCATCGATGCCGACGCCACCGCGGATTCCTCCGTGAGCTGGACCGCCGAAAGCCGCCAGCTGCTCGGCAAGGTCGCGGTAGGCAAGGGCACTGACGTAGCCGGCGATCCACAGCCGTACGTGATCAAGGCGCTCAGCGCGATGGCCGACGCGACGCAGGATGCTTCCATCGTGGGCAAGGTCAAGAGCGATCTCGCCAACGGCCTGCACTTCGACGCATTCGTGCCGCATCCGACGATTCCGCAAAGCGAGCTGACCAACCAGGACGGCAAGCCGGGCCAGGAAATGCAGTTCAGCATCGTCTCGGTCCCCGATCCGGCGGATCCGACGAAGAAGGTCACCAATTTCCAGGTCGACAATTCCCCTTACAACCCGAAGGAAGCGCGCCAGCTGATCCTCGGCCGCGTGGAGGAATGGAAGCTGACCTCGATCAGCGGCAACCACCCGTTCCACATCCACGTCAATCCTTTCCAGATCGACCGCGTCCTCGACACCAAGAACGGCAACAAGGACGTCAGCGTGCCCGGCAGCGGCGACACGTCGTACGACGGCCTCAAGGGCACCTGGAAAGACACCTTGTGGATCAAAGCCGGTTTCGACGTCTACGTGCGCACGCGCTACGAGCGCTACATCGGCGAATACGTACTGCACTGCCACATCCTCGACCACGAGGACCAAGGCATGATGCAGAACGTGCGCGTCGTGTTGCCGGACGGAAAGGGCGGCGGTACGTACGGGCATCACTGAGTCACTGAACGAGGTCGCCAGACTCCAGAGCACGGCTGCGTTGCCTTACACCAGATCTCCACAACCCTGGCCAACGCGTTGCGTTGGCCGATCCGGCCCGTAGGGCGCTCAGAGCGATCAGAACCTGCGGTTCTGAGCGATCACGCTTCACCCCCTTGACTCAAGGGGGCTCCACAAGCAAGGCTGGTGGCTTTGGTACGTTCTGATCGCGTTGGTTCAAATCAAAAACAAACGGCGCCGTTTCCGGCGCCGTTTGTTTTTGCGATGCAGCGAAAACTAACGAATCGCGACGGTGTTCTGCACGATCACCTCGACGCGGCGATTCTGCAGGCGGCCGCCGGTGCTGCCGTTGTCGGCGACCGGGAAGTCCGGGCCCATGCCGCGCGCGCTGATGCGCGCCGGGTTGACTCCGTGGCCGACGAGGTAGCTCTGCACCGATTGCGCGCGGCGCAGCGACAGGTCGACGTTGTGCTCGCGCGAACCGGTCGAATCGGTATGGCCTTCGATCGCGACGCTGCCGCGATCGTCGCTGCGCAGGGCCAGGGCGAGCTGGTCGAGACTGCGCGCGGCGCCGGGCTTGAGTTCAGAGCGGTCGGTTTCGAACAGGACGTCGCCGAGCGTCACGACCATGCCGCGCTGGGTTTCCTTGGCCTGCAGTTCGGCCAGTTGCGCGCGCGCCGCCTGTGCATCCATGCGCGCTTCGGTCGCGGCGATGCGCTCGTCGTTGGCACGCTGTTCGGCCAGCTGCGCGGCGGCCGTTGCCGCCGAGACGTCAGCGCGGGCGGCCGAGATGTCGGCACGCGCGATAGCGAGGTCGCGCGAGCGCGCTTCGGACAGCAGCTGCTCGCGTTCGCGGCCGAGATTCTGCGCATGCTGCTCCGCGAAGCGTGCCATGCCTTCGGCTTCGGCGGTCTTGACGAGGCGGTCGGCAATGTAGACGCCGTGGTCGAACAGTTCGCGATCGAGGCGGCGGCCGTCACGGACCAGCGTCGAGACCGCGTCATCGGCCTTGGTCAGCTCGACCTGGGCAGTCGAGGCAATGCGCTGGTCGTTGTGCAGACGCTGCAGTTCGGACTGCAGACGCACGATTTCCGGTGCGGGACCACGCGGTGTGCTGGCGCAGGCGCCGAGCAGGATGGTGGAAGAAACGGCGAGTACGAGATGGCGGATTTTCATGGCTTAGCCTCCTGCGCGGCCGAGTTCGATACGCAGCGTGCGCACCGCCGCTTCGACTTCTTCGGTGGTCGCCTCGGCGCGGGCCTGGCGGCTGCGCGCTTCGGCGAGATTCGCGTCGGCGCGGGTCTTTTCCGACGCGAGCATGCTGTCGGTCCAGTCGCCGTCGTTCGCAAGACCCTGCGCACGGGCCATGTCGCTGCGCGCGGTGGTCAGGTCAGACATCGCGAACTGCGCCGCACCGGCGCGTTCGGCCGCGTCCAGCGCGCTTTGCGCGGCGGTCATGGCGAGTTCCGCATCGTGACGGTTGGCCGCTGCGGCCACGCCCGGCAGCGCGAGGGCAGCGATCAATATCAAGGTTTTGATGGTTTTCATAACGGGGTTCCTACTGGGGTTTCGGACGGCGCTTACCAGCGGTCGAATTCGCGCTGGGAGATGCGCATGTCGCGGTTCTTGTCGGCAAACTCGAAATCATTGGCGAGCGTGTGGTAGGCGATCGCTTCGTTCTCGTCGATGCTGCCGTCGCCGTTGCGGTCGAGCTGGGCAAACGCCGGTTTGGCTTCCGCCGGCTTCGCCGCGGGCTGGCCATAGCGCACGATGAGGTCACCGCGCGGACTGGGGTATTCGACCTGACGCAAGCCATCCGACGACCCGGTCTGGGCCGATGCCGCGGCGGCACCGCAGCACAGAGCAATAAGTACTAGTGCTTTCATGACAGACCTCTCAGCGGATCTTGGCGCGCAGCTCGCGCCCGAGCTCGGCCAGCGCGCTGACTGCTTCGCTGAAGCGAGGGGACACTTCCTTGGCAATGCGCGGCAGTACCTTCTTGTCGGCGCTCGATGACGCGAGCATCTTGCGCACGGCGGCCAGACCGACCCCGACCGCTACCGCCAGCGGCACCAGTACCTTGGCCGAGCGGAGTTTCTTCGCGGTGTCGGACAGCGTGCCGGCACGGCGCGGCTTGATCTCGGTGGATTTCTTCGCGGAAGCGCCCGTTGTCGAGGCGGCCTTGCTGCGCGTGCTCTTGCGTGCGGTGGGGGACTTGCTGGCAGCGACCTTGGTGGCCGCCGTTCCGTTCGTTGTCTTACGCGCCATGACCCGACTCCTCTGGGATAGTCGAGCCAGTCACAACAGTTTTTGTGCCAGCGGTGGTGTCTGGGCTAAGTCACTGGCAATGCGGTGAATTTATTCGAGGCAGACGCGGCTTTTTCAGGCAGAACGCCAACTACGTCGGGGGTCTCGTGCAGCCTGCCCGGAACAGGGCAGGCCGTGCGTCGCGGCATAGCGCAGCGTCTAGGGTGTCTCGCCGAAGGTGCGGCCGAGCTGGACCTTGCGCTGCACCGTTTCCGTGCCGCGGGCAAGGTTGAGCTCGACTGTGCGGCCCATGTGCTCGCGCAGCAGCGATTGAAAATTCGCACGATCTTTCACCGGCGCGTCGTCGAGCGCGGTGATGATGTCGCCGGGGCGCAGGTTGGCGCGCGAGGCCGGGCTTTCGCCGACCACGTCGCCGAGGCGCACGCCGCCGGCGGGAAAGGATTTGCGCTCCTGCGCGTTGAGATCGCGGAACGTCGCGCCGAATACCAGGCGCACGCGCACGAAATACGCGGCATCGAGTCCGCCGGTGTCGGCCTGCGCATACCAGCGGATCTTGTCGGCGCCAAGCAACTGGCCCTGCTCGGCGATCCACGCGCGGGCAGGTTCGTCGTCATGCCGATGACGGCTGCTGCCGATCAGCACGTAGGCCTGCGGCGTCAGACGTTCCTGGTCGATCGCGAGCGTCTTGCCCGGCAGTATCTCCGCCGCTGCGGCGGGTGCTGCGCGCAGCGGATCGATCACGGCCGGCTCGCGTCCGGCGATAGGCTCGTAGCGGTTGTCCGCATCGGCAACCAGGCCCGGTGATTCCGGGTCACGCGACACACGTGTCGTCGCGCAGCCCGCGAGCACGGCACACAGCAGCAGCGCGACAGGACGAAGGTTCATGGCGTTCTCGCAGGGGATCCGGCCGGCGAGCATGCCTGCGCGGACGTTATGGCGGGTTGAACGACGTCGCGTCCGCGCCGGTGGCGGCCGTGTCGCCACGGATGCCCGTCATGACGACGGAATCGCGCGGACGGCCCACCCTCAGGACAACGTCGGACGGTGTCGTAGTGCCACGGCGGAGCACCGCGGCTGTCGCCGGCGTCACGCCGACGATCGCCTATACTCGCGTGCTCCCGACGAAGTGGTCCGATGACTTCCTACCTGCGCGGCATCCTGTGCATGCTCGCCGCCGTCGCCACCTTTGCGCTCATGGACACCGGCATGAAGCTGCTCGCCGCGCACTATCCGGCGACCCAGGTCGCGGCGCTGCGCGGGCTCGCGTCATGGCCGTTCGTCATGATCTGGGTACTGCTCGCTGGCGGGCCGCGACAGCTGATCCAGGTGCGCTGGCCGCTGCACCTGCTGCGCGGCGTGCTCGCGGTCGCGATGCTCGCGGCCTTCGCGTTCGCGCTCAAGCAATTGCCGCTCGCCGAAGCCTATGCCCTGTTCTTCGTCGCGCCGCTGCTGATCACCGCGCTCGCGGTGCCGCTGCTGGGCGAGTATGTCGGCTGGCGCCGCTGGTGCGCGATCGGCGTCGGTCTGCTCGGTACCGTCGTGATCCTGCGGCCAACGGGGCAGGGCATGCTGTCGCTGAGCGGGCTGGCCGTGCTCGGCGCGGCGCTGGCCTACGCGATCAGCGCAGTCAGCGTGCGTCTGCTGGGAAAAACCGATACGACGCAGGCGATGGTGTTCTGGATGCTGACCCTGCTCAGCGTGTTCGCGACGCTGCTGGCCTGGCCCGAATGGCGCAGTGTGCGCGGCGCGGATTTCTGGCTGCTCGCCGGCGTCGGCGCGAGCGGCGCGATCGGCCAGTACGCCGTTACCGAGGCGTTCCGCGACACGCCCGCGTCCATCGTCGCGCCGCTGGAATACACCGCGCTGATCTGGGCGCTGGGTCTCGACTGGCTGCTCTGGCGTACGTTCCCCGACGCGATCACCATGCTCGGTGCCGGCATCATCGTCGCGAGCGGCCTGTACCTGATCCGGCGCGAAAGCCGGGCTCGCTGATTTCTATCATTATCAACTTTTGACCACGACGACTCATGCCCTATACACCGATAGTCGCCACGCTCGGCTACGTGCTGTCCGCCGACGGACGCCAAGTGCTCATGGTCCACCGCAACGCGCGCGCGGAAGATCATCAGCTCGGCAAATACAATGGCCTGGGCGGCAAGATAGAACCCGACGAGGACGTACTCGCCGGCATGCGCCGCGAGATCCACGAGGAAGCCGGCATCGACTGCACTGCCCTGACGCTGCGCGGCACGATCAGCTGGCCCGGCTTCGGCAAGCACGGCGAGGACTGGCTCGGCTTCGTGTTCCTGATCACGCGCTACGACGGCACGCCGCCCGAAAGCAACGCCGAAGGCACGCTGGAATGGGTGTATATCGATCGCCTGCACGAGCTGCCGATGTGGGAAGGTGATCGCGAGTTCCTGCCGCTCGTGTTCGACAGCGACCCGCGTCCATTCCATGGCGTGATGCCGTACCGGGACGGGCGCATGGTGTCGTGGAAGTTTTCGCGTTAGGCGGGCGGAAGTTTTTCGATGAGGTAGTTCAGGCAATCGCGGTACTTCAAGTCGGTTTTTATCTTGTGAATGTCCGACCCGATTGCGGCTGCCAGTACATCTTCCCAGAGAATGATGTGGCTCCGCCTTTCTTCCAGCAATTCCCAGTCTCCTCTGGGACCGTCCTCATGGCCGGCCGACAGAAGATAAAACAGTTGTGCGCTCCAGCCGTTGTCCACGAGGAACTCGACCACACTCTCGTAGTTGTCGACGTTGCGCCTTACGCTGGCGCCTCTCGTCTTTACCTCGATCAGCGACGCTCTACGTGTGGACTCATCGCGAACGATGACGTCCGGCCTCAAGTTGTGCAGGGCCAGTGGCCAGGACTCGGCCGGGAACACCGTCTCCAACCAACGATCGACCTTCAGGTCGGGCCGCAGCGGAGGGCGGCACAGTTCGAGATCGCCGGCCTTCCGGAAACAGCCGTTGGCGCTGACGCGGTAGAACGGCAGCTTCAGCGGCGCAGACTGTGCAACCCACCATGCGACAAGGTCCATAAACCAAATTGTCCACTCTGCTTCAGACCGGTGCGGCGCCGTCGGCGACTCGAACAGCCAGGTAGCATTGTCTTGCGGAGCGTCAACGCTCATATGGGCGCCCCGGGCGGAATCGGCGGCAGCGGCCGCAGCTTCACCGACTTCGGATCGGCGAGATAACGGCCGATCAGCGCCGCGGCTTCGCGCCGGCTCGCGGCAGTGCTTTCCGCGGCGGTGTTCTGTATCAACCATTGCTGCCAACGCTTGAGTTCGGCACGCACGTCGGCGTCGACCTGGGCGTGCAGCTGGCCGGTCTCGAGCAGGTTCAGCGCCGCGTCGAGCGTGGTCCAGCTCGCGGTGAGCTGCACGGCGGCGGCGCCCGGCAGGGTGTCGGCCGCGGTGTCACGCTGCCAGGTCGCGCGGAAGGCGCCGCTCAATACATCGGCGACACCGGGCTGCGTCGCATCGCGTGCACGCTGCCAGGCCAGGCGGTTCAGGCGTGCCGGATCGAACAGGAACTGCAGCGTCTGCGCGCTGGCCGCGGCAGCGGCAGCGAGCGGATCGAACATGGGGCCGCTGCGTGTCGCGAAGTATTCGCGCGTGCGTTCGTAGTCGTTGCCGGGGGGCGTGAGGAGATCGAGCACGTTGGCCGGCAGGGTCAGCTCGGCCGCGCTCAAGGTGCGCAGCAGGCGATCGAGCGCGGCACGCTGGTCTGCGGCGGCGACGGTTGTCGCGCCGGGCGTCGTATCGCCGGCCAGGCCGTAGCGGTAGCTCGCACCGCCGAGCAGGCGCGCGACCGCTTCGGTCTGATAGCGATGCAAAAGATAAATGGGTACGAGGCGCGCCTCGTACTCGCCGAGCTGGCGGTCCGGCGGCAGCACGCCGCGGTCGAAGCGTTCGAGCACGCGGCGGCGCAGCTTCAGCAGCTGGTCGAAGGTCTGCAGCGACGACGCGCCGTAGTCCCAAAGCAGGCCGTCCGGATGCGCCGCGCCGGGGCTGCGCGCGTCGGCGTCGCTGACGTAGTGGAGGCCGGCCGCGGCAGCCTTGCGCCGCAGCTCGGCCAGCGCGGCGTTTTCCTGTTCCGCGGGAAATTCGCCGTAGGCATGCTTGACGAGGAATTCGTCCCACGCACCGAGGCGGGTGCCGTAGGCATTCTGCAGCGCGAGATGTCCCTGGTCGTCGATCAGCTCCAGCATCGGATGCGGATAGTCGAGCACCGAGCCGTTGCCCCTGTCGTCGCGGCTCGCGGCGAAGTTGTGCGCGAAGCCGAGCGCGTGGCCGACCTCGTGCGCCGCGAGCTGGCGCAGGCGCGCGAGCGCCATGTCCTGCGCGCGCTGTGTAAGTGGTCCGCCGTCGTGGCGCGCGTAGGGCGCGAGCAGTGCCTCGGCGATGAGGATGTCCTGGCGCACCCGTTGCGAGCCCAGCGTCACGGCACCCTTGATGATCTCGCCGGTGCGTGGATCGGTCAGCGCCGCGCCATAGGACCAGCCGCGCGTCGCACGATGTACCCACAGGATGGTGTTGTAGCGGATGTCCATCGCGTCGACGCCGTCGGGCAGCAGTTCGGCGCGGAAGGCATCCCGATAGCCGGCCTGTTCGAACGCATGCTTCCACCAGTTCGCGCCTTCGAGCAGGGCCGAGCGCACCGGTTCGGGCGTGCCCGGATCGAGGTAGAACACGATGGGCTTTTTCACCGGGCTCAGCGCCGCGGTGGGATCGGTCTTCTCCAGCCGGAAGCGCGGCTGCACGCGCACGTCGAGGCTCGCCGCGAGCGGCTGCGAGAAATCGATCACGCCCTGGCTGAAGCCGCCCGAGGCCGGATGGTAGCGGCGCGGGCGAAAACCCTCGGGCGGCAGGCGTACGAGGCTCAGATGCTGGCGCAGGCTCAGCGCGGTCGGGTCCATGCTGACCTGGCGCACGAACTCGCCTTCGCCGGAGCCCTGGAACGTCAGCAGCGCTTCGAGCTCGGTGTTGTCCGGAAAGCTGCGCGCTTCGTCGAGCAGCACCGCGCTGCGCTTGTCGTCGACGCCGTACTTGCCCTGCTTGGCCTGGTCGAGACGTTCGGCGACGCCGTGCCGGTCCGACAGCAGGAACGAGGAGAAATCGACCAGCACGCGTTCGCTGCGCGCGGATTGCAGCGCGTCGCCGGCCCAGAGCACGGATTCGGCAAAGGCTTCGTGCGCGCTTGCGCGTTCCGCCGGGTTCGACGCACTGGCCTGATAGCGCGTGTTGCGTTCGACCAGCAGCACGCGCGGTCCGGCGCGGCGGAATTCCACTTCGCGCACCGTGCCGGGTTGCCCGCGGTCCAGGCCCACGTCGTTGGAGCCCAGGCCGTGCGGCAGCGAGGTGACGAGCAGCAGCGGCGTGTCGAGACGCTCGAGCCCTAGCAGCACGCGGCCCTTGGCCGGGTCGCTCCAGACTTCAAAGAAACCGTCCTTGCGTTGCAGTCCTTCGAGCGCGTCGGGCGTGCGCTCGGCGGCGACAGCGGAAAAGCAGGCAAGGCTCAGCGTTACGGCGGCGAACCAGCGCAGCGAAACGGTCATGGCGGTGTCTTGAGTCGGAACCAGCGCCGACCTTACCCGGCCTCGACCGCGGCGGTAAATGAAGAAAGTCCCGTGATTGCGACCATATCCGCCGCACCGCGGAAACCGCCGCCGTACGTTGCTGCGTACGGCGGCGGGGGCGGTTTTACCGATGCGGTTACCGGCGCGTGACGCGGCGCGTGCGCGCCGCGATGAACCACAGGCCCAGCGCGAGCAGCAGCATGCCCGGCACGGTCAGGCCCGGCACCGGCACGATGAGCTGCACGCCGAACACGGTGGCATTGCCGGCGATGTCAACGACTCGGATATCGACGGTCCCAGGCGTAAGTCGAGGCCGGACGCGCTTTTTCCCGTGGCGAGCGCAGGACCGCGATCGGCCTGCGGGCGCCGGCGAGGTCGAACCCGGCGGGCGAGGTACCGTCGGCGGAGGCGAGGCGCCAGCGAAGACCAGGCCCGCCGTGACGCGCTGCGGGGGCGCCGCGCGGTATCCTTCGCACCCCCCGGAATCGCGCGGTATCCGCAATGCCCCTGCTTCAACTTCGTCAGCTCGACTACAGCGTCGGCGGCCCTCTGCTGCTCGAACAGGTCGAGTTCGCGCTGGACGCCAACGAGCGCGTCTGCATCGTCGGCCGCAACGGCGCCGGCAAATCCACCCTCATGAAACTCATCGCCGGCGAGATCAAGCCCGACGACGGCGCGGTACAGGTCGAAGGCGGCACGCGCATCGCGCGGCTGGCGCAGGAGGTTCCTCAGGCCACCAGCGGCACGGTGTTCGAGGTCGTTGCCCAGGGCCTGGGCCAGCTCGGCACCTGGCTCGCCCAGTTCCACCATCTGAGCCATCACCTGGACGTGCCGGGCAATACCGATGCGATGTCCGAAGTGCAGTCGCTCATCGAAAGTGTGCACGGCTGGGATCTCGACCGCCGCGTCGGCGACGTGCTGCAGCGCCTGGACCTGCCCGAAGACGACGACTTCGCCGCGCTGTCCGGCGGCATGAAGCGCCGCGTGCTGCTGGCGCAGGCCCTCGTGCAGGCGCCCGACGTGCTGCTGCTCGACGAGCCGACCAATCATCTCGACATCGAATCCATCGCCTGGATGGAAGAGTTCCTGCGCCAGTTCCGCGGCAGCATCGTGTTCGTGACCCATGACCGCAGCTTCCTGCGCGCGCTGGCCACTCGCATCGTCGAGATCGACCGCGGCAAGCTGACCAGCTGGCCCGGCGACTACGACAATTACCTGCGACGTCGCGAGGAACGCCTGCATGCCGAATCGCAGGAGAACGCGCGCTTCGACAAGATGCTGGCGCAGGAGGAAGTCTGGATCCGCCAGGGCATCAAGGCGCGGCGCGTGCGCGACGAAGGCCGCGTGAAGCGTCTCAAGCTGATGCGTTCGGAGCGCGCGCAGCGGCGCGAACTCGGCGGCAACGCGCGCATGGAGCTGGCCGACGCGGCGCGCTCGGGCAAGCGCGTGGCCGAAGCGAAGAACGTCTATTTCGCCTACGAGCGCCGGCCGATGGTGGTCAATTTCTCCACCGCGATACAGCGCGGCGACCGCATCGGTATCATCGGTCCGAACGGTTCGGGCAAGACCACGCTGATCAACCTGCTGCTCGGCCAGCTCACGCCGGACCGCGGCGAGATCCAGCTCGGCACCAATCTCGAGATCGCCTACTTCGACCAGCACCGCCTGCAGCTGCGCGACGATCTCAACGCGCTCGACAACGTGTCCGAAGGGCGCGAGTTCATCGAATTGAATGGTTCGCGCAAGCACATCGTCGGCTACCTTCAGGATTTCCTGTTCACGCCCGACCGCGCGCGCGCGCCGATCACGGCGCTGTCGGGCGGCGAACGCAACCGCCTGCTGCTGGCGAAACTGTTCGCCAAACCGTCGAACCTGTTGATCATGGACGAACCGACCAACGACCTCGACGTGGAAACGCTGGAACTGCTCGAGGATCTGCTGGCCGACTACTCAGGCACGCTGCTGCTGGTTTCGCACGACCGCGCGTTCATCGACAACGTGGTGACCAGCACAATGGTGCTGGAAGGCGAGGGCCGCATCGCCGAATTCGTCGGCGGCTACAGCGACTGGGTGCGCCAGCGGCCCACGTCGCGCGCCGGCAAGGCCGGGCTGACGCCGGCCAAGTCCGCCGCCGCGGCGGCTGAAGCCGCGCCGCCGCCGAAGCGCAAGCTCAGCTTCAAGGACCAGCGTGAGCTGGAGCAGCTGCCGGCGCGCATCGACCAACTGGAAACTGCGATCGCGGAGCTGACCGCGGCGATGAACGATGCCGGTTTTTTTCAACAGCCGCAGAGCGCCATCGTGGCGGCGAACCAGCGTATCGGCGAGACGCAGGCGGAGCTGGATAAAGCCTACGCGCGCTGGGCCGAACTCGACGGCTGAGGTCCGCAACGCCGACGCGATGCGTTGCGTGACCGGGCCGCGCAGGCCCGGTTGCCTCGCCGGACCGGCGCCACGCCGTTCGCGCGCGCGAACCCGCCGCGATCCGGACGGTTAGCGTGCAGGCTGCATCGCAGGCCGCCGCGCACCTTGCATTGTGCCGCCGGCAGCACGCCGGGAAATGCTCCAAGCAACTGATCGGATAGGAGATTTCATGCGAGTGAGCGGCTGGCACGGAGCCTGATGGTGTTCTGCCGTGTCCCTCACCGCAGGAATTGCCATGAACGCCACTCGACCGAACTTTCGCCGCACCGAGGCCCCGCAGCTTTTGCAGGAAACCCTGAAGCATCTGACCGATGCGCGCGAGTTCTACCTGCAGGCTTCGCACTCCGTGGTCGATCGTGAAATCCGTGACGCGTTCGCGTTCTCGTCGGAAGCCCATGCGGCCTTGTTGCAATCGCTGTATGCGGCCTCCCCAGCGGCACAGCAGGCGCAGGCAGTCGATGCGCTTTCCTCGCAGCCCTCGCGCGCCGTGTCCGAATTCGCCGGGGTCGCTGGCACGTTCGACGGTCGCCGCCCGCAGGCTTCGGCCAACGAACTGCATGAACTGGATGCGACGCTGCTGCAGCGTGTCGAAGCCCTGTTTGCGATCTATCCGGACATGCGCGTGCGCGCTGCACTGAAGCAGCATGTGCTGTCGATCCAGCGTGCCGGCGACGCGACGCGTCGTCTGGCCCTGCGCAACGTCGCCTGAGCGTATCGTCATGGACCTGTCGCCTCTGACCAAGATCGCTGGCATCGCTGTGCTCGCTCTCGCCGGTGTCGCACCCGCCACGGAAGGCAAGGACGACGTGGCGACGGTGTCGGCGGTCGATCTCAACCGCTACGCTGGGACCTGGTACGAGCAGGCGCGCCTGCCGAACCGGTTTCAGCGCGAGTGCCATCGCAGCGTGTCGGCCACGTATACGCCGCAGCCGGACGGCTCGGTCACCGTGTTCAACAGTTGTCAGCGCGAGAACGGGACGACCGCATCAGCGACCGGCAAGGCGCAAGTCGCCGATCCGGCGCAGCCCGGCCTGCTCGACGTGACCTTCCTTCCGAAAGGGCTGCGCTGGCTGCCATTCACGCATGCGGAATACCGTATCGTTGCGCTCGACGAGGACTACCAATGGAGCATCGTCGGCGGCAAGGATCGTCAGTACCTGTGGGTGCTGACGCGCGCGCAGAACGTCGATTCCGAGCAGCGCGAGCAGTTGGTCGACCGCGCCCGCGCGCTCGGCTACGACACGACCCGGCTTCAGTTCAGCAGCGCGCACTGAAACGATGGCATTGAATTCGCGTTTACCGTCCCGGCACCGGAAGCGGCGAACCGCAGTTCGCTACTGACGATGCCGACGGCGGCGGCGCCGCGACGTTCCTGAGGCGCCGCGGCGCCTTTGTTTGTTCGTTCCTCAGATGCCGACTGCGTTGCGCCGACAAATGGGCAACGCCTTACACTCGGCACGCATGGACCCGCTGACCGCCTTCCTGATCGTCGCGCTGATGATGCTGCTCAACGGCGGCGTGCTCGGCCTGATGCATCGCGACCTGCCGCAGGACGTCCGTCCGAGCGCGATCAGCTGGCGCGTCGGTACCTTGCTGCAGGCTTGCGGCTGCATCCTGCTCGCCGTACAGGCCTTCCTGCCGCCCGCGTTCGGTCTGCCGCTGGCCAACGGCCTCGTCATGCTCGGCATCGCCGGTTGCTGGCGCGCCGTACGGCAGTTCTACGGCCAGCGCGAGAACGTATTGCTGCTGCTGCCGGCACTGCTCGGCACATTCGGCATCTGGTGGTTTGCGGGCCCGCAGCCCGATCTGGTCGCACGCATCGTCATTGCGTCATCGGCCTGGGCCGTGATGCTGATCGGTGCGGCGTGGACCGTGCTCGCGGCGACGCGCCGCGCGCCGGTGCTGAGCGCACGCGTACTTGCGGGCATCTTCGGCGTGCTCGCGATGTTCATGCTCGTACGCGGCCTCTATTTCGTGCTGGTGCCCCACGCCGCGAACAGCATCCTGGACGGGCGTAGCTGGATGAATGCGATCACGCCGATACTCGCGTCGGTGCTGCCAGTGATCGGCACGACGGGTTTCCTGCTGCTGTGTTCCGATCGCATCCGGCGGCAATGGGAACGGGCGGCATCGACGGACTACCTCACCGGCCTGGCCAACCGGCGCACGCTCGCCGCCGACGGCGCGCTGCGGCTGCAGCAGGCCACGCGCGACGGCCGCACCCTCGCTGTCGCCGTGCTCGACATCGACCACTTCAAGGCGATCAACGACCGGCTTGGCCATGACGCCGGCGATCTCGCACTGGTGCATGTCGCGCAGCGCCTGCAGACGATTTGCGGTGAGGGTCACCTGCTCGCGCGCCAGGGCGGCGAGGAATTCGTCGCCGTCCTCGCGTTGAACGGTGACGCGCAGGCCCGTGTGATGGCCGAGGAATTACGCCAGGCCGTACGCGGGCAGCCGTTCCGCCACGGCGAGGAGACGCTGACGATCACGATTTCCGTCGGCCTGGCCGTGCGACGGGACACGGACCGCAGCCTCGATGACCTGCTGCGCCGCGCCGACGCCGCGTTGTACAGGGCCAAGCGCGGCGGGCGCGATCGCGTGGAAAGCGCTGAGGCCTGAATCCTCACGCAGCGCATGTCCCGATCAAGTGCGGTTCTGATCAAGTACAGATCAGATCAGATGCGGCCGCAGCACCTCGTCGAGCCAGCGCATGAACGCCTGCACGCGCTTGGGCAGGTGGCGCCGGTTCGCGTACAGCAGCGATACCGGCATCGGCTCGGCGCGAAACCCTGGCAACACTTCGACCAGACGGCCGTCGTCGAGCGGCGCACGCAGGCCGCTCTCCGGGGCCTGGATCAGACCGAGTCCGGCAAGGCAGGCGGCCTGGTACGCCTCCGAATTGTTGACCACGAGCGCGAACGGCATCGCGCGCGTCCGCAGCGTGCCGTCGCGGTCGAGGTATTCGAATTCCTCGGGGCGCGCGCCGAGCACCGGCGCGTAGCCGACCAGACGGTGGGTGTCCAGATCCTCGGGGGATTGCGGCACGCCGTGGCGCTCGAGATAGGCCGGGCTCGCGACGGTCAGCACGCGGAAGCGGCCGAGCGGACGCGCCACGAGGCTCGAATCCGCCAGCGTGCCGACGCGCAGCACGCAGTCGAAGCCCTCGCGCACGAGGTCGACGCGCCGGTCGGTGCTGCCGAGTTCGAGGCTGATGCCCGGATGCGCAGCGAGGAATTCCGCCAGCCGCGGCACGACGAGATGGCGCGCCATGCCGATCGACATGTCCACGCGCAGGCGGCCCGCATACGCGGCCTCGCCGAGCTGGAACATGCTCTGCAGTTCGTCCGCGTCGGCGAGCAGGTCCAGCGCGCGTTCGTAATAGGCCTGGCCGTCCTGGGTCAGCTGCACGCGGCGCGTGGTCCGGTGCAGCAGTCGCGTGCCGAGGTGGTTTTCGAGCTGCTGCACCGCGGTCGAGACGCTGGCCTTGGGTACGCCGAGCCGGTCGGCGGCCTGGGTGAAGCTGGCGAGTTCGGCGACGCGCAGGAAGGTGCGGGTCGCATCGAGCAGGTCCATGGCGGCGCCTTTGTTCGTTTTTTCCGAACAGTCTAAACAGTTGCGGCCGATTTATCCCGGCTTCCGCCGCAATGACACTGTGGCCACGGCGCCGCTCCCGGTGCCGCCATCCCGACAGGAGCAGCCATGACCCGCAAGATCGCACTCGTTACCGGCGGCAGCCGCGGCCTCGGCCGCAATACCGCGCTCAGGCTCGCCGCGCACGGCGTCGACGTCGTGTTGACCTGGCGCAGCCGCCGCGAGGAGGCCGATGCCGTCGTCGCGCAGATCCAGGCCCAGGGCGGTCGCGCCGTCGCGCTCGCGCTGGACGTCGCCGACAGCCGCCACTTCGCCGCGTTCGCCGACGCGCTGCGCGCCGAGTTGCAGCGCATCTGGCAGCGCGACACCTTCGATTTTCTCGTCAACAACGCCGGCATCGGCATCAACGCACCGTTCGCGCAGATCACCGAAGCGCAGTTCGATGAACTCATGAACGTCCAATTCAAGGGCGTGTATTTCCTGACCCAGACCCTGCTGCCGCTGATCGCCGACGGTGGCCGCATCGTGAACCTTTCCACCGGCCTGACGCGCTTCTCGATCCCCGGCTACTCCGCCTATGCCGCGATGAAGGGCGCGATCGAAGTACTGACGCGGTACCTGGCCAAAGAGCTCGGCCCGCGCGGAATCGCCGTCAACGTGGTTGCGCCCGGCGCGATCGAGACCGATTTCGGCGGCGGCCGTCTGCGCGACGACGCCGACCTGAATCGCTTCATCGCCTCGCAGACCGCGCTAGGCCGCGTCGGCAAGCCCGACGATATCGGCGGCGTCATCGCCTCGCTGCTGTCGGCCGACAATGCGTGGATCAACGCGCAGCGGATCGAGGCTTCGGGCGGGATGTTTTTGTAACGCATCGCCGGCATCGGATCTCGCGTCCGGTGCTGGCGCGGCAGCGGCTTTGCTGAGCACGAAGTCGGTGTCCTGCGTGCCATCGCAGCGCCGCATCGACGTCGTTCCGGCGGCGATGACGGCGCTGCCCTGGCGTGCGATCACCCGCATCCCGAACTCGCTGGGCGCGCCGGTGCCGTCGAAATAGCCGCTGAAATACACCAGGCCGCCACTGCCGAAGCTCGCGTCGAGGGTACCGTCGAAGTCCAGCCTTGCGAGCGCGAATTTCCCGGAGCGGTCAGATGCTCGCTGCGCGCAGTGCCGCCGGCCACGATCTCGATGAGGGGTTTTCGTTCGCGACTTCGTCATAGTGACTTGCGGCTGCTGCAAATCCCGGGACGGTATGCGCCGCGCCGCAACGAACGGCGGCTGGGCCGGCGTGGAAGGGTGCGGGGTGCTGGGCAGGCGATGCGCCGGGAGTCGCGTCACAGGCCCGAATCCGGCATCGGCCGCTGCGCCGGTTCCAGCCGGTTTCGGATTCGGTCGCGAATACCGCGGCAAGCATTAGTCAGTCGTGCGCCGCGCGCAGGGTAGCGAGGCGTCCGGACAGCCACTCGCCGCTCGCGATCGGCGCGGCATCGTTGCATTTCACCTGGTAAACCTCGCCGCTGATGCTGCTGCGGCTCGCGGCGCGCTCGATGAATTCCTCGGCCGTCCCGACGGCATCGTGCTTGAGCAGATGGTCGAGCTTGCGTTGCAGATGGGCGCGCGCCTCGGCCGCGTCGTGCCAGTCGCCGTTGCGTTCGAAGAGGCAGCCCGAATCCCCTAGCGCCGCAAGCAGCGCGTCGATTTCCGCGCGTGCAGCGGCGGTTGGTGGCGCGGCACCGATGGCGGCGGCGAACAGCAGCGGAAGTACGAACAGGTAGCGCAGGTGCATCGTCGAAACTCCTTGTACCGGGTGGTCGCTCGATCGGTAGCGTTCACTCGGTAGCCATCAATCGGTACCCATCAATCGGCGCAGCCGCTCCACCAGCACGGGTTCGCGGTGATGAAGTTCATGAGTGCGTTGTGCTTGGGCGTGTTCTGCGCATCGAGATGCTCGACCGCGCCCCAGCTGCCGAACTTGCCATAGCCGCTCGACGCGGTGAAGTGCATGAACAGTTCGCCGCCGTTGGCCTTTTTTGCTGCCGAGCGGCGCAGACAGGCTGATCAGGAGTGCATCCCGAGTGGAGGCCAGGACAGCTCTGGCGGTACCATCGCCAGGGCTTGAAAAGCCGGCTTGGCGAAATAATAGCCCTGACATAATTGCACGCCAAAACCTTGCAAGGTAGCGAGCTCCTCGTAGGTTTCAACGCCCTCCGCAATTACCCGCATCGACAATTCATTACAAACTTGCATGATGCCTTTGACAATGGCCTGGCGTCCTCGATCCTTCTCGATATGCCGGATCAAGGCCATATCCAATTTGACCAGATCGGGTTGGATTTCTGCCAGTAAATTGAGGCCTGCGTAGCCAGCGCCAAAATCATCAATGGCGGTCAGAAAGTTCATTTGCTGGTAATACGTGACTATTTCCCGCAGGTGCCCGAGATCATCGACCTTTTCACCTTCGGTAATCTCAAAGATTATCCGATCAATCGGAAATCCAAACCTTTCCGCAGCTTCCAGCGTGGTGCGAATACAGAGTTCAGGACGATAAACGGCATTCGGCATGAAGTTGATACTGAGAAAACTCGGCATGCGCAAACTGCTGGCAAGCTGTACAGCCTTGACTCGACAGGACTGGTCAAAGCGATAGCGATTGTTCTCGTTGACGTTCAGAAATACTTCCGCTGCTGATTCGTTATGCAGGCCTCTGACCAGGGCTTCATAGGCGAATATTTCACGGGAAACGACGTTGACGATCGGCTGAAAAGCCATCGTAAAGTCAAAGTCGAGGCCAGCGCGCCCGGTGCATTCCGCACAGCCGAGCGCTCTATAGTTCTTCTGCGCCATCATCGAAAACCACCCGGTAGTCCAGAACCCTGGCGAATCTGCAAGCAGCACTCAAATGAGTACTGCCACCAGCAACGCTACCGCTGACAGCGCTAGCGCGGCCCAGGTCATCACCTCGTTACGTTTGACCCGCACCTCCAGCGCTTCCGGGCTGGTAGCAACCGTAGCGACATTGCTGCCATTCAACAGCAGATCGACCATCGCGCGGATCGTCGCCGGGTCAAAGGTATAGGGTTCAAACACCTTACGATCATGTCGCGCCAGTAGCGCGGACACTTCCTTGGCGTTCGGCACGAACTTCATTGCCCAGCCGGAGAAGGACGGGGCTGAAATGGCTTGCCGCTCGAGTATTTTCAGATCCGTGTGGCGGGGGTCGTGATGCAGCCGGGCGTAGAGGTGCTCGACCGCTGCAGCCCTGCCTTCCAGACACTGGAAAAAGCAGCCGTCCGCATAGTAGAGCGCCCCGACGAGACCGTTGGCCGGATTGTTGCGCCGTGATTGCATCAGGATCCGCGCAATCTCTGGGTCGATGCCGGTACGGTTGCCGGTGGGCGTGAAGGCGGCGCGGCTCGCGTAGACGAGGCGCTGGTAATCGGACGCCGTCGCGGTGCTCATGAAACCTGCTCCTTTTTAGGGTACAGCCGCAGCCTAGCAGGTCGACGAGCTTTCGTGGGAATAGATTGTTTCTTGGATTTTCATAGATCCAACCTATGGACATTCCCTTTGCCAGCCCGTGGATTCCAGGAATTGCCATTATGAAAAACCCTGAGTTCCATTGCGCCATTGAACACTCGGCAGTTTCAAGAACCATCAAAAACGCCTCGTGCGCAATGCAACCTCAGATGCAACCAAAGTGAGCCGCCACCGCTCGAGAATTGCAACTAATCTGAGCTGAAATCGGACTTGAAAGCGAGCCCGGCTGGTTTCAAATGCGAGCCGCTAAAGCTAAGGCCCGAGCGGTGTGAATGTTTCTGCGCTAGCAGGCTGTTGAGAAACAGCCTGCTAGAGCGATCCAGGATGGATCGCCCGAGAGTCGATCGCGTAAGCGATTGATTATCGGAGAACGTGCGCAAGCTCCGCTTGCGCCGTTCGATTGAGAAAGGAGCTTTTGCTCCTTTCTCAACAGCCTGCTAGAGAACCTCTGATCAACTTCGCAAACTGCACACCGTCCAGAGTGATTTGACAGCGGGTTGAAGTTTGCGAGGGTTTTTTTGGGCGATTTTCGCGTAATCGAGCGCGTTTTCCGCCCTCTATGCAGCTTGCGGACGCAGTTGTCCTGTCGTCGCTAACAAGCGCTTTCGTGCAAGGTAAAGATTTGCCAGCGCAAATAGCGTGACGACCTGTGCCGTGTTCTTTGCCAGGCCCTTGAAGCGCACTTTCACGGAACCGAACACGCATTTCACGACGCGGAACGGATGCTCCACTCGCGCCCGGACGTGTGCCTTGCGCTTCTCGGCACGCATAGCGCGCACGCGCTCTCGGGCGCGACGGATCTTCTCTACTTCCGATCGGCGCCGGTGCGATCTTCCACTCGATGCGCTCGGCGCGCATGACGTAACGCTGTGCTCCACCGTACCCCGCGTCGCCATGCACGACCTCTTCCTTGCCGTGCAACAACGCGTCAATTTGCGAGACGTCCGATTCGTTCGCCGCTGTCGTCACGACCGTATGCGCCAGGCCCGAGTCGACGTCAGCACCAATATGCGCCTTCATGCCGAAGTACCACTCGTTGCCCTTCTTCGTCTGATGCATCTCCGGGTCCCACTCACCGCTGGCGTTCTTCGTCGATGTCGGCGCATCAATGATGGTCGCGTCCACCATCGTGCCGCGCTTGACCTTCAGGCCCTTGCGGACAAGATGACCGTTCACACACGCCAGGATGTCATCAGCCAGGTCGTGCTCTTCCATCAAGTGACTAAACTTCAGAATCGTCGTCTCGTCCGGGATCGACGCTTGCGACGACAGCCCTGCCAACTGCCGCAGCGCAGGCATGTCCAGTAGCGCGTCCTCCATGCCCGGATCGCTGAGCGCAAACCAGTTCTGCATCAGGTGAATGCGCAGCATCGTAGCCAACGGGTATCGCCGCCGACCGTTACCTGCTTCGGGGTAGAACGGCGCGATCTGCCGGATCAGTGCCGGCCACGGTACGATCTGCTCCATCTCTCCAAGAAACCGTTCCTTGCGAGTCTTCTTGCCCTTGCTCGCAAAATCGGCATCGCCAAAGGTCAGCTGCGTCACGATCGAAAATCCGTTACGGCTGCCTGCGCCGCACGATCAGCCGCCGGTTGTCCAGCGGTTCGATGCGCAGGATGTCGCAGGGTCGTGTTTCGGCGTCGGTGCCTTCGGTAACCTCGGTGTTCGCCGAATCATCCGCAACGCCGCCCGCAGACGCATCGGCAGTGTGCGCATCGCGCACCATCGTGGGAGTGTCTGCCGGCTGCACCGGCGCCAGCAGGAGGATCACCTGCTCGCCGCGACGCACGCCGAATTCCTCGCCCGAGCCGCTGACCAGCGGCGAGACCGTCGCATCGCCGCGTCGATGCACGACGCCTTCGGCGTAACGGCAGTACAGCGTCGCATCGTCGGGCAGCTGGCCGATCAGCATTTCCTGCGGTGTCGCCTCGATCTCGATCGTGCGCGCGAAGCGGTCCGCCGGCAGCTTGCGCACCGACAGCACGCGGACCACGACGGCACGATCGGTCCGCGCGAGCACACTGGCTAGCGATTCGTGTACCGGTCGTCCCGCGGCGGTGCTGCCGCACCACGCCAGCGCAAGGAACGCGAGATCCCGGAGTTTCATCGTCGTCTTGCCCCTCGTCGGCGGTGTCACCGCGGCAGCGCGCGTCATGCGCCAGCCGCCAGCAGAATGGCGCGGACCTGCTCGTACTCGCGCAGCCGTGCGTAGTCCTTCTCGGTCGGCGACGCGATGCGGCTCAGGTCCATGTTGTCGCCGACGTCGGCGAGCTTGACCCGGCGCGCGACCGGATTCGCCGCGGCGCGATGCGCGGCGTCGATGCGGCTTTCGCCGGGTTGCTTGGTCAGCGCGCGCACGGCATCGATCACCGCTGCCGGAAAACCTTCGCGCGTGAGATCGTCGAAGGTCAGCGGCGTGTCCTCGACCACGTCATGCAGCGCGGCGGCCATGCGCTCGTGTTCGCCGTTCACGGCCAGCATCAGGCGCAGCGGATGGAAGATGTACGGCGCGCCGGCCTTGTCGACCTGGCCCGCATGCGCGCGGGCGGCGATCTCGATGGCCTTTTCGATCGTGCTCATTCACTGCTCCCCGGCTCGGCGCCATCGATATTCTGACCGATGCGCCAGAGCACGCCGGTCGGATCGATGATGGCGAAGTCGCGCATCCCCCAGGGCCGGTCGTCCGGCGGTTCCGCGCGCACGCCGTAGCGGCCGACCAGATCCTGCGTCACCACGTGCTGCCACCACGCTTCGACGTCCGGCACCAGCAGATGCATCATGAAGTTCTCGGCGTGTTCTTTCACATGGAAGCGCTGCAGCAGGAAGCTGCAGTCGCCGACGTGCAGATAGGCCATGTCGTCGGATTGCCACGCAATGCGAAAGCCGAGGTCGGCGTAGAAACGCAGCGACAGCGCGAGGTCGCGTGCGGGTACGAAGGCCTTGATCTCGCTGGCTTGCATGGCTCAGGTTCCTCGCCGGGCGTGGCGGCGGGCAGTGACGTGCATAGTCACGGATGCACAGCGCGGCGATATGGACCGTCGAGTGGCTGGAGTTTTCATCGCTGCCGGTGCTCGTACGCCCGCAGGCCGGCGGCCACGACGATGCAGGCCAGCGCGACGAGGTCGGCCGTGACCACGCGCGCGAGCGATGCGTTGTACTGGCCGGTGTCCCAGGCCAGCAGCAGGAACGACACGACGCTGACCGCCGCGACGACGAGCGCAAGCGGCTGCAGGCGCGCACGGACGACGGCGAACAGGCACAGCGCGCCCACGATTCCGAACAGCACGGCGCGGTGTCGCATGAGTAGGGCGAGGTTCGGCTCGCTGAAATCCAGGCCGTACAGCGTGTTCAGTTGCGCCGCCCCGGCCAGGCCGCTGAGCGGCAGCAGATGGATGACGCCAACGATGACGAGCAATGCCGCAACGAGATAGCGCATGCCGGTGGGTCCGTTAGAAGGCTGAGCGCCCGGGCCGGAGTCTGGCGGCGCGGACGGAGGGTCGGCAAGCATCGGCCACTTCCGCGCCGGCGGCATGGCGTTGCGGCAACGCCGACGGCATCGCGACAGCGCAATCCGGACCGTCGCTTACGGCGTTCCTTCTTCGATCAGCTTGCCGTCGCGGAACAGGATCTGCCCCGGCCATTTCTTGCTCGGGCAGCACGCGCCGTCGTCGGTTGCATAGCCCATGTAGATGCCGGCGATGCGGCCGGCCTCGATGCCTTGCGGCACGAACGAGGTGCCTTGCGCCGTGCCGGTGCTGCCGTTCGCCCGTTCGGCGCGCAGTACCTGCTTGCCGCTGGTCTCGATGAACAGCGCCTGGTGCAGCGAGGTGAAATTGCCGCCGTCGGGATTCGGCATCGAGAACGCGACAAAGGTGTCCTGTTTGCCGTCGCCGTCGATGTCGCCGCGGATGGCCTCGCTGACATACGGAGTGACGGCTTCGCCGCTGTCGCCGGCGGCTTTCTTTTCGAGATAGTGGCGGATCTCCGGCGCGAGATCCTTGATCCCGTCGGCGAGATCGACCGCGGCGATGGCGGGCAGCGACAGGCACAACGTGGCAATGACGGCAGGGACGGCGAGAGGTGGCATGGATCTTCTCCGTGATCAGCGCGGGCGGCGCAGTGTCCGCAGTGCGACGCGAACGCGAAGTGACCGCGGGCTGATTGCGCGGCAGAGGCCGTTACGGAGTGGCGCTTGCGAAGGGCGTGCTCGACACCGTGCCTGCACTTTGGTGCGCGCCGTCGGGTCGCGCAGGCGGCCGACATCGGCAGGCACTGTATGTGCGGCGAAACGCGCGGCATCGGACCGATGCCGCGCGCACCGGCATCACTCGTCGTCGGTCTGCGCCATGGCGAGAATGTCCGACACGACGGTCCAGTTGTTGTCGGCGCCCAGTGTCGCGGTCAGCGCGAAGACGTTCGGCGGGAACTCGACCTTCTGGGAGTTCACGGCATCGGCGTCGACCACGGCACTCTGCGTGATGTTGCCGAAGGCGAGGAAATACGTCGGTTGCGGCGTGAACTGATAGTTCATGTTGGGCTGCGCCTGCAGCACGAAGGTGGGCTTGCCCGCCATGCCGATGCCGACGGCCACGGCGTTGACCGGCAGCGTGTTGTCGGCAGTCACGGTCATCGTGTTCGGGCGGTTGCCGTCCCTCAGGTTGTGCAGGTAGAAGGTGCGATTGGCTGCGTCATAGGAAAAGTCGATCGCGTTGTTCGCGTTGGCGCCTGCAGGGACGACCTGTGAGACGTCCAGGACGACGCCCGGCGAGAGCTGGCTGGTGCCGGCCCAGACGAAGCACAGGTCGGTGTCGTCCCAGGTGAAGCGCACCTGTGTGCCCGGATACGCGTACTTGGCCAGCCAGGCCACGACGTTGCCTTGCTCGCTCGCGTTCTGCAGCAGCGCGAGCGAGGTCGGCGAGGTGGAATTGTTGACGAGGGTGATCTGGCGCTGGGTCATGGGTTTCCCTTTTTGTCGTGGAGGTGTGGACAGTGGTGCACCGGGCCGCGGAGTATGGTCCGCCCGGCGAGACGTTCCCGAACGCTGCCGGAACGTGCGCCGCGTCCTACGCAAGCGGCGTATGGCAGCCGCGCGCATCATGCGGCGGTCGTCGGGTCGTGCCCTGCACGTACTCCTGCGCATGCCGCGCCACGCGCGCGACGGCGCGCATGCGCCGCTTTGTACGCTCCGCTCACTCTTCGCGTGCGTACTCGACGCCGTCGACCGTCATCGTCCAGCGGCCGTCGGTCCCACGCTGCGGTCTGCGCGAGACGACGAAGGTCGTCGAAATCGGGCCGAGGCCGACGACGAAGTTGTCGCCGTCGAAGTGCTTCAGCGGCGCCTTGAGCGACTTCTGGAATCCGTTGCCGCGGCTCTGTACGAATTCGACGCGTCCCTGCGGCGTGATCAGCAGGCGCGTATCGGCCGTGCGCCAGAGGCCGGCGTAGTCCGCACGCTCGGCCGGCAGCGGCGTGCTGCACCCGGCCAGCGCGAGCAGCAGGAGCGACAGCAGTAAGGTTCGGGTCATGGCGGGTCTCCGCACGTGTGGTACTGAGAATGACGCTGCCGGCCTATTCCGGGCAGCGCCCATCGGCGAGGAAGCCGCGCACGAGCGCGACGATCCGCGCCTTGAGCCAGTCAGGTCCGGCGTCGAGCATATCGTTGTGCCGCGCGTGGGCGATCGGCACGACGCACTGAGCGGTGGTCATCTGCTCCGGCGTCGGCAGCACGCCGGGATCGGCGGCGAAATCGCTGCCGCGCAGCGACAGCAGCTTGAGCGCCGCAGAGCGCGGCAACGGATGGCGCCGGTTGTCGAGCGTGATCAGCGTCGTGGCGAGCCCCGGCGTCTGTTGCAGGGCGAGCGCCGACAGGTCGCCGCCGTTGGAATGACCGATCAGCACCAGATGCGCCCAGTCGTAGCCGGGGAATTGCAGCGCGAGGGTTTCGCGCGCAAACCGCAGCGTGTCCGCGCCGCGCTGCCACATCGGCAAGCGATCGGCGAACAGATTGCCGCTGTCTCCGGGCTTGGGATCGTCGGGCAGCACCGTTTGCAGCGCGATGACGAGAACGCCGGCGTCGGCGAGCGGTCCGGCGATGAAGCCATAGGCGGTGTGTTCGACACCGTAGCCGGGACTCAACAGCGCGACGGGGCAGGGTGCCTGTGGCGTGCAGTGCGCGTGCGTGGAGGGCAGATAGATCGCGAGCGGGGTACGCCGATGATGCGTGTCGTCGACGAGCACCTGCTCACGCGGCGGCGAGGCGGCGCTCGCCGCCGTGCCCAGCGCGATCGATGCGGTCAGTGCGATCAGTCGAAGTGGATACATGCGTCCGGCGAATGGCGGGCTGGCGTCCGCGGAATTCTGCGGCCGGCCGTCGCCGGCGACAATGCTGCGGCCGGCTTCGCGGCACAGGGATGCGCCGCTCGCGATCGCGCATCGATGCGCGATGGCGCAGGTGAGTCCGGACCTGCGCCGGATTCGCCGGCTCTCAAAGAAAATCGGACGCTGGTTCGAGGCAGCGAAAAGAGAAAGCCGGGCGACAGGCGCCCGGCTTCGGATCCAGCAGATGTCGCGGGTGAGCGCTTACGGCATAGCGGACTTGAAGTAGCTGATCGCGTCGAGCACGTCTGGGGTCAGGCGGCGGATGCCGTTGGGATAGTCGTCGCCGTCGGGGCAGGTGGTGCAGCTCTGCGTGCTGACGACACCGAGGACGACGTTGTTACCACCGGACCAGCGGTTCGTGTAGATGGCCGAGCCCGAGTGGCCGCCGGACAGATCGCAGTTGGTCGTGAAGCGCGACTTCCAGCCGTCGGTGCCCGTGCTGTAGAAGCCACCGATGTTGCACGGTTTCGTGTCCTGGTAGGCCCAGCCCTGCTGGCAGATCTCGTAGCGCACCGGTGCGTTGGACAGGCCGCAGGCCGGATAGCCGCGGTTGAAGCAGGTGCCGTTGCTGAAGGCATTCGCGTCGCACTGGTCGCGCAGGCTGTTCTCGCTGATCGCGACGTAGCCGAGCCAGCCGGTTTCACTGCCCGGTGCCGTGTCGAGCACCATGATCGCGTAGTCGTAGGTCCAGTCGGTATCGCTGTTGCGGAAGGCTTCGGGCGTGAAGTACCAGGTCGCGTCGTGCGCGCCGTAGGGCTCGCAGGCTGCGCCGGCGCATTCGCCTTCGCGACCCGGGCGGAAGCGCGTGCCGGCGATCGAGACCCATGTGTCCGTCTCGCGGGTGTACAGGCAGTGCGCGGCGGTCAGGACATGCCGGCGGCCGACCAGCGTACCCGAACAGCCGGATTTCTTGCCGCCGCCCATCTGGCCGAAGGCGCGATTCGGGAACGTCGTGTTGTCGTAGCGGCGCGTACGCGTGTCGTCGCCGTCGCTCCAGCCTTTCAGACCTTCGCTGATCGCGTCGGCGAGCACGTCGGCGCCACGCTTGTCGTCGCCGGAGGCGACACCCGACTGCAGCGCGAGGCGGTGCAGTTCGTGCGCCAGTTCGCGCGGCATCTCGACGCGGTACTTCGCGCCGGTCTTCGCGTTGACTGCGGTCCAGTACTGGTCGCCGGTCGATACGGTCTTGTCGTCGCCGCCCTTTGCGTCGCCGGTGCCACTGCCGGGACGTTCGCCCCAGGCGGCTTCGGCGGACTTGGTGTCGGTGTCGGCAAAGCGCACGGTGCCGTCGCGGCGCCAGACTTCCTGCGTGAAGCCCTTCGCGCCCGGCAGGCCTGCCGTGACGTCGACGACGAGGTCGGAACCGACCTGCGACGCGTCCGTCGTGCGGCCGCCCGCGGCGAACGCGCCGTCGACGCAACCCATGCCCAGCATCAGCAGCAGCGCTGCGCGAATCGAATTGAATTTCATGGTCGTACCCTCCGTACCCGTTGATGAGCGCCGGTCATTCCGGCGGTGTCGGGAACACATACGGAGAAGCGCCGCGCAGGGATCACGGGTGGAAGAAAGCGGTGCTGCGGGAGGCTCGTGTCGGGAATGGGAATGGACGCGCGAGGATGTCAGGCGAGCGGGGCTGGCCGCGCGACGTGGAAGTCCCGTCAACGTAGGCTCGATAGTAACTATTACACGTTTATATTATAAATATTTGATACTTGGTCGGTGGAATGGGCGAATGGCCGGGCTGCCGTGTCGCTGGGCAGGTTGAATGGGCGAATGGCCGGGCTTCAGTGTCTCGCCGTGCGCTGCCGTGCCTTCGCTTGACGCTATTCGCGACGTGGGCGCCGTGATGTTGGGGTTCGCGGTGCTCACCCCAACCTACGCGATCTCCATGTGTTTACTCCGGTGTTTCCGGTGCGAAGCGGAAGTACGGCGAATCGTCGCCGAACCAGAAATTCGCGCTCTGGTTCTGCCGGCCGTATTGCACCGTCAGGCCGGACGGTCCGGAACCCTGGAAGTAGTCGAGCGCAAATTCGTGCGCGCCAGGTTCAAGTCGGATGCCGCAGGTCTGCACCGACAGCGCGCGCGGGCGGGGATCCGCACACAGCGGGCGGTTGTCGACGCGCAGCGAGAATCCGTCGTCACTGCCGATGAGAAAGCGATAGTCGCCTGCTACGAGTACGTCGAAGCGTTTGCGCACGCCGAGGAACAGGTTTTCGCGATAGCCGTCGTCGCCGATGTCGCCGAGTTCGGCATGGCGCAGGCGACCGCCGTGCGAGAGGTCGAGGCGGTCCACGAACACGTCGCGTGATTCGACGATCGTGCGCGTCTGGTCGAGATGGCCGATCGGGCTCGCATTGCGTTCCAGTTTCAATCGCAGCACCGGCGCGACGCGCACGGGCCACATCGCGTGCGCGAGTAGGCCGCCGACGATCAGCAGCAGTACGGTCAGCACCGAGTCCTTGCGCGACAGATCCACCTCAGCGCACCGGTTCCAGGCGCCAGACGTCGAACCACATGCGCTGCTCCATCTGCGAGGTGCTCAGCGGCCAGCCGTAGGTCAGCGGCGCGAACCAGGCGAAGCCCGCCGCGACGAGCAGCAAGAGCAGCAGCAGATTGATGCGCGGATGCCAGCGGCCCGCCGCGAGGCCGTCGCCGAACAGGTAGTTCCACAGCACGGCAAGGTTCGCGATGCCGAACATCAGCGGCAGCAGGTAGTGATAGAGGTACATGACGCGCTCGATCTGCAGGATCGCCGCGAAGTAGGCCAGATACAGGCTCGTGAACAGCACCAGCCAGTGATAGTCGCGGGGACGCGTGACGGCGTGTCCGAACACCACGCGTCCAAGCACCAGCGCGAACGACAGCACGATCCCGCCGAGCACGACGAGCCATACCAGCGGGTTGGGAACGAGATAGGTGTACTCGACGTAGCTCAAGCCCCTGACGATCTCGCGGTTCCAGCGGTAGTTGATGGTCTTGCCGCCGAGCGGCCACTGCGTGGCATGGCTGCCGTTCTCGCCGGGCTTGCACACGTCGAGGCGCGGCACGCCATCGGCATACTCGGCCATGTAGCGCAGGTGATCGCGCAAGCCGGCGCGGAATCCGGACGCGGTCCAGGTCGTGTGCTCGCGCAGGTGTTGCAGGTATTCCGCGGATGCTTTGTAGGTGTGTCCCGGAATGACTTCGGTCGATGTGGCGATGAAGCCGTAGAAGCTGCCGAAGAAGACGAGCAGCGCCGGCAGACAGAACGCGGGCACGGCCGCGGACAGGCGCCGCGCCGCGGCCGGCCAGCGCGATTCGCGCAGCGCCGGCCACTGGTCGGCCATGAACAGGGCCACCGGCAACAGCAGCAGCACGGCGCCATTGAGCTTCACCGCGATGGTCAGGCCGACCAGCGTGCCCAGCCCTGCGTAATGGCGCAGTCGCACGCGGCTGCCGCTGCGCAGGCTGAACGCCAGCATGCAGATGGCACCCAGCGCGAAGGCTAGCTGGATACCTTCGAGCATCGCCGAGCGCGCATGCACGACCAGCGCATTGTCCAGGGCCGGCAGCGCGGCAAACACGAACGCGAGCAGCCGTCGCCCGGTGATCAGGACCAGCGTGGCGTAGAGCAGCAGGACAGCCGTGATCATCGACACCACCGAAGCCAGGCGCACGCCCGCGAAGGAATAGCCCGTCGGCAATTGCGCCTGCTCCACGCGATCGGCGCGCAGCAGCGCGCTCGTGTCGAGTTCCGAGTTCGGCGCCAACGCGGCTTCGCCCAGCGCGATCAGCATCTTTCCGAGCGGCGGATGCGATTCCATGTACATCACGCCGGCGATGTGTTTCTGCGCCGACGTGACGTGGTAGTTCTCGTCCCAGAACAGCGATGTCGGCTCCCAGTAGCGCGTACCGATACTGAGGATGGAAAGCGCGAGCAACACGAGCGGCGCGAACCAGCGCAGTGCCCACGTGCCTGCTTCGGATCGTGACGATTCCGCCGTGATGTCGCTCGCTGCCGTCACTCTTCCCCCGGATGACCTGGCACCGCGCGGCGCGTGGTCCCCGGGAGGACAGCGCGACGGCTTTTCCATTTCGCTGCGGTGCAGATTGACACCGGTGGCAGAAATCGTCAACGTCGCCGCCGCCACGGATCCCGCGCGTCGGGATCCCGGGTTTCGTGCAGGCTGGGAGGGCTGACATGATCCGATCCACGTTCTTGCGAAAATGCACGGGGCAAGGCACAAGTGCCGCGATCGGCGCTGCTGAACCCGTTTTGCGAGCTAGTGCGCAATATCTGCGGTTGCCCACATCGTCGCCACTGCGGTCAGACGCTTCGACGGTGTTACCGCACAAAATTCTGTCCAGAAATGATACCGGTGTCATCATGATGCCGGCGCGTCACCGATGGCGATGTCGCTGAGACGCGAACGCTTCTGACGGCCTGCGTCCCGAACGCATCCCGCGTGCAGCTCGTTCCGGCACACGCGGTGTTGCCCGCGGCCCACGCGTTTGCAGTGGTGGCACGCGACAAACCGACGAAGGCCGCACTTTCGCGTCTGTAGTCACTAATCCATTAGTCAAACAGTCGGACGGTCGCTCGCCGTGGTGACCACCTCCTGTCACTCGCTCTTGTCCGGGGATCCCCATGATGGTTGTGAACACACTGCGACGCGCCGCCCGTGCGGCAGCGATGTCGATCGCCCTGCTGTTCGCCGCTGCGCCCGCTGTCACCGGCGCGCAGGCGAATGTGCCGTTTGCGGAAAGCTTCGATGCGGCCACGACGGCGACCTTCCTGACCGCAGGCTATCGCGCGCTGCCGGGCAATCCGGCGAAACCGATGTATTTCGCGACCGGCGGCGGCAGCAACATCACGATCACGCCGGGCGGGCAGCTTAGCCTGACCAACGGCCGCTTCACGATCGGCAACACCGATACCACGGTCACGTCGACGGCCGCGATCGCGCCGCCCGGGATCTTCGATCTCAGCCAGAAATACACCGTGTCGTTCTGCGTCGTATCCAGCTCCGGCGCGGGAAATTTCCAGATCTACGTGAACAACAACACGACCGGCGCGGCGAATTCGCCGCTCGGCAACGCATCGCGCATCGCGAACCTCGCGGTCACCGGCCTGACGCCGGCCACCGTCTATTCGGCGACCTCGACCGCCGGCACGTCGACCGCGTTCCTGCAGCTGCGCGCCGAGAGCAGCGCGCTCGTCGTGATCGATGACCTGCGCATCGACTACGGCGCGAGCGGCAGCGCAACCTGTCCGCCGCCCGGTGAGGCACAGCTCACCCTCGATCCAGGCGACACGAGCTGGACCGCGCTCGCCGGAGGTCCCACCCGCGTCGTGACCGTGACCGCGCTGACTGCCGCCGGCGGCGCAGACACATTCAGCGTGGCGTCGAGCAACCCGGCCGCGGTCGGTTCGCTCGCGAACGGCAACGCCGTGACGCTGAGCCCGATCGCCGCTGGCACCTCGAC
This sequence comes from Lysobacterales bacterium, assembly GCA_038207515.1. GTDB lineage: Bacteria > Pseudomonadota > Gammaproteobacteria > Xanthomonadales > Rhodanobacteraceae > Tahibacter. The sequence goes on along the minus strand of JBBQZR010000032.1, from coordinate 4,857 downwards.
GATCACTTTCACGAGCGGGTCGGATGCGTCGGTGCAAAAGACCATCGCGGTGACCGTGCTCGCCGAATCGACGACGGTCTACGACCTCAGCGGCGTCGCGTCGCCGGCGGCACTATCCACCGGCGTGCATGCGGATGCGCGCCTGCGTCTGCAGTTCGATTCGCCGCCGACCCTGGGCAGCGCCGGCAGCGTGCGCATCCATCGCGTCAGCGACGGCGCACTGGTGGACACGATTCCGCTGAGCGGCGACGTGGACGCGCTCGGCTACCCGGGACAGGATCGCGTGCGCGTGGTGCGGCGTGAAGCCGTCAGCGTCGCGGGCAGCGTCGTGACGATTGCACCGCACAGCCATGCGCTGGCCTACGACACCGAATACCGCGTGCTCATCGACAACGGCGCGATCACCGGCGCGACGCTGCACGGCACGCCGTTCGACGGCATGGGCGCGAATGCCGGCTGGCGCTTCACGACGCGCAGGGCGCCCGTGCCGTCGAGAAACCTCATGGTCGATGATGACGGCCTTGCCGATTTCCGCACCGTGCAGGGCGCGATCGATTTCGCCGTGCAGCAGTTTCCGGGCGACACGCCGGTCGATATCCAGATCGGCAACGGGAACTATCGCGAACTGCTCTACTTGCGCGGCAAGCACCGTCTCTCGCTGATCGGCGAGACGCGCGACGGCGTGGTGCTGAACTACCGCAATTCCGAGGCGATCAACGCCGGCACCGGCACGAGCCGCGCGCCGGGACCGGGTGCGGCCAACGGCGGTCGCAGCGTCTTCCTGATCGAAAACGCCGACCTGCTGACGCTGGAAAATCTCACCCTGCGCAACACCACCTTACGTTCCGCCGCGGCGAGCCAGGCCGAGACGCTGTACTTCAACGGCGACGGCACCCACCGCCTGATCGCGAAGTACGCGCGCTTCCAGAGCGAGCAGGACACGCTGCAGCTGAAATCCTACGCATGGATCTACCGCAGCCTCGTCGAAGGCAATGTCGATTTCATCTGGGGCGCCAACCGCGTCAGCCTGTTCGAGGAAAGCGAGATCCGTTCGGTTGGCGACACGCAGAACCCGGCCCAGGGCGGCTATGTGCTGCAGGCGCGCAGCGTCGCCGCCGACGACAAGGGCTTCGTATTCCTCAACAGCGCGCTGACGCACGGCCCCGGTCCCGGTCCGCTCGCGGGCGATGTTCCGGCCGGAACGACCTATCTCGCGCGCAGCGGCGGCAGCGCCGCGTATTTCGACAACGTGGTCTTCATCAACACGCGCATGGACGCGCATGTCGCCGGCCTCGGCTGGGCCGCGGCCGGCGTGAACGGACAGCCGGCGTCGAATCCTGCGGTGCCGAGCGCAACGAGCGGCTGGCGCGAGTTCGGCAGCACCGACCTGTCCGGCAATCCGCTAGACCTGTCGGACCGCGTCGGCGGCTATGCCCTGCAGCCCGCGGACGTCGCCGCCGAGTTCTCCACACGTGCACAGATATTTTCCGCGTACGGCGGTGGCGCCGGCTGGGATCCGCTCGGCGATGGCGCACCCGCCGACCGGCTGTTCGCCGACGGCTTCGATCCGGCGGCCGGTCCCGACAGCAACCTGCCGCTGACCGAGAACTTCGCCGACGCGACCGTCGGCGCAGGCAGCGGCGGCAGCATCAGCAGCTTCTGGTCGGCGGCCTATCGCGCGATACCGGGCCAGCCAAATATCCCTATGTATACGATGGCCGGCGGCGGCAGCGGCCTGCTCGTCACGCCGGAAAAGACCCTGTCGCTGACCGGCGCGCGCTTCACGATCGGCAACACCGTACCGACCCAGGCCAGCGACGCGACCAGCGCACCGCCCGGTGTGTTCGGCCTCGACCAGCCCTACACCGTCTCGTTCTGCGTGGTGTCGCGTTCGCAGACCGGCTTCTTCTACGTCTACATCGACAACAACACCACGTCGTCGGCGAACTCGCCGCTCGGCGCGGCGTCGCGGCTCGGCGAATTCGCGGTCGCGGACATGGTGCCCGGCACGGTGTTCTCGGTGGCCGGCAACGTCGGAACGGCGGCGTCGTTCCTGCAACTGCGCACGAACAGCGGCACGACGCTGGTGATGGACAACCTGCGCGTCGACCGCGGAACCGTCGCCGGCGCCACCTGTAAGGGCGCCGGCAGCTCCAGCAGTTCGTCCAGCTCCTCGAGTTCGAGCAGCTCCAGCTCCTCCAGCAGCAGTTCGTCGAGCAGCTCCAGCTCGTCGTCGAGCAGCTCGCCCGGCACGCTCACCTGCGAGGTCGCCAACACCGTTACCGGCTTCGCATCGCTGGGTGCGGGAACCACCGGCGGTGCCGGTGGACGCGCGGTCACCGTGACGACGGGCGAGCAGCTCGTGACCGAACTCGCCAATCAGGTCGGCAATCCGCAACCGCTGACGATCTTCATCGGCGGCATCATCACCCCGGCCAACAGCGGCAGCGTGAGCAAGTTCGACGTCAAGGACATGGACAACGTGTCCCTGATCGGCCTGCCGGGTTCGCTGTTCGACGGCATCGGCATCAAGATCTGGCGCGCCAACAACGTGATCGTGCGCAACGTGACGATGCGCTACGTCAACATCGGCGACAAGGATCACATCAGCATCGACGGGCCTGCGTCGAATATCTGGATCGACCATAACGAGCTGTACAACTCGCTGGCGGTGGACCAGGACTTCTACGACGAACTCGTCAGCGGCAAGGGCAGCATCGACAACATCACGGTCTCGTACAACTACCTGCACGACAGCTGGAAGACCTCGCTGTGGGGCTCCAGCGACAGCGACAGTTTCAATCGCCACATAAGCTTCGTCGGCAACCGCTGGGACAACGTGATGTCGCGCCTGCCGCTGTTCCGCTTCGGCGAAGCGCATGTGCTCAACAACTACTACCACAATGTCCAGCGCACCGCGGTCAACTCGCGCATGGGCGCGAAGATCCGCATCGACAGCTCGCACTTCGAGGATTCCACCAACGTGGTGATCTCGCAGGACAGCAGCCAGATCGGCTACTGGGACACGAACGGCGACAATGTTTTCCAGAATGTCACCTGGACCGAGCTGCCCACGCCGAACTGCACCAGCAATCCCTGCGCCTGGGGCAATACGCCGGGCACGGTGCAGAACGGCGGCCAGATCGCCTCGACGGTCAGCTACACGCCGCCATATGCGTACGCGACCATACCCGGAGTCGACGTGCGCGCGCACGTGATCGCGAATGCGGGTACCGGCAAGATCGACGCGTGCCTGCCGCAGCCGGGCGGCGGTTCTTCGAGTTCCAGCAGCTCCAGCTCGTCGAGCGGCAATCCGATCGACGCCGCGCTGCTGCCGGTCGGCAACGTGCTGCCGCCCGCGATGGGCGTGCGCACTTACTCGGCGCCGACGTCGAACCTGTCCTTCGTCGCAACGCCGCCCACGCCCGTACACGTGAACCACTACCAGAACCTGCCGACCGATCCGACCGCCGGCGTGCTCAGTTTCGAGCGCGACACGGCGCCGGCGAACGGCTGGCATGCGTGGTCGGAATACGGTGCCGTCGTCGTCACCGGCGGTTCGGCCGCCGCGGCGAATCGCATCTATACGGTGTTCACCAAGGAACAGCTGATCGCCGCACTGCAGGAGGCTGGCAACCAGGCCAAGATCATCCGCGTCGTCGGCGTGATCGATTTCCGCTTCACCAACGGCGTGTATCAGGAATACACCAGCTTCGCCGACCAGCATCAGGGCGGCACGGTCGTGATCCCTTCCAACACCACGCTCGTGGGCATCAACGGCGCCGACGGCTCGCCGGCGCGCTTTGCCGGCACGCAGATCGCGATCGGTCGCGAATTCTCGCCGCCCCACGCGAACTCGCCCGCGGTGCCTGAGCCCAAGTCCAACTATGAAGCCTGGATCAACAACGGCGGACTGGCCGAGGAATATCCGGGCTGGACCCGCAATGTGATCGTGCGCAACCTGCAGATCGAGAATCCCTGGGACGTGAACCCGGGCTCGGCCGACTCGGAGTTCGACGGCATCGTCGTGTCGTGGGCGCAGCAGGTCTGGGTCGACCACGTCAGCGTCGGGCCTGGCCAGTATGACGGCACCTATACGGCGACACGACGCGATGGTTCGCTCGACATCGTACGCGCCTCGAACTACGTCACCGTGGCCAACAGCCGCTTCGAGACCAGCGACAAGACCAACCTGATCGGCAACGGCGACAGCGGCCGCGCCTGGAGCGACCAGGGCCGGCTCAAGGTGACCATGACCGGCAACCACTGGTACTTCAACCAGTCGCGCATGCCGCGGGTGCGTTATGGAAAAGTGCACCTGTACAATAATTTCTACCAGGGCAGCATCGCGTCGGTGCCTAACCGGAAATGGGGCAGCGGCATGGCCGCGGGTACGCTGGGCGACATCCTCGCGCAAGGCAATTTCTTCCATGTGCTCGGCGTGAAGATCAATTCGAGCAACGAGATCTGCGGCAAGCTCGTGATGAACCACGGCGGCGGCAGCGGGTTCCGCGGCGAAAACCTCTGGTTCCAGAGCGATCACGCATCGGCACTCACACCGCAGCTCGTCGATGCTTACCTGGCCGGCTGCGACGGCTTGCCGCTCGGCACCTGGCAGCCGCCGTATGCGTACACGGTCAGTTCCGATCCGCCGCTGCTCGGTACCGGCATTCCGGCGACGGCCGGGGCGGGCAAGCTGCCCTGAGCTATCGAGTGGTTTCCGGCCGTGCGCGACAGGGATGGCGCGCGCGTTTTCACGGCGTGCTCAGCGCCATTGCTGTTTCTGACGAATGCGCAACGGCCGGGTCCGCGCATCGACGACGCGTCGGTCGTTCCCGCAAGTGTCACGCGGCACAC
>JBBQZR010000031.1:0-71278 GCA_038207515.1 Lysobacterales bacterium | reverse complement strand
GGCGTTGGCGGGGCGGTTTGGCGACCGCGGCGAATTCGGCATTTCGGCCATCGAACTGCTCGATACCGTGTTCTATCGCGAGCGCCGCGCCTACCTGGTCGGGCGTATCTTCGGGCGCGATCACTACGCGCCGTGCGTCATCGCCCTGGTCAACGACACCAACGGCCTGCGGGTGGACGCCGTGCTCAGCGAGCGCAAGCACGTCGCGGTGCTGTTCGGCTACACGCACAGCTACTTCCATGCCGACCTCGCCACGGTCGGCGATGCGGTGGTGTTCCTGCGTACCCTGTTGCCGCGCAAACCGGTCAACGAGCTCTACACCGTGCTCGGCCGTGCCAAGCAGGGCAAGACCGAGCGCTACCGGCATTTCTTCCGCCACCTGCAGCGCGATCCGGACGAGCAGTTCCTGCATGCCGACGGCGAGCGCGGCATGGTCATGCTGGTGTTCACGCTGCCGTCGTATCCGCTCGTATTCAAGCTGATCCGCGACCGCTTCGCGTTTCCGAAGGAAAGCGTGCGCGAGGAGGTCATGGAGAAATACCGGCTGGTCTTCCACCGCGACCGTGCCGGCCGTCTCGTCGATGCGCAGGAGTTCCGTTTCCTGCGCTTCCCGCAGCGTCGCTTCGCGCCGGCGCTGCTCAAGGAAATCCTCGACGAATGCCGCGAAAGCGCCTATGTGGACGGCACCGATCTCGTCATCGCGCACTGCTACATCGAGCGGCGCCTGCGGCCGTTGAATCTCTACCTGCGTGAAGTCAACGCGGATCTGGCGCTGCGCGCGATCCTCGACTACGGCCAGGCCATCCGCGATCTCGCGCGCAGCAATGTGTTCGCTGGCGACCTGCTGCTGAAGAATTTCGGCATCACACGCAATGGCCGCGCGATCTTCTACGACTACGACGAGCTGTGCCTCGTCGAAGAATGCCGCTTCCGCGACCTGCCCGACGACGAAGGCGACGGCGCCAGCGGCAGCGATGCCTGGTACGTCGGCCCGCACGACGTGTTCCCGCAGCAGTTTCCGCGGTTTCTCGGCCTCAACGATGAACTGCGCGCCGCGCTGCTCGATCGCCATGGCGAGATCTTCGAGGTGGGCTGGTGGCTGGAACTGCAGCGGCGGATCGCCGCTGGCGAGCGCATCGACGTGCCGCCGTATCCGTCGACGGCCTGCCTCAATCCGGCCGCGCTGCTCGGGCAGTCGCTGGTCTGAGAAGGCTCAGCTGCAACCGCCGCAGGCGAGGCCGGCATCGTCGAGCGCCGGGTCTTGCCGCGGCGCCGTCGCCTCGCGCTGCGCCACGGCGCTAGACGCCGCGTCGACGGCGGCGTCGAGCAGGTCTTCCGGACGCGTGAAGTGACCATGCAGGAACAACAGGTCTTTCCAGATCGATGCCATGCGAGTTCTCCGGTAGCGGCGGCGGGAGTTGACGCCGCTTGAATGTGCTGACAGCGTAATGGCGCCGCATCCGCTGAAAAAGCGACATCTTTGCAAGCCAGGCTTGAGGAAAATTCAACATGAGTCGCTTGCCGCTGACCGCCTTGCAGGCCTTCGTGCTGGCCGCGCAGCAGCGCAACCTGTCGCGCGCGGCGCTGCGGTTGAACCTCACCGTCAGTGCGCTGAGCCACCAGATCCGCGCGCTGGAGCAGCGCTTGCAGCAGACCTTGTTCGTGCGTGGCCCGCGCGGCGTCACGTTGACGGCCGACGGCGAACGCCTGCTCGATGCGGTGGAAGCGCCGCTGGCGGCGATCGAGCGCGCGCTGCAGCCGCCGCGGCAAAGCCGCGACGACGTGCTGAGCCTGAGCATGATGCCGACCGTCGCGTCGGGCTGGCTGGTGCCCCGCCTGCCGCGCTTCGTCGCGCGCCATCCCGAACTCGAGCTGCACCTGCATTCGGGCACCGGCATCGTCGACTTCGCCAAGGAACCCATCGACGCGGCGCTGCGTTTCGGTCCCGGCATATGGCCGGGACTCGATGCGATCCACCTTTTCCACGAGTGGATTACGCCGGTGGCCAGTCCGCTGCTGCTCAAGCGTCGCAGCCGCGCGCCGCAGCCGGCCGATCTCGCGCGCTGGCCGCTGCTCGGCGATCCCGGTGATCGCTGGACCGACTGGTTCAAGCAGTTCGGCGGCCAGCCGCCGAAGCGCTACGTGGCCAACTTCGGCGATACCGAAACGCTGCACCGCGCCGCGCTCGAGGGCCTGGGCGTCGCGCTCGGCCGGCTGACCATGATCAAGCCGCATATCGACGCGGGGCGCCTCGTCGTGCTCGTGCCCGAGCGGCTGCGCGCGGAGTGGTCGCACTATCTGGTCTATCCGCCGCGTTCGGCGGCGCATGCGGGCGTGGCCGCGTTCCGCGCCTGGGTGCTGGAAGAGGCCGCCCAGCACAGTGCCGCGACGGCCGTGGCATCGGTCACGCCGAAGCGGCGCCGTCGCTGACTGGGGCCGACTGATTGCCATTCCGGCGCGTTTGCGCAACGGCACAGCTCGCCGGGTTCCGGCCTTCACCGGGTGCGTGCTAGCCTGCTGCCCCTTTCCTGAATAGTCCGGAGACGTCATGCAGAAGCTCGCCCTGCCGTTCGCCCTTGCCCTGGTTCTCGCCGCCTGCGGCGGAGGCCAGGAACCGGCCAAGCCCGTCGCGACACCCGAACCGGCAAAGCCCGCGGCACCGGTAACCGCACCCGCTCCCGCTCCGGTGCCGCCGGCGGTCGCGGTCCCGGCCGACGTGGCCAACTGGGACATCCTGCAAAGCCAGGTGCTGACCGGCCATTGGCGTTCCGAGGCGAACAAGGCGCGCGATGCCTACCGCCATCCGCGCGAAACGCTGGCCTTCTTCGGACTCAAGCCCGGCCAGACCGTCGTCGAGATCACCCCGGGCGGCGGCTGGTACACCGAGATCCTCGCTCCGCTGCTCAAGGGCCAAGGCAAGCTCGTTGCCGCGGTCATGGATCCGACGACCGCCGAGAAGGAAGGCACGCAGAAATACCTCGCCAAGGGCAATGCTGCTCTCAAGGACAAGTTCGCTGCCGACGCCGAGCGCTATGCCGAAGTGCAAGTGCGCGAATTCGCGCTGACCACGCCGAAGTTCGGCGAACCCGGCAGCGCCGATCTCGTGCTGACCTTCCGCAACGTGCACAATTTCATGATGTGGAAGAATGACAAGGAAATGTTCAAGGCCGCGTTCGACGTGCTCAAGCCCGGCGGCGTGCTCGGCGTGACCGACCATCGCGCAGCACCCGGCGCCGACCTGGAGAAGATCAAGGAATCGGGCTATATCCCCGAGGATTACGTGATCAAGCTCGCGACCGATGCCGGTTTCGCGCCGCCGGAAAAGAGCGAGATCAATGCCAATCCCAAGGACACCAAGGACTACGAAAGGGGTGTCTGGACCCTGCCGCCGTCCCTGGCCCTCGGCGACAAGGACAAGGACAAGTACACCGCGATCGGCGAGTCGGACCGCATGACGCTGAAGTTCGTCAAGCCGGATCCTGCGGCGGCCAAGCAGTAAGCGCCACGGCGCGCGGATGCGGCATCCGCGCGCCGTCCGTCCATGCTGCTCGCGTTCAACAAACCCTATGGCGTGCTGTGTCAGTTCACCGATAACAGCACGCCACGCCGGCCGACGCTGGCCGACTACATCCGCCAGCCCGGCGTCTATGCGGCTGGCCGTCTCGATGCCGATTCGGAAGGCCTGCTGCTGCTGACCGACGACGGCGCGCTCGCGCACCGGCTCACTGATCCGCACCACAAGCAGGACAAGACCTACTGGGTGCAGGTGGAAGGCTGCCTGACCGATGCCGCGCTCGCGGCCCTGCGCGACGGCGTCGTACTCAACGACGGCCCGACCCTGCCGGCCCGGGCGCGTGCGCTTGCCGAGCCGCCGGCACTGTGGCCGCGCGATCCGCCCGTGCGCTTCCGCAAGAATGTGCCCGACGCATGGCTGGAACTCACGCTGCGCGAAGGACGCAACCGCCAGGTGCGACGCATGACGGCGGCGGTCGGACTGCCGACCTTGCGTCTCGTGCGGGCGCGCGTCGGCGCGTATGCGCTCGATGGCCTCGCACCGGGCGAGTGGCGGGTCGTCGAAACGGATGAGCCACGCACGGGACGGCGTGCCGCACGCCGCTGAAACGCGGGCGTGCCGAAGCCCGCACCGCGATGCAGAGGCCGCTGGCGCTGCACGCGCGGCCGGCAGCGCGGCAGTGCACAATCGACTGCATCGCCGGCGAGCGCGGGCGACGGAGCAGACCATGTCTTTCAAAGACCATTTTTCGACCCAGTCGGCCATCTATCGCACGGCGCGGCCGCGGTATGCGCCGGGCCTGTTCGCCTGGCTTGCGGCGCAGTCGCCGGCACAGGCGCTGGCCTGGGATGCGGGCTGCGGCACGGGTCAGGCCAGCGTCGGCCTGGCCGCGGAATTCGAGCGCGTGATTGCGACCGACCCGAGTGCTGCGCAGATCGAGCAGGCCGACGCGATGCCCAACATCGACTATCGCGTCGAGCGCGCCGAGGCCTCGACGCTGGCCGACGGCAGCGCCGATCTCATCACCGTTGCGCAGGCGCTGCACTGGTTCGATCTCGATGCGTTCCATGCCGAAGCCATGCGCGTGCTGCGTCCCGGCGGTGTGATGGCGCAATGGACCTACGCCGATTGCGCGATCACACCGGCCGTTGACACGGTCAAGCAGCGCCTCTATGCGGACGTGCTCGAGACCTACTGGCCAACCGAGCGGCGCCTGGTCGAGTCCGGCTACGCCACACTCGCGTTTCCGTTCCGGCGCCTCGATGCGCCGACGTTCGATCTGGTCGCGCAGTGGGATCTGGCCGGTTTCCTCGCATATCTGCGTTCGTGGTCGGCGACGCAGCGCTACCTCAAGGCGGTGGGGCGTGACCCCGTCGACGATCTTGCCGACGCCTTCGCGGCGGCCTGGGGCGATGCGGCCGAAGTCCGCACCGTGCGCTGGGATCTGGCGCTGCGCGTCGGCGTGCGCGACTGATCGTGCGCGGATCCCGGTGAAGCGGCCGATGCGAAGCCGCTTTGCCACGCGCCATAATCGGCCGCCGCCTGCGAACCGGAGCCGATCATGCGTCCCTTCCGTGTGAATGCCATTCTGCTGCTGCTGGTGAGCGCCGCCGGCCAGGCGGCCGTCAAGCAATCCTCGCCCGACGGCTTCATCGTCGAGCATCGCCTGCATATCGCCGCGACACCAGCGCAGGCCTGGACCACACTGGCTCAACCCGCGCGCTGGTGGCCGAAGGAACACACCTGGTCGGGCGACGCGGCGAACCTCAGCCTCGATCTCACGCTCGGCGGCTGCTTCTGCGAACGGTGGAAAGACGGTGGCGCCGAACACGGCCGCGTGATCATGCTCAAGCGCAACGAACTGGTGCGCCTGAACGCCGCACTCGGGCCGCTGCAGGACATGGCCATCAGCGGGGTGCTCAGCGTTGCGCTCTCGGCGAAAGACGAAGGCAGCGAAGCGACCGTGACCTACCGCGTCAGCGGCACGCCAGCGCATGCGCTCGACAAGATCGCGCCGGTGGTCGACCAGGTCATCGGCCTGCAGTTCGGCGGCTGGGCAGCACTGGATGTGGCCGGCGAAACGAAGAAGCCTTCGAAGTAGGCTTGAATGCGTCAGTCCATTTTCAACTGGAGCGAGCCAGGGCCGGTGAACCTCTATTGCTTCCGAGAGGCGAGCTGCGTCGTCAGAGCTTCTGGCAACACACCTCAGCGGTTCGTCAGCTGAATCTCGATGCGCCGGTTGCGCGTGAACGCCTCCGGCGTCTGCGCCGGGTCCAGCGGCTGGAACTGGCCGAAGCCGTTCGCGGACAGGCGGTGCGCCGGTATGCCCTGTACGACGAGGTATTTCACGATCGACACGGCGCGCGCCGAGGACAGTTCCCAGTTCGACGGGAAGCGGTCGGTGTGGATCGGGCGCGCATCGGTATGGCCGTCGATGCGCAGCACCCAGTCGATGCTGGACGGGATCTCCGCGGCGACGAGCTTGACCGTCTCGGCAAGCTTGTCCATCGACGCCTGCGCGGTCGGTCCGAGCTCGGCCGAGGCGCTGTCGAAAAGAATGTCGGTCGGCACGACGAAGCGGTCGCCGACGACGCGGATGTCGGAGCGGTCGCCCAGCGCCGCGCGCAGGCGCCCGAAGAATTCCGAGCGATAGCGTTCCAGTTCGCCGACGCGGTTGGCCAGGGCGATATTCAGCTCCTTGCCGAGATCGGCGATCTTGACGTCCTTGGACTTGAGGTCCTTGTTCGCGACATCGAGCGCGGCCTGGATCTGCGCCAGCTGCGCGTTCAGCGCGGCCATCTGCCGGTTCAGCAGTTCGAGTTGCGCAACCTGCTGCGCCGACAGCTCCTTGCCTTTGACGACTTCGCTCTGACTCAGGCCCAGTTCGTCGGCCAGGCGCGCGACTTCGTTTTCGAGCTGGCTTTTGAGTTGCGCGAGCGCGGCGATGTCGGCGCTGAGACGCGCGGCCTCGGCCTGTGCGGCGGTGAGCTCGGTGCGGGCCTGGTCGCGCTCGCTCGTTGCACTGCCTAGCGACGCCGACAGCTCCTTGACCTGCGTATCGAGCTGGCGCTTGCTGTTCTCGGCCAGCGACAAGGTCTTGGCCAACTGCGCGACGCGCGCGTTGAGGTCGTCGAGTGCGCGGTTCTTGCCCGCGAGCGAATCCGTCAGCACGAACTGGCCGATCGCGAACAGCATGAGGACGAACACCAGCACCATGATCAGCGCGGTGAGCGCGTCGACGAAGCCGGGCCAGATGTCGACGCCGCGGCGGCGGGAGGCGAGGTTGCGCATGCGGTGTCAGCGCGGTCCGGGAGCGGGACGGCGCTGGCTGTCCAGCGCGGCGGCGATGGTGCGCGACAGCAGGCGGAATTCGCTGCGCAGCTCCTCGGACAGCGCATTGCCGCCGGAATGCTGGCCGGCGATCGTCTTCAGCGCCGCGCGCAAGTCTTCCTGCACCTCGGTCGCGGCGTGGCGTTCGCGCGCGTCGCGGCTGAGGAATTCGGTCAGGCGCGCGAGCTGCGCATTGAGTTCGCCGAGCTGCTCGCTGGCGCTGCGCCGTTCACGCTCGTTGTCGACGATGGCGCGCTGCATGCGTTCGAGGCCGTCCGCCGTCTGCTCGAGCAGAGCCTGCACATAGGCTGGCACCGAGCCTTCCATGTCACCCGCGATGCCGCTGCCGGAGGACAGCTTCGTCACGGTAGAAAGCCACTCTTCCATTTCGTTGTAGAAGCGGTTCTGCGCGTGGCCGGCCTGCAGGTCGAGAAAACCCAGCACGAGCGAGCTGGCCAGGCCGAACAGCGAGGTCGAGAAACTGGTCGCCATGCCCGCGAGCGGTTCGCGCAGCTGGTCTTTGAGTCCGGTGAACATCGCGACCGCATCGGTGCCGACGCCGAGCGAGGAAATGATGTCGGACACCGCGCGTATCGTGCCGAGCAAACCCCAGAACGTGCCGAGCAGACCGAGGAAGATGGCCAGGCCGATGAGATACCTCGACACGTCGCGCGCTTCTTCGAGCCTCAGATAAACGCCGTCGAGCACTGTGCGCATGGAACTCGGGCTCAGCGCGAGCTTGCCGCGCTCGCGGCCGGACAGCATGCGCGCCATCGGCGCGAGCAAACGCGGCTGTCCGGTGACGGGACGCTCGGGATTGGCGCGGCGGTAGCTTTCGATCCAGTCGATGTCGCGGTTCAGCGCCAGCACCTGGCGCAGGTTCACCGCGATGCCGGCCAGCAGCACGAGCAGGATGATGCCGTTGAAGAACGGGTTGGCCATGAAGGCCTGGGCCAGGCGTGGTGCGATGAGGCTGGCCAGTACGGCGATCGCGGCGAGGAAACCGGCAATCCAGATCAGGCTGCGGTTGGGTCGGGTCATTGAGGTCTCGGCGGTGCCGCCCTGGGAACGGTCGTAACGAAAGCGATGCGGGAGCTGGCTCGTCCCCGCGGCGTATCTCCACCCTCCGCGCCTCGCGTTGCAAACCCAACGTCCGATCAACGGCAGGCGACGAACAACACGGGTGCGGCCGGGTGGAGCTTCCCTAAGATGCCAGACGCGTCTGACCGGTTGCGTAACGCTTGGTTCCCGAGCTGCGTAGAACTCAGATCCCGAAGAACGCCCTCGCCGTTGCCGCCGTGCCCTGCGCCGTGACGTCCAGGCTCTCGCCGCGGTCGCGCGCGACTTCGGCGCAGATGTGCGCGAGATACATGGGCTCGTTGCGGCGGTGGCTGGGTTGCGGCTTGACCGTACGCGGCAGCAGGTAGGGACTGTCGGTTTCGATCATGAGCCGGTTCATCGGGATATTGCCGACAATCTCGCGCAGGTGCGTGCCGCGGCGTTCGTCGCAGATCCAGCCGGTGATGCCGATATGGCAGTCGAGGTCGAGGCAATCAAACAGCTCCTCGCGCGTGCCGGTGAAGCAATGCACGACGACAGCGGCCAGCCTGTCGCGCACGGGACGGAGTATGGCCATGAAGTCATCGTGCGCATCGCGCTGATGCAGGAACAGCGGCTTGCCGCAGTCCAGCGCGATCTGCAGCTGCTGCTCGAACGCGAACTGCTGGGTTGGCCGCGGCGACAGGTCGCGGTAATAGTCCAGGCCGGTCTCGCCGACCGCGCGCACCTCCGGTGCTGCGACGAGTTCGCGCAGTAACGCGTCGCACTCGGCGTCGTATTCACCGGCGTGGTGCGGATGCACGCCGGCCGTCGCATACAGCAGTCCCGGATGGGCCTGCGCCAGGGCCAGCGCCTGCGGACTGGCCTCGCGGCTCGCGCCGGTGACGACGAGCTGGCCGACCCCGTGCGCCCGGGCGCGGTCGAGCACCGCGGACAGATCATGCTGAAAGGAGGAATGCGTAAGGTTGGCGCCGATATCGACGAGCTGCATGCGGATGTTGCCGGGAACAAGGACCGGCCATTATCCGCCGAAGCGGTCGCGGCGCTGCAGGGATATTCAGCCCCGCTCGGTACGAGCGTTGCGCAAACAGAAAAAGTTCATAGGGAATTCACCCGTTTCGCGACACTCTCGCCACGTTTGCCGCTCGCACAAACCCCTAGGGAGAAATTGTTATGCGTATGTTAAAGACATGGGCCTCGACCAGCCTCTGGCTGATCGGCTCGGTGTTCGCTCTGCAGGCCGCCGCCGCGGAGAAAGTCATCGATGGGGTTGCCGCGCAGCAGCGCAACGAAAACGCAGCGAAGGAAGTCGCCGCGGTGCGCAGTCTGCTGACGGCCCCGAACGGCGCCGCTCCGGTTTCGTTGCGGCGCATCGAAACACCGCGTCCCAACGACCCCGTCGCCAAGGCGCTGACGCCGAGTGCGAACACCTATCGCGCCTATGCGCCCAGCTGTCTGGCGCATCCATTGCCCGAGCAGTTCAGCGGACCGCTGTATCCGGCGAACTCGTCTTTCCGCGTGCTGTTGGCGGCGCGCGATCAGAATACCTCCGGCTTTTTCGAAGAAATTGTCAGCGTGCGCCTGTGGCGCATACCCTGCAGCAGCAGCGGCCAGTTCTATGATTCGGTCACGCTGCTGGCGATCGACCGCGACCCGGCCAACGAGGGCAGGACCAATCGCTATCCGCTGTTTCCGGGCCTGCGGCTGACTCAGGGCAACAATCGCGACCTGCTCGTTCGCGCCGCCGACGAGCCCAACACGGTCGTCTCGCACGTCTTCGCCGACGAACCGTTGATCAACAGCGGTACTTACGTGCTGGAAAATTTCGCGACGACGTCTGCCAGTACCGCGCGCTGGGATTTCAACAACCAGTTCACTTTGACCTTCCTGAATTTCTTCAACGGCGACCCGGGCCAGGACATCACCGTTCCTGCCTACAACCCGACTCAGTCAACCTATCCGGCCGCGTTCCAGAACATACCGATCACGGGATACCTGGCCGGCAACTGGTATGACCCGGCGCACAGCGGCGAAGGCATGCTCGTGCAGATTTTCGATCTTCCGGGTACGACGCGCCGCCTGTTCACCTTCGCGTGGTTCACCTACGGCACGGACGGACGCCCGATCTGGCTGTTCGGCGCGAGCCAGTTCGATGCGGATTCGCGCGGCCCGCTCGCGGTGCCGACGATTTACCAGAGCGGCGGCGGCTTCGCCGGCAACTTCGGACCTACCGCGCAGTCGACGCCGTGGGGCACGGTGACGTTCCGTTTCCCGACCTGCTACAGCATGTCCTTCGATTACAGCAGCACGTTGAATATTCCTGGAGTCCCGTCGGGATCCGGCACGCGTACGACGTGGGTGCGTACGGTCGATTCGAATGGCATGACCTGCGAGTAACCCGTAGGCGATCCGCATGTGCGTGACGAAAAGACCCCGCTTGCGGGGTCTTTTCGATGGGTGCGTCGTGTCGCGCAGACAAACGCCGGGCCGGCGACACGCGGGCTCGCGACGACACTCCCGCGCGCGCGCTCGTCACCAGCCGCGTGTGGACTGGGCTACCCTTCGCGCGTGAATACGCCTGCCTCTGCTGTTTTCCCGATCCACGACATCCTGCCCGAGCTCCTGGCCACGTTGGCCGCGGGCTCGCGCGCCGTGCTCGAAGCACCGCCCGGTGCGGGCAAGACGACCCAGGTGCCGCTGGCCTTGCTCGACGCGCCCTGGCTGCAGGGGCGCAAGATCCTGGTGCTCGAACCCCGTCGCATCGCCGCACGTGCCGCGGCGGAGTTCATGGCGCGGCAGCTCGGCGAGGAGGTCGGTGCAACCGTCGGCTATCGCATCCGCTTCGAGGCGAAGGTGACCGCGGCGACGCGCATCGAAGTCGTCACCGAGGGAATCCTTACACGGCTGCTGCAGAGCGATCGGGAGATCGCCGGTGTCGGCGCGATCCTGTTCGACGAATTCCATGAGCGCCATCTGCACGGCGACCTCGGCGCGGCGCTCGCGCTCGATGTACAGAACACCTTGCGGCCGGACCTGCGCCTGCTCGTGATGTCGGCGACGCTCGACGGCGAGCGCATCGCGCGCTGGCTCGACGCGCCGCGCCTGACGAGCGCGGGCCGCAGCTATCCGGTGGATATCAGCTATCCGCCAGCGCGCGCGAACGAGGAACTGCTGCCGCAGCTGCGCCGCGTGACGGAACAGGCGCTGGCCGAAACCGACGGCGACATCCTCGTGTTCCTGCCGGGCAAGCGCGAGATCGAACGCGCGCGCGGCCTGCTCGCCGGTGTCGCGGATGCGTCGTCGGTACAGGTGCTGGCATTGCACGGCGAGCTGTCGCTGCAGGAGCAGCGCGCCGCGCTCGCCCCGGCCGCCGCGGGCCTGCGGCGCATCGTGCTCGCGACCAACGTGGCCGAATCCAGCGTGACCTTGCCGGGCATCCGTGCCGTCATCGACGCAGGCCAAGCGCGCGAGCCGCTCTTCGATCCGAACTCGGGCTTCACCCGGCTGCAGACGGTCGCGATCTCGCAGGCCTCGGCCGATCAGCGCGCCGGCCGCGCCGGCCGTGTCGCGGCGGGGCGCGCCTATCGCCTGTGGCCGCAGAGCCAGCGCCTGGAGCCGGCGCGCAAGCCAGAATTGGAACAGGTGGAATTATCCAGTCTGGCGCTCGAGCTGGCCGCCTGGGGCGCGGACAGTCTGCCCTGGCTGGATGCGCCGCCGAGCGGCAATCTCGCCCAGGCGCGCGAATTGCTGGAATTGCTTGGCGCGCTCGGCGTCGACCGGCGCATCACGCCGCTGGGCCGCGAGATGCTGCAGCTCGGCGCGACGCCGCGTCTGGCCGCCGCCGCGCGGCGCGCGCCGTCGCGCGATTGCGCACTGGTCGCCGACCTGCTTGCGGCACTCGATGCGCGCAGCCCGCTGCGTGGCGATGCCGGCCGCAGCGACGATTTCCGTTTGCGCATCGCCGCGCTGCATGCGTGGCGGCGCGACGGCGCGCGCGGCGCGCGCGAGGCCGACAGCGGTGCCTTGGCCGCGCTCGAGCAGGCCAGCGGCGGCTGGCGCCGGCGCCTGCGCAGCACCGCGGTCGCGCGCGAGTTGCCCGATCCGCTGCGCATCGGCGATCTGCTGCTGCATGCGTTTCCCGATCGCGTCGCGAAACAGGATCCGGCCAATCCGCGCCGCTATGCCCTGTCCAACGGCCGCGGCGTGCGCCTGCACGACAACACCGCGCTCTATGGCGAGCCCTGGCTGATCGCGCTGGACCTGCGCTTCGAGGATAAAGACAGCCTGATCCTGTCGGCCGCGCCGTTCGATCCGGACCTGCTCGAACGCGATTTTCCCGAGCGCTTCGCGACTGTGCGCGCGGTACGCTGGAACACGGCCAAGCGTGCCGTCGAAGCGTTCGAGGAGCGCCGTTTCGCGGCGCTGATACTGAGCCGGCGCCAGGTCGCCGTGACCGCGGCCGATGCCGTGCCAGCGCTGATCTCGGCGGTGCGCGATGCGGGCCTCGACGTGCTGCCGTGGAGCGAACACGCGCGCGAACTGCGCAACCGCGTGCAGGCGCTGCGCGCGTGGTGCCCGGACCTCGGTCTGCCCGACCTGTCCGACGACGCCCTGCTCGCGACCCTGGATGTCTGGCTCGCGCCGTATCTCGGCGGCAAGTCGCGCATCGACGCGCTGCGTGCGGAAGAACTGTCGCAAGCGCTCAGCGCCATGCTCGACTTCGAGCAGCGCCGCAGTCTCGATGCGCAGGCGCCGGTCAGCATCCGCGTGCCCAGCGGCAACGAGAAGCGCATCGACTACACCGTCGGCCAGCCGCCCGTGCTCGCGGTCAAACTGCAGGAACTGTTCGGCCTCGCTGACACCCCGCGCATCGCGCAAGGCCGCGTACCTCTCACCCTGCACCTGCTCTCACCCGCGCAGCGCCCGATCCAGGTCACGCAGGATCTCAAAGGCTTCTGGGAACGGACCTATCCCGAAGTCAAAAAGGAACTCAAGGGCCGCTACCCGCGCCACCCGTGGCCGGATGACCCGTGGACCGCCGCGCCGACGGCGCGGGCGAAGCCGCGCGGAACCTGACGGGCGACCTGCTCGTCGCCCGCGCGCAGGCACGCACGATCTGCGGTTTTACAAAATGTACCTGGAGTGGTCCTCGTCTTTCACGAGCTCGCCGAGGTGCATATCTACGTAGGCCGCATCGACGCGGTAGTGCGCGCCGCTCTTGTCGGGTGCTTCGTAGGAAATCGAGTCGAGCAGGCGTTCCAGCACGGTATGCAGGCGTCGCGCGCCGATGTTTTCGGTGCGTTCGTTGACCTGGAACGCGATCGCTGCAAGGCGTTCGACGCCGTCGTCGGTGAATTCCAGGGTCACGCCTTCGGTCGCGAGCAGTGCGCTGTACTGCTTGGTCAGCGCGTTGTGCGGCTCGCGCAGGATGCGCACGAAATCGTCGCTGCTGAGCGCGCCGAGTTCCACACGGATCGGGAAGCGGCCCTGCAGCTCGGGGATCAGGTCCGAGGGCTTCGCGAGCGAAAACGCGCCCGAGGCGATGAACAGGATGTGGTCGGTCTTGATGACGCCGTACTTGGTCGACACGGTCGAGCCTTCGACGAGCGGCAGCAGGTCGCGCTGCACGCCTTCGCGGCTGACGCCGGCACCATGCCATTCGCCGCGCTGCGCGACTTTATCGATCTCGTCGATGAAGACGATGCCATTCTGCTCGCAGTTGCGCAGCGCCTCGGCCTTGAGTTCATCCTCGTTGAGCAGCTTGCCGGCTTCCTCTTCGATCAGGATCGGCCAGGCGGCCTTGATCGTCAGCTTGCGCGCCTGCGTGCGGCTGCCGGCGAGCGACTGGAACATGCCGCGCAACTGCTGGCTCATTTCCTCCATGCCCGGCGGCGCGGCGATCTCGACACCGAGGTTCACGCTGGTTTCGAGGTCGATCTCGCGGTCGTCGAGCTTGCCTTCGCGCAATTGCTTGCGCAGCTTCTGGCGCGTGTCCGAATCGGTGCTGTCGGTGGACGGCTTTTCCCAATTCGTCGCGCGGCGTGGCAGCAGCGCATCGAGGATGCGTTCCTCGGCGCGGTCCTCGGCCGTGGTCTTGATGCGCGACTTGGCCTGCTCGCGCGTCATCTTCCACGACATGTCGGCGAGGTCGCGCACGATGGATTCCACGTCCTTGCCGACGTAGCCGACCTCGGTGAACTTCGTCGCCTCGACCTTGATGAAGGGCGCGTTGGCCAGGCCCGCGAGGCGCCGCGCGATCTCGGTCTTGCCCACACCCGTGGGGCCGATCATGAGGATGTTCTTCGGCGTCACTTCCTCGCGCAGCGAGGGCTCCAGCTGCATGCGGCGCCAGCGGTTGCGCAGCGCGATTGCGACCGCGCGCTTCGCTGCGTGCTGGCCGACGATGTAGCGGTCGAGTTCGTTGACGATTTCGCGGGGAGTCAGTTCGGACATGCGCTCGGATCGGTTGATGAGGTTCTGACGGGAAGAAGGAGCGCGAGCATCACGGCGCGTTGCCGCTACCGGCGCCGTCGAGTTCTTCGATCGAGATGGAATGATTGGTGTAGATGCAGATATCGCCGGCGATCTTCAGCGCGCGCTCGACGATGCTGCGCGCGTCCATGTCGGTGTTTTCGAGCAGCGCCTTGGCGGCGGCCTGCGCATAGGGGCCGCCCGAACCGATCGCGATCAGGCCGTGTTCGGGCTCGAGCACGTCGCCGTTGCCGGAGATCAGCAGCGAGCTTTCGCGGTCGGCCACGGCGAGCATGGCTTCGAGCCGGCCGAGGCGGCGGTCGGTGCGCCATTCCTTGGCCAGTTCTACGGCAGCGCGGACCAGCTGGTTGCCGTGCTTGGACAACTTGTCCTCGAACAGCTCGAACAGCGTGAAGGCATCGGCCGTCGCGCCGGCGAAACCGGCCAGCACGTCACCGCGGCCCAGGCGGCGCAGCTTGCGCGCATTGGATTTGACGACTGTATGGCCGAGTGTCACCTGGCCATCGCCGCCGATGACGACCTTGCCGTTGCGCCGCACCGACACGATGGTGGTGGCATGAAAACTGTCCGCCATGAAGCCTCCCGGAAGCGAACCGGGAACGTAGGGCCGATGGCGGCATGAAACAAGAGCCGGCGCTGCGACGCCGGTGCCCCTACGGGCTGCGCTCGCAGCCCGTAGGGGCGAAGTGCCCGCGGTGTATCGATCAGGCGCTGGCGCGTCGCGGCGTGCGGGCGAGTCGTGCGAGCAGCTTGTCGGTACCGTCCCACAGGCGCCGGCGTGCGGTCAGGCTGCCGATGGCCGCCTTGCGTACGGACCCGACGAGCTCGGGCTCGCGCTGCAGGGCACGGCCGATGATGGCTTCCGCCGCCGGGCCGTGCGCATCGCCGTCGAGTTCGATGTGACGGTCGAGGTAGTAGACGAACGACGGCGCCTCGATGCGGTCCAGGCCCCAGTTGTCGAGCAGGCGCTGGAACATGCCCGGAATCACGTTCTCGCGGCCGTAGAAGAAATTCGCCATGACGACCAGGGTGCGCTCGCCGATCGCGACGCGCAGCGTGTGGGTGACGAAGTCGATTACGCAGGTCGGCGCGCCGACGCGGCCCAGCGCGTTTTCGACCGGCACGCGTTCGCGCACCAGCGACAGGAACTGCTGGAACGGCCGCGTGTCGGCGCCGACTTCCCGCATCGCGGCGAGGTAGAGGTCCATGTGGCTGATCGGATGGCCGTCGGGACCGGTGTCGGTTTCCTCGGCGAGGATGATCTCGTTGATCAGGTGCGCGGCCTCGATGTCCGGCGGCGGCATCCACGGCAGTTCGACGCAGGTCAGGTCGCGCTGCAGGCGTTTGGCCAGGGACATGAAGTCCCAGACCGCATAGACGTGGACCTGCATGAACGCACGCAGCGAATCCATGTCACGGATCGCGTCGAAGACACGGTGCGTATGCAGGGCGTCGCGCAGCTCACGCACATCGGGCGTGAACACCTGATCGAGTAATGCGGACACGGCTGACTCCTTCTATGAATGCGCGGAACCGCCGGACGCCGCCACGGCATCCGGTGTCGCGCTTTACTGCTCGGTACGTCCCCTGACCTTGTGTCCCGTGGTGAATCCCCTGTTGCATTGCCACTGCCCGCATCGACGACGAGTCCGGACGCGCCGCCGCGTCGTCGGCGCGCTGTCCGGGCCCTGCGCGAAGGCCATCACGGCGCACTGCTGCGCCGCTTTGCTCAACTGTTCTGGTAGAGCGGGTACAGGCTGCCTTCCTCGCGCTGGATGCGCTGGACCAGCAGCGCACCGACGTTGCGATAGTCGGCAAGGAAGGCGCCGCGTTCGGCCGAACTGATCAGCGGATGCTGGTATTTCTTGACGAACTCGATGACGCCGCGTGCGATCGCATTCATCTCGCGGCGGAAGTCGCGGATCAGGCTGAAATTTTCCTCGTCGTCGCGCAGCGTGTACTCGACGTAGTTGTAGAAGCGCACGTTCTCGGCGAGGAGATGCGCTTCGAGCTGCGACTTGAACGTGAGCAGCTGCGACGGCAGCAGGTCCCAGCGGTCGCGCTCGGGCAGCATGCCGATCTGCTCGTAGGCATGCACGAGCTCGCGGTGATCGTGGGTCAGCTGCGGGACGAGTTGGGCGTCGAAGCGCGGCGCGGACGGATTGCCGTGTGACAGCGGCCGGACCAGAGCCGGCTCACTACGGGCGGGCTTGCCGAACAGCCTGCGGATGGCAGCGAACATGCGAGCTCCCGGACCAAACCGCGGCGATGGCTGCGGCCTTGGCGTCGATCCTAGCAGCATGTGCATTAAATGCAATCGTATACGTATTGCGTAAATTATCAAAAGAAAAAAGATATATTGTGGATTGCGTCACAGGGCGACTGAGCCGATGGCGTGCCTTTTTTCGAGATAGACGCATGATGTGTCTCTGCGGACGCAAAGCGGCCCGGCCAGAGTACGGGGACACAATAAAGCATTGCCCAAAGCCCTCACCTGCAAGGGGGTGAACGGGCAACCGCTCGGAACCGTGGTTCTGGTTGCCCTGAACGCCCAACCCTCCGGCCCGTTGGGCGTTCAGGACGATGAGAACCTTCGGTTCTAAACCATCGTCCTTCACCCCCTTGAAGGGGAGGGCTCAAGCGGCGGCGGCTTAGCTCTCAGGTCGGCATGTAAAGCGGATAAAGATTCCCTTCTTCGCGCTGGATGCGCTGCACCAGCAGGCCGCCGACCGTGCGGTAGTCGGCGAGGAAGCCGTGCAGCAGCACGTCCGGGTCGTGGTTGGCCTGGTACTTCTTGACGAAGTCGATGACGCCGCGCGCGATCGTATTCATCTCGCGGCGGAAGTCTCGGATCAGGCTGAGGTTTTCCGCGTCGTCGCGCAGGGTCGACTCGACATAGTTGTAGAAGCGCACGTTCTCGGTCAGCAGGTGCGCTTCCAGGCGGGTCTTGAACGCGGTCAGCAGCGCCGGGATTTCGTGAAAGCGGCGCGCCTCGTAGGTGCGGCCGATCTGTTCGAACAGGGCGACGAGTTCCTGATGGTCATTCTTCAGCGCCGGCACGAGGCCCGAGTCGTAGCTCGGCGCGCGCGGCGGTGGAATATTTCCCTGACGCAGCGTGCTGGGCGCCGGTGCGGGGGCGGGTTTGGCCGGTTGGCCGATCAGTCTGCGCAGCATGTCGAGCATGGGTTACTCCTGGCCGCGACTGCGGCAACCGGCAATGGCGATGACGCGGGCACGCAGCGGCGGCCCGTTATTCGGGTGCGATCGGTGCCCGTGAACGGCTCCCTGCGGCGCGTTACGGACGGAAAAGTAGCTGAGTCAAAAAGTGCGCACAGCGTACTCAATCGTATGCCAGAAAAATATGACCAAGACAACATATGCCAGATGTGCACTTATGTTTTCGCGGCTGCGGCGCAACGTCGCAGCGGCTTGAACATTCCATCACGCATGGTATGTTTTGGCGACACCCGTTGGAGGACAGCATGAATCCTTGGCTTGTCGCGGCGGCGCTCGCCGCGTTCGCGACCTTCGTGATCCACACCGTTGTCGGCGGTCGCGAGATTGCCGGACCACTACTTGCAGCGCGCGACCTCGCGCGGATTCCGCGCCTGACCGTCTACTACTGCTGGCACATGGTCACGATCCTTCTGCTCGCCATGGCGCTGGCGCTGGCCTGGGCCGCGCGCCACGCGAATCCGCCGCTGGTCGCGCTGGTGCTGCTGCTTGCGGTGGCGTTCACGGCGCTGAGCCTTGGTCTGCTCGCCGCGTATCGGGTCAGTCCGTGGCAACTGCCGCAGTGGTCGCTGTTCCTGCTCGTCGCCGTGCTCAGCGGCCTCGGTCTGGCCTGATGGCGCGCCGGGCCGAAGCCGACTGGATCGCGGTCGGGCTGGACCTGCTCGCCGAGCACGGGCATACCCGCCTCACGGTTGCCGACCTGTGCGCGCGTTGCGGCCTGACCAAAGGCTCGCTCTATCATCATTACCCGGACATGGGCGCGTTCCGCGCCGCGTTGCTCGGCGCCTGGCGCGAACGCAATACCGAACGGCTCATCATCGAGGCCGAGCGCGAGACCAGCACCGAGGAAAAGACCCGCGTGCTCGACCGCCTCGCGCAAGCGCTGGACCTGCGACTGGAGCGCGCCGTGCGCAACTGGGCCGCGCACGACAACGCGGCGCGCGAGGTCGTGCAGTCGGTGGATCGCCAGCGCATCGACTACCTCGTGCGCCTATGCCGCGAGGAAGGCGGCAGCGCTGCCGACACGCGCGATCTCGCGGCGCTGACCTACGCCATGTACCTGGGTCTGCAGCAGTTGTTCGGCGCCGACGAACAGGCCGCGCTGCGCCGGCTCATGCCGAAGGTCGAGTTCGTGCTGCCCGGCGGTCTGCGCGCGACTGCCGCGACGGCGGAACGCGAATGAAGCCAATCGACGCGTCGCGCATCGCCGGCACGAGCCTGCTTGCCTGGCGCAATCTGAGCCATGACCGCGCGCGCTTCGTCGTGACCCTTGTCGGCGTGCTGTTCGCCGTGCTGCTCATGGGCGTTGAGCTCGGCCTGCTGCTGGGTTTCGCGCGCACGACCTCAGGCCTAGTCGATCACACCCACGCCGACCTGTGGATCACGCCCGCCGGCACGACCAACGTCGATATCGCCGGACGCCTCGACTTGCGCCGCCGTTTCGAGGCGCTCGCCGTGCCCGGCGTCGAATCCGTCGACCTGCTGATGATGCAGTTCGCCTTCTGGCGCAAGCCCGATGGCGGCACCGAGAGCGTCAGCGTGGTCGGCTTCAACCTCGCCGGCGGCCTGGCCCGGCCGTGGAATCTTGTCGAAGGAACCATCGAGGATCTCAGTCAGGACGATGCCGTCATCATCGACCGGCTCTATGCCGGCAAGCTCGGCGTCACGGCGCTCGGGCAGACGGTCGAGATCAACAACCGGCGCGCGCGCGTGGTCGGCTACACGGCCGGCATCCGCACCTTCACGCAAAGTCCGTATGTCTTCACCACGCATCGCAATGCGCAGAATTTCACGTTTTTTCGGCCGGACCAGACGACCTACCTGCTTGTCAGCCTGAAGCCGGGCGCCGACAGCGCGGCCGTGCGCGATGCGCTGCAGGCACGCCTGGGTCGCGTCGACGTCTGGTTCGCGCACGACTTCGCGCGTGCTGCGCAGCGCTACTGGCTGATCACGACCGGCGCCGGCTCGGCGTTGCTGCTCGCGGCCCTGCTCGGCCTCGTCGTCGGCATCGTCATCGTCGGCCAGACCCTGTACGCGACCACGGTGGACCGTCTGCCGGAATACGCGACCCTGCGCGCGATGGGCGCGCCGAACGGCTACCTGCACCGCGTGATCCTCAAGCAGGCGGCGATCAGCGCCGTATTCGGCTTCGCCGGCGGCATGGTGCTGGTCGGGCTCGTCGTGCTGGCCAGCGCAGGCAGTACCGTGGCCGTGGCGATGCCAGCGGGCCTTATCGGCGTCCTGGCGGTGCTGACCTTGTGCATGTGTGCGCTCGGCGCGCTGGTGTCGATCCGACGCGTCACGCGCATCGATCCGACCTCGGTGTTCCAGTGACCGCCGTGCTGCAGCTCAGCGACGTCGGCGTCACTTATGGACGCGGCGCGACAGCGTTCGCGGCACTGCAGGACATCACCCTCGCGATCGAGCCCGGTGAGATGACCTTGCTGCTCGGGCCGAGCGGATCGGGCAAGACCAGTCTGCTGCAGGTCATGGGCTGCCTGCTGCGCCCAAGCCGCGGCCGCGTGCAGCTGTTCGGAGAGGCGCTCGCGGCCGATCTCGGCGTCGAGGCGATGGCCGCGCTGCGACTCGCGCATATCGGTTTCGTGTTCCAGCACTACAACCTGTTTCCGACGCTGAAGGCCTGGGAGAACGTCGCGATCGCGCTCGACATCCAGGCGCGGCCGCGTGCGATGCAGCGTGATCAGTCGATGCGGCTGCTCGAACGCCTCGGCCTGGCCGACCGTGCCGGGCACTATCCGAGCGAACTGTCGGGTGGACAGAAGCAGCGCGTCGCGATCGCGCGCGCGCTGGCCGGCGGTCCGCGCATCCTGCTCGCCGACGAACCGACCGCGGCGCTCGACGGCAAGACCGGGCAGGGCGTGGCCGCCGCGTTGCACGCGCTCGCGCACGAGGAAGGCGTCGCCGTCGTCGTGGTCAGCCATGATCCGCGCGTGGAGCCTTTCGGCGACCGCGTACTGCATCTCGAAGACGGTCGGCTCGTCGACGATCGGCGACCCTCCCGGAGTTCCGCATGAATTCTCTGCTGCGCCTGTCCGTGCCACGTCTGTTGTTTTGCCTGACCTTTACCGTCGGGCTCGTCGCCTGCGGCACGGATGCCCCGCCGGTCGTGGGCGCGAAGCTGTCGGTCATCGCGGCCGGCGGCCTCGTCGAACCCGATGGCCAGGAGCGCGTGATCATTCCGCAGATCTCCGGCCGTCTGGCCCGGGTGCTGATCGCCGAAGGCGACGCCGTGCGGGCCGGGCAGCTCATCGCCGAGATCGAGAACAGCGAATACCGCGCGGCATTGGCCGGTGCGAAGGCCGAACTGCAGCGGCGCGAAGCCGAACTCGCGCGCCTGCGCAGCGGCGCGCGGCGCGAGGAAATCGACGCCGCGGTCGCCGCGCGCGACGAAGCCCTCGCACTGGAACGCCAGGCCGTCGCCGAGCGCGATCGTCGCGAAGGTCTGGTCCGCAACAAGCTCATCGCCGCGGAAACGGCGCAGCAGGCGCGCGCCCAGGCCGACGCCGCGAGCGCACGCCGCGCCCGCGTCGACGCGGACCTCGCGCTGCTGCGCGCGGGTGCGCGCGCCGAAGACATCGCCGCGGCTGTGGCTGCCGTCGCGGTAGCCACGGCGGATCGCGACCGCGCCGAAGCGCTGATCGAGAAATCGCGGATCTACTCGCCGATCGACGGGCATGTGCTCAAGCGCGACCTCAGCGAAGGCGAGACCGTCGTCGCGCTGTCGCCGCTGCCGCTCGCGCGCATAGGGAATTTGTCCAAACGTTTCGTGCGCGCCGACATCGACGAACTCGACATCGGCCGGATCCGCGAGGGCCAGATCGCGACCATCGTCAGCGACGCGTTCCCGCAGCAGCAGTTCGCCGGCAAGGTCGTACGCGTGAGCCAGCGCATGGGGCGACGCAATTCGATTTCCGGCGATCCGGCCGAGAAGCAGGACGCGAAGATTCTCGAGGCGCTGATCGAACTCGAAGGCCAGCCGCCGCTGCCCGTCGGCCTGCGCGTGGATGTGCGTATCGCGGCTGAGCGCTGACGCGCGCCGGCTGCGTCCGTCGCGAGCGCACCGGCTGCCGATCCTCAGCGGTCGATGCGCGCACCGTCCTCATTCCAGGTCCGCGCGCCGGGATCGAGCTCGTGCTGATCACGCCGCGCGGCACGATGGCCGAAACCGCAGACCGCGAGCACGCCCTCGGTCAGGGTGTCCAGTCCAAGCGCCTGTTCAACGTCGACCTCGTTGATCGCGGCGGTAATGAACGCGCCGAGACCGAGATCGGTCGCGGCCAGATACAAGGTCTGCGACAGATGGCCCGCGTCGAGCAAGGTCACGCGGTAGGCCTTGGCATGGTTGCGGTATTTCCAGAAGCTGCGTCCGTACCGTGCGGCCAGCATGATCAGAACCGGCGCGTTCGCGAAATAGGCTTGGGCAGCAACGCTGCGCAGCGCGAGCTCGGCAGCTGCCGCGGCATCGAGTTCGCGCAGCGGATCAAGCGCGTGCTCGACACCGCGGTAGCGATACAGGCCCGGCGCGAGTCCGTCGACGCGCTGCACGAGCAGGCAGGCGCCGGCCGGGTGCAGACCGCCACCCGACGGGCTGTTGCGTTTGAGCACCGTCGTCGCCGCACCGTCGTGGATCTGCAGAGAGCCCTGTGCGCCGAACACGCGATGCAGCACGGTGGCCAGGGTCGCGAGCGACAGGCTCGCCGCGCTGTCGAAATTGCGGCAGGTCGTGCGGCGCTCCAGCAGTGCATCGAACGCGTTCGATTCCGGCGACGGCAGCGCGACACGTGCGGCCGCATCGTCGCAGGGCGGCTCCGGCGGCGGCGGTTCGCCGAAAGTCGCGATCAATTCGCGCATCGTCGTATAGCCAGCGCGCTCGGCCTCGTCGCCGGAGCGCACGCCACTCCAGCGCGCCGCGAAGTGATAGGCCGCCGACGGCGTATACCAGCAGTCGTTGCGCAGGCGCTGGTCGCGTGCATGGTCGGAGGTATCTGTGTCGTCTTCGGCAACGAGCACGCCGGCAGCCAGCAGTCGGCGCAGGTCGCCTTCGTCGTGCTGCTGCGTCAGCGCTGTCCAGTCGCTCCAGCCCGCGCACGGCAACTCCGCGAGCAGTGCGACATCAGCCGCTGATACCGTTGCTTCGCTTTGACGGTGCGGCACGAGCGCAACGAGCGAGCGCTCCGCGCGCAAGCCGTCGCCGCCGGCAGCGAGTGAGGCGAGGTCGAACAGCATGCGTTCGCGCGGTTCGAACATCAGATGCGCACAGCGCCGCACTCGCATGCTTCCGCTCCGATCGACCGTCGTGGCCGTGATCCCGAACTGTACCGCGAAAGGTTTCGGCCCCGAGCCGGCGGACGCCGGGGGTCGAGCTGCCGGCCGCGGCGTTGATCGGTGCGACTCTGCGTGCTTGCGCGCACGGCAGCGAGCGCGACGACGGCCAGTGCACCGCGTGGGTGACGCGGTGGTGGCTCGTCACGCGCAGATCGTGACGCGCGGCGTCATCACAAACCTGACTGCCCGGCTTGACGGGTCCTGGCGACCGCAACACGGCCACGTGCGGTGGCACAACAGCCAGGGGCGCGCGAGCGATTCCTGCACGCCACCGCTGCGAACGTGCA
Source organism: Lysobacterales bacterium (assembly GCA_038207515.1). Lineage (GTDB taxonomy): Bacteria > Pseudomonadota > Gammaproteobacteria > Xanthomonadales > Rhodanobacteraceae > Tahibacter. Next base: position 48,016 of record JBBQZR010000031.1, on the reverse strand, counting down.
AAAAAGTCACGATATCGCCGCGCCATTGCCGATTGTTTGGCCCGACGCTTGCTCAGTAGACTGCCTCAGCCACAGGTCGTGGCCTCCAGGGGGAATTCGCAATGGCAAACCTGACATCCGCGCAGGTGGATACGCTGCTCGACAGACTCATTTCCGACGACAGCTTCCGTGCGCTGCTGGTGAGCGACCCGGCCTCCGCGCTGAAACAGGTCGGTGCGCCCGAGGATCTCTCCGCCTGTTTCGTCAACTGCAAGGGGGTCGCTGATCCGCAAACCCTGCGCGAGTCACGTGCGACGATTCAACAGCAGCTCACCAGCAAGGGCTCGATGAACGTTCATTCGCTCTGCCGTAGCTGAGGGCGTTCGCGGCTGTTGAGCAGGGCTTCCGCGCGCCGCCGCAGCGGCGCCGGAAGTTCCGCTTCCGGCCACAGGCGCAGGAACGCGGTCAGCTTCTGTGCCCGTATGCCGACATCGCCTTGCGCATCGGCAATTTCCGCTTCGCTGAGCACGGCAAGATTCGATTCCGCCACATTCAGCGCTTTCAGCGTTTCGTCCGCATTGAATTCCGCGTAGGCGCGGCCGCGATGCTGTGCGAGCCACTGTGCCTCTGCGGCGGCCCGGTCCAGTGCGCCGGCCGCACGCTGCGCATCGCGCAGGCCGACGTGGAGCAGATACAGCTCAGCGCCGTCCACACGCGGCGTCAGTGCAGCCAGTGCCGCCTTCGCGTCGCCGCCGTTCAGCGCGATCTGTGCCTGCGCGAGCGCCGCCATGTCCGCGACGTAGCGGTAGTTGCGCACGTCGGTATCGCCGCCGACGTCGGCCAGCACGCGTTTCGCCAACGCCGTGTCGCCGTTGCGTGCCGCGAGCCAGGTCGCGAAGAACGAACCGAACAGCGCGCCCGGACGGTCGCGGTTCTCCGGATCGCGCAAAGCGGTCTGCTCGATACGCGCATACGCTTCGACCTCGCGCCCGAATTCGGTGCCGGGCGTCGCGATGCTCTGCAGCGAAAGCTTGGTGCTGCGGTAGATGCGGGCTGCCAATGGGCTGATGTTCCTGGCTTCGACTTCCGCTTCGTCGGCTTTTTGCAGCGCTTCGCGCCAGCGGCCGCGGTCGACGGCCAGCGCGATGCGCACGCGATGTGCGCCGACATCGTTCGTCGGTACGCCGCTCAGTCGTATCTCGGACACTGCCTTGTCGGCATCGGCGAAGCGTCGTTCGCTCGCCGCCAGTTCGACGAAACGCAGGCCCATGTTGTGCGCGTTGACCGCTTTGGCGCTGTCGAGGTGGACCTGTGCCTGCCGCGGATTGTCGTTGGCCAACTGCAAGGTGCCGAGCAGGTAATGCGTGTTGCCGCTGCGCGGGTAGTGCGGCGAGACCGCCTTGCCGGCGATCGTGATCGCTTCGGCGAAGCGGCCCTCATAGACATAGATGAAATGCGCCAGATTGGCGAAGGCCGGGTAGTGGTCCGGGTACATTTCGCCGAGCAGGGTCCACTTCTTGCGCATGTCGGCGGGCTTGCCGAAGCTCGCGGCGAGCGCGTCCATATAGAGCTGTTCGCGCACCGTCAGGCGCTCGCGCAGCGCCTGCGCCCGGGCCAGATCGGCGTGAGCGCCCGGCGTGTCTTCGCTGCCGAGCAGCAGCGCCGCGCGGCCGAGATAGGCGAGCGCGAAATTTGGATCGAGGCGCACAGCCTGTTCGTACAGATCCAGCGCCGTGTCGCCGTTGCCCTCGGTGGCGGCCTTGCGCGCGAGCGAATATGCACGCAGCGCATCGAGGTTGTCGGTCGTGACCTTGGCGAGCGGCTGGCTCGCGGCACCGACCTGCGCCAGGGATTCGCCGAGACGGCCACGCAACTGCTGGTTGATGCGATCGACGGAAACCAGCAGCGAATCCACACCCACGCCCTCGGCCGAATCCGTGTACACGGTGGCCTGGCTCTTCGGATCAACGATCTCGGCGCTGACGCGCAGCTTGCCGCCGACTTCGGCGACGCTCGTCAGCACCAGCGCCCGCGCGCCTTCGCGCAGCGCGATCTCCGCGCCGACTTCGCGGTCGACGCGGGTCTGCTTCGGATCGCGGCGCATGCGCGAGATCGCGTCTCGCACCTGCAGATCGGGCATGACATTGACGTAGCGCGACTGCTCCACGCTGAGGCGCAGGGCCGTGCGCAAGGTGTCGTCGAAGGCGGCCTGTCCGGTCAGATTCTGCAGATCGCCGAGCACGACCCAGTCGCGTTCGGCAAACGCGATCGCCGCCGGCGGGCGCAACAGCAGCCACAGGCCGAGCACGATCGCCGCCGCGGCGACGCCGACTTCGATGAACATGGTGCCGGGACGGCGCCACCAGGGCACTTCGCGCCAGGCCTTGCCCGAATACGGCGGCAGACGCAGCGGCGCGATGCCCGCTTCGCCGACTTCATAGACGATCAGCGGCTCGGGCACGCCCTTGAAGCGATAGCGGCCGTGGTTGATCCAGCGCGTGCGATCGGCATTGGCGCCGAGTTCGCCGTGGGCGCGCTGCGCCAGGCTGGCGGCGACGCCGGATACCAGGATCTGGCCGGGCAAGGCCAGCGAGGCGAGCCGCGCGGTGATCGGCTTGACCAGGCCTTCGACTTCCAGCGGTTTGGCGCCGTGGACGACGTCGGCGGGTTCGTTCTGCCACACCAGTACGTCGCCGACGTGCACGCCGATGCGGGCACGCACGGTGATTTTCTCGTCTTCGCTGAGGCGAATGAGTTCGCGCTGGTAGGCCAGCGCGAAAGCGATCGCATGGATCGGGCGCTCGAAGAGAATCAGGAAGCCGTCGGTCTTGTCGATCTCCTGCCCCTGGTGCAGCAGCATGAGATCGCGCGTCAGCCGGTCGTGCCGGCGCAGCAGCATCGCGGCGCGCTGGTCGCCGAGCCGTTCGACCAGTCCCGTGGAATCGACGAGATCGCAGAGAGCCAGCGTGCGCAGCAGAGGCGCGCCCTGGCGGTTGGTCGATTGCGGTTCCGCGGGCGACACCAAGGCATTCATGCCCAGACTCCAGGACCGTACGGCAGCGTTTCCCCTGCGTCCGGCGGACCCGGCGGCGAGCCGGTTATCGCGAGACGCGCATAACAATGGTGAGGCTTAGCGCAAAAGTGTACGCTGCTGGCTCACCAATGCGTACGCCGCCGTTGGAACGGGCATGGATTTCAATGCTGCGCTGCAGCAATTTCAGCGCGTGACGACACGCGGCTATCCGTATCGGCCTGCGCCGGTCAGGCAATCACGCGGTAGTTGTCGCCGCCTTCGCCCTTGACCAGATAGAGCGCGCAGTCCGAGTCGCTGTACCAGGCCGACCAGTCGGCAGTTTCGTGGCACAGGCTGCCACCGACGCTTGCGCTAACGAGCAGACCTTCGGCCGGCGCATGGAAGCGCAGCGCGCGCACGCCGTTGGCGATCTGGGCGGCGCGGTCGCGCAGTTCTTCCGCATCGCGGACCTGCACGAGCAGCGCGAATTCGTCGCCGCCGAGGCGGCAGGGCAGATCGATCGCCGCCGCCGCCAGCTGCATTTCGCGCGCTACGGCGCGCAGGGCGATGTCGCCGGTCAGGTGTCCGTAGTGATCGTTGATCTGCTTGAAGTGATCGATGTCCACGAGTAGCAGGCCAAGACGCAACGTGGTGTCGCGGCAGCGGCGCAGTTCCTCGAGGTAGTGGTACAGGCCGCGGCGATTGCACAGGCCGGTCAGCTCGTCCGTGCGCACGAGACGTTCGGCCGTGGACAGCTGGGTCTGGGTCTGGCGCAGCGAATCCAGCGTGACGAGCAGATCCTCGTTGCGCCGCTTGAGGCTCTGGATCAGCTGCTGCTCGCTGGCCACGAGATAGGAGAACGAGCGGCGCATGAACTGCGCGAGCAGCGGGGCCTGGGTCTGCAGCAGGGATTCGAAGGCGGCGTGTTCGATCACGCGCAACACGGTGGTCTCGGCGGCGACCGCATTGGCGACGCGCGCGTGGTTGCCGATGAACAGGGCGAGCTCGCCGAAGAATTCCCGTGCGCCGATCAGCTTGTCCGGCATGCCGTCGCCGAATTCGAGCTGGATCGTGCCGGACTCGATCACGAACATCGCGCGACCGAGCTCGCCCTTGCGGAAGATCATCTCGCGCGGCACGACTTCGCGGCGCTGGCCGGCGCTGACGAACAGGGCGAGCTCTTCGTCGGACAGTTGCCGCGGCAGGAAGGTGGGGCGGGTGCGTGCGAACGCGTTGCCGGTCACGGCGGTTTCCGCCAGCGAAGCTCCAGGACTGACCATGACCACGAAATCCCCCCGGAATCGCTAACTTGACAATCGCGCATCTTACATCAGGCGCCCGCGCCGGCCAGGCGGGGGCGGCCCGCCTCAGGCGCGCAGGCCGACGCCCCGCTTGAGCAGATACAGCCCGAACGCGGCCAATATCGCCGCGGCCAGCAGCATGACGCCGTACGCCACGCCGAGGCTGACGTCGCTGACACCGAGCAGGCCATAGCGGAACGCGTTCACCATGTAGACGATGGGATTGGCCAGCGACACCGTATGCCAGGGTTCGCCGAGGCTGCTGACCGGATAGAACACGCCGCCGAGATAGGTCAGCGGCGTCAGGATGAAGGTCGGCACGATGGCGATGTCGTCGAATTTCTTCGCGTAGACCGCGTTGACGAAACCGGCCAGCGCGAACACCACCGCGGTCAGCAGGAACGTGGTCAGCGTGACCAGCGGATGGTGGATGCGGATATCGGTGAAGAACATCGCCACGCCGAGCACGATCGCGCCGACGACGAGGCCGCGCACCACGGCGCCGGTGACGTAGCCGGCCAGGATCACCCAGCTCGGCATCGGCGATACCAGCATTTCCTCGACATAGCGGCCGAACTTGGAACCGAAGAACGAGCTCGAGATATTGCCGTAGGCATTCTGGATCACACTCATCATGATCAGGCCCGGCACGATGAAGTCGATGTAGCTGATGCCCGGCTGCATCTCGCCGATGCGGCTGCCGATCATGTTCCCGAAGATGAAGAAGTACAGGGTCATGGTGATCGCCGGCGGCAGCAGCGTCTGACCCCAGATGCGCAGGATGCGCGTGATCTCACGGCGGACGATGGTGTTGAAGGCGACCAGGTTGGCTTGGGTTTGCATGCGAGGGCTACAGGAAAGAGGGAGTGGATGCGGGCGGATGCCGGCAGCGAAGAAGGATGGGGTCCGTTCCGCGCGCGTGAGCGACTGCTCGCATGAAGTTGCCGGCGCGGTCTAGGCCGCCTTGTCGTGATTGCCTTCGACCAGCCGCACGAACAGTTCTTCGAGCCGGTTCGCCTTGTTACGCATCGAGGTGACCGTGATGCCGCGCGCGCTGAGCGCGGCGAACAGCGAATTGAGGTCGTGCGTGCGCGACATTTCCGCTTCCAGCGTATGCGCGTCGACCGGCGTCAGGCGCACGCCGTCGACCTGCGGCAGTTCGGCCGGCATGCTCGCCACGTCGAGCACAAAGGCTTCCACGTCGAGTTTCGCGAGCAGGCGCTTCATCGAGGTGTTCTCGATGATGCTGCCCTTGTCGATGATCGCGATGGTGCGGCAGAGCTGCTCGGCTTCCTCGAGGTAGTGCGTGGTCAGGATCACGGTCGTGCCCGCGCGGTTGATCTCGCTGACGAACTTCCACATGGAGCGGCGGATCTCGATGTCGACGCCGGCGGTGGGTTCGTCGAGGATCAGCAGGCGCGGCTCGTTCATCATCGCGCGCGCGATCATCAGGCGCCGCTTCATGCCGCCGGACAGCGTGCGCGCGGACACCTCTTTCTTCTCCCACAGGCTGAGCTGGCGCAGGTATTGCTCTGCGCGCTGGCAGGCCACGCGGCGCGGAATGCCGTAGAAGCCGGCCTGATTCACACAGATGTCGAACGGCGTTTCGAACTGGTTGAAGTTCAGTTCCTGCGGCACCAGGCCGATCAGCTGCATCGCGCCGCCGCGGTCGCGATGGATGGAGCGGCCGAACACTTCCGCCTCGCCGCCCGTGGCGTTGACGAGCGACGAAAGAATGCCGATCAGGGTCGACTTGCCGGCGCCGTTGGGGCCGAGCAGGGCGAAGAAATCGCCGGGTTCCACCCGCAGGGACACGCCTTTGAGCGCCTGTACGCCGGTTGCATATGTCTTGGTGAGATCACGCACTTCCAGCGCGGGGGCCGAACTCATGGGCTGCAGGTTCCGGGAGGGGCGGGTAGTATACGGCCCCCTTCGATTCCGATTGGTTCCGTCCCGTGGCCGAACAGTTTCCGTTGCGCCTGGTCTCCAGCTACATGCTGGCCGCGGCCGTACGCCATCTCGTGTTCGAACGCGCCGACGGCCAGGCCTTCGCCTTCGCGCCGGGCCAGTTCATCCAGATCCACTTCCACTACGCCGACGGCAAGGCGACCAAGCGCAGCTATTCCGTCGCCACCATAGGCGCCGGCGATGCCACGCCGGTGGCGCAGATCGAGATCGCCGTGTCCTATGTCGACGGCGGTGCGGCGACCGCGCTGCTGGCCAACCTGCAGCCCGGCGACACGGTCAACGCGAGCGGTCCCTACGGCCGTTTCTGCCTGTTCGACAACGATGCGAACCAGCGCTATCTGCTGGTCGGCACCGGTACCGGGATCACGCCGTACCGCGCCATGCTGCCGCAGCTGCGCCGCGTGATCGCGGCGCGCGGCTGCGAAGTCAGCCTGATCTTCGGCGCGCGCAACGAGCAGGAACTGCTCTACGACACCGACTTCACCGCGTTCGAACGCGAAGTCGCCGGTTTCCGCTACTACACCTGTCTGTCGCGCGTGCCGCGCGCGTTGCCGCGCACGCAGGACCGCAGCGGGCATGTGCAGGGTCTGCTCAACGAGCTGCAGCCGAGCGCGGAAGGCGATATCGCGTATCTCTGCGGCAATCCGAACATGGTCGACGAAGCGTTCGCGCTGCTCAAGGAAGCCGGTCTGCCGGTACCGCACATCCGTCGCGAAAAGTACATTTCGTCGAAGTAGCGCGGCAGGTGGGTCGCGGTCCGCTGCCCGGCCGGGCATGATCGGTCGAGCGAGTTCAGCCGAGCATGCGCCGCAGCGTGTTGTCGCGGAAGTAGAAGTGATGCGCGAGCGCCGCCGCCGCATGCAGTCCGATCACGGCGTAGAAGATCTTGCCCAGCGCGACGTGTACCTCCTCGGTCCACTCGTGCAGATCGGCGTTGTTGGCGATGAGATCGGGCAGGGTGAAACCGGTCAGCGGAATCACCACGGCACGCTCGCCGCTCTGCGCAGAGATCAGGCCGAGCAGCGGCTGAACGATCAGGAACGCATACAGCAGCAGGTGCGTGGCCTGGGCTGCGAGCAGCACGAGCCTGCCCGGCGTTGGAAGTATGAGCGGCGTCGGACGGCTCAGGCGCGCGCCGATGCGCGGCAGCACGAGCAGGAAGATCAGCAGTCCCATGGCCATGTGCCACTGCATGACGACGGTGCGTGCCGGACGGTCCGGCGCGAAGCCGCGCAGTTCCGCCGTCGCATAGACCGCAATCAGCAGCAGCAGCGTGCCCCAGTGCAGCATGCGCAGGAGAAGCGAATAGCGTGAAGCGCAAATGTCGTTCATGGCGCGATCCGTTGGCGGCAGAAGCAGTCGGCCAGATGGTCGTTGACCATGCCCGTAGCCTGAAGGAAGGCATAGCAGATCGTCGTGCCGACGAAGGTGAAGTCGTACTTGCGCAGGGCCTTGCTGAGTCGGTCTGACAGCGGGGTGCTCGCCGGTACATCGCCGCGGCCGAGTGGCCGGTTGTCGATCGGCTTGCCATCGACGAACGACCACAGGTATGCATCCAGGCTGCCGTGCTGCTGCTGTACGGCTTGTGCGGCCAGCGCGTTGCGCCGTACGCCGTAGACCTTGAGCCGGTTGCGCACGATGCCCGGATCGGTCAGGGCGCGTTCGAGTTCCTTGTCGGTCAGCCGCGCGCAGCGTGCTATGTCGAAATCGTGGAAGACGCGGCGATAGTTGTCGCGCTTCTCGAGGATCGTGCGCCAGGACAGCCCTGCCTGCGCGCCTTCGAGACAAAGGAACTCGAACAGTGCGCGGTCGCCATGCAGCGGGCGTCCCCATTCGGTGTCGTGATAGTCGCGTTCGCTGTCGCTGCTGTCGGCCCAGAAGCAGCGCTTGACCGGCGTTGGCGTCACGCGCGGACCTGCGCCAGCCAGTTGTCGAGGTTGTAGTAGTTCGTCACGCGGCAGATGTGACCGTCGCGGATCTCGAAGAACGCGCCGCCGGGCAGCACGTAGCGCTGGCCCTGGGCCGGCGGCAGGCCGTCGTCGGCGACGAGGTACTCGCCGTGCACCACGTATTCGGCAGCGGCGCGCGAACCATCGGCATTGGCCATCACGACGAGGTCGCGCAGCTGTTCGCGATAGCAGCGCTGCATGCGCGAAAGGAAGTCGCGGAACGCGTCACGGCCGGTCTCGCGCGGACCCTGGTTCACGTCGTGGCGCACGTCGTCGCTGAGGCAGCACAGCATGCCTTCCCAGTCGGCGCGGTTGAACGCCGTGTAATAGCGCAGCAGCAATTCGGTCGCGCGATCCATCGCGCGCACGCCGTCGATGATCATGAGTCAGCTCCGGTCGGCACGGCTGCCGGGACGATACACGGGAGGCCCAGTGGCCTGTAACTCTCGAACCGGCAGTGACTGACTCGTTCTGGCCGCGCTGGACTTGCTTCTCATTCGGCCTGTAGCGCTGCTACAGGCCTCACTCCGAAGCGGCGCCCAGCACGACCAGCCCTTCGCCATTCACTGCCGGTTCTTCGGTTCCAGGCCACAGCATAGCCGCCGCGCGCAGCGGTTGCAGCCTTTATGATCGGCCGTTTACGCAGAGCGTCGCGTCATGTCCGAATCCGCTTCCCGCCGCGGCGCGTTGATTGCGCTGGCCGCGCTGACCCTGGTCTGGAGCTACAACTGGGTCGTCATGAAGCAGGTGCTGCAGTACGCCGGCCCGTTCGAGTTCGCCGCGATTCGCGCGGTGCTCGCGACGCTGGTGCTGTTCGTTGTGCTGATGCTGCGGCGCGAATCCTTGCGACCGCCGCCGTGGCGTCCGGCGATCCTGCTCGGGCTCGCGCAGACCACGGCGTTCCAGGGGCTGGTGCAGTGGGCGCTCGTCGATGGCGGCGCGGGCAAGACCGCGTTGCTTGCCTACACGATGCCGTTCTGGTTGCTGCTGCTGGCCTGGCCGCTGTTGCGCGAACGGCCGGATCGGCGCCGCCTCGCCTTTGCCGCGCTCGCCGCGCTGGGCCTGCTGTTCGTGCTGCAACCCTGGAGTGGTCTCGGCGCGCGCCTGAGCGCGCTGCTGGCGCTGGCCAGCGGACTGACCTGGGCATTGGCCGTGGTGATTTCGAAGCGCGCGTTCGCCGACGGCAGCGTGACCGCGCTGCGCCTGACCGCGTGGCAGATGGGTTTCGGCGCGATCGGCCTGTGCGTCGTCGCGTTGCTCGTGCCCGAGCGCGCGATCGAGTGGACCGCGCCCTTCGTCTGGGGACTGGCCTACAACGCCGTGCTCGCGTCGGGCCTGGCCTGGGTGCTATGGGCGCTGATCGTGCAGCGGCTGCCGGCGACGGTCGCCGGCATCGTCAGCCTTGCTGTGCCGCTCTGCGGAGTGCTGCTGGCCTGGCTGCTGCTGGGCGAGCGGCCCGACGCCTGGGAAGGCGTCGGCATTGCGTTGATCGGCGCGGCGCTGATCGGCATCAGCCGCCCGCCGCCACGGTCGAACTAGTGTGCCAACCCCTAAGTTTCCGAACATTCCGGCGTCTTTCGCCGCGATACGTCGTTGCGACTCGTCGCCGTACTGCCCGTACGTCTCCTCGCCGCGCCTAGTCTCGCGGCGAAATCCATCCAGAATTTCTCGTTCGAAAACTTAGGGGCCGGCACACTAGGCGTTCATCCAGGGCAGTGCGTCGAGATCGACGTTGCCGCCGGACAGCACGACGCCGACGCGCTGGCCGGCGAAATGCTGCGGATGGCGCAGTATCGCCGCGAGCACCGTCGCGCTGGACGGTTCGACGACCTGCTTCAGGCGCTCCCAGATCAGGCGCATGGCCGCGACGATCTGCGCCTCGCTGACCGGCAACACGGCGGCCACGTTGTCGCGCATCAGCGCGAAGTTGATCTCGCCGAGCGTGCCGCGCAGACCGTCGGCAATGGTCTGCGGGACTATGTCGGTGAAGCGTTCGCCGCGGCGGAAGGACTCGAACGCATCCGGCGCGCCTTCGGGCTCGGCCGCATAGACCGCGATACCCGCATTCACGCCGCGCGCGGCGATCGCGCAGCCGCTGCTCAGGCCACCGCCGCCGACCGGCGTGATCAGCACGTCGACGCCGCCGCTCTGCTGCAGCAATTCGAGTGCCGCCGTGCCCTGTCCGGCGATCACGCGCGGATCGGCATACGGATGGACCAGCGTCGCGCCGGTCTGCTGCTGCACGCGCTCCGCGGTCTGTTCGCGCGCAGCGATGTTCGCGGCGCAATGATGCAGGTGCGCGCCGTAGCGTTCGATCGCGGCCAGCTTGGACTTCACCGCGCCCTCGGGCACGACGACGTGGCAGAGGATGCCGCGCGTGGACGCGGCCAGCGCGAGTGCGGCGCCGTGGTTGCCGGAGGAATGCGTCACCACGCCGCGCTGCGCCACGTCGTCCGGCAGTGACCAGACCGCATTGCAGGCGCCGCGGAACTTGAATGCACCCATGCGCTGCAGGTGCTCGCACTTGAAGTGCAGCTCCGCTCCGGCGAGCGCGTCGAGGCTGCGCGAGCGCAGCAGCGGCGTGATCTGGGCATGCGGCGCGATGCGCGCAGCGGCGTCGCGGATGTCCGCGAGGGTGAGGCGAGGCGGGGTTTCCATGGAGCGGCGACGATACAGACCGCGGCGGCGGCGTGCCAGTGTGCCGGCCCATACGTTTTCGAACGAGGATTCCGGATGGATTGCGCCGTGAGACCAGGCGCGGCGAGGAGACGTACCGGCAGTACGTCGACGAGGCGCAACGACGTATCGCGGTGGCGTTCAACAGCGAAGCTGTTCAAGACACCGGAATGTTCGGAAACGTATGGGTTGGTACACTGTTCTGCCTCGACTGTATTGCCGCCAGCCCCCCTCCATGTCCGTTTCCGACCCCGGCACCGTCCGACTTGCCGATTACGTGGCGCCTGCCTGGCGCGTCGTCGCGGCGGCACTCGAGTTCGACCTCGATATCCTCGCCACCACCGTGCGGGCGCGCCTGCGTCTGGAGCGCACGACGGCCGATGCGCCGCCGCTGCGGCTCGACGGGATAGGGCTGCAGCTGCGCGCGATACGTGTCGACGGCCGCGAGCTCGCGGCGGACGAATACCGCATCGAGGCCGACGCGCTGAGCGTGTTCGGCCTGCCGCGCGAGACTGTGCTGGAAACCGAGATCACGCTCGATCCCAGCGCGAACAGCGCGCTGTCGGGTCTGTATCTTTCCGGCCACGCCGAACGCGGTTTCCTGCTGACCCAGTGCGAAGCCGAGGGCTTTCGCCGCATTACCTACTATCCGGACCGGCCCGATGTGCTGGCGCCGTTTCATGTCGTGCTGCGCGCCGACCGGGCGCGTTTCCCGGTGCTCCTGGCCAACGGCAACCCGGCCGGCAGCGGCGCACTCGCCGACGGTCGCCACTGGGCCGCGTGGGACGACCCGCATCCCAAGCCCAGCTATCTGTTCGCGCTGGTCGCGGGCCGGCTGGAACGGATCGAGCAGGCCTACGTCACCGCGGACGGCCGAGACGTCATGCTGCGCATCTTTGCCGAAGCCGATGCGATCGACCGCTGCGGCTACGCGATGGACGCGCTGGTGCGCGCCATGCGCTGGGACGAGCGCGAATACGGCCGCAACTACGACCTGGACGTGTTCCACATCGTCGCCACCCACGATTTCAACATGGGCGCGATGGAGAACAAGGGTCTCAACATCTTCAATGCGAAATACCTGCTGGCCGACCCGCAGCGTTCGAGCGACGACGACTACGCCCACGTCGAGGCGATCGTCGCGCATGAATATTTCCACAACTGGACCGGAAACCGCGTCACCTGCCGCGACTGGTTCCAGCTTTCGCTCAAGGAAGGACTCACCGTCTACCGCGAGCAGCAGTTCAGCGCGGACATGAACTCGGCCACGCTCAAGCGCATCGAGGACGTGCAGGTGCTGCGGCGCGCGCAGTTCGTCGAGGACGCCGGGCCGCTGGCCCATGCGGTGCGGCCCGTCGAATACAGCGCGATCGACAATTTCTACACGGCCACGGTCTACGACAAGGGGGCCGAACTCGTGCGCCTCGTCGCCGGACGGCTCGGCGCCGCCGCGTGGCGTCGCGGCATGGACGAATACTTCCGCCGCCACGACGGTCAGGCCGCGACGGTCGAACAGTTTCTCACCGCGCTCGGCGACGCCAATGGGATCGACCTCATGCCGTACCTGGCCTGGTATGTCCAGGCCGGCACGCCGCAGCTGCACGCCTGCGGCGAGTACGACCTCGCGCAGCGCAGCTATCGCCTGACGCTGCGCCAGCACACCGCGCCGACGCCGGGACAGCCGCACAAGCAGGCGCTGCCGATTCCGGTGCGCGTCGCGCTGCTCGGTACCGATGGCCGCGCGCTGCTGCTGCCGGGACTCAGCGGCGAAGCGGCGCGAACCGAATGCGTGCTCGAACTTGCGACACCGGAACAGACCTTCGTCTTCGACGACATCCCCGCTCCGCGCGTGGCGTCGCTGCTGCGCGGGTTCTCCGCGCCCGTGCGGCTGCACGCCGACCAGGGCGCCGACGATCTCGCCTTCCTGATGCGCCACGAGAGCGATGGATTCAGCCGCTGGGAAGCCGCGCAGCAGCTCGCTCGCTCCGCGTTGAGTGGCGTGCTTGCCGGTGCTGCGGAGGTGCCGCCGCTGCGCATCTGGTGCGACACGCTGGCCGAGCTGTTCACGGCGGATATCGATCCGGCGCTGCTGGCCGAACTGCTGACGCCGCCGGACTACAACGAACTGGCACAAACCTGTGACCCACTCGATCCCGCCGCGCTGCACAGCGCGCGCGAAACGCTGGAGCAGACGCTGGCGCTGCGGCTTGGCGATGCACTCGGCGCACGCCATACCTTGCTGCTGCGCAGCGAGGCTGGCGGACTCGACGGCGCTTCGCGCGGCCGGCGGCGTCTGCTCAACCGCTGCCTGCGCCTGTGGCTGCGCATCGATGCGGAGCTGGCGCCCGAGGTCGCCGCGACGCGCTATGTTCTCGCGCCGAGCATGACCGAACGCCTGGCCGCGCTGGCCGAATTGCTGGCGCAGGACGCGCCGCAGGCGCAGAAAGCGTTGCAGGATTTCGCGCGCCGCTACGACGCCGATGCCGTCACGCTCGACAAATGGTTTGCGCTGCAGGCGACGGTGCCGCGCGCCGATACGGTGGAACGCGTGGCCGCGCTGCAGCAGCATCCGCGCTTCAGCCTGCGCAATCCGAACCGGGTTTCGGCCTTGCTGCAGGGCTTTGCGGCGCGCAATCCGATCGCGTTCCACCGCAGCGACGGGGCGGGCTATCGCCTGATCGAGCAGGCCTTGCGCGACATCGACGCGCTCAATCCGACCACGGCGGCGCGTCTGGCCACCACGCTGAAGGACTGGCGCCGGCTGGAACCGCAACGTCGTGCGCTGCTGCGCGCGAGCCTGCAACGCCTCGCCGCCGCCGAGACTTCGCATGATCTGGGCGACATCCTGCGCCGCAGCCTGGGCTGACGTCAGACAGCGTTAACGGCGGCGAGGCTAGACTGCGCTTGTCGTCCGGCCCGAATTCAGGAAAGAGTGAATAACAGGGAGAAGCGCCGGGATGGCTTGCAAGCCTTCTTTCAGGCCTCACTCTTTTCCCGCCACTCGCCACTTCACCAGGGTGACCGTCATGCGTCGAATTCTCTGTTCCGCTCTCACTTCCCTGACGCTGGCCGGCTGCGCAAGTACCGGCTACTACCGCGAGGAAGGCTCCGCCGACTACTACTACGAGCGCGACTACGATCGGAGCGGCAGCTACTACGCCGGCTATGGCGTCGGACCGAGTTACTACGGTTTCTACGATCCGTTCTGGGGTCCGAGCTACTACGGCGCCGGCTACGGCGGTTTCGGCTACGGTTTCGGCGGCGGTTATTACGCCGGGAGCTGGCCGTATTACAACTATTCCCCCTGGTACGACAGCTGGTGGGGCGTGGGCTACAACGACTGGTCCTGGCATAGCCATCAGCAGACGCTTGCGCGCCAGCGCGCGAACCAGGTGCGCGGCGAAAACGCCGCCGTCGCCAGATTGCGTGGCGGCGCGCCGGACCGCGATGGCGCCGTCGGCGGTAATCGCGGCGCGTCCCGGCTGGCAGCCCCGAACAGTGGCGCGGTCGGGCCGGACCGGTGGGGCAACGCTGACGCAGCGCGGCAGCTTAGGACCGACACTGTCGATCCCTATTACGGCACTCCGCGCGTACGTCGCGGCGAAGCCATGCCACAACGCCAGCAGCCTCAGCTGGGCGTACGCGAAGGCCCGCAGCGTATCCAGCCGGCAGGCAATGCCCCGGGCTTCCCGAGTCGGGAAAACAGGCCCATCCGCACGGGTCCTGCGTTCGACGAAAGCCGCATGAAAGGCCCCGCCGTGCAGCGCGCCCCGGCACCGATTCGCGGTTCGTCGCCTACGTCAGCGCCGGCGCCTTCCCGCAGCTTCGCGCCGGCTCCGGCTATGGATCGTTCGCCGAGCTTCACACCGGCCCCCAGCGCGCCGTCGCGCAGCGGTGGAGACAGCGGCCGAACCGATCGTCGCTAAAAAAATTGCAAAAAAAAATGGCCCCGCAGTGCGGGGCCAATGCAAATCCGCGCGGGTCGGCGCGGAGGAGAGAGGCGGTTCAGGCGCTGAGGCGGCCCAGCGCTTCACTGATACGGGCAATGCGCGAGGCCAACGGGGCAACGAGCGGGTCGGCTTCGTTGGAGGCCTTCTGGCAGCGGATACTGGCGATCGCGAGCTCGAGCTTGCTCATCTCGATCAGGAGATCCACGCGCATGAACAGCGGATTGACCTGAATCATCGGATCGATGGCGGCGTTCATGGCGGCGTCCCCTGAATGTGTTCGGTAGCGAGTTTTTGTGATGCAGTTCGCGTGCCAGTCGCTGGAATTTGCGCTGCTCGTCACGGTTGACGCATTTTTTCCGCCGGGTGACAGCGTGGGTCGCATCCTGACGCGGCCGGGTCGCACACGCAGAGTTCGATCGGCTTCACGGTTTGCTAATGCGACACACGGATACTCTGCGGCGGCCCAAAAGAAAAACGCCGCAGCTGCTTGCGCAACCTGCGGCGTTTACCGGTTACTGGCGCCCGGCACACGGTCCTCTTGGATTCCCCCTGTTCCTAAGACCGCCGGGCGCCAGCCTCTAACCCCTGAGCTAGATGCCTCACCGTAGCTGTCTTTGGTGCGTCCTCCCACCGACGCAGAGCCGGCCCCTGAATTCCGACTATCGACGTGCTCGCAAACGCCGCGCGTCGGTGGGAGTGCGAAAAGGGTAATGCAGGGGGCGTGCCAACCGCGTGCCGATTGGCGTTGCCATCGACGCGAAAGCCCCCGAATCGGCGTCCCGTCGCCGCAGGCGCTAGAATCCGCGCCGTTTCCGCGTCCAGTGTGGGCCTGCCATGGATTACCCGCGTACGTTCGATGTCATCGTGATTGGCGGCGGCCATGCCGGGACCGAGGCCGCACTCGCGTCCGCGCGCTGCGGCGCACAGACCCTGCTGCTGAGCCACAACATCGAAACCGTCGGGCAGATGAGCTGCAACCCGGCGATCGGCGGCATCGGCAAGGGCCATCTGGTGCGCGAAGTCGATGCGCTCGGCGGAGCAATGGCCCGCGCTGCCGATCAGGCCGGCATCCAGTGGCGCGTGCTCAATGCCTCCAAGGGCGCCGCCGTGCGCGCGACCCGCTGTCAGGCCGATCGCGCACTGTACAAGGCAGCCATTCGCCGCATCGTCGAGAATCAGCCCAACCTGAGCCTGTTCCAGCAGGCCGTCGACGACCTGATCCTCGACGGCGACCGCGTCGGCGGCGTCGTCACCCAGATGGGGCTGCGCTTTCGTGCCGCCGCGGTGGTGCTGACGGCCGGCACCTTTCTCGCCGGAAAGATCCATATCGGTTTCGCCAACTACGCCGGCGGCCGCGCCGGCGATCCGCCGGCCGCGACGCTGGCCTCCCGCCTGCGTGAGCTCACGCTCGGCGCCGACCGGCTGAAGACCGGCACGCCGCCGCGTATCGACGGACGCAGCATCGACTACCGCGAACTCCAGCCGCAGCCGGGCGACGATCCGATGCCGGTGATGTCCTTCCTGGGCAGTGTCAGCGAGCATCCGCGCCAGCTGCCGTGCTGGATCACCCATACCAGCGAACGCACGCACGACATCATCCGCGCGGCGCTGGATCGCTCGCCGCTGTACACCGGCAAGATCGAGGGTGTCGGCCCGCGTTACTGTCCGTCGATCGAAGACAAGGTCGTGCGCTTCGCCGACAAGGATTCGCACCAGATCTTCATCGAGCCGGAAGGCCTCGACACGGTGGAAATCTATCCGAATGGAATTTCCACTTCGCTGCCGTTCGACGTGCAGCTGGATCTCGTACGTTCGATCAAGGGATTCGAGCAGGCACACATCACGCGTCCCGGCTACGCGATCGAATACGACTATTTCGATCCGCGCGGATTGAACGCATCGCTGGAAACCAGGGCTATCGCTGGCCTGTTCTTCGCCGGCCAGATCAACGGCACGACGGGCTACGAAGAAGCCGCCGCGCAGGGCCTGCTGGCTGGGCTCAACGCCGCGCGCGCGACGCAGGGCAAGCCGGCATGGACGCCGCGCCGCGACGAGGCCTATCTCGGCGTGCTCGTCGACGATCTCATCACCAACGGTACGACCGAGCCCTACCGCATGTTCACCTCGCGCGCGGAGTACCGCCTGCAGCTGCGCGAGGACAATGCCGATCTGCGTCTGACGGAACAGGGTTTCGCGCTCGGCTGCGTCGACCAGGCGCGCTATGACGCGTTCCGCACCAAGCGCGATGCGATCGCGGCGGAAACCGCGCGCCTCGGCGCGATCTGGGCCGCGCCGGGCAACGCGCTCGGGCGCGCGCTGGAAAGAACCCTGGGCGTGAGCCTCACGCGCGAAGCCAGCGCGCTGGATCTGCTGCGCCGGCCCGAACTCGATTACGCCAGCATCGTCCGCGTCGAGGGCATTGGTCCGGCGGCCGCGGACGCGCGCGTCGCCGAGCAGGTCGAGATCGGTATCAAGTACGCCGGCTATCTCGATCGACAGCGCGACGAGATTGAGCGCCAGCGTCGCCACGAAGATACGGCCATTCCTGACACCTTCGATTACGCCACCGTATCCGGGCTGTCGGCCGAGGTCGCGCAGAAGCTCGTGCGCGCCAGACCGCAGACGGTTGGTCAGGCCGGCCGTATTGCCGGCGTGACGCCGGCGGCGATTTCACTGCTGCTCGTGCATCTCAAGCGTCGCCGCGCGGCGTAGCGCGGCGGCCTCGAGCTGTTGTCCGTCTGCATAGAGCGCTCGGACTGTATGGCTGCTAGAAGCGGTAGCCCAGCGCGACCCCGTAGGCCAGCGGATCGATATTCACGGTGCCTACGCTTGCGCCGTTGACGCGCGCGTCGGTATCGATATCCATCCAGCGCAGGTCGACCGATACCAGCCAGCGCTCGTCGATCGCGAAATCCAGCCCGGCGTGCGCGGCGGCTCCCCAGGACTTGTCGAGCGTCAGCTGCGTACCGGCAAGCGGTCCGCGCTCGTGAACATCGAAGAATGCGGTGTAGTTGAGGCCGACGCCGATGAACGGCGAGACGCGGCCGGCCGGGTTGAAGTGATACAGCACCGACAAGGTCGGGGGCAGATGAGAAACCTCGGCAGCACTGACACCATTGAGGCGCACCTCGTGCTTGAATGGTGTCGCGGCCAGTAGTTCGATGCCCCAGTTGGGGGTGAGCAGGCGCTCGATCGTAAAGGTGGGACGCCAGTCGCCCGACACGTCGGCGCGCAGCGCGCCGCCGGCGAGCACACCGTTGTTCGAGCGCGGCTCGACCTGATGCGCGCCTACCTTGAAGGTCCAGTCCTCGGCGCTGGCGCTCGTGCCGGCCAGCAGCGAAACGGTGAGCAGTGCGAGTGTTGCGGCAATCCGGGTATTCATGGCAATGACACCTTGCAGTTGACGAATGTATGCATCGTCGCAGCGAGGCGCGACGCGTCCCTTGATCCGGATCAAACCGCAGCCGCGCAGGCGCAAATGCGCGCGTCAGGCTCTAGAATGTTCGCCCCAGCGCCGCGACCGACCGGGCGCTGCTGTTCAGCCAGGAAGACCAGGTTTCATGCTCACCATCGAACAGAAAATTGCCGAAGAAATCGTCGCGAAGCCTTCCCAGGTGCGTGCCGCCATAGAACTGCTGGACGGTGGCGCGACCGTGCCGTTCATCGCACGCTACCGCAAGGAAGTCACCGAGGGACTCGACGACACACAGCTGCGCAATCTCGAAGAACGGCTGCGCTATCTGCGCGAACTCGAAGAACGCCGCGCAGCGGTCCTCGCCAGCATTTCCGAACAGGGAAAGCTTGGTGACGAATTGAAAAAAGAAATACTTGCCGCGGATACAAAAGCAAGATTAGAAGATTTATACCTGCCGTACAAGCCCAAGCGCCGCACCAAGGCGCAGATCGCGCGCGAAGCCGGACTGCAGCCGCTGGCCGACGGTCTGCGCGAAGACCCGACGCAGAAACCCGAGGAACTCGCGTCGCGCTTCATTGACGCCGAGAAGGGCGTGGCCGACATCAAGGCGGCGCTGGACGGCGCGCGCGCCATAGTGCTGGAGGAGTTCTCCGAGGACGCGGCGCTGGTCGGCGAGCTGCGTAGCTGGCTCACCGAGCGTGGCCAGGTGCGCGCGAAGGTCGTTGCCGGCAAGGAGAACGAAGGCGCGAAATTCCGCGATTACTTCGATCACGCCGAGCCGATCAAGGCGATTCCCTCGCACCGCATGCTGGCGCTGTTCCGCGCGCGCAACGAAGGCGTGCTCGATCTGGAACTGGAACCGACCACCGAGCCGGACAACGGCCACGCGGAAGCCGAAGGCCGCGTCGCCGCGCATTTCGGCATCGCCCAGCGCGGCCGCCCGGCGGATGCGTGGCTGCTGGAAACCTGCCGCCAGACCTGGCGCATCAAGCTGCACCTGCATCTGGCGCTGGATCTGTTCGGCAAGACGCGCGAAGGCGCCGAGGACGAGGCGATCCGCGTATTCGGCGATAACCTCAAGGACCTCATGCTGGCCGCGCCGGCGGGACCAAAGGTCGTCCTGGGTCTCGACCCGGGCATACGCACGGGCTGCAAGGCCGCGATTGTCGACGGCACCGGCAAGGTGCTGACCACCGGCGTGATCTATCCGCACGAACCGAAGAACCAGTGGGACCAGTCGATCGCCCAGCTGGCGGCCTGGAGCCGCCAGTATGGTGTCAATCTCGTCGCGATCGGCAACGGCACGGCATCGCGCGAAACCGACAAGCTCGTCGGTGAACTCATGAAGAAGGCGCCCGAGCTGAAGCTGGCCAAGGTTGTCGTCAGCGAAGCCGGCGCCTCGGTCTATTCCGCTTCGGAAACCGCGGCTCGTGAATTTCCCGAGATGGACGTGAGCCTGCGCGGCGCGGTGTCGATCGCGCGGCGCCTGCAGGATCCGCTCGCCGAACTCGTCAAGATCGAACCCAAGGCCATCGGTGTCGGCCAGTATCAGCACGACGTGAATAAGGTGAAGCTGGCGCGTGCGCTCGACGCCAGGGTCGAGGACTGCGTCAACGCGGTCGGCGTGGACGTCAATACCGCCTCGGCGCCACTGCTCGCGCGAGTCGCCGGATTGTCCGCCTCGGTGGCCGAGAACGTCATCAAGTTCCGCGACGCCAATGGCGCGTTCCGTACTCGTGAACAATTGAAGAAAGTGCCGCGGCTCGGCGACAAGGCCTACGAGCAGTGCGCGGGCTTCCTGCGCATTGCGGCCGGCGACAACCCGCTGGATGCCTCGGCCGTGCATCCCGAGGCCTATCCCGTGATCGAGCGCATCATCAAGGCTTGCGGGCGCGAAGTGAAAAGCCTCATCGGCGATGCGGCGTTCCTCAAGACGCTGCGTGCCGAGCAGTTCACCGACGAGACCTTCGGCCTGCCGACCGTAAAGGACATCCTCAAGGAACTCGAGAAGCCCGGCCGCGATCCGCGCCCCGGCTTCGTCACCGCGACGTTCGCCGACGGTGTGGAAGACCTCAAGGACCTCAAGCCCGGCATGGTGCTGGAAGGCCGCGTCTCCAACGTCGCCGCGTTCGGCGCCTTCGTCGACATCGGCGTGCACCAGGACGGCCTCGTGCATGTCTCCGCGCTGTCGACCAAATTCGTCAAGGATCCGCGCGAAGTGGTCAAGGCCGGCGACGTGGTCAAGGTCAAGGTCGTCGAAGTGGATATCCCGCGCAAGCGCATCGCGCTGACGATGCGCCTGGACGATCCGATCGGCGAGGGGGCCAATCCTGCCGGCGCCGGTGCGGGTCCCGGACAGCGCCGCGACGAGCGCGGCCCGCGTCGCGACAACGCGCCGCGCAGCTTCGGCCCCAAGCCGGGCAGCGCGCCGGCGCCGTCGAACAACGCCTTTGCCGATGCGTTCGCGAAGGCCAAGCGCAGCTGATAAGGTGCCCCGGACGCGGCGAACCCGTCATGGGTTCGCCGCGATACGTCCAGCCGCGATCGCGCGCGACTTTCCTCAAGCCAAGTGAAAACCATGCGTTTTGAAGGCACCGACCGTTACGTCGCGACGGACGAACTCAAGCTCGCCGTCAACGCCGCCATCACCCTGCAGCGCCCGCTGCTGATCAAGGGCGAGCCCGGCACCGGCAAGACCCTGCTCGCCGAGGAAGTCGCTCGCGCGCTCGGCGCGCCGCTGATCGAGTGGCACATCAAGTCCACGACCAAGGCGCAGCACGGCCTCTACGAGTACGACGCGGTCGCGCGCCTGCGCGACTCTCAACTCGGTGAGGCGCGCGCCACCGACATCGCCAACTACATCGTGCCCGGCAAGCTGTGGCAGGCCTTCGCGAGCGAGACGCGTGTGGTCATGCTCATCGACGAGATCGACAAGGCCGACATCGAGTTTCCGAATGACCTGCTGCGCGAACTCGATCGCATGGACTTCCATGTCTACGAGACCGGCGCGACGGTGCGCGCGCTGCACCGCCCGATCGTGATGATCACTTCGAACAACGAAAAGGAACTGCCCGACGCGTTCCTGCGCCGCTGCTTCTTCCACTACATCCGCTTTCCCGACGCGGAGACGCTCGGTGCCATCGTCGATGTGCATTTCCCGGGCCTCAAGCGCGAACTCGTGCACGAGGCGCTGACCGCGTTCCTGTCGTTGCGCGAGACGCCGGGCCTGAAGAAGAAACCGACGACGTCGGAGTTGCTGGACTGGCTCAAGCTGCTGCTGGCCGAAGACCTGGCCGTGGAAACCCTGCGCGAGCGCAACGCGAAGAAATCGATACCGCCGCTCTACGGCGCGCTGCTGAAGAACGAAGCCGACGTGCAGCTGTTCGAGCGCATCGCGTTCATGGCGCGTCGCGGCAGCTGAGCGACGTTCTGGCGCTTGCAACGTCGCTGCGAAACGCCAAGCGGCGTCTGTGCTGACGCTTCTCCCCCTCACCCAATCCTCTCCGGCCCGTTGGGCGTTCGGGGGTGCCAGAACCTGCGGTTCTGAGCGGCACCCCGCTCACCCTCCAAGCGAGCTTGGGGGGAGACGGCTAGCTTAGCCTGCTCGTTGCGCTCGTTGCGCTCGTTGCGCTCGTTGCGTCGCGACGGAAAGCTCCCTCTCCCCCGACGATGTCGGGGGAGAGGGTTGGAGTGAGGGGGAGAAGCCGGAATCAGCACGACCGCAAGATGTTCGCGGTTTCATCAGCGTCGCGGCGCTCTGCGCGCCCGCAACATTGCAACACCGATCAAAACGGCTCTCCCAAGCGAGCTCGAGAAAAACGCTTCAGACGCCCATTTCGCTACGATTACTTCGGCGTGCGCTTGGAAATCACGTCGTACTTGGCGACGGCACGTTCGTAGAGACTCTTCGCGTCGGCATCGGCCAGCACGCTGATGCTGCCGCTTTCCCTCTTGGTCTTGACCACCAGGGTGCCCGCTTCGTCCCAGCCCGCGCGCGTCACCGCATTCGGACGCTCAGCCATGGCCGGGACGCGTTCCTGCACGACGGCCATCGGCTTGCCGTCGCGGTACGCGTAATAGAAATTCGTGCGGCCCTTGTCGCCGTAGTCGGTGATTTCGCGGATGTAGCGCAGGCCGTTCTTGCCGTCGAAGAAACCGTCCCACGCGGTGGTGCTCGCTTCATCCTCGCTGGCGCCCTGCGAGCGCTTCATGCCGCCGATCGCGCGTTCGAGACCGGCATATTCGGCATCGAGCTTTTCCGACGCGGTGGGTTCCGGCGTCATGACCACGTCGACCTTGGCCAACGAGCCGCGCGTGATGACCGGATACTGGCGCGGTGCGACGTAGCGGCGCTCGCCGTCGATGAGTTCGACGTTGAGCACGTACAGCGCGTTCTGGTCGATCTTGCCCGGCTCGAACGGCAGATTGAACTGCGCCGGCAGCTGGCCCGGGCTGGTCGTGCTTTGCGCGACGGTAATTTCCGGCTTGAGGCTGACGTTGGTCAGCGACAGCTTGAGCTGGGCGGTCGGGCCGACCGGCGCCGGGATCTTGAGCGAAATCGTGCCGGTGACCGACGTCGGTGCAGGTGCCTGCGCTGCGACCTTGGCCTGGTTGGCAGCGTTGTTGGACTGGCCGCAGGCGGCGAGGGCCAGACTGGCGATCAGCAGGGGGAGGACGAGCTTCTGCACGGGAGATCTCCGCAAACGTAGAATCATGGCCGGCGCCGATGCGGCGGCATAAAGGCCGCGCAGACTAGCGATTTTAGCCGCCGCTGTCGCGAATCCGAAGGTCGAATCATGCCACCAACCGTGTTGCATAAGCGTTTAGCTCAGCCTGACGGCCGACCGGTGTCATTGCCACCAGCGCCGTATCGCCGGCCCCGTTCTGCGGTCCGGCCGAAGCATCGCCGGTCTCCGGCGCCATGCTGATCCGCTTTTTCCTCTGGCTGCGCAGCCAGGGACTCAAGCCGGGCATCCACGAGCTGCTGGCACTGCTCGATGCGCTGCGTGCCGGCTTTTCGCGCCTGTCGCTCGACGAATTCCATGTGCTGGCGCGGATTTGCCTGGTCAAGGACGAAACTCAGTTTGATCGCTACGACCGCGCCTTCGGCAGCTTTTTCGCCGGTGTCGACGCGGCCGCGCAGCAACTGTACGGCGACGTGCCGGCCGACTGGCTGCGGCGCGAGTTCGAGCGTGAGTTCACGTCCGAGGAAAAAGCCGCGGTCGAGGCGATGGGTGGGTTGCAGAAATTGCTCGATGAACTGCGCCAGCGTCTGGGCGAGCAGCACGAGCGGCACCAGGGTGGTTCACGCTGGATCGGCACGGGCGGCACCTCGCCGTTCGGCCATTCGGGCTACAACCCCGAAGGCGTGCGGATCGGCGGCAAGTCGGGCCAGCGACGCGCGGTCAAGGTCTGGGAGCAGCGCCAGTTCCGCAATCTCGACGACACCCGCGAACTCGGTACGCGCGACATCAAGCTCGCCCTGCGCGCGCTGCGCCGCCTCGCGCGCACCGGCGCGGAGCAGGAACTCGATCTCGACGGCACGATCCGCGCGACTGCGCGCAACGCCGGCTGGCTGGACCTGAGGCTGCGTCCGGAACGGCACAACGCGGTCAAGGTGCTGTTGCTGCTCGACATCGGCGGGTCGATGGACGATCACGTCCGCATCTGCGAGGAGGTGTTCTCGGCCGCGCGCGGCGAGTTCAAGCACCTGCAGCATTTCTATTTCCACAATTTCATTTACGAGCGGCTGTGGCGCGACAACTCGCGGCGCTGGGACGTGCATCAGCCCACGCTTGACCTGCTGCACAAGTACGCGTCGGACTACAAGCTCGTCATCGTCGGCGACGCGAGCATGAGCCCGTACGAGATCACCGAACCCGGCGGCAGCATCGAACACCACAACCCGGAAGCCGGTGCGGTGTGGCTGGGACGGCTGACCGAACTGTACCGGCGCGCCGTGTGGCTCAACCCGGTCGAGCCGTCGCGCTGGGAGTGGACGCCGTCGATCGGCATCACGCGCGAACTCATGCAGGGGCGCATGTATCCGCTGACCCTGTCCGGCCTCAACGACGCGGTCGATTCGCTGCGCGGGCGCTGATCGTCACGCTTCGGGCTTACGCCGTATGCGCAGCTGATCGAGCGGAAACGTCGCAATGTCCATGCCGCCGCTGCGTCGCGGCTGGCCGGGCTTCGGCCCCCAGGCATGCGCGTAGATGACCTCGTAGGTCGCCGGCAGGCGGCCGTCCTCGCGCCGGAACGGCTCGTACGCGCGCGCCACGGCCTGGGGACGCGACTTGCCCGTCAGGCCACGCCGGCGCTGCGCGTCGGCATTGGTCGCGCCGATCGCCTTGAGGTCGCGCATCAGTGCCGCGGCATCGGCGTAGGTCAGCGTGAAATCGTCGCCGTCGAGCACCGGATCGCGGAACCCGGCCGCGAGCAGCGCGTCGCCGACGCGCTGGATGTCGGGGAACTGGCTGACGTGCGGTGCGCGGTCGACCTCGGCCCAGGCGCTGCGCAGCTCGTGCAGGGTCAGCGGGCCAAACGTGGACAAGGCAACAAATCCATCCGGGCGCAGCACGCGGCGGAACTCGTCGAACAGGCCCGGCAGGTCGACGATCCACTGCATGCACAGGCTGGAAAACAGCACGTCGATGCTGGCGTCGGCCAGCGGCAGCTGGCGCGCGTCGGCACAGACCCGCGCGAGCGGCCGCAGCCAGCTGCCTTCGCGGCGCGCCTGCTGCAGCATCGGCAGGGCCAGGTCCATCGCGATCACCTCGGCCTTGCGCCAGCGCTTGCGCAGCCGGCCGCTGGCGCGACCCGGGCCGCAGCCCAGATCCAGCACGCGCTGCGGCGGCGTGGTCACGTAGTCGAGGCGTTCGAGCAGACGGTCTTCCACTTCGTGCTGCAGCACGGCGTGCTCGGCATAGCCTGCGGCGGCGCGGCCAAAGGCACGGCGCACCTGGTCGCGGTCGAACGGACTCATGCGGCGACCTCTGCGTGGAAGATGCGGATCGCCTCGGCGACGGCGGCCGCATGGCCGATGAACGGGGCATGCCCGGCGGACAATTCGAGATAGCGTCCTGCGGGACTGCGCTGTGCCGCCCACTGCATCGCCGCCGGCGGAATCAGCTTGTCGCGCCGTCCCGCGATCCAGAGGCTGGGCATGCGCAACGCGGCGAGATCGGCGCGCAGGTCGGCGTGATCGAGGATATCGAGACCGTCGCACAGCGCCTGCAGCGCGGGTTCGCCGCGATCGAACACATGCGTGCGCAGCTCGCGCAGTTCGCTCTGCGCGCGTTCGGAGCCGTGTGCTTCCAGCGCGAGGAAACGCTCGATCGTGCGGGAATAGTCCTCGCGCAGGCCGCTGCCGAACTGGGTGAAGATGTCGGACGACACGCCGTGCGGCCAGTCCTCGCCGACGACGAAGCGCGGGCTAGAGGCGATCAGTACCAGCGCCTGAACCTGCGCCGGCTGCAGGCGCGCCGCTTCGAGGCAGACCTGTCCACCGAGCGACCAGCCCAGCCACAGCGCGCGCGGCACCTGCGCGGCGATGGCGTGCGCGCAGTCGGCGAGCACGAGCCGTTCGTCGCGCTGCGCACTCAGGCCGTGGCCCGGCAGATCGACGAGATGCAGGCGGAACCGCGCCGCAAGCTCGCGCGTCAGCGGCGCGAAAATGCCGCTGTGCATGGCCCAGCCGTGGATCATGACGAGATCGGGTCCGTCGCCCTGGGTTTCGATGTGCATGGGTTAAACAGGCTCGTCCGTGAGGGAGGAAACGGTGGAGCGC
Source organism: Lysobacterales bacterium (assembly GCA_038207515.1). GTDB lineage: Bacteria > Pseudomonadota > Gammaproteobacteria > Xanthomonadales > Rhodanobacteraceae > Tahibacter. Next base: position 21,976 of record JBBQZR010000031.1, on the reverse strand, counting down.
GCCGCGCTTACACGCAGCGCGTCGACCAGCGGCACGATTGCGCGCCAGTCGTCGTGCAGCACCGGCTGCGGCAGCAGACGGCGGCGCCAGCGTGAACGCGCTTGCCGGCGCAGGATTTCGTCGCGCAGCGCGTCCTGGTCGAAGCCCTGCCAGATACCGGCCACGCAGTACAGGTTGCTCCAGAGCACCGGGTTGACCTCGTGCACGAGAATGTCGCGCAGTTCCGCCAGGCTATAGGGCGAGGCCGCGAATACCTGCGCCGCCGTGGCGTGCAACAGCGTGGTTTCGGTATCCAGGTACAGCTGGGACATCGCTTCCCACACCGGCGTGCGTGCCTGCAGATCCTCGGCCGGCGGCTTCATGCGCGCGCCTGCGCGACGGCGTCCAGCAGCTGCTCGACCATGTTTTCGCTGTGCAGCGCCGACAAGGTCACGCGCAGGCGCGCCTTGCCCGCGGCGACGGTCGGAGGCCGGATCGCCGGCACGTAGTAGCCGCGTGTTTCGAGTTCGCGCGACAGCCGCAGCGCCGCACCGCTGTCGCCGACCAGCAGCGGCTGTATCGGCGTGCGAGAGGGCAGCAGGCCCAGGCCGCGCAACTGTGCGCCGTCGCGCCAGTGCGCGATCAGCGCGCGCAGGCGTTCGCGACGCCAGGTTTCGAAGCGCGCGATGTCGATGGCGGCGGACGTTGCCGCCGCCAGCGCCGGCGGCAGCGCGGTCGTATACGTGTGCGTGCGCGCGAACTGGACCAGCCCGTCGACCAGCGCGGCGCTGCCGGCGACGAACGCGCCGCAGACGCCGAGCGCTTTGCCCAAGGTCGCCATGAGCACGGGCACGTCGTGCTGATCGAGCCCGGCTTCGGCGACGCTGCCCGCGCCGTCGGCACCGAGCACGCCGAGTCCATGCGCGTCATCGACGTGCAGCAGCGCGCCCTGCTCGCGGCACAGCGCGGCCAGCTCGCGTAGCGGCGCGATGTCGCCGTCCATGCTGAAGACGCCGTCGCTCGCGAGCAGCGCAGGCTGGCCCGGCGCGGTCTCGAACTGGCGCCGAGCGCTGGCGGTATCGTTGTGCATATAGCGCTTCAGCGTCGCGCCGGACAGGCGCGCGCCGTCGATGAGGCAGGCGTGGTTGAGCTTGTCCTGCAGGCACAGGTCGCCCTCGCGCAGCAATGCGCCGAGCACGCCGAGATTGGCCATGTAGCCGCTGGAGAACAGCAACGCGCGCTCGCGTCCGGTCCAGTGCGCGAGCTGGTGTTCGAGTGCTTCGTGTTCGTCGCGATGTCCGCCGAGCAGATGCGCCGCGGTCGCGCCGACGCCCCAGCGTCGTGCCGACTCGGTCAGCGCTTCGCGCAGGCGCGGATGCTGCGCGAGGCCCAGATAGTCATTGCTCGCGAAACTCAGCAGACGGCGGCCGCCGATGACGACGTACGGGCCGTCGGCCGCTTGCACGCAGCGCAGGCGCCGCAGCAGATCGGCCTCGGCGCGTTGCGCCTGGGCCTGGCACAGTCGGGCGAGCAGGTCGGGTCGGGACATCGGATCGCGCGGCCTGCGCCGCGCCAGGGCTCAGGCGGCGATGCTGGTATCGGCGTCGCTGTCGGCGCAGGCGCCGCCGCAGCCGCCGTTGCCGCAGGCGGGACCGGCATCGGTGTCGGCGTCGACGATGTCGGCGTGCACGGTCGAGGACTGTTCGACCACCTGCATGGGATGCACGCCGAGGCGGCGGAACAGCGTCTGGTCGTGTTCCACGTCGGGGTTGCCCGTGGTCAAAAGCTTCTCGCCGTAGAAGATCGAGTTCGCGCCGGCGAGGAAGCACAGCGCCTGCAGTTCGTCGCTCATCTCGGCACGGCCGGCGGACAGCCGCACCATCGACTGCGGCATCAGCAGGCGCGCGACTGCGATCGTGCGCACGAACTCGAACGGATCGAGCAGGGCCGTGCCGGCCAGCGGCGTACCCGCGACCTGCACCAGCCGGTTGATCGGCACCGAGGTGGGTTGCTCCGGCAGGTTCGCGAGAGTCTGCAGCAGGCCGGCGCGCTGTGCGCGCGTCTCGCCCATGCCGACGATGCCGCCACAGCAGGTCTTCATGCCGGCGTCGCGCACGTGTTCCAGCGTGTCGAGACGATCCTGGTACTCGCGCGTCTTGATCACGTCGCCGTAGAACTCGGGCGCCGTATCGAGGTTGTGGTTGTAGTAGTCGAGCCCGGCGGACTTCAGCGCCCTGGCCTGATCGCCGCTGAGCATGCCGAGCGTGGCGCAGGTTTCGAGCCCCAGCGCCTTCACCGCGCCGACCATCTCGGCGACCTTCTGCACGTCCTTGTCCTTGGGCGAACGCCACGCCGCACCCATGCAGAAGCGCGTCGCGCCGGCGGCCTTGGCCTGGCGCGCCTTGTCCAGCACTACATCGAGGCCCATGAGCTTCTCGGCCTTGAGGCCGGTCGCATAGCGCGCGCTCTGCGGGCAGTACGCGCAGTCCTCGGGACAGCCGCCGGTCTTGATCGACAGCAAGGTCGACACCTGCACGGCGTTCGCGTCGAAATGTTCCCGGTGCACGAGCTGGGCGCGGTGCAGCAGGTCGGCGAAGGGCAGGTCGAACAGGGCGAGCACTTCCTCGCGCGTCCAGTCGTGGCGTAGGGCTGTCATGGGCGATCGCTTGCGGGCTAAATTCGGCGCGAGTGTCCGGACCCGGACGGAGGCTGTCAACTTGGGATCGCGTACGCCGGTTGACGGCTGGTGGCAGCGCCTGGGCTTCGCCCTGCTGCCGTCGCGCTGCCTGCTCTGCGGCAGCGCGGGCAGTCTGCGGCGCGATCTTTGCGCCGCTTGCGAGGCCGACCTGCGGCCGAACGCGACCGCCTGCGCCTGCTGCGGCCTGCCGCTGGCGCTGGCCCAGGACTGGTGCGGACGCTGCCTGAAACGCCGGCCGGCTTTCCAGTCGACCTGGGCTCCATTGCTGTATGCCCCGCCCCTGAGCGGCTTGCTGACGCGCTTCAAGTTCGCCGGCGACCTGGCCGCTGGCCGCGTGCTCGCCGAACTCGCGCTCGAACACTGGCATCGCCAGCCGCCGGCACGACCCGAAGCCTTACTGTCCGTGCCGCTGCACGTCGATCGCCTGCGCGAGCGCGGCTACAACCAGGCGTTGGAACTAGCCCGGCCGCTCGCCCGCGGCAGCGGCATCGCGCTGCTGCCCGATACCTTGCGGCGCGAGCGCGCCACGCCGGCGCAAAGTGGGCTCAGCGCGCTGGCGCGGCGCCGCAATCTGAAAGGCGCGTTCCGCGTGCGCGACGGCGCCGTGCTGCCGGCGCATGTCGCCCTCGTCGACGACGTCATGACGACCGGCGCGACCGCGCAGGAATGCGCGCTGGCCTTGCGCCGCGCCGGCGTGGCGCGCGTCGATGTCTGGGCGATCGCGCGCGCGCCGGTTTAGGCGGATGCGCGGCGACTACGACTAGCTATGCTGCAGCGCCAGCGCGAGGCAGATCGCCGCCCATACCGCCATGCCCAACCACAGGTTGTTGCGGAACGCCGCGAAGCACGCGGCGCGTTCACGCTCGCGGATCAGGTGCTGTTGCCACACGCAGAACCCGGCCGCCGCGGCGACGCCGAGGTAGTAGGTCCAGTGCAGTCCCGCGCGCGTGCCGACCATCAGCAGGGCCAGCAGGAAAGTGCCCATGAGCACGCCGATGATGACGCGGTCGTCGTCGCCGAACAGGATCGCGGTGGACTTCGAGCCGGCGGCGATGTCTTCGTCGCGGTCGACCATGGCGTATTCGGTGTCATAGACCGTGGCCCAGACAACGTTGGCCAGGAACAGCAGCCAACACAGCGGCGGCAGCGCCTGGAACCAGGTCGTCATCGGCGCGCCGCCGTTGACAGCAGCGAATGCCATCGGAATCGACCAGCCGAACGCCGCGCCCAGTACGACCTGCGGCAGATGCGTATAACGCTTGGCGAACGGATACAGCGTGGCCAGCGCCGCGCCGGCCAGCGACAGTTTTACGGTCATCGCGTTGGTCAGCAGCACCAGCCCGAAGGCCAGCAGCATCAGCCCGCCGAACAGGACGAGTGCGGCGCGCGGCGTGATCCGCCCGGCCGCGATCGGGCGGCCGCGCGTGCGCTCGACCTGGGGGTCGAGCCAGCGGTCGGCGTAGTCGTTGATGACGCAGCCCGCGGCGCGCATGAGGAATACGCCCAGCGTGAAGATCACGAGCAGGTGCGGCGGCGGGAAGTCGCCCGCGGCCAGCCACAACGCCCACCAGGTCGGCCACAGCAACAGCAGCGCACCGATCGGGCGGTCCATGCGCATGAGCACGAGGTAGTCGCGTGTCGCCGGCCGCCACTCCTTCGGCAGCAGACGCAGCAGCGCCTCGAGCACGCCGCGGGACCGCGCCGACGCGTCGGCCGGGTGCGCCGGCGCGGCGGTCGGGGCTTTCTGCGTCTTGTCGCGTGTCGTCGTCTTCGCCGTGGGCTTCCCCGGGGCCGGTCTCGCGGTCGGTACCGGCATCGGCTTGGCGTGTGTACGGGGCTGCAGGAATGCCGGCAACGCGGATTCGGCTTCGCCGTAGACGGACTCGGTTGCCGAGGCCGGCACGGGCTTGGCGGGACGGGGCGGCGCGGGAGTGACCGGCGGTGCCGTCGGGGTGCGTGATGCCGCCGTGCTCGTTGTCATGCCCGCTGAACCGGCCGAGGTCGGTTTCGCCGCGACCGTGTCGCGACGCGGCGGTTGGTGTTGCGTCGGGTTGGCGGCGGCGGTTCGTGCCGTCGTCGATGCGCCGGTCGCGGATGCCGGTGGCGCAGCGGCCGCGTGCGGCGCGGCTGCGATAGGCGGCGCCGCTGGTCGTGCGGGTGCTGTCGTCGGTGTCGCTGTCGTTAGTGTTGCCGGTGCCATGCGTGCCGACGCCGCCGTTACGGCGGCTGCGGGCGCAGCTACGGTCGTGGCCGGTGGTACCGCCGCCGCGGGTGCCCGAACCGGCGGTGCCGGAGCCGGCCGCGTCGCCGCGGCGGAAACGGGTTGAACGGGTTCGGCCGTGAGGGACTGTGGCGGAAGCTTGCTGGCGGCTGCGCTCGCGGTCATCGGTAAAGGCGGTCGTGCGGGACCGGACGCCGTCGCCGGCCCCACTGGCGCGGCGGAAGGCATCGATGGCGTTGGTATAGAAGCTGTTGCTGTGGACATGTCCGTTGCCCTGGGCGACGGTGTCGCTGGACGTGGCGCAGGCGGTATCGAAGCCGGCGGCGATGCTGGCGTTGGCGCGGGTGCTCGTGTGTCGGACGGAGTCGACGCAGGACGCGCCGGTGGCGCCGGAGTGGCGGACGCTTGTACTGCCGCCGCGCGTAGGGGCGGCATCGACGCGGGCCCTGTCGCGGCTGGCGGGACCACCGTCGCGACAAGGTCAGTGTGGCCTGGCGCAGCGGACGCTTCGACGGAATCCCCTGGCACGGGCGTGGCAGTGCGCGGTGCACGGCTGCGCGCCTTGGGCGCCTCCTCCGGCATCTGCGCCGTTGAATCTGCCGACATCGCCTGGTCGCTTGCTGCAGCCGTGGCCGGCTTGCGCGGCGCACGCGGTTTCGGCGGCGGCCTGGGCAACGTGGCGTCAGCTTCGGCGGCCTTGCTGCGGCTGCGCGGCTTTGCTGCCGGTTGCGGCATTCCGTCGCCGTCGCTGCCCGGCGCTTCGGTCTTCTTGCTCATTGCGCGAGTGTAGCCGGCCGCGCCGGCGCTGCAGTGCGCGCGACACGCAGACAAGCCTGCGCGGACGCCGTGCCTGAACGGTACGTGGTCTTCCAGCTCCGGAATTCCTGGTTCCCATTTCCTGGACACCCACTATTTCGTGCCGGTTTCCTGGGATGGTTTCCTGGACACCCATAGATTTCGGTCGCCCAATTTCCTGGACGATTTATTTCCTCGGTATTTCCTGGACACCCAGGGTTCGATTTTCCGTCGATTTCCTGGACACCCCGCGCCGGCCGACCGCGCGGATCGCACGATCAGCCGGCCCCGGCATTCACGGCGAAAAGCCATACGTCGCCGTGCCATCGCCGTTGTCGCTGACTTCGCGGACACCCTTGATCCCGCTGGCCTTGGCCACCGCGGCCTGACCCGCACGCGAGCGGAAGGTGAGCGGTGCCTTGAGCTTCAGCGGCACGAAATGCACCGGGCTGGCTTCGATGTCGCCAGGCTTGAGTTTCGGGTGCGACTTGAGCCACGCGATGACCACGTCGCGGTTGGTCGTCTCCGACGACATCACGATGTTCTTGCCGTCGAGTCCCGGGATGCTGCCGCTGCCGCTCGCGCGGTAGTTGTTCGTCGTGACGATGAAGGGCTGCTCCGGCTTCACCGGTTTGCCGGCATGGGTGAGCTTGACGATGCGCTCGCCCACCGCGCGCGTGAGATCGATGGTGTAGCTCAGGCGTCCCTGGATCACGTCGAAGTTGTAGGTCGGCACGCGCGTGTTGATCAGCGCCTGTGCCTCGGCAGACTGCGGGTCGATGCGATTGAAGCGCTCGGCGGATTTCTCCAGCCAGCCCTTGAGGATCGCGCCGTCGATCTGCACCGCGGCGATGGTATTGGGATACAGGTACAGGTCGGCCGCGCTCTTGATCGTGACCTTGCCGGGTTTCACGTCGCTGTAGTCTTCCGGCCCGGCAAAGCCGGCCTTGAACGCCGCCGCGGCGGACAGCACCGGAATGCCGGCGAGGTCGGGCCGTTCGCTCTTGATCCAATCCTGGGTGAAGGCGCGCTGCGCGGCGTTGACCACGCCGAGCCCGCTGACATCGCCCTGGTCGGCGAAATACGTGCTCATGCGGAAGCTGGTCTCGCCGATCGGCGTGTCGACCCACGCGATGGTCGCGCGGTGCTCCGCGTCGACGAGCCTGGCGATCTCCGGATCCGGCGCGACGCAGTCCTGATCCTTGGCGCAGATGCTGCGGACTTCGCTGTAGCTCTTGTCCTTGACCATCTGCCAGCGTCCGCCCTTGCGCTCCAGCGCGAGCTTGATCAGGCCCAGTCCCTTGCCCCAGAAGCTGCCCATGACCGCGGGCACGCCGCGCACGAAGCCGCGTACATTGTCCACTTCTGCCATCGTATTGAAGCGCGACTTCGGGTTGCTCGCGTTCGGGAAGGTGTCGTGCGAATGGCCGAGCATGATCGCGTCGATGCCTTCGACGCCGGCCAGGTGCCAGTTCGCGTTCTCCATGTCGCTGACATAGGGCGACGGATTGAGGCCGCCGTGCGAGACCGCCACGACGAGATCGACCTTCTGCGCACGCAGTTCCGGCAGATATTTCTGCGCCGCCTCGACCACGCCGAGAGTCGTCACCTTGCCTTCGAGGTTGCGCTTGTCCCACTTGAGAATCGGCGGCGGTGCGAAGCCGAGCACGCCTACGCGCAGCGGCACGCTGATTGCGCTGCCGTCGGGCGTATACGCGGTGATGGTTTTTTCCAGCACCAGCCACGGCGCGTACAGCGGCTTGCCGTCGCGCGCGGAGAACACGTTGGACAGCACGAACGGGAACGCCGGGCCCTGGCATTTCTGTGGATTGACACCGTCGACGGCCAGCGGCGTGCCGGTGACTTGGGCGAGAAAATCCAGGCCGTAGTTGAATTCATGGTTGCCGATGGTGCCGGCGTCGTAGCCGAGCGCGTCCATCGCCTTGTAGGTCGCGAGCTTCTGCGAGCACGCCAGGCGCTCGGCCAGGGCCTGGTGATCCGACAGGGCCGTGCCCTGGATGGTGTCGCCGTCGTCGAACAGGAAATTGTTCGGATTCTCCTGGCGTGCGGTGCGGATCAGCGTCGCGACACGCTCGAAGCCCAGGGTAGGGTCGGCCACGCCCTTGAAGTAATCGAAGCTCAGCACGTTGGCGTGCAGATCGGTAGTTTCGAGCAGCGCGACGTCGGCGCGCGCGCCGTCTTCGAGGCGCGGATTCTTGCTGCCGCCGCCACTGGCGCAGGCGGTCAGAGCAGCGGCGAGACTGAAGGCAAGCAGGGCACGGGACATGGCAGGGACGTGGCTGGAGGTCGGGCGCGAACCTTAGCATCGGCCTGCGTCCGTCGCATGTCCGGGGCGCCTGGGGCCGGATAGCCGGCGCGACGCGGCGCTGTCACACTGCCTGCTTACCGTGATGGATTCGATTCGGAGAGTCTTGTGAAAGCCTTGTGCCTGTTGTCCGCCGCCGTCGCCGTGACCCTCAGTGCCTGCGCCAGCCAGCCGGGTCCCTCCGCGGCGCGCGCGCCGACACCGATCGCGGTGCCGTCGATCCAGCGCCCGCAGCAGGAAACGGCGGCCTGGTGGTTCACGGCCGGCGCGGCCGCGGCGCACGCGAATGTCGGCCACACGCCGCCGCGCGCGAAGAACGTCATCGTGTTCCTCGGCGATGGCATGAGCATCCCGACGATTGCTGCGGCGCACATTCTCCTCGGCCAGCGCCAGGGCAAGGACGGTGAAAGCGCGCGGCTCGCGTTCGAGACGCTGCCCTATACGGCGCTGAGCCGCACCTACGAAACCGATGCGCAGACGCCGGATTCCGCCGGCACCATGACCGCAATCATGACCGGCGTGAAAACCAAGGCCGGATTCATCAGCGTCACCCAGGCCGCCGAGCGCGCCGACTGCGCGTCCAGCCGCGGCCAGGAAACGCTGACGGCGCTGGAACTGGCCGAACTCGCCGGTCTTTCCACCGGTGCGGTGACGACGACCAAGATCACGCACGCGACACCGGCTGCAACCTACGGCCACCTGCCCGAACGCAATTGGGAATCCGACGTCGATGTGGCGCAATCGCCCAAGGGCGGCGACTGCATCGACTTCGCGCGCCAACTCGTCGAGCAGCCGTTCGGCGACGGCCTCGAAGTCGCCCTCGGCGGCGGCCGCGAGAATTTCATGCTGCCGACCCAGCGCGATCCGGAAGAGACGGGACGGCCCGGCAAGCGCCTGGACCAGCGCGATCTGATCGCCCAGTGGAGCGCGCGCCCCGGCGCGAGCTACGTCTGGAACAAGGAACAATTCGACAAAGTCGATATTTCCTCGACGCAGCATCTGCTCGGCCTGTTCGAACGCTCGCACATGCGCTTCGACCACGACCGCCTCAATCCGCCGCCCGCCGAAACCGGCCGCATCGCCGCGGACGAGCCCAGCCTCGCGGATATGACGCGCACGGCGCTGAAGCTGCTGAAGAAGAATCCCAAGGGCTATTTCCTCATGGTCGAGGGCGGCCGCATCGACCACGGCCACCACGCCGGCAACGCGTTCCGCGCGCTGACCGACACGATCGCCTTCTCCGACGCGGTACAGGCCGCGCTGGACGATACCGACGTCGCGGACACGTTGATCGTCGTCACGTCGGATCATTCGCATACGCTGACCTTCGCCGGCTATCCGCAGCGCGGCAACCCGATCCTCGGCCTGGTGCACGGTGGTTCGGACTTCGAAGACGCCGGCTCTACGCTCGCGCTGGACCAGCACAAGCTGCCATATACGACGCTGGGCTACGCCAATGGCCCCGGCTATGTCGGCGCCAGCGACAGCCAGCCCGAAGGCCCGAAGACCTATCCGCACTATTACCGCAGCCTCGGCAAGCCGGCGAGCCGCCGGCCGGATCTCACCAAGGTCGACACCGAAGCGCCGGACTATCTGCAGGAATCGGCCATCCCGTTCATGAGCGAAAGCCACGGCGGCGAAGACGTCGCGATCTTCGCGCGCGGTCCCGGCGCGCAGGCCTTCCACGGCGAACTCGAACAGAATGTCATTTTCCACATCATCGCGCAGAGCGCGCCGGCGCTGCGCAAGCAGCTGTGCGCGATCGGCAGCTGCAATGCGGACCAGGTGCCGGTGACATTGCCGGACCGGGCGAAGCTGCTCGCGAAATAGTCGCGCAGCTCGCGGCAATTCGTGGCCGCCGCACCTACGGCTCGTAGCGGTAGTGCCCCGTGATGACGTGATCGAACAGCGTGTCCTCGCGCTGCGTGCCAGCGCCGATGTTGTGCACGATCAGCGGCCGGCCGTTGCGCCGCTGCGCCGACACCAGGCCGATGTGCGGCACGCCGCTCGCCAGGCGCCAGGTCACGATGTCGCCGGGCGCGTAGATCGACGCGTCGGTCTGGCTCACGGCCAGCGTGCGGCCATTGCGTGCGAAGAACGTCGCGAGGTTCGGCACGCGCCGGTGATCGATATTGCGGTCGGTACTGCGCAGGCCCCAGAGCTTCGGATACGCCGCCCACGCCGCGCGCATGTCTTCGTGCACCCGTTGCTGCAGATCCACGCCGATGCCGCGATACGCGCGGATCACCACGTCGGTGCAGACGCCGCGCTCGGTCGGCACGTCGCCGCCCGGATAGCCGATGCGCGTATACGCCGGGTCGTAGTACAGCGTCACGCCGATCTGGGCGGCGGCGGCGTCGAGCAGCGTCACGGGAAACGCTGCGGGCTGGGCGCTTGCCGACATCGCGGCAGCGCCAAGCAGCACGAATAGAGCAACATCGCCGAGCACCCGTCGCAACCGTGCCCTCATCGCTTTCTCCGGAGTCCGCCCATGCCTGCCATGCCGCACGATCGCCGCTTGCACGCACGCGTGCTGCAAGCGCTTGTGCTGGTGATTTCACTCGCCTGCGGGCCGAGTGCCTGCGCCGCCGACGCGCCGCTGCGCGACGGCGACATCATCTTCCACACCTCACGTTCCTCGCAAAGTGCCGCGATCCAGCGCGCCACGCATTCGCGCTACAGCCACATGGGCCTGATCCTCCACCGCGGCGGCCAGCCGTTCGTGTTCGAAGCCGTGTCGACCGTGAAGTTCACGCCGCTTGCGCAGTGGATCGCACGCGGCGAACGCAGCCACTACGTCGTCAAGCGCTGGCGCGATGCCGACGCGCGCCTCGATGCCACTGGCGTGGGACGCCTGCGCGACGCGGCGACCAATATGGCCGGCAAATCCTATGACCTCACGTTCGAATGGTCGGATCAGCGCATCTACTGCTCCGAGCTGGTCTGGAAAACGTACGAACGCGCGTTCGGCGTGCGTCTCGGCGAAACCCAGCGCCTCGGCGATTTCGACCTCTCTGATGCGTCCGTGAAAGTCAAACTGCGCGAGCGCTACGGCGCGAAGCTGCCGCTGCAGGAAACGGTGATCTCGCCGCAGGCCATGTTCGACAGTGCGTTGCTGACGACGGTGGTGGAGCGGTGATTGGGGTTGTCTGCGGTCGCTGATCCTAACGGAGCGTGCCTGCACTAGCCCTCTCCCCCGACCGCGTCGGGGGAGAGGGTTGGGTGAGGGGGAGAAACATCAGCGAGACGCGGTGTACGTCAGGTGCTGTGTTTGAAACTGGCGACGCACTGGCCTTGTGAGTGTGGGCGTAGCGAAATCGTCAGTCCGCAATCACCGCCACTTCCGGCGCGTCCTGCCCGCCCTTGAGCCGGCGCGCCGTGGCGACGAGCTTCAGGAATTCCGCGCGATAGCCGTCTCTGTCCGGGCCGCGCGCACCGCGCGCCAGCGTGGCGATACGCTCGAGATCGAACGCACCCAGGTGCGTGCCGCCGCGCAGCGTGTCGGCGAACGCGGCGACCGCCGAAGCGAAGCGCAGCCGCTCGCTCGCGCTGTCCTGCAGTTCGCTCTTGCGCAGCGGGCGCTCGATCAGCCGGCTCGTGTCTTCGTTGGGCTGCTTGTAGCGCAGCTTGACGAAAGCGATTTCCTGCGCGCCGACGCTGTTGGCCGGCTTGTCGCCGCCGCCGTAGCGCAGCGGATCGACCTGGCTGTCGCCGTCGCCGACGAGGGTCAGCTCGTACAGCGCGGTGACATCGTGACCGGCGCCGATCTCGCCCGCGTCGATCTTGTCGTTGTTGAAATCCTCGCGCCGCAGCTGACGGTTCTCGTAGCCGATCAGGCGGTATTCGGAAACCGCGGCCGGATTGAATTCGACCTGGATCTTGACGTCCTTGGCGATCGTGAACAGCGTCGCGCCGACTTCGGCGACGAGCACCTTGCGCGCTTCGGCGAGCGTATCGATGTAGGCGTGATTGCCGTTGCCGATGTCGGCCAGCTGTTCGGCCAGCTGTTCGTTGTAGTTGCCGGCGCCGAAGCCCAGCGTGGTCAGCGCCACACCGTGCTCGCGTTCGCGCGCGACCAGGGTCTTGAGCGCTTCGTCATCGGTGGTGCCGACATTGAAATCACCGTCGGTCGCGAGCACGACGCGGTTGACGCCACCCTTGATCAGGTTCTGCTTCGCGATCGTATAGGCGAGCTGGATGCCGGCACCGCCATTGGTCGAGCCGCCGGCGGAAAGGCTGTCGAGCGCATCGAGGATGCGCTGGTGCTGGTTGCCCGGCGTCGGCGCCAGCACGAGACCGGCGCTGCCGGCATAGACGACGATCGACACGCGGTCCTGCTCGCGCAGGTTCGGCACCATCTGCTTGAAGGCATCGCACAGCAGCGGCAGCTTGTCCGGCGAGTTCATCGAGCCCGACGTGTCGATCAGGAACACGAGGTTGGACGGCGGGATCTCGCTTTGCGGCAGCTCATATCCCTTGATGCCGACCAGCAGCAGCGTGCGTTGCGCGTTCCACGGCGCCGCGGCCAGTTCCGTCGTCACGCTGAACGGCATGTCGCGCGTCGCCGGCGGCGTATAGCCGTAGTCGAAATAGTTGAGGAATTCCTCGGCGCGTACCGCGTCGCCCGGCGGCAGCTGGTTGGCCGTGAGCATGCGCCGCACATTGGTGTAGCTGCCGGTATCGACGTCGATGGAAAAGGTGGAAACCGGATTCTCCGCGGTGATCTGCAGCGGATTGTCGGCGTGGTCCTGATAACGCTCGGTGTTGGCCGGCTGTGTGTAGGCGGGCTGGCCGGCGATGGCTTGCGAAGCGCGCTGGTTGAGCGTGCCGGAACGCAGCGCTTGGGCAGGGTACTTCGGTGCGGGCATGTGGCCGGGCTTGGGCACCGGCGCGGTCGTGGCTGCGGGTTCCGGAGCTGCGGCATCGGCAATGCGGTCTTTTTCCGCGTCGGCCGGCGCGGCAGTAGCGGCGGTGGTGGCGCCAGCGGCAGCCTGCACGTCGGCGCGGATCTCCTTGCTCTCCTCGCGCTTGTCGTCGTGGCCGACTTTCGCGACTTCGGGTGCGGCGACCGGCTGTTGTCGCTGCGCCTCATCGCGCTTCGCCGCGCCTTCGGACAGCGTGGATTGCTTCTGCGTGCAGGCGGCCAGGCCCAGGGTCAGGGCGAAGCTGATCGCGATGGTGAGGCGGGTGCTGCGCATGGTCGTGCTCCGTCGTCGGGTGAGTGGGGCCATACAACGGCGCCTTCCCTGAGCCGGGGTTAGCGATTTTTTCGTGCCGCTGTTGCCGTGGCGGCGTCACTGCCGCAGCGCTAGCATCGGCACGCCCTTTCCGGGCCGACGGGAGGCACACATGAACCGATTCACCGCGATCGCAATAAGTGCGTTGATGACGGCGGCGGCGGGGGCCGCTGCCGCCGAGGAAAAGAAGGTCGAAGCGCCACCGGTCACGGCCGAACAGCAGGCGCAGATGGCCGCGTACGCAAACGCCAGCACGCCGCGCGCCGAACATGCACAACTCGCGTATTTCGCCGGCAACTGGAACACCAAGACCCAGGTCTGGATGGACCCCAAGGCGGCGGCGCTGGAAAGCACGGGCACGTCCAAGGGCGAAGTCGTCTACGGCGGCCGCTATGTCTCGATGACGTTTGTCGGCACGTTCTGGGGCCAGCCGTTCAACGGCTACGGCCTGCTCGGCTACGACAACCTGCGCGGCAAGTTCTTCAACACCTGGGTCGATTCGATGACGACCGGCTTCTGGCTGGCCTATGGCGAACACGACAAGGCCAGCAATGCCTGGACCTTCCTCGGCGAGATCCCGGACATGATGAAGCCGTCGACGTCGATCAAAGTGCGCCAGGTCATCCGTATCTACGACCAGAACCACTACGGCTTCGACTGGTACGAATTCCGCGACGGCAAGGAGACGCGCACGATGAATATCGACTACCGGCGCCAGTAGCGGGTGAGCGCGATGCTGCGAGGTATTGCGATTGCGTTACCGCGATCGGTCAGGCAGTAACCCGGCATCGCGTACCGCGATCGGTCAGGCAGGAAACCGGGATCTCGTATCGCGATCGGTCAAGCGGAAACCCGGGATCGCATAACAGCGATCCCGGGGCCTTCAGAACTTACTGGCCGAAGCGGTAGGCGACATTCATCGACACGAAGTCGATGTGGTCGAAGCGGCCATTGCCGTCGACGCCCAGGTCGAAGCGGCGGCCGACGTCGGTATAGCGGTCCCAGTCCAGGCGTACGTCCCAGTTCGGCGTCACGCGCACGTTGAGGCCCAGGCCGTAGGTCAGCTTGGTGTGGCTGTTGCTGTTGCTGAAGCGATGCGGCTGGCCGTCGGCACCGGTGCCGGTTTCGTCGTAGTCGACCTGCGCGTTGAACAGGCCCACACGCAGGATGCCCGAGGTGCGGTCGTTGAAATCCAGTTCGCCGAACACGGTGCCGCTGGCGCCGGCGATGTTGTACAGGCCGACAATGTTTGCATCGGCGTTGGTGAGCGGGATCTGCGAGTGCAGCACATAGTTGCTGCCGACCTCGCCGAGATCGACCCAGCCGAATTCCACGCCGAGCCACGGCAGGAAGCGGTAGCCGCCGAAGAGCTTCCAGGCCTGGTCACTGTCGTCGGTCAGCCCGCCGGAGACGAAGGAGTAGTCGGGGTAGTTGGCGTAGGCCGAGCGGATCTGGTCGGTCAGGTTGTCGTCGTAGCGCGCCTGGCCGATGCCGCCGCCGACGTAGAAGCCGGGGTCGCCGGCCTGGGCAGCGCCGATGCCGGCGCAGATCAGGGTTGCGCAAAGTATTTTTTTGAACATGTCGTGGTCTCCAGAATGGTGAAGCCTGTGTACGGGTGGCACCCCAGTTCATCCACCCGCAGCGACAGGCTGCAACCGCCTCCCTGGCGCGGTCGGTGGGGACGCTAGCACAGCGCAATACGGCGCCGCATGTGTGAGTCGCAATGCCGGCGCTGCGCTGCGTCAAGCTGAGTGGTTGATCGATAACGGTTTTTCCGGCACCAAATTTCACGAGCAGACAGAGCGGCTTCGACGTCATCAGCGCACAATTGCAGCTGGTGCAGATGACGGCCAACCGATGCTCACTCACGGGAGCATCTTCGGTCGTCATCTGCACCGCTGCGTCCGGCGCTATCCGTGTTCGGGCCGGTCGCGGCGGTGGCCGCGACGACCGCTGCTTTGTTTTCAGGCCGTTGCCCTCGTTAGGACGCGTGGCCTGCGCTATTCCCCCAACGGTTGGCTTGAGTGCCGCGGCTGCGGCCTCATCTGAGCGGGTTCCGGCGCTCGCGCGCCCGCCTGTTCAAGAACCTCATGTCCACGTCCCGCCAGCCCGTACTGTTCATCGGCCACGGTTCGCCGATGAACGCGATCGAACAGAACATTTGGAGCGAGGCGCTGCGCGAACTTGGCAGCACCCTGGCGCGACCCGAGGCGATTCTCGTCATATCCGCGCACTGGTTCGTGCCGGGCAGCTGGGTCACGGCGCAGCCGCTGCCGGTGACGATTCACGACTTCGGCGGATTCCCGCCCGCGCTGCACGCGATGCAGTATCCCGCGCCCGGCGCTCCTCAACTCGCCGCCGCGATCGCGGACGCCAGCGAAGGCCGCGTGCGCACGACGACCGAATGGGGTTTGGACCATGGCAGCTGGAGCGTGCTGTGCCATTTGTTCCCGCCCGCCGACGTGCCGGTGCTGCAGCTGAGCATCGACCAGCACGCGACGCTGCAGGTGCATGCGGCGATCGGCGCGCAGCTTAAGCGGCTGCGCGACCAGGGCGTGCTGGTGCTCGGCAGCGGCAACGTGGTGCACAACCTCGGCCACGCATTCCGCGCCTGGCGCGCTGGCGACCGCGCGACGCCCGACTGGGCGGCGCGCTTCGACGGCGCGGTCGAGACCGCGTTGCTCGGCAGCGACCGTGTCGGCGGCGTCATCGCCGCGGCGCAGAGCGCCGATGCGACGATGGCGCATCCGACGCCGGAACACTTCCTGCCGCTGCTCTATGCCGTTGCGGCCAGCGATCCGGACGATCGCGTCGACTTTCCGGTCACCGGCTTCGACATGGGTTCGCTGTCGATGCGCAGCGTGCGCTTGCAGTGCGGCGCGGACTAGTGGCCTGCAACGGACAAATCGGTAGAGGGATCGCGAAGGGATGGTCGTGCAGGACGCCGCTGCGGAGCGCGGCCAATAGCCCACGCTATTGGCCAGGTGAGCAGCAAGTACTGCGCGGCCAGACCGAGCGAGCTGCTATCGATTTGTCCGTTACAGGCCACTAAGCTCGCTCCCGGCCAACAGGAGCGAGCAGCATGGGCAAAGGCATCAGCGGCGCCGTGGACGAAATCAAGGCCGCCCTGCAGCGGCACGACAAGCGCGCGCGGCCCGGCGGACTGGATTGTGCGCTGGCCGATCGCATCGATTTCCTCAATCCCGAACACTGGGATGCGCTGACGCAGGGCGCTTCGTTCTTCATGTCGCGCGGCTATCGGCGCCTGCTCGAAACCCACGCACCCAGCGGCATGAGTCCGCGCTATGCCCTGGTCTACCGCGACGGCAGGCCGCTCGTCGCGGTCGCCGCGCAGGTGCTGGACGTGCGCGGCAACCAGCTGGCGAACCTGCCCGAGTCGCGCGTGCGCAAGAAAGCGCTGGAACAGGTGCGCACGCGGCTGCTGGTCTGCGGCAGCCTCGTGTCGAGCGGTTTCCACGGCCTCGCGTTCGCCGATGGCGAGGACCCGGCGCTGCTCTGGCACGGCGTGGCCGAAGCGCTGTACCGCATCCGCCGCGCCGATCGGCTGCACGGCCAGATCGACTACGTGATGATCAAGGACCTCGACGACGCGCGCCATGCGAGCGCGACGCCGCTGCGGGATTTCAGCTACCGCCCGCTCGAGACCGAACCGGAGATGGCGATGCCGGTGCGGCCGCACTGGAAGGATTTCGCGGGCTATCTGGCCGATCTGAACTCGAACTACCGCGGCAAGGCGAAGAAGGTCGCCAAGCAGGTCGAGGAGGCTGGCTATCGCGTCGAACGCAACGCCGACGCGGCGGCGCACGACGCGCGCCTGCATGCGCTCTACAGCGCGGTCGAGCAACGCGCGAGCACGCGGCTGTCGGCGCTGCCGCCGGGGTATTTCGGCGCGCTCGCGGCGCTGGCCGGTCCGGATCGCATGCGCTGCACGCTCATCCGCAACGACGAGCACATCGCCGGTTTCATCACCACGATCAAGGACGGCACGCGCGCGCTCGGCTACTACGTCGGCCTGGACTACGCGGTCAACGCGACGGTGCCGTTGTATCTGCGTTTGTTGCAAAGCCTGATTGAAGACGCTATAGCGTTGGGCTGCGATGAGCTGAGTTTCGGCCGCACCGCCGCCGAGCCCAAGGCATCGCTCGGCGCCAGCGCGCATTCCAGCCATGTCTGGATGCGCCATCGCCTGCCGGCCGTGAATGCGCTGATCCGCGAAGTGTTCACGCGTGTGACGCCGGACGCCGCGCCGCAGCGGCGTCCGTTCAAGGAGTGAACGCCCGGCAGTGTCGCGTCCTCGATTGAAAGGTTCGCCGTTTTTTCACCGCGACGATTGTGCAGCGGCGCACTATCGGCGCGTGAACTGCGCCAGGGTCTCGCCGCGTGCGCAGTGGTCGATGAGGCTCTGCAGGCGCCGGGTCTGCGTGGTCTCCTGTTTCGCGCCGGTCACCCAGTTGACGCAGGCGCGCCGGTACGAGGCGTTTTGCGCGTCGAAAAATTTCGCCGCCGCAGGATTGGCGTCGAGCACGTTGCGCTGCGCCGGTTCCAGCGCCTCGCGCCGGCGTTCATAACTGTAGACGGCGGAACGGTCGTCGCGGCGCGCGGCGTAGGCGGCCTTGCCGGCCGGCTGGATGCGGCCTTCCTGTTCGAGTTCGGCGTAGCGGCGCATGTTCACCACGCTCCAGTTGCTGGTCGGCTTGCGCGGCGTGAAGCGTATGCGGTAGCGCTGCTCGTCGACGCGCTGGCGCAGACCGTCGATCCAGCCGTAGCACAGCGCCTCGTCGACCGATTGCGGCCAGGTCATGCTGGGCTCGCCGCTGTCGATCTTGTGGTAGCCGACCCACAGCGCGGTCTCCTTCGCGTGATGGCTCTTGAGCCAGCGGCCGAACTCGGCGGGCGTGCGGAAATAGTGGGCGTCCATGGCATCGTTCGTCATCGGGGTGAGCTGTGATGGTAATTCCCTGCCGCGCAGTTGCCATCAACTGCTGGAAAAAGTGTGGTATTACCCGGCGCCGCGCGACCGCGCATCGGCGCAAGGACTTTTCTGCATGCGTGCCATCGACTCGAACCCGCTCCCGACACTGTTCGCGCTCTTGAACGTCGGCTTCCTTCTCGTTCATCAGATCGATGCGGCGTTCTGGCACGAGTGGGACATGTTCGGTTTGGCCGGGGGCAATCAGCTGAATCTGGTTTTCAACGTTCCGATCGTGCTGCTTGTGGTCCACGCCTACGGCAAGGTGGCCGTGAGCCCCCAGGCCTCTGCGGTCTGGCAGTACCTGATTGCCGCGCTCGGGTTCGTCACGTTGATCGTTCATTCCGTGTTCTTTGCGGCCGGCCGTTCCGAATTTGCGCAGCCGGTTTCGCTGGTCGTCTTTGCAGCCATTGCCGTCTGTTCCTGCGCACAGCTGTACGCGCTCCGCCGAAGAGATCAGTGACGCCCGTTTGACG
This sequence comes from Lysobacterales bacterium, assembly GCA_038207515.1. Lineage (GTDB taxonomy): Bacteria > Pseudomonadota > Gammaproteobacteria > Xanthomonadales > Rhodanobacteraceae > Tahibacter. The sequence goes on along the minus strand of JBBQZR010000031.1, from coordinate 3,254 downwards.
GGACAGGACACAGGCGCGCCGGCAGCGCGAGCGGTGCGCCGCAAACCGGCCGTATTCGGACCGAACTCGCCCGGCTACGTCCGCGTGGCGGGCCGCGCTCGCGGCGACGGTGGCGGCTCCCGTTGGCCGGAGCCTGCCATGTCGTTTCTCAAACCCGCCGCGCGCCCCTGGCGGGCGACCGATTTCAACTACTCGCGTGTCGTACCGCAGCAGTTCGACGCCGATCTGCTGTACATCCTGCGTACGACGGCCCTGGTCGAATCGCGCGCCGACCAATACGGCGACTACCTGCGTGCCGTATTCGCGTCGCGCGGCGCCATCTGGCGTGAGGCGATCGATGGCTGGAACCATGAGGAAGCCGAACACGGCCGCGCGCTGCGCCGTCTGTGCGAAACCGCCGACGCGCCGTTCGCGTTCGAGCGCCACATGAGCGCGTATCTCGACGGCGTCGCCTACCACGCCTGCGACGGCCACTCGGTGCGCGGCTCGATCGCGGGCGAACTCGTCGCGCGCTGTATCGTCGAGGCCCTGGCCAGCACCTTCTATCGCGTGCTGCGGGACAGCTGCGGCGACGAGACCGGCCGTGCCGTGCTGCATACGCTGGCGCTGGACGAAGCGCGCCACTACGGCATGTTCCACGCGATGCTGCAGGCGGAAACAGCGCAGTCGCCGCTGTCTCGTTGGCGCCGGATGCGCGTCGGCCTCGGACGCATGCTCGAACTCAGCGACGACCAGATCATGTTCGCCGCGTGGCTCGTCGATGCCGATGCGTCGCCGCGCTATCGGCGTTCGCCGACCGCGCGGCGCTATCAGGTCGCCCTGTACCGGCGTTATCGTTTTGAACACTTGCACTTTGCGGCGCGGTTGATCTGTCCGGTGCTGTTTGGCAGCCGCAGGGACGCGCTGAGCCGCGTGTTCGCGGCAGGACTGTGGCTCGGCCTGCGCCTGCGTGCCGGCTTGAGCCGCCTGGGTTCGCTTTCCTCACGGCCGGAGGTGCCGCAGGCGCGGCACTGCTGAAGTGCAGTGCCGATCGCACGGTACTGCTGAACCTCAGCGCGCCGCCAGTTCGCCGATCTGCTGCGCGAGCGCTGCGTTGCCCTGCTGCAGCGCCAGCGTCTGCGCGGTCTGTCCGGCTGCGTCGGCCACCGTCAGGTCGGCACCGCGCGCGGCGAGTTTCTCGATCACGCCCTGTTTGCCGAACAGTGCGGCGAACATCGCCGCGGTCTGTCCGGCGCCGTTGCGCGTATCGACGGCCGTGCGCCTGTCGTCGAGCAGGCGCAGCACGATGGCGTCCTCGCCCTTGAAGATGGCGCCCATCAGCGCGGTGTTGCCGCGCTTGTCGCCGAGGTTGGGGTCCGCACCCGCGCGCAGCAGCGCATCGACGGTATCGAGCTTGCCGTTGTAGGCCGCGAGGATCAGCGCGCTGTGGCCGGATGCATTGACCGCGTCGATTTTTGCTCCGGCCTCGAGCAGATCGGTGACGAGGTCGTTGCGTCCCGCGCGGGCGGCGTCGAAAAGATAGTCCTGCGTTTTCTGTGGCGTCAGTGTCGGTTCGGACGCGGACGCGATTCCGGCGACCAGCGCCAGCAGCAGGGTGATGGCAACGACGCGCATGGGCAGGCTCCGTTGATGCGATGGTGAGTAGGAGGCGTTCCGATCGTTTCGGACCCGCTTTTGTGCGACAGAAAGCGCCCAGCGATGCCGCACCGTCTTGGGAGAGCGGCAAGACGGCATCGCCGGGCTACGCCGGCCTATTCGGCCAGCGATTCCGCGGCGCGGCGCACCTGCGCCAGATCGCCCTTGAGCGCTTGCGTGAGGCGCGTGCCGTAGTCGGCATCGGCCTTGTAGAAGTGCGACAGCATCGTCAAGCGTGTGTCGGCGTGGGTGACCTGGCCGAGATCACCGGCGAGATTGGCGACGAGGTTCTTCTTCGCCGTCGCGTCGAGGGTCCGGTAGAACTCACCGGCCTGACGGAAATTCAGCGTGCGCGGAATGCGCTGCTGCTGGCTGCTGCCGCTCAGCGGCAGCTGGCTGTATTTCGCATCGGCCGTTTCGGTCATGGGAAAACGCCGGCTGGGCTGGTAGTTCACGTCGGTCGTCGTCGCGCCGATGTTCGCCGCGCCGTCCTGGTTGCCATTGAGCACGGCCGCGACGGGCCGGTTGATCGGCAACTGCAGGCCGTTGGTGCCCACACGATAAAGTTGCGTGTCCGCGTACGAGAAGATGCGTCCCTGCAGCAGGCGATCTTCCGACGGTTCGATGCCCGGCACGAGGTTGGCCGGCGCGAATGCGCTCTGCTCGGTCTCCTGGAACACGTTGGACGGATTGCGGTTCAGGGTCATGGTGCCGATCTTGGTTTCGGGAACGTCGGGCCAGATCTTCGTCGCATCCAGCGGATCGAAGTCGAAGCCCGCGAGCTGGCCCGGCTCGATCACCTGGATGAACAGGTCCCACTGCGGATAGTCCTTGCGCGCTATCGCATCGACGAGATCCCGCGTCAGGTGGTTGAAGTCGCGCGACTGCACTTCGGCGACCTGTTTGGCGTCCAGCGTCTTGACGCCCTGCTTGCTGGCCCAGCGGAACTTGACGTAGCGATACTCGCCCGCCGCGTTGACGAACTTGTAGGCATGGACCGAACTGCCGTCCATGAACCGATAGCCCACCGGCGTGCCGAGGTCGGAGTAGAGGCGCGTCAGCATGTGCGTCGATTCGGGCACATGCGAGAAGAAATCGAAGAAGCGGTTCGGGTCCTGGATATTGGTCGTCGGCGATGGCTTCAGCGAGTGGACCATGTCCGGAAACTTGATCGCGTCGCGGATGAAGAAGACCGGAAGATTATTTCCGACGAGATCGTAATTTCCTTCCTTTGTGTAGAACTTCACCGCAAATCCGCGGGGGTCTCGCACGGTCTCTGCAGAGCCGCGTGAGCCGACCACTAGGGAGAAACGAACGAGGACTGGCGTCTTCTCGCCAGGGTTCTGGAGGAAGTGTGCCTTGGTATACTCTGCCATGCTCTGGTGGACCTGGAAATACCCATGTGCGCCGGTTCCTCTGGCATGGACGACCCGTTCAGGGATCCGTTCGCGATCAAAGTGTGCCAGTTTCTCGATCAGCTGCACGTCCTGCAACAGAACCGGGCCACGGAGGCCGGCTGTGAGGGAGTTCTGGTTATCAGCGACCGGAACGCCCTGGGCAGTCGTCAGGATCTCCTTTTCTCCATCTATCCTGCTGTTCATGGGATAGGGCTCCTTCTT
>JBBQZR010000030.1:0-71999 GCA_038207515.1 Lysobacterales bacterium | reverse complement strand
TGGCCGCCGAGTGGGTCTCGCCGTCGTACTCGATCTGCTCGTTGCCCTTCACCTCGACGATGCTGCCGTCGTCGAGTTCGAAGCGGTAGATGGTGTTCTCCAGGTCCGATTCCTTGACCAGCACGCCCTGGAACGCGGCCGAGTTGAAGCGGAACGTGGTGCAGCCCTTGAGGCCCTGCGCATGCGCGTAGGTGTAGATGTTCTTGAAGTCTTCGTACGGATAGTCGGTCGGCACGTTGGCGGTCTTGGAGATCGACGAGTCGATCCACTTCTGCGCGGCGGCCTGGATGTCGACGTGTTCGGTCGGGCTGATGTCGTCGGCCGCGACGAAATACTCGGGCAGCTTTTCGTCCTGCTTGTCCGAGAACGGCATGGCCTTGGCGTTGATGAGCTCGCGGTAGGCCAGCAGTTCGAAGCTGAATACCTCGACCTTTTCCTTGCTCTTCTTGCCCTCGCGAATCACGTTGCGCGAGTAGTGGTGCGCGAACGAGGGCTCGATGCCGTTGGAGGCATTGTTGGCCAGCGACAGCGAGATCGTGCCGGTCGGCGCGATCGAGGAATGGTGGGTGAAGCGCGAACCGTGCTCGGCCAGGGCGTTGACGAGTGCCGGCGCGACCTCGGCGACGCGCTGCATGTAGCGGCTGTAGTGCGCGTGCAGCACGCGGCCCGGAATGCTGTCGCCGACCTTCCAGCCGTCGCGCTCCATTTCCGGACGCAGCCGCAGCATCGCCGCGGTGATCGTATGGTCCTGCGCCAGCACGGGCGCCGGTCCTTTTTCCTGCGCCAGCGCAAGGCCGACTTCCCAGCCCGCCAGCGCCATCTCGCGGCTGACGTCCTCGGTGAAGGCGCAGGCCTCTTTCGAACCATAGCGCAGCTTGAGCATCGTGATGGTCGAGCCCAGGCCGAGATAACCCATGCCGTGACGGCGCTTGGACAGGATCTCGTTGCGCTGCTGTTCCAGCGGCAGGCCGTTGATCTCGACGACGTTGTCGAGCATGCGCGTGAACACGCGCACGACCTCGCGGTATTCGTCCCAGTCGAAGCGCGCCTTGGGTCCGAACGGGTCGCGCACGAACACGGTCAGGTTGATCGAGCCGAGCAGGCAGCTGCCGTAGGGCGGCAGCGGTTGTTCGCCGCAGTTGTGCGCGTGCAGGCCGTTCGCATCGAAGGTATTGATGCCGGGCACCTGCACGTCATAGACGGCGGCTTCGCCGGCGGGTTCGATCGCGGCGACCGTGGCGAAGAAACGTTCGCGGTTGGGCGCGCGCTTATACGCCGCGCACAGCCGCGTGAGCTGCGCCGCCTTGTCGCCGTCGCCGAAGCCGATTAGTTCGGCATAGCGCCGCACGCTTTCACCGGCGATGACGAGCTCATGCTGCGCCTGCGTCGGATAGCGGGCGCTGCCGCCCTTGCCGTCCGGCAACACGGACGAGCCGGCCGCGCGGCGATTCGCGTAGATGGTCGCCGCGATACCCAGGCGCAACAGCATGCGCTGCGCGGCCTCGAGACGGGCACGGTCGGATTGCGCGAGACGGATCGAAACGCCCTTGAGCTGGCTGCCCTGCACGCTGCCGTCGGCATCGAAGAACCCGCGCAGAAAACCGCGATAGGTTTCGCTCGAGGTTTTTTCCAGCGCGGGCGTGATCGCCTTGTCCCCGGGACGCATGCCGAGCGAGAACGCCAGATCACGCAGCGCCGCCGACTTCAGACGCCACTCGCTTCGGCCACTGATCGGCGACCAGCCCTGGAAATCGCTGCGATGCGGCAATGCGAGCGCGGCGCGCTCGGCTTCCACCATCAGCGCACGGATGCCGGCGCTCGGACCGGCGGCGTCGCCGTTGGCCACGGCCTGCGCCGTCCACGCGGAAAGCACGGCGGCCTCCGGCTTCAGCGTGCCGTCGCCGACGAGCAGCCCGAGCAGATAGCCCTGTCCGAAATCGAGCGGACCGTCCCACGCCGCGTTCGCGCGGTGATCGTTGAGCAGCACGCGATCGCCCGCGACGAGTTCACCGGCCGCACACCATTGTGTCTGCGTCACCCAGCGCGTCGCATGGCTTACGCGCCGCACGCGGTGATCCGCCGTCAGCCGCAACGCGTGGCCTTCGCGCGTGCGCAGCGCCACGACCGGCTTGTGCGCAGTCTGGAAGAAACCTTCTTCACCACTGGCGTGGTCGACGCCATCGACGCGCGCCTGGAACGGCCGGCCTATGAGCTCGTCGACCTGGCGCGGGCCTTCCGAGGTCTGCACCCAGGTATCCGCAGTGACGCAGGGGTTGGTCGCGCGGATGTTCTCGCACCACCAGTTGTTGTTCATCTCGTTGACGCGGTCTATCAGAATGAAGCCCGGCTCGGCGAAGTCGTACGTCGAGACCATGATCATGTCCCACAGGTGACGCGCGCGAATGTGGCCGTAGATCTTGCAGGCGACGAGGCCGTCGTCGCGCGTGACGTAGTTCGTCGTCGTGGGCCATTCGCGCCAGATCACCTGGCTGACGTCGGCCAGATCGACCTCGTCCTTTTCCTTGATGTTGACCGGGAACACGAGCGGCCAGTCGGCGTCGCCGTGCACGGCCTGCATGAAGTCGTCGGTGATCAGCAGGCTGAGATTGAACTGGCGCAGGCGGCCGTCTTCGCGCTTGGCGCGGATGAAGTCCTTGACGTCCGGATGGGCGATGTCGAACGTGCCCATCTGCGCGCCGCGCCGGCCGCCGGCCGAGGACACGGTGAAGCACATCTTGTCGTAGATATCCATGAAGGACATCGGTCCGGACGTATACGCGCCGGCACCCGACACGTAGGCGCCGCGCGGGCGCAGCGTCGAGAATTCGTAGCCGATGCCGCAGCCGGCCTTGAGGGTCAGTCCGGCCTCGTGCACTTTCTGCAGGATGCCGTCCATCGAGTCCTCGATCGTGCCCGAAACGGTGCAGTTGATCGTGGACGTGGCCGGCTTGTGTTCGAGCGCGCCGGCATTGGAGGTCACGCGGCCGGCGGGAATCGCGCCGCGACGCAGTGCCCAGAGAAAGCGTTCGTTCCAGTAGTGCTGCTTTTCCGCCGACGTCTCCACATCGGCGAGCGCCTTGGCGATGCGCTGGTAGCTGTGGTCGATCGACAGGTCTACCGGTTCGCCCTGCTTGGTCTTGAGGCGGTATTTCTTGTCCCAGATGTCCTGCGACGCCGGCTGCAGGGGAATGTTGACCGCGCCACGCGCGAGCTCTTCAAGGCGCACCGTACTCATAGTTGCTCTCGTCCTCCCGAGTCCCTTATTCCGGCCCGAACGAATCGGTGCGGACGCTCTCAACCCGTGTGACCACGGTACGGCCTGCCGCCACCGCAAGGCGTGCTCCCCCTGCGGTTTCCTGCGGCTTGAGACCGCTGCGACAGTGCCTGGTTGACCCCAAATGCTGGGGCTACCCCCCGGTGACCAGGCACAACATCTTGTGATTGCGAGCGGCAGTTAACCTACGCCCGCCCCTACGTGGTGTCAATCGAGAGATCGTGAAACCCGTCATGAACGACACGGCCCGCAGCGACAGTTTGCAGTTGGTCACGACTGTCCCGTTCGCCTGCGAAATCGTGTTGAAAGCGGAAACCCAGACCCCTACTCGACTGTCCATGTCGCGAACTTTTCCGCGGAGCCCTCCATGTCCTCATTGACCCGTCTCATCCTCGTATCCGCCATCGCGCTCGGCCTGGGCGCCGGCGGCGGTCTCGTGATGTCATTGAACCGGCCGGCCCAGGCCGCGCTGCCCGCGATGCTCGACGGCCAGGCGCTGCCTACGCTCGCACCGATGATCGAACGCGTGACACCGGCGGTGGTGAACATTTCCTCCAAGACGCGTACGCGCGTGCGTGATCCGCTGCTCGACGACCCCTTCTTCCGGCGCTTCTTCGGCGTGCCGAACATGCCGCAGGAACGCGTCGAGCAGTCGCTGGGCTCCGGCGTCATCGTCGATGCGGCCAAGGGCTACGTGCTGACGAACAACCACGTCGTGCAGGGCGCCGACGACATCAGCGCGACCCTGAGCGACGGCCGCACGCTGACGGCCAAGCTGGTCGGCACGGATCCCGACACCGACGTCGCCGTGATCCAGATCCCCGCCGACAACCTCAAGGCCGTCAGCCTGGCCGACTCGACGCGGCTGCGCGTCGGCGATTTCGTCGTCGCGATCGGCAATCCGTTCGGACTCAATCAGACGGTGACCTCGGGCATCGTCTCGGCGCTGGGCCGCTCCGGCCTGCGCGGCCTGGGCTACCAGAACTTCATCCAGACCGATGCCTCGATCAACCCGGGCAATTCCGGCGGCGCGCTGGTCAATCTCAACGGAGAACTTGTCGGCATCAACACGGCGATCTTCTCGCCGTCCGGCGGCAACGTCGGCATCGGCTTCGCGATTCCGTCCACGCTGGCCGGTGACGTCATGCAGCAGCTGATCAAGACCGGCACGGTCAAGCGCGGCTCGCTCGGCATGGAAACGCAGAACCTCACAGCGGACATCGCGCAGATGCTCGGCGTCGCCGCGGGACGCGGCGCCGTGGTCACGCGCGTGCAGGCCGATTCGGCCGCGGAAGCCGCGGGCCTGCGGCCGGGCGATGTCGTGATCGGTGTCAACGGCAAGCCGGTCAACAACGAGCAGGACCTGCACAATGCCGAAGGCCTGCTGCCGATCGGCAGCGACATCGAACTCAAAGTGCTGCGCGACGGCCGCGAGATCGCCGCGACCACGAAGCTGACCGGCCGCGACGCGGCCAGCGCCGAAGGCCAGACCCTCGATCCGCGCCTCGGCGGCGCGCAATTCGTGGAACTCGGCGAACGTCAGCGCCAGCAGGGCCTGCGCGGCGTCGCCATCGCGCGCGTCGTCGGCGGCAGCCGCGCCGAATCCAACAACCTGCGCAGCGGCGACGTCGTCGTCGCGGTGAATCAGGTCGACATCCGCAATGTGGAAGATTTGAAAGCGCTCAGCAAACGCCAGCCGCGCCAGCTGCTGCTGACCGTGGTGCGCGGGCAGAACGCGTTCTTCGTCATGTGCGAATGACCCGCCCGCAAAGCACCGCGCGCGGGTTCCCGCGGAAGTCGTGACGGCTTTCCGCGGGAACGCGGATGCGCCGGGTGCCTGCCGGCGCATCCGACGTGGACCCAGCACCCGGCGAAGAGATTTTGTGTCCCGAACCAGCTGCGCGTGCAGATTCCGTGACGGCTTTCAATAGTGAACGACCCGACAACGGCGGGGCCGAGAACCGCATGGTATGGTGCGCCGATTCAGCACTTTGTCGGGTTTTCATCGGTGATCATTTCGCGTCCGTTCCGCCGCGCCCTGCCGCGCGCTCTTTTCCTCGCCCTGGCCACCTGCTGGCTCGGGCCGGCATGGGCCGCCGAGCCGGCGGCCGCGGTGCCGGCAAAACCCGCAACACCGACTCCTGCCGCCGCCAAGCCCGCCGCCGCGCCGGCAGCCAAGCCGGCCGAGACCAAGCCGGCGGCTCCGGCCGCAGCGAAACCCGCCGCTGCCAAACCCGCTGCCGCCAAGCCTGCCTCAAAGCCCGCGACCGCCAAGGCCGCCGCCGGCCCGGCCCTGATCTGGCGCGGCGACATCGCCAGCGCACGCGGCCTGATGAACGATCTGGCCAAGCAGTACGAACGCGAAAAAAAGGTCCGCATCCAGCTCACGGCGTTCAGCACCATCTCGGGCATCGACGCGGTACTGCAGGGCAGCGCGGATTTCGCCGGCAGCCTGCGTCCGAACCATCCCAAGCGCAGCGAGGAATCCGGTCTCACCTTCATCCCGGTGGCCTGGGACGGCCTGGTCATGATCACCTCGCCGGCGAATCCGGTATCGGGCATCTCGATCAAGGACATCTGGCGCGTCTACTACGGCCGCGCCGACAACTGGAAGGCGCTCGGCGGCAACGACAAGGGCATCAACATGTATGCCGTCGCCGGTCCGCTCGACGGCGTGGAATACGCGTTGCGCTGGCTGATCTTCCGCAACGGCGACCAACGCGTGGCCGTGCCGCGCGTCTACCTCAATACCTCCAAGCTCGAAGAAGGCGTCACGCTCGATCCGTCGGGCCTGGGCGTCAGCACACTGTCCAATACGGCCGGCAATCCCAAGCTCAAGCTACTCAATGTCGAAGGCGTGGTGCCGTCGACGGCGAGCGTGCGCGATGGCAGCTATCCGCTGTACACGCCGGTCTATGTCGCGCTGCGCGAAGACGGCACGAACGCCGCCGCGGTCAAGGAGTTCATCGCGTGGCTCGACACGCCGTCGGCCCGAGACACCCTGCTCAAGCGCCAACTCGTGCCGTACGCGGATGGCCTTGCGCTCAAGGACGGCGACGAGGCGCGCCTGGCGATGATCGAAACCAAGGTCAACGAAACGCCGATCTCCGCGCCGGCCGCGACCGCCGCGGCGCTGAGCCGGGTCGCGCCGACATCGACGCTGACCCAGGATGCCAAAGCTCAAGCCGCCGAGTCGCGCGACAAGAAGGCCGCGTCCAAGAAAACCGACGCCAAGGCGAAGGGCAAAACCGACGCCAAGGCCGGGGACGTCAGCGGCGGCTGATCCGCAAATGCAGATCAAGGCGATCAGTCTCGACCTCGACGACACACTCTGGCCGATAGAGCCCATCGTGCTGCGCGCCGAACAGCGCCTGCACGATTGGCTGCTGCAGCACTGCCCGCCCGTGGCCGCGGCCTATCCGGTGGCATCGATGCGCATCCTGCGCGACCGCATCGCGATCGAGAACCCGCACCTCGCCCACGACTACACCGCGCAGCGCAAGCTCAGCCTGACGACGGCGCTGCAGCCGCACGGCTACGGTGACGACATCATCGATGCCGCATTCGAGGCGTTCTACGCGGCGCGCAACGAAGTCGAGCTGTACGCCGACGCCTTGCCCGCGCTGCAGCGCCTCGCCGCGCGCCTGCCGCTGATCAGCCTGTCCAACGGCAATGCCGATCTCGGCCGCATCGGCCTGCGCCATCTTTTCGCCGATTGCGTGACCGCGCGCGAATTCGGCGCGGCCAAGCCGGAACCGGCCATCTTCCACGAAGCCTGCCGCCGTCTCGGCGTCGCGCCCGAACATGTGCTGCATGTCGGTGACGACCCGTTGCTGGACGTGCACGGCGCGCGCAGCGCGGGCCTGCCGAGCGCGTGGCTGAATCGCCACGGCCAGGCGTGGTCGCAGCCGCAGCGACCGGATTTCGAATTCCGCGATCTGTCCGAACTGGCCGACTGGCTGGATCTCAGGCTTGCCGCCTGAGTTGTTCGCCGCACGCAATACTCAACAAGACGCGTCACTGCCCGCGTCACCAAAGCTAGGGAACCGTATGCAAGGACTGACCGAACTGCGCCGCAACAGCCGTACGATCGAGCTGATCGCGCTGACGCAAGACACGCTCGAGGCGCAGTTGAACGTGCTCGGCGCGAAAGCGCGGCGCTGGGTCGAGGCACAGGGCTTCAAGGCCGACGCCGGTAGTCTGGTCAACGTGCCCGCCGACGACGGCAGCCTGCGCTGCATCCTGGTGGGCATCGGGCGGCCCGACGACATCTACGCGCTGTCCAGCCTGCCGCAGCGCCTGCCGCCCGGCGACTATCGGTTCGGCAACGATATCGTCGACCTGCCACGCGTCGCGCTGGGCTGGGCGCTGGGCGCCTACCAGTTCACACGCTACAAGAAGGCGCGCCGCGCGCCGGCTCAGCTTGCCGTCGACGCGGCGGTGATCGCCGCGGTCGGGCCGCTGGTGGAAGCCGCCACACGCGTGCGCGATCTGATCAACACGCCGACCGAGGACATGGGTCCGGAGCAGCTTTGCGCCGCGATGCGCGACCTCGGCAAGGCGCATGGCGCGAAATACCGCGAATGGGTCGGCGATGCGCTGCTCAAGAACAACTTTCCGACCATCCACGCCGTCGGCCGCGCGAGCCATCGTCCGCCGCGCCTGGGCGAACTGAGCTGGGGCAAGAAGGGTCCGCACCTCGTCATCGTCGGCAAGGGCGTGTGCTTCGATACCGGCGGCCTGGACCTCAAGCCCGCCGACGGCATGCGCTGGATGAAAAAGGACATGGGCGGCGCCGCGCACGCGATCGCGCTGGCCGGGCTGGTCATGCAGGCCAGGTTGCCCGTGCGCCTGACCCTGCTGATTCCCGCCGTCGAAAATGCCGTCGCCGGCAATGCCTATCGCCCCGGCGAAGTCATCACGACGCGCTCCGGCCTGACCGTCGAAATCGACAACACCGACGCCGAAGGCCGCCTCGTGCTCTGCGATGCGCTCGCTTACGCGACCGAGCAGAAGCCCGACCTGATCCTCGACTTCGCCACGCTCACGGGCGCGGCCCGCGTTGCGCTCGGCCCCGACCTGCCGGCGCTGTTCTGCAACCGCGACGACATTGCGCAGCAACTGCTCGACGCCGGCATCGCGCAGCAGGATCCGCTCTGGCGCATGCCGCTGCATCGGCCGTACCTGACGCTGCTCGAATCCGGCATCGCCGATCTCGCCAACGCCGGCCCCTCGCGCCACGCCGGCGCGGTCACCGCCGCGCTCTACCTCGAGCGCTTCGTCGCCGACACGATTCCGTGGGCGCACCTCGACGTGTATTCGTGGAACGACGGCGAACGCCCCGGCAAGCCCAAGGGCGGCGAGGCGCAGGGACTGCGCGCGTATCTGGAATTTCTGCGCCGGCGCTACGGCGCATAGCACCGCGCCGACGGCGCAGGGATCGATGACCAGCCGAGATCGAATCCGGCCTGGCACGCCAACAAAAATCCCGGCCGAGGCCGGGATTTTTTATTGTCGATACAACGCCGTTGACGGTCAGTCGACGCTGATCTTGCCCGCTGCCTGCGGCAGCACCTGCTGCGCAAGCTTGGTGTCCGCGCGGATCAGGCCGACTTCATCGGCGAGGATGTGCGCGGCTTCTTCCAGCGCGACGTCCTTGCGCTGCTTGGCCTGCTTCTCGCGTTCGACCTGGCTCTTGATGCTGCGCTCGTCGGCCTGGAGGCCATCGTCGGTGGCCTGCGCGACGGTATCGGCATCCTCGGCGGTGCTGCCTTCCCTGCTCGCGGTCGTCGTCGCGCTCGCGATGGACACATCGGACTTTTCGGTCTTCTCCACGACGGCGCGTTCAGCGTCGCGGGTCTTCTTGCGCGCTTCCTGGTCGTCGCGTTCCTTGCGCCGCTCGGCCTCGTTGAGAGACACGGTCTTCTCGGCGCGCAGGCGCTTCACTTCGGCCTGATCCTCGGCGTAGTACTGCCATTCCTTCGACTTGGCGATGCGCGCTTCATGGCGCGTCGCGAGCATCGGCAGGATCGGCTTGAGGTCGGCCACGGCTTCGTACGAAGCCGGCGTAATCGAGCTCCATGGCAGCGCGTTCGGGTAGCTGGATTCGCCGAACTCCTTGGCCTCGCCGCCGTCGGGGAAAGCGATGTCGGGCACGACGCCGCGCAGCTGCGTCGTGCCGCCGTTGATGCGGAAGAACTGGGCGCTGGTCATCTTGAGTTCGCCGTACTTCGGCTTCTCGTTCTGCGCGGCGTTGTCGAGATCGACGAGCATCTGCACCGTGCCCTTGCCGAAGGTGGGCTCGCCGATGATGAGGCCGCGGCCGTAATCCTGTATCGCCGCGGCGAAAATCTCCGAGGCCGAGGCCGAACCGCGGTTGACCATGACGGCGAGCGGACCATCCCAGGTCATGCCGGACTGGTGGTCTTCCTCGGCTTCGACGCGGCCCTGCGCGCTGCGCACCTGCACCACCGGACCCTGGTCGATGAACAGGCCGGTGAGCTCGGTCGCTTCGCTCAGGCTGCCGCCGCCGTTGTTGCGCAGGTCGATCACGACGCCGTCCACTTTTTCCTGCTTGAGTTCGGCCAGCAGCTTGGCGGTGTCGCGCGTCGCGCTCTTGTAGTCGTTGTCGCCACGGCGGCGCGCATCGAAATCCAGGTAGAACGTCGGCAGCTGGATCACGCCGAGGCGACGCGTGTTCGCGCCGTCCTTGACCTCGATGATCTGCTTCTTGGCCGCCTGTTCCTCGATGCTGACCTTTTTGCGTACCAGCGACAGGGTCTGATGCTTCGCGTCGGGGCCACCGTCGGCCGGCAGCACTTCCAGGCGCACGACCGTGTCCTTCTGGCCGCGGATCTGTCCGACCACGTCGTCGAGGCGCCAGCCGATCACGTCGTTGATCGTGCCGTTCTCGCCCTGGCCGACGCCGAGGATGCGATCGCCGACCTTGAGCTTGCCCGACAGCGACGCCGGGCCACCCGGCACGATCTCGCGGATCGCGGTGTATTCGTCTTCGCGCTGCAGCACCGCGCCGATGCCTTCGAGCGACAGCTTCATGGAGATGTCGAAGTTCTCGCTGGCGCGCGGGCCGAGGTAATTGGTATGCGGCTCGATCGAGGTCGCGTACGCGTTCATGAAGGTCTGGAACACGTCTTCGCTGTTGATCTGCGAGACGCGGTCGCCGAAGCCGGCGTAGCGCTTGTCCAGGGTCTTGCGGATCTCGTCGTCTTTCTTGCTCGCGAGCTTGAGCCGCAGCACGTCGTTCTTAACCCGCTTGCGCCACAGGTCGTCGAGTTCGGCGGTGGTCGAGGCCCAGGCGGCGTGCTCGCGGTCGAAGGCGTAGCTTTCCTCGGCGCCGAGATCAAAGGGTTTTTCCAGCTGCTTGCGCGAAAAGGCCGTACGTTCCGCTACGCGCTGCAGGTAGAGATTGAAGACCGCGAACGGCATCGTGAGGTCTTTGTTGAAGATCGCATCGTCGAGCTGTTCGCGCGCGCCGCTGAAGCGGTCCACGTCGGATTTCAGGAAGAACAGTTTTTCGCCGTCGAGCGATTCGAAATAGGCATCGAACATCTTGGCCGACATGGCGTCGTCGAGCGGTACGGCCTTGTAGTGGAAGCGGGTCAGGAAGCGCGAGGCCCAGATAGCTGCCTCGGCCTGGTCTTCGGCGGGCTTGAGCAGCGGACCGGACTGCCCGGTCGGCTTGGCCGCGACGATGCCCGAGGCGATGAGGGCGAGGACGATCAGGGTCTTGCGCATGTAGTTCTCCGAACCAGAAACCGCTGCTGTTGCCTGGAAAATTTACGGACCGTGCGTTTCGCCGGCGATCGCAATACACGCACTGGCGACGATTCTATACGTCGATCCGCGCATTCCACCGCGAGATGCGGTGCTCCTGGGCGAATTTCCAGCGCTTTTCCGGCAGTCTGTCATGGCTGCCGGTAAAGTTTCGAAAAAAATGGACGACCCGGCCGGATTCGTCACATGACACGTGGTTATCGGGTAATCGCGTCGCCCGCGGCCGAGGCCGCCTCGCCCACATACACCGCACGATCACCGCGGCGGACGCCGTTGTATCGGCCCATGAAGCACGTCGAAAGTTCCGCGTGACCAATGGCCTACTCGGTACGCCACCAGTCGGGTCCGCTCGTCGGGCATCGGTGCGCGGGCGGACATCAAAGGCGGAGAGCGGCCCAGTCTAAAGAGCCGCTGGAGGACCGCCGCTGCAGCGGGCGCGTCGGCTCAGGCGGTCCCGCAGGCAGTGCGGATTCAGATGCCTGCCGCGTGCGCCATCTCGTCGGCGTGATAGGACGAGCGCACCATCGGCCCCGAGGCGACGTGCTGGAAGCCCATGGCGTAGCCGAGCGTCTCGAGCGCCTTGAACTCGTCGGGCGTCCAGTAGCGGATCACGGGGTGGTGGTGCGGCGTCGGCTGGAGGTATTGGCCGATCGTGATCATGTCGACGTCGTGGGCGCGCAGGTCGCGCATCGCCGCTTCGACCTGTTCGAAATTCTCGCCGAGGCCGAGCATGATGCCGGACTTGGTCGGCACGTCCGGATGCTGGGCCTTGAAGCGCTTGAGCAGGTCCAGCGACCAGTCGTAGTCCGCGCCGGGTCTCACCTCACGGTAGATCTCGCGTACGGTTTCGAGATTGTGGTTGAACACGTCGGGCGGCGCGGTCGCGAGGATCTCGAGCGCGCGTTCCATACGGCCTTTGCCGCGGAAGTCCGGCGTCAGGATCTCGATCTGGATGGTCGGGCTCTGCTCGCGCACGAGGCGGATGCAGTCGGCGAAGTGCTGGGCGCCGCCGTCGCGCAGGTCGTCGCGATCGACCGAAGTGATGACGACATAGCGCAAGGCCATGTCGCGGATCGTGTCGGCGAGGTGGCGCGGCTCATGCGGATCGGGTGGCTTGGGCCGGCCATGCGCAACGTCGCAGAACGAGCAGCGCCGCGTGCAGACCTCGCCGAGGATCATGAACGTGGCCGTGCCCTTGCCGAAGCACTCGTGGATGTTCGGGCAGGACGCTTCTTCGCAGACCGTCACGAGGCGGTTCTCGCGCAGCTTGGCCTTGAGCTTGGCGACGGCATTGCCCGGCGGGATGCGCACGCGGATCCAGTCCGGCTTGCGCAGCTTGGGGGCCTGATCGAACACCGCGCGGTTGCGCGCGATCTTGTCTTCGCCGAGCTGCTTTTCGCCGACGACGACGATGGGGATTGCCTTGGAGATCGAGGAGTCCATGCGATTCACGCGAGGGCGGCGACGCGAACGGACGCCGCGGGGATGACGGGATCGGCTCTCTGGGGCTGCAGGCCCAGCTGTCGCGCAAGCTCGTCGACGAGGCTGGATTGCAGGACCGCCAGGCTGGCCGGACCGCCCAAGTCTAGCACCTGGGTCACGGCCAAACCCTTATAACCACAGGGATTGATGCGGTGGAATGGCTCCAGGTCCATGGCCGCGTTGAAGGCCAGGCCATGGAAGGAACAGCCGCGCCGCACGCGCAGCCCTAGCGCCGCGACCTTGGCCCCGTTGACGTAGACGCCCGGCGCGCCTTCGCGCCGCTGTGCCTCGATGTTCCAGTGGGCCAGCGTGTCGATGACGGCCTGCTCGATGCGCTGCACGAGTTCGCGCACACCCAGGCCGCGCCGGCGCAGGTCGACCAGCACGTAGGCCATGATCTGCCCCGGGCCGTGATACGTGACCTGGCCGCCGCGATCGACCGGGATCACCGGAATGTCGCCGGGCGCGAGCACATGCTCGGCCTTGCCGGCCTGGCCCTGGGTGAACACCGGCTCGTGCTGCAGCAGCCAGAACTCGTCGGTGGTCTCCGCGGTGCGCGCGTCGGTGAACGCCTGCATCGCGCGCCAGACCGGCTCGTACGGCCACAGGCCCGGCAGTTCGCGCACGAGCACCGGCGGCATCTCGTTCATCACAGGGTCCAGCGGATGTCCGGGTCGGCGCGCAGCACCTCGTGCGCGGCGTCGTAGCGCTCGCGGTCCGGACACATGAAGCTGACCGTGACTGAAAGATAGTTGCCTTCGCGCGACGGCCGCGTACGCAGACTGCCGTCGAGCGCGTTCAGGCCGATGCCCGCCAGCAGCGCGGGTACGCGTGCGGCAAGGTCGACCGCGGAATTGCCCAGGGCGGTGATTTCGAAGACGCCGGGAAACTGAAAGCCCTGTTGCGGCGATTCGGGCTGGATGTCATCCAGGTTGCGCATTACTTGGTGTCCGGTTGCTTGCTCGGTTGCACCGCTTCATCACTCTTGAACCACAGCATCACGCTGTCGCCGGCGCGGCGCATGAAGCCGGCTTCAGGGTACTCCTGCAGCGCGACGATCGGACGTTCGATCAACGGCTTGCCGTCGAGCAGGATGCGCAGCGTGCCGAGGTTCTGGCCTTTGGTGAACGGGGCGACGAAACGGCCCGGCACGTCCATCGACGCCTTGAGGTCGGCGTAGCGGCCGCGCGGCAAGGTCACGAGCACGTCCTGCGTCACGCCGAGCTGGATGGTGTCGGCCAGGCCCTTCCACAAGGTCGGCTCGGCGACCGGCTTGTCGGCGCTGTAGAGCTTGTGGGTTTCGTAGAAACGGAAGCCGTAGTTGAGCAGCTCCTGAGTCATGTCGGCGCGGACTTTCTCGCCCTTGGTGCCCATGACCACGGTGATCAGGCGCTCGTCATCGCGCTTGGCCGAGGCCGCCAGGCAGTAGCCGGCCGCGGAATGATGGCCGGTCTTGATGCCGTCGACGGACGCGTCACGCCAGAGCAGCGCATTGCGGTTGTGCTGCTTGATGCCGTTCCACTCGAACTCCTTGACCGCATAGATCTTGTAGTCCTCGGGAAAATCGTGGATCAGCGCGCGCGACAGGATCGCGATGTCGTGCGCCGTGGTGTAGTGCTCGGGCGCGGACAGGCCGCTGGCATTGACGAAGTGCGTGTCCTTGAGGCCCAGGCGCTTGGCGTACTCGTTCATGAGGTCGGCGAACACGGCTTCCGAACCGGCCAGGTGCTCGGCCAGCGCGATGGCCGAGTCGTTGCCGGACTGCACGATCATGCCCATGAGCAGGTCGTGCAGCTTCACCTTGGAATTCAGCGCCAGGAAGCTGGTCGAGCCGTCGGTGCCGGCGCCGCCGCCGCGCCACGCGCTCTCGCTGATGAAGACCTCGTCGTCGGGCTTGACCTTGCCGGCGGCAAGCTCGGCCGAGACGACGTAGGACGTCATGATCTTGGTGATGGATGCGGGCTCGACGCGCTCGTCCGGATTGCTCGCGGCGAGGATCTGGCCGGTGGCGTAGTCCATCAGCACCCAGGCCTTCGCATCCAGCGTGGGCGGCGGCGGCATCGGGGCCGTGAGCGGCGTGGGTGTCGGCGCGGCCGGCTTCGGGGTGGCCGGCGCCGGCGTCTGCGCGGCGGCAAGGCCGCAGCAGGCGGTCAGAAAGACGGTGGCAAGCAGGTTCAAGCGATACGACATGAGTCTTCC
Organism: Lysobacterales bacterium; assembly: GCA_038207515.1. Classification (GTDB taxonomy): domain Bacteria; phylum Pseudomonadota; class Gammaproteobacteria; order Xanthomonadales; family Rhodanobacteraceae; genus Tahibacter. Next base: position 57,250 of record JBBQZR010000030.1, on the reverse strand, counting down.
GTGCAGTAGGGCCGGCGCGGCAGCGCTGGCGTTTTTTAAAGAAATTCCGAAAAAGCCAGTGCTTTAGCCTCCTCTTCAGAGGGCGGGCTTCATCCGGCTCTTCTTGAAGGGCTCGTATACGGTTCGGGCAGCTGGCTGGGCATTCTGCGGCTTCTCAATCAATCGCAACACGCGCTTCGCCGAGACCCAGGCGGCGCAATTCCTGGCTCAGCCGGTCGGCCTCTTCCACGTCGCGCAGCGGACCCAGGCGCACGCGGCGGACGCTGCGGCCGTTGACCGAGGCCTCGATCACGCGCACGTCGCCGAGCCTGGCCGCGCTCACGCGCTGCGCGGCGCGATCGGCATTGGCCTGTTCGCCGAATGCGCCGACCTGCAGATAGATGCGCGGCTGCGCCGTCGCGTTGGCATCGGCGACGGCCGTAGCCGGGGCCGGCGTCGACACGCGCGCATCGACCGGCGTGGTCTTCGGCAAGGGCCGCGGCGGTGTCTTGGCGACGGTCGTGGCGGCGCGCACGTCGGGCTCGACCTCGCCCGGCGTCAGCGCGCGTACTTCGACCAGGCCCGTGCCTTTGGGCCAGACGCCGATCTTGACCGCCGCCGCATACGACAGGTCGATCAGGCGGTTGTCGTGGAACGGGCCGCGGTCGTTGACGCGCACGATCACGCTCTTGCCGTTCTCGAGATTGGTCACGCGCGCCCAGCTCGGCAGCGGCAGCGACTTGTGCGCGGCAGTAAATTTATACATGTCGTAGGGCTCGAAGCTCGACGTCATGTAGCCGTGAAACTTGTTGCCGTACCACGACGAGATGCCGCGCTCGACGTAGCCGCGCGACGTGGGCAACACCTGGTAGGTACGGCCGAGCACGTTGTACGGCGAGCGGTTGCCGTAGCGCGACGGCGGCTCGTTCTTCGGTTCGGGTTCTTCGATCGTGGTGACATCGAGTGCCTCGCGCGGACCGTCGTCCTTGGCCTGGCGATAGCGTTCGGCCTGGCTGAGGCTGGTTTCGGGCGCAGCCGGGGCAGGTTGCGGCTGCGCGGTGGCGACCGGCGGGCGCTGCGTGGTCGGCGGCGGCGCAGGCCGATGCGTCTTCTTGCCGCCGCAACCGGCCAGCAGCGCGAGCACGAGCAGCACCAGCGCCCGCTTCACGGACCGGTGTCCTCGACGCCGGCGGCAATCGCCTCGGCCAGTTGCTTGACCGCCATCGCGTACATCGGACTGCGGTTGTAGCGCGTGATCACATGGAAGTTCTGGAAGGTGACCCAGAATTCGGTGCCTTCGTCGCCTTCGAGCTTGAGCAGCGTGGCCGGACGCTGCGGATCGAAATGCTCCTCGGGCGCGTATCCCCAGGCGATCAGCTGTTCCAGCGGATAGACCGGTTCGCTGTTGGCCGGCACGATCTCGCGCGCGCCGTCCGCGGGCTGTACGCGCACCGCGACCGGACCGCCCTGTTCCCAGCCGTGGCCCTGGAAATAGCTCGCGATGCTGGCGACGATGTCGGGCCGCGAATTCCACAGGTCGATGCGCGTGTCGCCGTCGTAATCGCGCGCGAACTTCGCGATCGAGGTCGGCATGAACTGGCCCCAGCCCATGGCGCCGGCGTAGGAGCCGCGCAGTTCCTCGATCGGATAGGCGAGGTGGCCATCGTTGAGGCGCAACAATTGGGACAATTGCTCGCGGAAGAATTTTTCCCGCGGCGGGTAATGGAACGCCAGCGTCGACAGCGCATCGAGCACGCGGTACTTGCCGGTGATCTTTCCGTAGCTGGTTTCCACGCCGATGATCGCGACGATAATGGACGGCGGCACCTGGAATTCCGCCGCGACCTTGTCGATGAGTTCGCGGTTGTCGCGATAGAACGCGATGCCACCGTCGCGGCGCAGGTCGGTGATGAAGATCGGCCGATAGTCTTTCCAGGGCTTGGTCGCCTCGGCCGGACGCGAGATCGCGTCGATGATGCTTTGCTGGTATTCGGCCTTGACGAGAATCGCCAGGACGGCATCCGCGTCGAGGCCGAAGTCACGCGCCTGATCGGCGGCGAAGGCCTGCTGGGCCTGAGTGGGCGCAGCCGGCGGATCCTCGGCGACAGCGACGGAAACGGCGAACAGCGCGCACGCGACGGCGGAAAGAACACGGAAAAACACGGACATCGATAGCGCCTGGCCAGCGTCTGGGCAAACAGGCGCTAGGTTAGCATGCGTATCGCAGGCCCAAACCCGCGCCGCAGTCACGGTTCAGCTCAGCCTCGGCCTGGATTCTGTAAGCCCACCGAGGAGTGTCGTGGCGCTCGGTTCAGGGTTGCGGCGCTGTGGCATCGCCCCGCTCCCGCCCCCGGCGCGTAGCAACTCGGAAACAACCGCTTCCCTGGCCGGCGCCCATGCTCAATCGAAGCCGCTGTATCCGCGCGAGTACGCCTACCGTGTCAGGCGGAAATTCGACGCCTTCTCCCACAGCGACTTGATGTTGTCGCGCCAGCGCTGCGCCGCGGGCGGCGGCTCCGGCGGACCTTGCAGCGGCTCGGCCCGGGGCGTGTTGACCTTGCCTTCCTGCGCATAGCGCAGGGCCTCGATGGCGAGGCGGTCCCAGCGCAGGAAACTCGCGATCGGCACCAGCACCCACGGACTGCGTTCTCCGGGAACACCCAGCGGCGCCCAGGCTGTCGCGCCGGGCAGCGCCAGCGCCTGCTCGCGCGCGCGTCCCTGCAGACGGAACGCCATACCAGGCAGCATGTAAAACAGAAACGCCGTACCGTTGACCTGCACCGCCGGCTTGCCGTAGAGGCTGGTGGCGGTCGCATCGTGTTGCCGCGTCATGAACTCGGCGATGGTGTCGTAACGCGTGCGGGCATTGGCCATGTCCGAGCAGCCTCCCTGTGGCCTTGGCGCATGCTACGCCCATTCCACGATGGCGCGCAGTGCGTAACCGTATCGGGCTCAGCGCACCATCTTGCGATGCGCGTGGATCGACATGAGCACGCCGAAGCCGGTCAGCAGGCTGACCGCGGAGGTGCCGCCGTAGCTCACCAGCGGCAGCGGTACGCCGACCACGGGCAGCAGGCCGGTGATCATGCCGCCGTTGACCATGACGTAGACGAAGAAGGACATGCCGATCGCGCCGGCGAGCAGGCGCGAATAGGTGTCCTTGGCGTTGGCTGCGATCCACAGGCTGCGGCCGATGATGAACACGTACAGCGAGATCAGCAGCAGCACGCCGATGAGGCCGAATTCCTCGCTGAACACCGAGAACACGAAGTCGGTCGTGTGCTCGGGCAGGAATTCCAGGCGCGACTGGCTGCCCTGATGCCAGCCCTTGCCGAAGACGCCGCCGGCGCCGACCGCGATTTCCGACTGGATGATGTGCCAGCCGTTGCCGAGCGGATCGGACTCGGGGTCCATGAACATGCGCACGCGGTTGCGCTGGTATTCGTGCAGGAAATGCCAGGCGACCGGCGCGGCGGCCGCGACCGTGCCGAGCAGGCTCGCGATGCGCCACCAGGACAGGCCGGAAAGGAACAGCGCGAAGGCGCCGCTCGCGGCGACCAGCAGCGAGGTGCCGAGGTCCGGCTGCTCGGCGATCAGCCCGGCCGGCACGCCGATGATGACCGCGACCATGAACAGGTCGCGCCAGTCCGGCGGCAGGGTGCGCGCGTGCAGGTACCAGGCGACCATCATCGGCGTGGCCAGCTTGAGCAGCTCCGACGGCTGGAAGCGCACGAACTTCAGGTCCAGCCAGCGGTTCGAGCCGCGCCCCTCGCCGACCAGTTCGACCAGCACCAGCAGCACCACGCCGACGGCGTAGAACCACGGCGTCCAGTTGCGCAGCGTGGACGGCGGAATGCGCGACATGATGATCAGCGCGATGCCGCCCATGAGGAAGCGCGCGCCCTGGTTGAGCACGATGGAAGCATCCTTGTCGCCGGCGCTGTAGAGCGTGACGAGGCCGATCGCCGCCACCAGCACCAGCGCGAGCAGCAGCGGCAGGTCCAGGCGCGGCCGGCGCAGCTGGTTGCGCGCCGCGGCGGCAAGGCGATCGAGATTCAGGTCGATCATCGTGTCGTATCCGGGAGCACCGTCGCGGCCGGTGCCGCAGGCGTCGGCACACCGGGCGCCGCGGCGCTGGGCGTGGTGCCCGGCGGCGGCGCGAGCCAGGTGTCGAGGATCTGCCGCGCCAGCGGCGCTGCGTCGCGCGAACCGCTGGCGGCGACTTCCATCACCAGCGCGAGCGCGATCCGCGGCTGCTCCACCGGCGCGAAGGCGACGAACAGTGCCTGGTGGCGCTGCGCATCGCTGAGCCCGCGCGTGTCGACTTCGTTGCCGGTGCGCGAGAAGTTCTGCGCCGTGCCGGTCTTGCCGGCTGCGGTATAGGGCGCGTTGGCGAACGCGCGTGCCGCCGTGCCGGTGGGGCCGGCGACGACCGCGACCAGGCCGTCGCGTACGCGCTCCCAGTGAGTCATGTTGACGATGAAACTCGGCTTGGCTGTTGCCGCGACGGCCGGTTCGATCGGCGCGTTGAAGCCCGACTGGGTCGCGCGCAGCAGATGGATCGGATGATGTTCGCCGCGCGCGGCGAGGATCGCGGTCGCATTCGCGAGCTGCACTGGCGTGACCACCCAGTAGCCCTGGCCGATACCGGCGATGACGGTTTCACCCGGATACCAGGGCTTGTCGAACATCGCGCGCTTCCAGTCCTTGGACGGCAGGACGCCGACGCCTTCGCCGCCGAGGTCGATGCCGGTGGGCGCGCCGAAGCCGAACTTCGCCAGATAGCCCGACATGCGATCGATACCCATGTCGAGCGCGAGCGAATAGAAATAGGTGTTCACCGACTGCGCCAGCGACTCGACCAGACCGACACGGCCATGACCGCCGCGACGGTGATCGCGGTAACCGCGCGCCTGACCCGGGATATGAAATTCGCCGGTCGAGAGCACCGTGTCGTCGAGCCGGCGCACGCCCTGCTCGAGCCCGGCGATGCCCATGAACGGCTTCATCGTCGAACCCGGCTTGTAGGTACCGACCAGCGCGCGATGCAGCAGCGGCCGCAGCGGCGAGCCGATCAGCGAGCGATAGTCGAAATGGCTGATGCCGTTGACGAACAGGTTGGGATCGAAGCTAGGCACGCTGACCATCGCCAGCACCTCGCCGTTGCGCGGGTCGATCGCGACGGCGGCACCGGGCTTGCCTTCGAAAACGGCCTCGGTCGCTTCCTGCAGGCGCACGTCGATGCTGAGGTAGAGATTCCTGCCCGGCGTCGGCGGCGTCGAATCGAGCACGCGCAGCGCGCGGCCGTCGGCGTTGACCTCGACGCGCTCGTAGCCGGGCTCGCCGTGCAGCAGCTTCTCGTAGTAGCGCTCGATGCCGGTCTTGCCGATGTGCGTGGTGCCGGCGTAGCGGGTCACGTCGAGGTCGCGCAGGTCGGCCTCGTCGATCCGCGACACGTAGCCGACGACATGGCCGAACTCGGCGCCGTGCGGATAAGTGCGCGTGAGGTAGGGCACCACTTCCACGCCGTGGAAACGCCAGCGGTTGACCGCGAACTTCGCCACCTCGTCCTCGGACAGGCGGAAGCGCAGCGGCAGGCTGTTGAAGCCGCGCCGTCCCTTGCGCTGTTCCTGGAAGCGCTTGATGTCGTCGTCCGTCACCGGCACTACGTCGCGCAGGCTTTCCAGCAGCGCGTCCACGTCCTTGACCTGCTCGGGAATGACTTCGAGGCGGAACGCCGCGGTGTTGTCGGCCAGCAGGGTACCGTTGCGGTCGAAGATCAGGCCGCGCGCCGGCGGGATCGGTCGCAGCTTGATGCGGTTCTGGTCGGCGCGCGTCGCGAATTCGTCGTGGCGTACGACCTGGAGGTGCACGAAGCGGGCGGCCAGCACGCCGAGGAAGACCACGATGATGAGGAAGCCGACGATGGCGCGGCGCTGGAACAGCGCGACTTCGCGCGCGCCGTCCTTGAGCTTGGAACGCCGCAGGTTCATGCCTCGTGTACGCGCAGACGCGAGCGCAGATCGTCGAACAGCAGGAATACCCAGGGCCACGCCAGCATGCCGGCGACCGGCGCGTACCAGAACGACGCCGGCGGCATGGGTGCGCCGGTGAAGGCTCGCTCCATCAGGCTCAGCACGCGGTCGTTGAGCAGCAGCGCGAACACCGCGAGCGACTGCTGCCACATCGGAAAGAAGCGCAGGCGCGAGCGGAAGCGCAGCACGATGAAGGCCAGCGCGGCCAGGCGCAGCGCCTGGTCGCCGAGCAGGTCGCCCTGCAACACGTCGCCGACGAGGCCGAGCATGAAGGCACGGCCCAGGCCGACGCGGTCGGGTTCCTCGAGCGCCCAGTAGATCAGGATCAGGCCCAGCCAGTACGGCCGGAACGGCAGCATCAGGTCCGGCAGCGGCATCAACTGCAGCAGGCAGGCGACGATCAGGCTGAAGATGAACAGCAGGAAATGCGCGCGGTGCCGGTTCATGGCCGGGTTCCGGGCGGCACGTCGACCGGCGGCGTGGCGGGCGGCGGCGTGGTGACCGGCGGCGCAGTGACGGGCCGCCTGGCAGCCGGCGACGGCGTCGTTGCGGCCGGCGCGCTCGTACGCGGTGGCGACACGTTTCCGGTATTCGCCGCGGGCGGCGTGGTTGCCGGACTCGCGGCCGGCGCGGCCGCGGCGGGCTTCGCAGCGGCGGTGGCGGCGGGCGTCAGCGCTTCCGGCGGCGGTGCCGGCGGGCCACTGTCGGGCTTCAGCGCAGGCGGGCCGACCGGGTCGGCCAGTGGCCGCAGCAGCAATACGTCGCCGCTGCGCTCCAGCGCCGCCGCGGGCCGCGCGACCGCCACGGCGAACATCCCGCTGGGCTCCGCCGCGACCGACACGATCTCGCCAACCGGGAAGCCGGCCGGGAAACTGCCGCCCAGACCCGACGTCAGCAGCTTGTCGCCGGCCTTGACGTCGGCACTGACCGGGATGTTCGGCACGTCCAGCCGGTCGCTGCTGCCGCTGCCGTAGGCGATGGTGCGCAAGCCGGTGCGCTCGATCACGACCGGCAGCGCATGGCTGGTATCGGTGATCAGCACGGCGGTCGACGTGGTCGGCAGCACTTCGCTGATCTGGCCCATGACGCCGTAGGCATCGAGCACGGCCTGTCCGACGACCACGCCCTGGCGCGCGCCGGCGTCGAGCGTGATGCGCTGGCGGTAGGGATCGAGCACGATGTCGATGAGCTTGGCCAGCTGCACGCCCAGACCCAGCGAATGCTGCACGTCGAGCAATTCCTTCAGGCGCGTGTTCTGCTCGGCGACCGCGCCCAGGCGGTTCAGGCGTGCCTGGGTCAGCAGCAGCGCTTCACGCAGGCGCTGGTTTTCCTGGGTCAGCGCCTGGCGGTCTGCAATCGCCAGACGCACCGTGCGCGCCGCATCCGCCGGCATCGCCGCGACCCGATAGACCGGCTCCACCGCGACCGCCGCGTACTGCCGCACGCGCGCCAGATAGTGGCCGCGGTAGTCGGCGACCATCAGCGCCACGCCAGCCGCCAGATAGACGACCAGCCGCAACGTGCTGGACGCTCCGGCGCCGAACAGGGGGCTGGTATCGGTGCGGGCAAGCGGCATGCGGAATCAGCCAGGGGAATAGCGAAGCGGCCGATGGCCGGGCGCCAAGTGCAGACTAAGGAAACGCGGGAAGCGTCGAAACGCGCTCTTTCTTCTGGAGCCCCCTTGAGTCAAGGGGGCGGCCGAATGCCTGCAAAGCAGGCGTTCGGCGGGGTTGTGGAGATCTGGTGCTGAGCAAAAAGGCGAAATCGCCGGAACTGGCCCTACCGGTCAATCGGGAGCGAAGAAATCACTGCCATGCAGATCGATCAGCTCCAGCGCACGACCGCCACCGCGGGCGACGCAGGTGAGCGGCTCGTCGGCCACCTGCACATGCAGGCCGGTTTCCTCGGAGATCAGCCGGTCCAGGTCGCGCAGCAGCGCGCCGCCGCCGGTCAGCACGATGCCGCGCTCGGCCACGTCGGAACACAGTTCCGGCGGGGTCTGCTCCAGCGCGCTGCGTACCGCCGAGACGATGCCCGACAGCGGCTCGTGCAGCGCCTCCAGCACTTCGTTGGAGTTGATCGTGAACATGCGCGGCACGCCTTCGGCCAGGTTGCGGCCGGAGACTTCGATCTCGCGCACCTCGCTCTGCGGATAGGCACAGCCGACTTCGAGCTTGATGCGCTCGGCCGTGGCCTCGCCGATCAGGGTGCCGTGGTTGCGCCGCACGTAGTTGACGATGGACTCGTCGAAGCGGTCGCCGCCAATTCGCACAGACTGCGAATAAACGATGCCATTCAAGGAGATGACGGCAACTTCCGAGGTGCCGCCGCCGATATCCAGCACCATCGACCCGCGCGCCTCATGCACCGGGATGCCGGCGCCGATGGCCGCGGCCATGGGTTCTTCGATCAGGAACACGTCGCGGGCGCCAGCGCCTTCGGCCGACTCCTTGATCGCACGCCGCTCGACCTGGGTCGAGCCGCAGGGCACGCAGATCAGCACGCGCGGACTGGGTCGCAGCATGCGGCCCTTGTGCACCTGCTTGATGAAGTGCTGCAGCATCGCCTCGGTCATCATGAAATCAGCGATGACGCCGTCCTTCATGGGGCGGATCGCGACGATGGAACCCGGCGTGCGGCCGAGCATGCGTTTGGCGTCGGTGCCGACGGCCGCGACGCTGCGCGGGCCGCCTGGACCGCGATCCTGGCGGATCGCGACGACCGAGGGTTCATTCAGCACGATGCCCTGACCACGCACATAGATCAGCGTGTTGGCGGTGCCGAGGTCGATGGAAAGATCGTTGGAAAACAGACCGCGAAGGCTTTTGAACATGGTCGCCCAAAGCTGGAAAGGGGGGGCGGAAAAGGCCGCACAGTCTAGTGTCGGGGCCCCCACTACGCAAGGTAAGGCCGCGTTAAAAAAGCATTTTTGGCTTGGACGGAACGATCGCCGGGCGCCGTGGGTTATGCGCTTTGGTGCGCTGCAGCGCCGTGCTAAGTTCGGTCGCTCCCTGTCATCGACCCTGTCCCCATGTCACTCGACCACGTTGCGGTACGCCATATCGCCCGCCTGGCCCGGCTCGCCGTCGCCGAGGACCAGCTCGAAAGCCTGCGCTCGGACCTCGAACGCGTGCTGCACCTGTTCGACGACCTGGCCGCCGCCAATGTGGACCATCTCGCACCGCTGGCGCATCCGCACGACCAGTCCCTGGGACTGCGTGACGACGTGGTCGGCGAAGGCGACCGCAGCGAAGAACTGCTCGCGCTGGCCCCCTCCTCCCAGGGCGGCTACTTCCTCGTGCCGAAGGTGATCGAATGAGCGCCGCATCGATCACCGCACTGGCCGCGGACCTCGCCGCCGGTCGCACCACCGCCGTGCACCTCGCCGGGCAGGCGCTGCAGCGCGCCGAGGCGCAGCGCGCGCTGAACAGCTTCATCCGCCTCGACGCGGACGCGGCGCTGGCGGCGGCGCAGGCCGTCGACGCGGAACGCGCGGCCGGCCGCGACCTGCACCTTCTGGCCGGAATCCCATTTGCACACAAAGATATTTTCTGTACGAAGGGAATAACGACGACCTGCGGCTCGCGCATGCTGCAGCACTTCGTGCCGCCCTACGACGCACAGGTGGTCGAAAGCCTCGCCCGCGCCGGCGCGGTCAGCATCGGCAAGACCAACATGGACGAGTTCGCGATGGGCTCGTCCAACGAGAACAGCGCCTACGGCGCCGTGACCAATCCGTGGGGCAGCGCCCACGTGCCGGGTGGTTCCTCGGGCGGTTCGGCCGCCGCGGTCGCCGCCGGCATCGTGCCGTTCGCGACCGGCACCGACACCGGCGGCTCGATCCGCCAACCGGCGGCGTTCTGCGGCATCACCGGACTCAAGCCGACCTACGGCCGCGTCTCGCGCTACGGCATGATCGCGTACGCGTCCAGCCTCGACTGCGCTGGCGTGCTCGCGCGCTCGGCCGCCGACTGCGCCCGGGTGTTCGACCAGATCGCCGGCTTCGACGCGCGCGACGCGACCAGCGTCGACCGTCCGGCCGACCCCACCGCCGACGCACTCGAACAGCCGCTCGCCGGCCTGCGCATCGGCGTCGCACGCGAATACTTCGGCGGCGGCGTGCAGGACGGCGTTGCCGCCCGCACGCACGCGGCGTTGCGCGAACTCGAAAAGCAAGGCGCAGTGCTCGTCGATATCACGCTGCCCAGCGCGCACCACGCGATCGCCGCCTATTACGTGATCGCGCCGGCCGAAGCGTCGAGCAATCTCGCGCGCTACGACGGCGTGCGCTACGGCCACCGCAGCACGGACGCGCGCTCGCTCGACGAGCTGTACAGCCGCAGCCGCGCCGAAGGCTTCGGCAGCGAAGTACAGCGCCGCATCCTCGTCGGCACCTACGCGCTGTCGGCCGGCTACTACGACGCGTATTACCTGCGCGCGCAGAAAGTGCGCCGGCTCATCGCGAACGATTTCCTCGGCGCGTTCGAGAGCGTCGACCTGATCGCCGGGCCGACCGCGCCGACCACGGCGTTCCGCCTCGGCGAGAGATCCGGCGACGCGCTCGCGATGTACGCCGCCGACGTCAACACCGTCGCCGTGAACCTCGCCGGCCTGCCGGCGATTTCGGTGCCGGCCGGTTTCGCGCAGGACGGCCTGCCGGTCGGCCTGCAGCTGATCGCAACCGCGTTCGCCGAGTCGCGCCTGCTCAACGCCGCGCACCAGCTTCAGCGCGTCACCGATTGGCATCTGCAGGAACCCGCCGCATGAACGCTTCGACGCACGTTTCCACCGAGCCGGCCTGGCAGGCCGTGATCGGCCTAGAAATCCATGCCCAGCTCAGCACCGCGAGCAAGCTGTTCTCCGGCGCGGCGACGGCGTACGGCGCCGAGCCCAATACCCAGGCCTCGCTGGTCGACTGCGCCCTGCCCGGCACGCTGCCGGTCGCCAACCGCGAGGCGGTGCGCAAGGCAATCCAGTTCGGTCTCGCCATCGGCGCGACCGTCGCCCAGCATTCGGTGTTCGCGCGCAAGAATTACTTTTATCCCGATTTGCCAAAAGGCTACCAGATCAGCCAGTACGAGCTGCCGGTCGTCGGCAGGGGCACGCTGGCGGTACGCCTGGACGACGGCCGCGTGATCCACGTCGAAATCGAACGCGCCCATCTCGAAGAAGACGCCGGCAAGTCGGTGCACGACGCGTTCCATGCCCAGACCGGCATCGATCTCAATCGCGCCGGCACGCCGCTGCTGGAAATCGTCTCCGCGCCGGTGATGAACTCGGCCGCCGAGGCCGTGGCCTACATGCGCACGGTGCACACGCTGGTGCGCTGGCTCGGCATCTGCGACGGCAACATGCAGGAAGGCTCGTTCCGCTGCGACTGCAACGTGTCGGTGCGCCGTCCCGGCGCGGCGCTCGGCACGCGTACCGAGATCAAGAACGTCAATTCGTTCCGCTTCGTCGAAAAGGCGATCGAATACGAGATCGAACGGCAGATCCGCGCGCTCGAGAACGGCGAGGCGATCGTGCAGGAAACGCGGCTGTACGATCCGACGCGCCATCAGACCCGGCCCATGCGCAGCAAGGAATCGGCCGACGATTACCGCTACTTCCCGGATCCCGACCTGCCGCCGCTGGCCATCGCGCCCGCCGACATCGAGCGCGAACGCACGCGCCTGCCCGAGCTGCCGCAGGCGCGCCGGCAGCGCTATGTGGACGAGCTCGGACTGCCCGACGCCGACGCCGGCCAGCTCTGCGCCGATCGCGCCACGGCCGACTATTTCGAAGCCGTGCTCGCCGAGCTGCCCGGCCAGGCCAAGCTCTGCGCCAACTGGGTACTCGGCGAAGTCGCCGCGAACGTGAACGAGGCCGGCATCGAGATCGACGCCGCACCGGTCACGGCACCCGCGCTCGCGCAGCTGCTGGCCCGCCTGCGCGAAGGCGTCATCTCCGGCAAGATCGCGAAAGACGTCTTCGCCGCAATGTGGGCCGGCGAAGGCGATGCCGACGCCATCATCGACGCGCGCGGCCTCAAGCAGATCTCCGACGTTGGCGCACTCGCCGCCGCGATCGACACGGTGCTCGCCGAATACCCGGCCCAACTCGCCGACTACCGCAACGGCAACGAGAAACTGCTGCAGTTCTTCGTCGGCCAGGTCATGAAACGCACGCGCGGCCAGGCCAATCCGCAGCAGCTCAATGAGGTGCTCAGGCAGAAGCTCGCGGGCTGATGCAGCAACAACGGCGGGCGAACAGCCCCGCCGTCGCGAGCACGCCGCCCAACAGCAGCAGGGCCAGCCCACCGGCAGCGGGCACCGGCGTCGGCGCCACGGGCGGAACACCGCGCAACTGCACGCTGTAGACCGCGTAGTGCCACGGTGTCCGCGGATCGTCGTTGGGTACGCGCCAGTCGAACACGACGGTCGAGCCATCTGCCGACATGACGATGTCGGGTACGTAGGTGCCGACCAGCGGATCCAGCGATGCGGAGAGATTCAGCACCTCACCCGTCACGCGATCCTTCACGTAGACGCCGGGACGCATTTGCGGTGTCGGCGACAGATCGCTCGCGCGGCTGAAGAAGGCGACGTAGCGGCCGTCGCCGCTCATCGCGGGCAAGAAGTTCGCCTGATTGGCCGGCGCACCGTCGTGCGCGCGCGTGACGAGTTCGTAGCGCCGCGTCGCGATGTCGAGCAGGTAGATCTGGAGCCAGTCCGACGCAACGCCAGCGACCAGTTCTTTGCTGTTGCTGAGTACAAGCAATTTGCGCGCGTCGGCGGTGAAGCGCGCGACCGAGCTCTGATAGTACGGCGTCGTGAACTCGCCGCCGGCCGCCGGCCAGCTCAGGCGCCGCGTCGTGCGCAACACACGGTCGCGCAGGAATAGTTGTTCTGTACCAGTGGGATTCTCGTTGCCGAGGTCAGTCGCAAAGGACTGAAAGGCTACATAGCGGCCGTCGGCGGACAGCGTGCCCGCGTAACCGCTGCTCGCGCTCGGCGTGCCAGCCGGGGTTTCGGTAACGAGATCCAGCGCGCCCGATTGCCAGTCGCGCAGGTAGATTTGCTGCGACTGCAGCCACGGCTGGGCCGGATTGCGTAAGTCGGCGGAGACGCCGAACAGGACGAGGTGGCGTGCGATTGCCGCGTCCTGCAGCTGTGCGCCAGAGACATGCGCAACCGCGCGGCCGAACGCGTCGCGCGAAAGCAGCTGCGTCGTGCCCTGGATCCGATCGCGCAGATACGGATAGCTGGGCTGCGCCGGCGCGCCCGGTATCGGCGGTGGATGGTCGGGATGCAAAGGCGTCTGCGTCGTGAACACGTAGCGGCCGCCATCATCGGAGATGATACCGCCGCCACCGCCGCCCGCGCGCCCGATACCCTGTGTATCAATTTGCACAGTGTGGATTTTGCGTGTGCCGCGATCGAGCACATAGGGCTCGTAGAAGCTATATCCGCTCCTGCCCAAACCGTGTGCCGTACAGCCAAACCCGAGATAGCGCCCGTCAGCGGACAGACTGCTGATGAAGCACGGTTCCGTAACGGGTTTTCCGTCGGGATCCACGATCTCCCGCATGGGCGGCGAGGCATCCAGCGCGAATGCCGCGACCGGCGTCAAAGCGCTCAACAGCAACGCGAAACGAAACACGGCGTACGTCATGGGCGGCGGACTCCCTGAAAGTCGACCGGGCGCCAACCTGCGGCGCAACGGTCCACTATCGGCGAGTCTTGCCGATGCGGTCAAACACCCGACGCATACGGTCAAGACCTCAATCAAACCCTTCAGCAAACAGCCGATCCTGCCGCACGACCAGTAGCGGCACCGGAGAAATCACGACACGGCCGATGCCCAGCGCGCCGACGTAGTCGTCGCCCCAGCAGCGCAGGCTGCCGTCGAGCATGCCCGCGCAGGCGTGCGTGCCGCCGATGGCGAGCCCGCCGGCCGCGATGCCGGCGGTGCCGAGCACCAAGGTCGGTACGAGGCGCAGGCTGCGTCTCGCGCCGCCGTTGCCGAGGTCGCCGTTGTAGTCGGCGCCCCAGCAGAGGACGCTGTTGTCGCGAATCGCGCAGGAAACGTCTTCGCCGCCGGCAATGTCGGTGACGCCGCTGCCCATGCCGACGACCGCGTCGGGTACGTAGCGATGGTCGTTGAGAACGCCGTTGCCGAGCGCTCCGTAGCCGTCGTAGCCCCAGCATTTCGCCGCGCCGTTCTGGATCGCGCAGGTATGCAGGTAGCCGGCGCCGATCCGGGTCACGCCCGCACCCAGTCCGCTGACCGCTTCGGGCACGGTGCGCAAGCCCTCGGCGACGCCGATGCCGAGCTGGCCGTCGGTATTGAGGCCCCAGCATTTCGCCGCGCCGTTGTGTACCGCGCACATGTGGCTGTAGCCGGCGCTGATCCAGCTCACCCCGGTCGCCAGGCCGCTGACCGCGACGGGCACCGCACTACCCTCCGTGGTGCCGTTGCCGAGCTCGCCGTTGCCGTTGAAGCCCCAGCACCAGACGCCGCCCGCGCGCAACGCGCAAGTGTGGCGATGGCCGGAAACGACCTGGGTGACGTCCCTGCCGAGCGACGGCACCGGCGTCGGCATCAGGCGCGCGGGCCCCACGCCGCTGCCGAGCTGGCCGTATTCGTTGTCGCCCCAGCACAGCACGGCGCCGGCGACGGCGGCGCAGGAATGCTCGCTGCCGGCGGCGACGGAGTCCGGCCGCAGCGTGATCACCTGCGCCGGTGCCGGCAGCGATTCGTTCGTGGTCTGCGTGCCGCGACCCAGTTGTGCATCCGCGTTGTAGCCCCAGCAATGCACGCCATCGGCAGCGCCGGCACAGGTGTGATTGATGCCGGCAGCGACCATGACCGGCGTACCGTAATTGCCGGGCACGACCACCGGTGACGTGCGCAGGTCGGCCGAACCATCGCCGAGCTGGCCGCTGGTATTGAAGCCCCAGCACGCCGCGCGGCCATCGGCGGTGCGCACGCAGGTATGCGCATTGCGGGTGGACAGTTCCAGCGTCGCGCCGACGCCCGCCACGGGTTTCGGCGCGCTCGAATTGCCGAAATAACCGGCCTGGCCGTAGGTGCCGTTGCCCCAGCAGTACACGCCGCTGGCACCGCGCGCGCAGGTATGTATGACGCCCGTCGCGATGCCGAGCGTGGCCAGCGGGAATTGGTCGACGAGCGTCGGCACGAGACGCGGCAGCACATCGCCGAGGCCGAGTTGGCCGTAGTTGTTGGCGCCCCAGCAGTACAGCGCATCGCCGGTACGCGCGCAGGTGTGCGTCAACGCCGCAGAAATCTCGCTGACCGTGTTGCCGAGGTTCGCGACGGCGACCGGCGTGTAGCGTGCGACGACGGGATCGCCATCGCCGAGCTGGCCCGAGAGATTCTCGCCCCAGCACCAGGCCGCGCCGTTGATGACGGCGCAGGAGTGCAAGCCACCGGTGCTGAGGTAGCTGACGCTGCCGCTGGGCGCGGAGACCGCGACCGGCACCAGCGTGTCCTGATCGTTGCCGTTGCCGAGCTGTCCGTAGAAGTTGTTGCCCCAGCACTTCAGCGCGTCGCCGATCACCGCACAGGTGTGGTAGTCGCCCGAGGCGATGCGTGTCGCGGCGCCGTTGACGCCCTGCACACGAACCGCCTCGTGGCTGTCCACGAGCGTGCCGTCGCCGAGCTGGCCGTACTGGTTCAGGCCCCAGCACCACAGGTCGCCCTGGGTCAGCACGCAGGCGTGTCCGCGGCCGGCGCTGAGCGCATCGATGGGCGTGCCCGGCAGGCCCAGTATCGGCAGCGGATCGACCGAGGCGATGCCGTTGCCGGTGCCGATCTGGCCGTAGATGTTGTTGCCCCAGCAATACACGCTGCCGGGCCCGACCACGGCGCAGGTGTACGCGCCGCCGACCGAGATGTGCTGTACGGGTTGCAGCGGGATCACCACGCCACGGGCATCGAAATGCGCGGTTGCCGTCGCGCCGGCCAGCAGCAGGAAACAACCCGCCAATGTCGTCATGCAGCGACCCGGCGCCGCGCGCCGTGCTGCGGCATCGTCGCGCATCACGCCATCGCGCTTACGCCGTGGGTTCGCATCACCGCGCCGGAGAGCGGCGAAGCAGACCCAGCTGTTCAGCGTGATTCGCAACTGGCGCATGGAGCAGGCCCCGAAACCGCGGGACTATGCCCGAGCGGCCGATGATAACGCAGCCCCGCGGCACCGCCGTTGCGCCGGCGTGAACGCGGCGGAGCCCGCTCAGGCATGCCGCATCGTGCCGGCAATACCGCGGCGCTTCTCGTCGCGATAGCGCAGCGGCGTCGCGCCGGTCAGCGCCTTGAACTGACGCGTGAATGCGCTCTGGTCGCTGTAACCGCAGGCGCTGGCGACCGCGGCGACGCTGTCGTCGCTGCGCACCAGCAGCCTGGCCGCCGCATCGATGCGCGTACGCGCGAGCAGCTGCATCGGCGTCAGGTCGAACAGGCGCTTCATCAGGCGTTCGAGCCGGCGCGTGCCGAGCCCGGCGACGCGCGCGAGCGCATCGATGCGCACGGACTCGCCGTAGTGCTGGTGCAGGTAGTCGATCGCGCGTGCGACGCGGTTGATGCTTTCATCCGACGGATCGACGTGGCGGCAGATGCCGCAGAGACCGACCACTTTCTCGGCCTCGATGATGGGAAACTTATACGAAATGCACCAGCTCGCAGCGCCGTCGGCCTGCGGCACGCGCTGCAGGCGGTCATGGATCTCGACGCGCTCGTCGAGCACCGCGCGGTCCTGGGCGTAATAGAACGAACCGTAGGGCTCCGGAAACAGCTCGTCCGCGGTACGGCCGATCAGCTCGTCCTTGCTGCGCACGCCGCAGCGGTCGACCAGCGTGCGATTCACAGCGACGTAGCGCGCCTCGAGGTTCTTGACGAAGAACAGCGTGTCCTGGGCGCAGTCGAACAGGCGCTCGGCGACCGCCGCGGCCGATTGCATGGACAACATCGAACCCGACATGGAAATGCCGTCCGACATGCCGCCGCCGGCACGCTGCTGGATTGTGGACATTGCACTCTCCCGCTTTGAAGGCATGCCGCGCGGCTGCGCCGCTCCTGCCCGATCCGACACCCCGATTGTCGGAACCGATCAATACGTAATTGAGCGGAGCGACGATAGTAGCGGGGTTTCGTCCCCGATAAACCCTCTGGTTCGAAGCTGGCGGCCCCTCCGCCGTTCCGTGCGTGGTTCCCCTGTCCTCGTGTGGAGAAATATCGATGAAGACGCAGTATCGCTTTGCCGCACTGTGCTTGGCGCTGGGCTCGGCCCTGGTCTGCAGTGCCAGTTTCGCCGCGACCGACTCGCCGGCCGCGTTCGACCACACGCTCCGCCCGCTGGCGCGTGTGGAACACCAGGTCATGCCGGCCGTGGATCTGGCCACGCTGACGCGCGAAGACGCGACGCGGCGCGCGCAGGACCTGCCGCCGCGCTTCGCCGCACCGATCGCAGTGCAGATCACGCCGGACAAGGCCGGCACCTGGGAAGCGCTCGACGCGCAGACCAGCCTGTGGCGCCTGCGCGTGACCTCGCCCGGCGCGTATTCGATCAACCTCGGCTTCACCCGCTACCACATGCCGGAAGGCGGACAGCTGCTGGTCTACCCGGCCGGCCTAAAGGCCGACGGCGACCGCTCGCTCGTGCGCAGCTTTGGCGCAAAAGACAATGCCGAACATGGGCAATTGTGGACACCGGTCGTTGCCGGCGACGACATCGTCGTCGAAGTCGTCGTGCCCAATGCACAGCGCAAGCTGCTGCAGCTCGAGCTGACCTCGGTCAACCACGACTACCGCGGCTTCAACCGCGTCGCGAGCGAACTCAGCGGCGCCGGTCCCAAAGACGCCGGTGACGTGTCCGGCTCGTGCAACGTCGATGTGATGTGCCCCGAAGGCGATCCGTACCGCGACCAGATCCGCTCGGTCGCGGTGTACTCCACCGGCGGCAGCACGTTCTGCACCGGCAGCCTGCTCAACAACACCGCGCAGGACAAGAAGCCGTTCTTCCTGACCGCGGCCCACTGCGGCATCAATTCGGGCAATGCCGCATCGCTGGTCGTCTACTGGAACTTCCAGAACTCCTACTGCCGCCCGGTCGGCAGCGCCGCGTCCGGCCAGGCCGGCGACGGCACGACGAATCAGTTCCTGACCGGCGCGTTCTTCCGCGCGTCGTATACGCCGTCGGACTTCACCCTGGTCGAACTCGATGAAACACCCGCAGCTGCGGCCAACGTGTATTTCAACGGCTGGGACCGGCGCAGCCAGAACTTCCCTTCGGCCTTCGGCATCCACCATCCGGCCACCGCCGAGAAGCGCATCAGCCTCGCCAACGGCGCGACCGCGACGACGAGCTATAACTCGACCGCCGAACCCGGCGACGGCACGCACGTGCAGGCGCGCTGGCGTCCCGGCATCGGCGTGACCGAGGGCGGTTCCTCGGGCTCGCCGCTGTACAGCAACGAAAAGCGCGTGATCGGCCAGCTCCACGGCGGCCCGTCCTCGTGCAGCGCGAGCGACGCCGACAAGCGCGACTACTACGGTCGCGTGTCCGTGTCCTGGACCGGCGGCGGCAGCAACAGCACGCGCCTGTCGAACTGGCTCGATCCGGGCAACACCGGCGCGAACACGGTCGACGGCCTGACCAGCGGCGGTGGCGGCGGCAACCTCCCGCCGACGGCGAACTTCTCCTTCGTCGTTAACGCGCTGACGGTCAACTTCACCGACGGTTCCAGCGACAGCGACGGCAGCGTCGCCTCGCGCAGCTGGGCCTTCGGCGACGGCACCACGTCGACCGCGACCAACCCGAGCAAGACCTACGGCGCTTCCGGCCCGTACAACGTCGTGCTGACCGTGACCGACAACAACGGCGCCACGAACAGCGTGACCAAGCAGGTGATCGCGGGCGGTGTCGTCGACAACTTCCTCGTCAACGGCGTGCCGGTCAACAACCTCAGCGGCGCCGTGAACAGCGAACAGACCTGGCTGCTCACGAACGTCCCGGCCGGCGCGAGCAACCTGAAGTTCGTCATGAGCGGCGGCACCGGAGACGCCGACCTGTACGTGAAATTCGGCTCGGCCCCGACGACGACGACCTACGACTGCCGTCCGTACCTCGGCGGCAATGCGGAGACCTGCAACATCGCCACGGCGCAGGCCGGTACCTACTACGTGAAAATCCGCGGCTACAGCGCCTATTCGGGCGTCAGCCTGACCGCCAGCTACACCACCGGCGGCGGCGGCACGCAGACCTACAGCAACGCGACCGACTTCGCGATCGGCGACAACACCACGGTCGACAGCCCGATCACGGTGTCGGGCCGCACGGGCAATGCACCAAGCAACGCGTCCGTGACCGTCGCGATCGTGCATACGTATCAGGGTGACCTGAAGGTCGATCTCGTTGCACCGGACGGCACGCTGTACAACATCCACAACCGCACCGGCGGCGGCACCGACAACATCAACAAGACGGTGACGCTCAACCTCTCCAGCGAACTGCTGAACGGCACCTGGAAGCTGCGCGTGAACGACAACGCAGGCGGCGATACGGGCAGGATCGACAGCTGGTCAGTCACGTTCTGAGAAGTCAGCTTGCCTGAAGTGTGATCCTGCGACCCCGCCTGATGGCGGGGTCGCTTTTTTTACCGTGCTTTCGACTTTCGTACTCCGGCGCAATTTTGTAGGGTGGCCGCGAATCCGGCTGCCCGCGTGAACCGATGAACCCGATCATCTACGCCATTCCCGTCTTCTTCGCGCTGATCGGCATCGAGCTGTGGCTCGCGCACGGGCGCCGCGCGAGCGCGTACAACTTCGCCGATGCGGTATGCAGCATCGGTCTGGGCGCCATGTCGCAGGTCAGCGGGATCTTTTCCAAGCTCGTGATGCTCGGCATCTACGTCGCGGTCTACGAGCACCTGCGCGTGTTCTCGCTCGACGTGCGCAGCGTCGCGGTCTGGCTGTCGGGCCTGCTGCTGTACGATTTCCTCTACTACTGGCACCACCGCATGGGACACGAGGTTGGCGTGCTCTGGGCCGCCCACGTCGTGCATCACCAGAGTGAAGAATTCAACCTTTCCACAGCGCTACGCCAGACCAGTTCGGGCTTCCTGTTCGGCTGGCTGTTCTATCTGCCGATGGCCGTGCTGGGTTTCCCGCCGCTGCTGTTCGTCGCGGTGGGACTGATCGACCTGCTCTACCAGTACTGGATCCACACCGAACAGATCGGCAAGCTCGGCTGGTTCGACCGCGTGTTCGCGTCGCCGTCGAACCACCGCGTGCATCACGGCGTCAACGACCGCTATCTCGACAAGAACTACGGCGGCATCCTGATCCTCTGGGACCGCCTGTTCGGCACGTACGCCGACGAGGACGCCGACGAACCGGTCATCTATGGCACGCGCTCGCCGCTGCGCCGCTACGATCCGGTCTGGTCGAACCTCGAGGTCTACGCCGCGCTCGCGCGCGACACCTGGCGCACGCGGCGCTGGCGCGACAAGCTCGCGGTCTGGTGGAAGCCGCCGGGCTGGCGTCCCGACGATCTCGCCGCCAGCGATGCCAAGCCTCCGTTCGATCCGTATGCGCGCAGCAAGTACGCGCCGCGCGTCGCGCCCGCGGTGCAGGCGCACGTCGGCGTGCAGTTCCTGCTGCTGATGCTGATCGGCGCCGACTGCCTCGCACGCGCCGAGCAGCTGCCGCTGGCCTGGGGCCTGGGCTATGCGGCGTGGGCGACGGCGAGTCTCGTCGCGCTGTGTGCGTGGCTCGAAGGACGCCGGCGCGCGCTCGTGTTCGATCTGGTTCGCCTCGGTGCCGCGCTGGCCGCACTGGGCTTCAGCGGACACTGGTTCGGCGCGCAGTGGAACAACGCCGTGCTCGTGTCCATCGCTGCGGCGCTCGCAGCCTCGATGGTCGCCGCGGTGCTGGTCGCATTCGCCGCCGCGCGTTCCCGGGCCGCCGCGCCGGACTAGGCGCCGGCGGCGCCGCGTCTCGCGGAACCGCTATTGCCGCATCGACGGCGGCAGATACTTGTTGGGGATATTGGCCGAGCTGGTCCAGTTCTGGTCGCGGTCCACCTGCAGCGTCAGTTCCGCGTCGGCGAGGCGCGACTGGTTCAGTCCCTGCAGTTTGGCGCGGATCTGGCAGCCGTCGCCGCCGGGTCCGAATTCCAGGCTCGCGAGATACGTACTGCTATAGCTTTCCGGTGACCCGAAGCCGTCGTCGCCATTGACCGGGCAGCGCTGGTTGGTGAGATAAAACTCGGTGACGGCGACACGCTGGACGCTGGCCGCGACATAGGCCTGGCTGACGCGTGCGCGGATCGTGTAGTCGCTGTAGGCCGGAATCGCGATCGCCGCGATGATGCCGCCGAACAGCACGAAGCAACCGAGCAACACGCCGAGCACGATGAGTCCGACCTTGCTGCCGCTCTTGCGCGGTGCGGCAGCACGCCGCTCGACCGCGCGCGGCACCGGCGGCGGTGCGCCCTGGACACCGAGCTGCGCCGCGACCTGGGCCAGCGGCAACCAGCCCGGCAGACCCTCGTGCCAGACGAGGGTGGACATGTCCACATCGCCGCGCTTGAGCGCGGCCACGAGTTCGGCGCCGGCCAGCGGTCCCTGCTGCTGGCGCTGGCGGTCGGCGTAGTACCACTGCTGTGACATGGCTTGGATTTCCCCCGATAGAGGCGTCCATCGTAGATCACTGGCGCGGCGGAATCAGCAGCGCCCGCCTGGTTCCGCGGCGCGCACGTCATGAAGGCTGCGTTGCCGGTCGCGGCCGCAGGGTGAGAGGTGTTGCACGCTGGAAGCAGATACGTTCCGGCTCGCCGCACCGGCATCGCTCAGCGGCCTATTGAAACGCAAGCCCGTAACGCGGCAGATTCGTACTGATTTAACGAGCAATTTTCACGCGCCTGACTCGATCCTGATCAACTGGCGTCCTGTGTCGCGCGCAGAATTCCGCGTCGGTGCGTCGTCTCATGTCGCGGCGCGTTTCCACTGCACGGTGGGACGCCGTGACCGTTACCCTGCATCCAGCGAGGACAGCGTCATGGCTCATCTGCGTCACATGCTGCCGATCATCGGTCTTGTCTTCGCCGTAGCAGCAACAGCCCAGACCAGCGACCCGCCGACGTATCCGGGAATGTCCATCCCGGAAACATTCAACCCGCGCGGCGGCGGCGGCGACGTGCCGGTCTACGCCGAGTACGACAAGCGCGTGCGTGCCTCCGAGCAGCTATCGGCGCTGGGCTCCGAGCTGTTCGGCGATCAGGTATCGCTCTACACGGGACAAACCTCGTTCCGGCATGTGGACATCGACGTGCCCGGCAACAACGCTCTGCCGGTGCAGCTGAGCCGCCGCTACACGATCGCTGCGCTGACCGAGAACCAGCTCGTCGATCCGCGAGGCGGACCGGGCAACCCCTACGGCGGTCTGGCGAACTGGGACATCGAAGTGCCGCACCTCTACGGCACGTTCGATGCGACTTATAAGTGGGACATTCCAGTGGGAGCGACGTCGCGGCAGCGGCGCTGCAGCCAGTTTTTCGAACCGCGTGTCAGCGGCGCCCTCGACTACACGGAGGTCTGGTCGGGCAACAAAGTGGTGATTCCGGGTCAAGGCGAGAAGGAGCTGCTGGTGCTCGATCCGACCCATCCGCCGCTGCAGTACCCCAACGACGGCCGTCCGCCGACTTGGACGACCAGCGACTTCGATGCGTTCCGCTGCATCGATTTGCCGGGCGTCAACAACGAAGGCTTCGTCATGACGACGCGCGCCGGCGTGTCGTACCGCTTCGACGTGTTGGTCGATCGCGTCTATCCCACCGTAGGTTCCGGCCCCTATTCCAACGCGCGTCTGGCGATCTATCTTCTGGCGAGCGAAGTCACCGACCGCCACGGCAACTGGGTGCGCTACACCTACAACGGCGACGGCCATCCGACCGCCATCACCGCCAGCGACGGACGCGCCATCACGCTGAGCTATGCCCAGCAGCGGCTTCAGTCGGCCAGCGTCACGTTGAGCGCGCCGGCCGAAACACGGACCTGGACTTACGGGTACGCCAGCGAGCCGCCAACCGCTCCTCTGCGTCTCACCACGGTCACGTTGCCCGACAACCTGTCGACCTGGACGTTCGACTACACCTTCCTCAACTCGAGCAGCCACTACCTCTACGTGGCCTACGTTGCGCCCGATCCCTCGGGCAAGGGCTGCAAGCCGACTACGGTCGATGGCTCGGAGGGCAGGGGCAACTTCGGTCTGCGCATCACGCACCCGTCGGGCGCCAAAGGTGATTTTCGCTTCGCTTTCGAGCGGAGCGATCGCTTCCTGCCCACCAACAACCCGGGTGGGAACTGCGAGCCTCGGCCCGGCGGCGGGCGCTATTACATCCCGCCGCACGTCGATGCGTTCCGGTTGAAGTCCAAGGAGATCTTCGACACCGACGCCACGTCGAGCCTCTGGAACTACGGCTACGACAGCCTACCCCTCGACAAGCGCGCACGCACCACGATCGAGCAACCGGACGGAAGCGAGATCCACCACGACTTTTCCGCGGCCGTGAGGGTGACGCAACCGTTCGACACTGCGGGTCTACCTATCGAAGGTCAGCTGGTGAGCGTGACCACCGTAAAGGGAAGCGACGTCCTACGTCAGCAGACGAACACCTACGTCACAGGTGTCGATACAGCGTTCGGCCCGTTAGCCGGCTATGCGTTTCCGTCGATCTACGGCGGCGGCTCGGGTGGTGACCCATCGGCGAACAGCCTGCGCCCGCTGCTCTCGACCACGATCGAGCAGCAAGGCGTGCGCTTCACGCGGACAAACCTGAGCTTTGACCCCATGGGCCGGCCGTTGCAGGTCAAGCGCGAAAGCGCACTGGTCAGCGGCGGCGTGCTGCACACCAAGACCGAAACCACCGTCTACGACGACAGACGACCGATCTGGGTCCTGGATCTGGTCGACACGGTTACGGATTCGACCCAGCTGTCCACTCCGGTCCTCGACAACAATTACGACGGCATCGGGAACCTGATGCGCGTCGCGGCGTTCAACCGCGAGCAGCGAACGATGACGTGGCGTCCCGATGGAACCCTGCTGACCGTCAAAGTGGGACCGAATACGACGACGGTCGGGGTGCCGAAGCGGGGCATACCCCAGAGTGTGACCTACGCGGACACGACGTCGATCAGCGCCACCATCGACGACGCCGGCGACATCCGAGGCGTCACCGATGAGAACGCGTTCACGACCATCTACGGTTACGACCGCCTGCGTCGGCTGACGTCGATCACCTATCCGACCGGTGACACGGTCGCCTGGGCGCCGACGACGATTCAATACGACCGGGTGGGCACGGACGTCGGGATCAGCGGCACGCACTGGCGTCAAACCACCAGCACCGGCAGCGCCCGCAAGATCGTTCACTACGACCAGCGGTTTCGGCCACGGCTCACGCAGGTATTCGACACGGCCAACGTGTCGGGCACGGAACGCTATGTGGGGCGCGGCTTCGACTTCGCCAGCCGCGAAACCTTCGTCAGCTTCCCATCCACCTCATCGTCGGCCACGACGGGGACGAATACCATCTACGACGCACTTGGCCGCGTCACGGATACCGCACAGGACTCCGAAATCGGCACGCTGGCGACGGAGACGAACTACATCGACCCATTCACGACGCAGTTCATCAACGCGCGCGACAAGGTCACGACCACGACGTTCCAGGCCTTCGACGAACCCGACACGTCGGCGCCGATGACGATCAGCGAGCCGCTCGCGGTCACGACAGCCTTCACGCGCAATTCGGAAAGCCGCTGACGTTGACGCGCAGCGGCACCTACGGCGGAAGCCCGATCAGCCAGGTCCGACGCTACGTCTACGACCCGAACCAGATGCTTTGCAAGACGATCGAAGCGGAGAGCGGGGCCACTCTTCTGAGCTACAACGCGTCGAACCTCGTGGAGTGGAAGGCGAGCGGGCAGGCGCTGACCGATCCGGCCAACTGCCAGACCGTCAGCGTCGGCGCCAACCAAAAGGTCAGCTACGACTACGATCAGCGCGACCGGCTCTGGCGCACGCGCTACGGCGACGGCAGTCCGTCGGTGGTCATTGATTTCACGCCCGATGGCCTGCCTGAGTCGGTGCAGTCGGACAACAGCACCTGGACGACGCTCTACAACAAGCGCCGGATGGTGACGAGCGAGACGCTGAATCTCTCCGGCACCAACTACCCGCTGAGCTACACGCACGACCCGAACGGTCACATCGCCAGTCTGACCTATCCGGACGGCGGCATCGTCGCTTACGCGTCCAATGCGCTCGGCGAAGCCACGCAGGTTGGAAACTATGCCTCCGGCATCACGCGCTACCCCAACGGCGCGCTCAAGGATCTGATCTACGGCAACGGCATCGCTCACCTGACCCAGCAGAACGTGCGCGGACTGCCGAGCCGCAGCACCGATGCCGGCATCCTCGACGATGGCTACAGCTACGACGAGAACGGGAACGTCAACGCCATTACGGATCACCTCGCCGGCGCCTTCACGCGGACCATGACCTACGACGATCGCGATCGGCTCGAGACCGCGACGAACACGCCGATCTGGGGCGGCACGCACACGTTTGTTTACGATCCGCTCGACCACCTGCGCGAGATGGCCACACCGAAGAACGGCGCCTGGGTGTACCGCTACAGCGCCCTGACGCAGCGGCTCGATCAGATCGATCGTCCCAGCGATGGACTGGTCATCCTCAGTTACGGCTACGACGCGCGTGGGCGCGCCACCAGCCGAGGCAGCACCGGTGCGGCGCAGACGTTTGCGGTCGATCTGGCCGACCGGGTGACCGGCATTGGACCTTCGGTGGCGGCGTATCGCTACGACGGGCATGGTCGTCGCACGAGCGTCACGAAGGCTGGCGCCAGGACGGTGGAGATCTACAGCCAGGCCGGACAACTCATGTATCAAAGCAGCGACGGCATCTTCCGCAGCGGCTTCCAGAGCGGTGATATTGCACACGCGCCCAGCGCCGCCGGCAGGCGCTACGTTTACCTGGGGCGGCACCTTATCGCCGAAGACGGCACGACAGGTCGTCAATACATTCACACGGATGGGCTGGGCTCCCCGGGACGCAAAACCAGTGTGACGGGCACGCCTTCGGGGCGCGAAGACTACAAGCCGTATGGCTACGTCTTTTCACCGGCGCAGTCGACCCCCGGTTTCACCGGCCATGTCACCGACGGCGAAACGGGACTGAGCTACATGCAGGCGCGGTATTACGACCCCTACGCAGGCAGATTCCTGGCAGTGGATCCGGTATCGGCGACTACGGCGTCGTTCAATCGGTATTGGTACGCCAACAATAGCCCGTACAAATTCATAGACCCTGATGGCCGCCAAGCATGCGATGGGATTTCCACGTGTCGCGTCGCATCGGACGAGCGGGCCGTTGCTCGTGGAGACATGACGCAACAGCAAAAGCAAGCCAATGACACTGCACGGGGCATAGGCGCATTGATTGCAATTCCGGTTGCCGCAGCAATACTCATTGCACCAGAAGTCCTGGCCAGTGGCGGTGCGGCAGCTGCGGCAAAAGGCGCCGTGGGCGCGGGAACAAAAGAAGTCGCCAAAGAGGGAGTGGAAGCAGTCCCACAATTAATAAGAACTAACCCAAAGAATTTAATTCCAACTCAAGCAAAGAGCGAAATGTCGGGATCGCAAGTGAACCGCCTTGCGAAAGACATGAAGAAAAATGGCTATGATGGATCTAAGCCTGTAGATGCCGTTCGTAATGAAAGAGGACGCCTGGAAATTGTAGATGGCCATCATCGAACGGAAGCTGCCAAGAAAGTCGGGATCAAAGAAATACCGGTCAATGTTTGGGGGAAAAAACCGTGAAAGGCAACTACAAATCTTATTTTCTTATCCCATCCGACGCTATTCGGTCGTTAGGAGATTGCGGATGGGAGTTCCAGTCCAAGAAAAGAATTCCAAGAAAATTAGCCAATTTTTTCATGCTTGGACTAAATCTATCAAGTTCTGCTGAAGATAACGACATGGAAAGATTCGCAGGAAGAAACGCAGAAGCCGTTTTTTTTCTTGATGAGTCAGGCGATATAGAGCACATCTATCTACGAACTTACGGTGATCGTGATATCGGTATCGAACTGCGGCATTTGCTAAATCCCGATTCGTTAGATTTCGAGGTTTTTGACCCCCGCAAAGCGGTCACGAAATCTTCGGAACCGCCCAAGACTTAAATTTTTGTCTGTCAAGTTAAATTTGAAACTCAAACATAAGTTGCATGCATATATGCACCCCCTTCACCGAACACTAGCTGTGAGGATGATCGGTTAGCGCCTCGAGAAAAGTCGCTGGTTGAAATGGCTTTTGTCGACTCCGCTGATGCGGAAGTGGCATTCCCCTGAACTCGTCCATACTTTTCGGCGACGGAGTTGTATCAAGGGGCGTGATTGTTTTGACCGAAAGCCTGGAAAGGATTTCCGTCACCGCGCTTACAGCCGCGCCGCACGCTTGACCGCCAGGTAATGCTGCACCAGCGCGGCCGGCAGTTCCGCGCAGGTCACGTCGAGTACGTCGGTGCCCTGCGCGCGCAGCGCTTCGTGCGCGTGCGTGCGCTGCTCGATGTACTGCGCCAGCGCGCCGACGCCGATCGCGTCGGCGAGATCGGCGACGGGCTGCTCGGGCGGCCGCTCCAGTGCCTGCTCGCGCAGGCTCGCGACGCAGACCAGATGGCGCTTCTGCAGCTGGCGCACGGCGCTGAGCAGATCCTCGATGTCCTCGTCGCGCACGTTGGTGATGAACAGCACCAGCGAACGGCGCTGCTGGCGCAGCGCGAGCTGCTTGGCGGCGTCGAGGTAATCGGTCGCGAGCGGTGTGGCATGCAGGTCGAACACGCTGTTGAGCAGCGCGTCGATCGTGGCCAGGCCGCGGCGCGGCGCGAAATAGCGCGTCTGCCCGCCGGCCGCGAGCAGGCCGACGCCGTCGCCCTGGCGCAGTGCGATGTAGGCGACCATCAGCGCGGCGTTGAGGCAGTGGTCGAAATGCGCGAGGTTGCCGTCGCGCGCGAGCATGCGCCGGCCGGTGTCGACGACCAGCAGCACCTGCTGGTTGCGTTCGAGCTGATACTCGCGCGAGATCAGCTTGCGCGCGCGCTGGCTCGCCTTCCAGTCGATCTGGCGCAGCGCATCGCCGCTGCGGTATTCGCGCAGCTGCTGGAACTCGGTGCCTTCGCCGCGGCGGCGCTTGAGATGCGCGCCGACGACGCGCGAGGCGCGCTCCGCACCAACCAGGGCCAGCTTGGCCAGCGGCGCGAAATTCGGATACACGCGCACCAGTTGCGCCAGCGCGACGCGGCGCTGCTGGCGCCACAGCCGCAGCGGCGACAGCAGCCGCACATCGCAGCCTTCGAACGCGAACGCCCCGCGCTCCGTCGGCATCAGGCGATAGGTCAGTTCCACTTCGCGGCCGGCCGGCAGCACCAGCGCGCGCGGCAGTCCGAACACCGGCCAGTCGCCGGGATGGCGGTCGTGCACCTGCAGCGCCTGGGCACGCTCCGAGGCTCGCAGGCGCAGCGTCACCGCGCGCTCGACGCCGACCGGTACGACTTGAGGCAGCTCGCGCTCGATCTGCGGCGAGGGCTGACGGCGCAGCGCGAACAGGTCGGGCACGGCGAGCAGCACCAGCAATCCGGCCGCGGCCAGCGGCGCACCGGGCGGCACGAGGCCGATCAGCGCGAGCACGCCGAGCAGCGCGCAGGCCACCAGCGCGACGACCAGGGCCGGCGCCGGTCTCATCGACGCGGCGCTTCCACTTTGGTCAGCAGCGCTTCGAGCACGTCGTCGATGCGGCGGCCTTCGATCTGCATTTCCGGCGCCAGACTCACGCGGTGGCGCAGCGCCGGCTTGGCTATGCTGCGCACGTCGTCCGGCGTGACGAAGTCGCGTCCGCCCAGCACCGCCTGCGCGCGCGCCGCGCGCACCAGCGCGAGGCTGCCGCGCGGACCGGCGCCCATGCTCAGGCCCGGCCATTCGCGCGTCGCGCGCGTGATGCGCACGGCGTAGTCGAGCACCACCGGATCGACGCTGACCAGGGCCGTGCCGAGCTGCATCGCGACGATCTCCTCGGGCTTGGCCACGGCGCGCACGCGCGTCAGGTCGAAGTCGCTCGCGCTGCGGCCATGGCTGACCGCCGTGACCATGCGCACTTCGTCGGCGTGTTCCGGGTAGTTCATGAGGATCTTGATCAGGAACCGGTCCAACTGTGCCTCGGGCAGCGGATAGGTGCCTTCCTGCTCGATCGGGTTCTGCGTCGCGACGGTCAGGAACGGCGGCGACAGCGCGAAGCTGCGCGATTCGATCGTGACCTGCTGCTCCTGCATCACCTCGAGCAGCGCCGCCTGGGTCTTGGCCGGCGCGCGATTGATCTCGTCGGCGAGCAGCAGGTTGGTGAATACCGGGCCGCGGCGGATCTTGAAGCTCTCGGTCTTGGGATCGTAGAACGCGTGGCCGCTGACGTCGCTGGGCATCAGGTCCGGCGTGAACTGCACGCGCGCGAAATTGCATTCCAGCGCGGTCGCGAGCGCGCGTACGAGCAGGGTCTTGCCGAGGCCGGGCACGCCTTCGAGCAGCACATGGCCGCCGGCGAGCAGCGCGATCAGCAGCTGGTCGAGCACCTCGGTCTGGCCGACGAAGGCCTGCGCGATCTGCTGGCGTATCGCATCGGTGCGTTCGACCAGGGTATTGCCGGTGATGGCCACGCGGACTTCGGAATTCATATCAGGGCTCGCAGTTGCATGAGGGTTCGGATGGCGGCGAGGAACTGCTCGGGGCGCGCCAGTTCCTGCGGCTGCAGGGCGTGGCGGATGCGTGCAGCGGCGATCGAATGGCGTTCGGACAGGGTCTGCACCAGCGCGTCGACGGCGAGCGCCGCGGCGACGGGATCACGCCGCCGCAGACGCAGGCGGAACGCGCGCAGCACGGCCGCATGCAGCGCGGCGCCGCGGCCGCGCACGAAGGCGAAATCGCCGGCCGCCTGCACATGCGACAGCAGCGCGCGCCGGTGCGGCGAAGCCAGCGGCAGCAGCGGCCCGAAACGCTGGCTGCGCGCCCACAGCCAGGCCAGCAGCGCGAGCAGCAGCGGCAGCAGCACGTACCAGCCCTGCTTGACGAACAGCACGTACCAGGGCGGTGTGTCCGCGGCGTAGATCAGGAATACCCGGCCCGTGCCGAGCGCCGGCCCGAGCAGCTGCCAGGTCAGCGCCGCATTGCCGGCGTGCTTGAGTTCGTCGTTGTGCAGGAAGTCGAACTCGGCGGCGATCAGCACGTCGCCATCGCCCCAGGGATGGCGGCCGAACAGGAAGCCCTCGTCGCGGTTGCCCCAGAGCCAGTCGAAATCGCTTTCGTATTCCGCCTCAGTCTTGAAGCGGAAACGGCTGCAGAGCATGCCGGCACCGGGATCCGCTGCGTCTTTTTTTGACGCCTTGGCCTTCTGTTCGGCTTTTGCCGCGTCGACCGCCTCCGCCGTTTTGGGACTCTGGACCGCGGCGGGATCCTTGACCGCAGCCTCACTCCAGTTGAAGCAGCCGAACTCGCTGCTCACGGTGAGGCCGAGCGTCTCGAGCAGGCTGCCCGGCCGGCCCTCGTCGCCTTCCGGCAGGCGCAGCAACAGGTGCCCGCCGCTCTCGACCCAGCTCATGAGCGTTTCGGACTGCGCATCGGTCAGATTGCGCACGTCGATGTCGAGCAGCACCGCATCGCCGGGCTGCAGCGCCATCGCCGCGAGATTCAGATCGCCGCGGCTGCTCGCCTCGAGGGTGCGCAACCGCAAGGTCTTCTTCAGCGCGAGCAGCGGGTTGTAGCGCGCCTCGCCGCGCGGCGGCAGATCGATCTCGCGTTCGACACGCTGATACGTGGTCAGGAACCAGAACACGAGCAGCGCTAGCAGCAGGCTGGACACGCCGCCGATGATGAGATTGCGCCGCATCATGCGCCCGCGCTCCGCGGCGCCGACCACGCGCCGAGCAGGCTTTCGACGTCGCCGCTGCTCGGCAGCCGCTGCGCATAAGCAGCCGCCTGCCAGCAGCGCACGATGCGCGCGAACAGCTCGGCGTAGCCGGTATCGGCGAGACGACGCGAACGGCGCAGGCATTCGGCTTCGGTCGCGCCCGGCGGCAGCGATGTGCCCAGCGCGTCGTCCAGGCGCAGCACCGCGGCGCGGTACAACAGTGCGAGCGCGGCACGGGGTTGACCCTGCTGCCACAACGCGCGCACCGCGCCGGGCACGTCGTCGGGCAGCTGGTCGGGCAGCGCGATGTCGTGCACTTCCAGCGCGTCGGGCTTGCGTTCGCGCTCGAAGCGGTCGCTGATCCAGGGCAGCCACAGCCGGTGATAGCGCACGAGCAGCGCGATCAGCAGCGCGACGAGGATCCACAGCATGTTCTCGGCACCGAACGCGATCACCTTGCCGACCGATTCGACCCACAGCCGTACCGGCGACTTGTCCAGCGTCACGTCGGCATCTTTCCTGGTCTTGTCGCGCAGCTCCCAGACCTGCTGCGTCGTCGTCGGGCTCAGGTCCGGATCGGCATAGGCCTGCTTGACCGACTGCTCGAAGCTCTTGCCGTCGTCGAGGTACTGGCCGGCGAAGACGCGGCGCAGGCTCTGTGGCGGCGCGTCGCCGATGTCCTGCGCGGCCGTCTCGGCCGCGGCACCGCCGACCGCATCGATCGCCGGCGTCGCCGCGGTCTCGTCGGCGCGCGCGCTCGTCACGAGCAGCAATCCGCCGAACAGCAGCGGCAGCAGCACGGACGCGGTGCCGGCAAGGCGCGCGGCGAGGCGGCGGAACGCGAGTTCCACGTCCCAGGCCTCGAGCTGCGTGCGCCGGTTCAGATACAGGCCGAAGCCCGCGCCGACGTAGAACGGCTCGATCAGGCTCATCGCGATCCAGCCGACGAGATTGACGAGGCACTGGCCCCACACCGGCGGATTCTCGAACAGCGTCGCCCAGAACTGCTGCGCCGCTTCGCTGAAGAATTCGATCGGCACGAACATCAGCGCGAGCACGAGTACCGAGAACGACAGCATGATCTCCATGTTCACGGCGAGCAGCGTGGTCAGCATGCTCGTACCGCTCGCGGCGCGCTGCAGCACGCGCGCGCGCTCGCGCCGGCGCGGACCGGTAAGCCCTTCGAGCAGGTCCACCGGCAGCAGCAGCGCACGCGCCGGATGCAGGCGGCGCCAGGTCAGCCAGCCGAACATGCTGCGCCAGCCCCAGCTGCGCTGCGCCCGCACCGCCTCGCCGACGCTCGGCGTGGCACCGAACACGGCGCGCGACAGGATGTACAGCGGCACGCGGTCGAACACGGGCTTGAGCCACCAGAACAGCAAGGTCGCGATCCAGACCTCGTCGATCAGCGCGGCGCCGAGATTCAGCAGCAGCAGCACCGGCAGCGTGACCAGGGTCCACGCGCGCCAGATCGTGCCCGCATGCCGCCGCGCCAGCGCGATGCCGAGATCGGTCGCCTCCCAGTTCGAACGCGGCCGCAGCGCGACCGTCAGGCCTTCAAGCCGCATGCGCCGCCCCGCGACCGCCGCGCCAGAGCCACAGCAGGATCAGCACCCAGAGCAGTCCGCCGACCCCGAACTTGACCGGGTCGGGCATCCAGCCGATCGACGACCAGAACGCTTCCACGAACGCCGCGAACACCAGCATGCCGAAGATGCCCAGCGCGAGCTTGGCCATGTCGATGCCGGCCTCGACGAACGCGCGGCCGCGGCTGCGCCGGCCCGGCGCGATCAGCGCCATGCCGAGCTGCAGGCCGGCGCCGCCGGAAATCACGATAGCGAGCAGTTCCGGCGCCGAATGCCCGGCGACGAAGCGCCAGAACGGTCCGCCGTAGCCGATCGCGGTCAGGTGCCCGGCCACTCCGCCGAGGACCAGGCCGTTGAACAGCAGCACGTAGACCGAGCCGATGCACGCGAAGAAGCCGGCCGCGATCGTGCGGAAGCCGATGCTGACGTTGTTGAGAATGTAATAACCGAACATTTTTACGTCGCTGCCGCTCTCGCGGCCGAGCTTGGCGTCGGCGTTGGCCGGGTCGTACATCGCCTCGAAGCGCGCCAGCTCGCTCGCGTCGAACAGCGAGTGGGCGAATTCCGGACGGTACTGCAGCGCCACGATGACGCCGACGAAGCTGCCGAAGAACAGCACGGCGGCGATGCCCATCGCGCGCCAGTGGCGCCGTACCAGGCGCGGGAAATCGGAGCCGAAGAACTGGATCACGGCCTGCCAGCGCGGCGGCGGCGGCCGGTACAGCACGAGATGGCCGCGATGGACGAGGTCCTGCAGCCGATCGATCAGCAACACGCTGTAGCCGCGCCGCTGCGCGAGCGCCAGGTGCTGGCAGACGCGCCGGTACATCGCCGGGAATTCGAGATCGCCGAACAGTCCGTCGGCGTCGCGCCCGCGCTGCTTGGCCGGCGGACGCGTGCGCTTGGCCAGCCACTGGTCCAGCGCGCTCCACTCCGCGTCGTGCCGTGCCTGGAAAACGTCCTGTTTCATGCGCTCACTGCCGTCCGAGGAAACTGCTGGCCATGCCGAGCAGGCGCTGCACGGCGACCGCGCCGCGCGCCTGGGTCAGCTGCGGCAGCAGGTTGGCGAGTTCCTGCTGGCGTTCGGGCGTGAGCTGTCTCGCGCGCTCGGCGAACGCGACGATCGCGCCCTGCTCGGCCGCCGGCAGCAGCAGCGGTGCCTGTACCGCCGGTACGTCCGGCGCGGAACTGTGGCCGTGCGGATTGTCGACATGCACGACCAGCGTGCCGGCGACCATGTCGCCGAAGCGGCGGCTGTTACGGTCGATCAGGCCCGCGACCAAGCCGAAGCCGTAGAACAGCGGCAGCATGTCGACGGTACGCATGAGGTTGCGCGCGATCGACGGCACCCAGCCGACCGGCGTGCCGTTCGCGTTGACGACGCGCAGACCGACCGCGCGCTTGCCCGGCGTCTGGCCGTCGTGGAGAACCTCGAACGCGACCGGATAGACCCAGAACAGGCAGAACAGCACGATCAGGTGCACTGCGACACCGAGATCGCCGAGCAGCGCGAGCACGATGCCGAACATCCACACCACCGCCAGACGCAGCGCGAAATCGATCGCCCAGGCGGCGGCGCGCGGCATCATGCCGGCCGCGCGCAGGCGCAGCGCGATGCCCTCGGGCGTCTCCACGAGTGTCAGCGTGTCGACTGGGGCGACGGCCGGATTCGGATTCAGAGGTCCACCACACTAGGACCGGCAGCCCGGCGCGGCGATGAGCGGGACACACCGCGGCACGGTGATGACAGTGACGCGCCGCAGCGCGGTGCGCGGCCGGTGTCCAGCATAGGGATCGGCGGCAACGGCAACGCTCGCGTCATACGGTTTTTCTCCCTGATACGGGGCACTTTAGCCGCAGGGCGCATCAGCCACAATCCGCGCCAACCGCATCCGCGTCCACGAGCGGACGCAGGTCCGGCGCGAGCGCGACGCGCTCGTCGAAGACGAAGCAGTGGCCCTGATAACCCAATCCGCCGACCTGTTCGAAGTAACCCAGTATTCCGCCGTCCAGCTGCAGCGCCTGCGGCACGCCGTTCTCGCGCAGCCATAGCGCGGCCTTCTCGCAGCGGATGCCACCGGTGCAGAAGCTCACGACCGCGGCATCGGCCAGCGCGGACGATTGTCCGGCCATCGCCGCCGGCAGGTCGGTGAAGCGGTCGATTGGCAGGGTCAGCGCACCGGCGAAGCTCCCGAAGCGCACCTCTTCGCGGTTGCGCGTGTCCAGCAGCACGAGGCGGCGGCCGGCGTCATCGTGACCCTGCGCGATCCAGCGCGCGAGAGCCGCCGGCGCGACCGCGGGCGCGCGCCCCTGCAGCGGGTCGGTGTGATCGCGGCGGAAACTGATGATCTCGCGCTTGAGCTTGAACTTGAGCCGCGCGAACGGCGTGTGCGCGCTGTGGCTGACCTTGACCGCGATGGACGCGAACCGCGCGTCGGCGCGTAGCTGCTCCAGGAAGGTTTCGATACCGGCCGCGGCGCCGGCCAGGACCAGGTTGATGCCCTCGGCCGCGACGAGGACGGTGCCGCGCAGCTGCTGCGCTTGCGCGCACGGACGCAGCGTATCGATCAGCGCCTGCGGCGCGTCGATGCGGACGAAATGATAGGCGGCGATGTTGACGATCATGCGGCCATTGTAGCGGCAGCCGCCGCCCGGCCCCTCTCCGCGACACCCCGCCGCACCCCTCGAAAGACAGAGGTGCGTCCATCCCGCGTGCCAGTGCCGCACCTTTTGCGTTGTTTGCATCATTGTCCACAACACGCGATGCGTGGGGGCGGGGAGGACAGACATGAAACGCTAGACCGGCTCAAAGATGCAGCGCGGATGCGCACAGAGATACATCGCAACAAATCGTTCCAACCACTTGGAGAACCACCATGGCAACCATCAGCAACGTCGTACTGAAGATCGATCCCATCGTCAGCAACAAGCGCCGCAAGGTCACGGTCAGCTATTCGCTGCGCTTCAACCCGCGCGAAGAACTCGCCGGCACCGTGTTCGAGGAAAAAGTCGTGCTGCGCGGCGACGATCCGATCTTCGACGAGGACCGCGCCGTGATCGCGACCACCTTCATCAAGGCCGCCACCGGCACGATCAAGCGCAGCTTCACCCAGCAGGTGTCGCAGAACCGGCTCGACGAAGACGGCGACACCATCATCTTCGGCGTGCCGGTACTGACCCTGCGCGACGAGCTGTATGCGCGCGTCAGCCTGACGCCGTTCGCGCCGCGTTCGGCGCAGGCCGATTCCGATCCGGTCAGCGGACAGTTCGGGCCGGGTGCGTAAGACGTTCCTACGCCGTGCACGCGTGTGCACGGCGTCGGCTCAGAACCACGCGAACTTCGCGATGAAGACCACGGCGATCACGCCGACCGCGGGCGGAATCTCGCGCCAGCGGCCGGCCAGCAGCTTGATGCCGGCATAGGCGATGAAGCCGAACGCGATGCCGTGCGCGATCGAGAACGTCAGCGGCATGGCCAGCGCGCAGATCACGGCCGGCGCGGTTTCGGTCAGGTCGTCCCAATCGATTTCGGCCAGGCCGCGGCTCATGAGGATCGCGACATAGATCAGTGCCGGCGCGGTCGCGAACGGCGGCACCGTCGCCGCGAGCGGCGACAGGAACAGCGCGGCCAGAAACAGCAGCGCGACGACGACGGCGGTCAGGCCCGTGCGTCCGCCCACGGCCGTGCCGGCGGCACTCTCGATATACGCCGTCGTCGACGAGGTGCCGAGCGCCGCACCGGCCGCGATCGCGGTGGAGTCGGCCAGCAGCGCCCGGCGCAGACGCGGTAGGCGGCCTTTCTCGTCGAGCAGCCCGGCGCGATGGCTGACGCCGATCAGCGTGCCGGTCGCGTCGAACAGCTCGATCAGGAAGAAGGTCAGCACCACGGTCACGAGACCGGCTTCGAGCGCCGCGCCGATGTCGAGCTGCAGCAGTGTCGGCGCCAGCGACGGCGGCCAGGCGAACACGCCGGCGAAGGTGGCATGACCGAACAGCAGCGCGGCGATCGTCACCGCGAGGATGCCGATGATGATGCCGCCGCGTATGCGGCGCGCTTCCAGCGCGACGATCAGCAGCAGTCCCGCCGCGGTGTACAGCACGCTGGGCGCATGCAGGTCGCCGAGACCGATCAGCGTGGCCGGATTGGCCGCGATCAGGCCGGCGTTCTTGAAGCCGAGCACGGCGAGGAACAGGCCGATGCCGGCCGAGATCGCGAGCTTCAGCGAATGCGGTATCGCATCGACGATCCACTCGCGTACGCGCAACAGGCTCACGAGCAGGAACAGGCAGCCCGACAGGAATACCGCGCCGAGCGCGGCCTGCCAGCTGAATCCCTGTCCCAGCACCACGCTGTAGGCGAAATACGCGTTGAGGCCCATGCCCGGTGCGAGCGCAATCGGATAGTTCGCGTACAGCCCCATCACCGCCGAGCCGATCGCCGCCGCGATACAGGTCGCCACGAACACCGCATCGCGCGGCATGCCCGCCGCAGCGAGAATCTCCGGGTTCACGAACATGATGTAGGCCATGGCGAGAAACGTCGCGAGGCCGGCCAGGCATTCGGTGCGTACGTCGCTGCCGTTTTCGCGCAGCAGGAACCAGCGGTCGAGCACGGGCGTCTCCGGGTGGCGGCGGGTGTGGGGGGGTGACTGTCGGTGGCGCTGGGACGACGAAAGCTGGATGCGTGATTCCCGATATTCGGTGTTCGGAATCATGCGCGTTTCGTGTGGAAATTCTGCCAGAGTTCCGCGTATTTCGGCGTGCTTTCGCCCTCTCCCCCAAGCGCGTTCGCGCGCTTGGGGGAGAGGGTTGGGTGAGAGGGAGAAGCGTCAGCCGAACGAGCCGCTTTGATTTTCGCGGCTTCGCTTGTTGCATGTCTTCGGCGAAGCGAAGCCGCGACAATCGTGACGGTGCCGCGGATTTCCGCTTCTCCCCCTCACCCCAACCCTCTCCCCCACGGGCTTTGCCCGTGGGGGAGAGGGTGCGTTTCGGCGATAGTGGCACTGCATCCCGATGACCCGATTCAAGGTGCCTATTCCCGCCGCACAAACGAAAACGCCGCCCTTTCGGGCGGCGTTTTCGTTCCGGCATGATGGCGCGAATCAGAGTTCGAAATCGTTCTCGAAGATCAGATCGCTGGTCGCGGTGATCGTGAAGTTCGGTGCGGAGATGTTGAAGAAGATGTTGCCGACGCAGGACACGCGCACGCGGGCCTGGGCGGTCGCGACGTTCGGTACCGTGATGGACGCGGTGCCGGTGTTCGGGAACGTGCCGATCGGCTGCGTGTAGGTCAGGCCGCCGTTGGTGGAGACGTCGATGCCGACCTGGCTGCAGGAGATCGGTGCCGCGGTCGTGCCGGCGACGTCCCAGGTCACGCTCTGCGTGCTGCCACCGGCCCAGCTGACCGCGGTGCTCGGCGTGTTGACCTTGAACGGGCCGCTGGTGACGACCGACTGCACCGTCATGTCCGCGCTGTTCGTGCTGCCGAAGCCGGGCACGTTGTCGCGCACGGTCAGGCGGAAGGTCATGGTGCGGTTGGTGGTCGGCAGGATCTCGCCCGTAAGCGCGGTGCCGGCGATCAGGTTCGACAGGCGCGGCACGATGCGCGTGCCGCTCGCGGTCGGGTTCAGCGAACGGATGATGGGACCGTTGCCCGGATCGACGGTCAAGTTATTGTTGGTCGAACCGGTGTTGTTCTGCTCCCAGTCGTAGCTCAGCGTGCCGGCGCTGGTCGTGGTCGCCGAACCGGTCAGCACGAACGGCGTGCGCGCCGGGATGATGAAGTTCGACAGCGGCGCGATGGTCGGCACGGCGCTCGGATTCGTCGTCGTGGTGGAGCAGCCCGCGCCGCCGCCGAAGGTGTAGGTGCGGATTTCGTTGAGGCTGCTCGCGGTGAAATACGGATCCGAGTTCGGCTGCAGGTCGGCCGCGCCGCAGATACCGGCGTAGGCCATGATCGTGGAGCCGCTGCCCGGCTCGAACGCGGTCGGGCCGTTGCGGTTGCCGGCGCAGAAATCGGTCGTGCTGTTGAAGGTGTGGTCGCCGCCGAACTGATGGCCGAGTTCGTGCGCCACGTAATCGATCCAGAACGGATCGCCGGTGGGATTGCCCGAACCGGTCGTGCCGTCGCCCTTCTGCCCGCCGATGCAGATCACGCCGAGGCCGGCGACGCCGCCCGAACCGGTCGTCAGCACATGGCCGACGTCGTAGTTGGCCGAGCCGATCACCGAGTCGATGTGCGCGGTGTTGATGTCGATCGCGGTGTCGTCGTTCGGATACGGATCACCGACGGCGTTGGGATAGACCAGCAGGTCGTTGTTCGCGACCAGCGTCATGTGGATCGCGAAATCCTTTTCATAGACCTGGTTGACGCGGTTCATCGTCGCGACGACGCCAGCCATGCCGGTCGCCACGGTCGGCGTGCCCGGCGTCACCGCGTCCACGTACTGGTGATTGGCCGCCATCGCGATCGTGTAGTCGCGCTTGATCGTGCCGGTCGTGGTCAGCGGCAACGGGCCGGCGCGCAGCGCGGCATCGATGTTGTTCGCTACCGGACGCCCATGCACGCCGCACTGGAAATCCTTGCTCGCCTGGAGCTGGCCGCGCGCGAAGCTCATGTACGCGTTGCCGCCGCTGCTGTCCTGCGGCTGCACGACCCAGACACCGTCGTGGGCGAAGACCATGGCCTGGAAGCCCAGCGGCGATACGTCGATACGCGCCTGGGTGCCGTCGGCCGCAACGCCGACATAACTCCTGATCTGTGGATATTTCGCGGCCAGTTGCGGCGGCATCACGCCCGAATCGCTGAGCACGAATTCGTCGAAGCCACCCTCGGGACGCGGCAGCGCCAGCGTCTCGCCACGGCCGGCACCGTCATTGATGAAAGCCTGCAGTGCCGCGGCGTCCAGCGCGACAGCGCGGAACTGCGTCGCCGGCGGCGCGTCGGCAGCCAATGCGCGCTGCGACGTTTCGGCCCAGAGCGCTTCAGTGGCGCTGGCGGCGATGGCCGCGTTCGCGCCGAAGGCCAGCAGCAGCGCTGCCGGCAGGAGATGTAGGTTGCGCATTGCGAAAAACCCCCGAATTGAAACCCAAGAAACCGTTTGCGTATCCCGGCCGAACGGCAGCGCGGCGACTCAGCAGGCGGTCGAGAAACAGCCTGCTGATGCGATCCAGGCATGGATCGCCCGAGGGTCAATCGCGTAAGCAATTGATTCTCTGAGAATCAATAGTCTAGGCAATCGATTCTCGGAGAACGTGCGCAAGCTCCGCTTGCACCGTTCGATTGTGAAAGGAGCATCTGCTCCTTTCACAACAACCTGTTGGAGCCGTCGCCAGGCGCGTCCTGCGGGAATGGCAAGTATGGCGCGGGTTTTGCGCAAATTCGCAGTGCCGGTCGGCGGAAGCCGGTGTCGGCCGCCAGGCGGAAACCGAGGCGTATGCGCAACAGAACTGCGCAGCCGCTCACACAACGTACTTGCGACTGCAGTCGTCAGCGCGTACGCAGGGCGTAGACCGCGCCGGCCAGCACGCCGCCGGCGACGAGGCAGGCCAGGCCTGCCGGCTCGCGCGTCGCGAACACGAGCACAGGGATCCCGGCGAGCGCATTCGCGCTGGCCAGAGCAGCCCAGACCGCGCTGCCGCCGGCCAGCAGGTACAACGGCACACGCGCCCGGCCACCGCGCGCGAGTGCACCGGCGAGCGCGAAGGCCGGCAGCAATCCGACCGCGACGATGGCCGCATACAGCGGGCCGAAACCGTAGAGATCGCGCCCGGTCGTCTGCAGGCGCACGTCCGCCGGGATGGGCAGGCCCAACGCCCGCAGCTCGGCCAGGTTGAACTGGGTCTGCGCGATCGATCCGCAGAGCACGCAGACCAGCAGCGCGAGCAGGAATGCCGTGCAGCGGCGTGTCCAGGAAAGCGGCAAACCGGCCATGGCGGCGATCTCTTGCGCGGGAGGCGTGCAGCGTAGTCGATCCGCGCCACACCGCGGCAGCGGCACGCGCGGCTTCTGCTAAGGTCCAGCCCTTCGGCTGGAGCAAGTGCCCATGCGCATTGCCGCATTGTTGCTTTTTGTCGGCGGCGCCGCGGTGGCCGCCGACTACCGCGTCACGACCGTCGCCGGAGGCCTGGACCATCCCTGGTCGCTGGCCACCCTGCCCGACGGCCGCGTACTCGTGACCGAACGTCCGGGCCGGCTGCGCGTGATCGAGAACGGCGTGCTGCGTGCCGAGCCGGTCGCCGGCGTGCCGGCCGTGCTCTCGCACGGCCAGGGCGGCCTGTTCGA
The DNA here is from genome assembly GCA_038207515.1 of Lysobacterales bacterium. Taxonomy (GTDB): domain Bacteria; phylum Pseudomonadota; class Gammaproteobacteria; order Xanthomonadales; family Rhodanobacteraceae; genus Tahibacter. The sequence continues at coordinate 16,332 of JBBQZR010000030.1, read as the reverse complement.
CGTGCTGCCCGATGCCGGTTTCGCGCAGAACCACACGCTGTATCTGTCGTTTGCCGCCGGCAGCCGCGACGCGAACGCGACGAACGTGGTCAGCGCGCGTTTCGACGGCGTTGCGGTCACCGACGTCAAGACCCTGTTCGCCGCGCGGCCGCTGAAGAAAGGCACTGCGCACTACGGCGCGCGCATGGCGCAGCTCGCCGACGGCAGCCTCGTGATCGGGCTCGGAGACGGCTTCGCGTTCCGCGAGGAAGCGCAGAACCTCGAGAGTCACCTCGGCAAGCTCGTGCGCATCAATCGCGACGGCAGCGTGCCGGCCGACAATCCCTTCGTCGGCCGCGACGATGCACTGCCCGAGATCTACAGCTTCGGCCATCGCAACGTGCAGGGGTTGCTGGTCGACGCGAACGACGGAACGATCTATGCACACGAACATGGTCCGCGCGGCGGCGACGAGATCAACCGTATCCGGCCCGGCCGTAACTACGGCTGGCCGCTGGTCACCTACGGCCTGGACTACACCGGCGCGGTGGTTTCGCCGTATACGGAACGGCCGGGCCTCGAACCACCGCTGTTGCACTGGACGCCGTCGATCGCGCCCGCCGGCTTCGCGCTGTATCGCGGCGATGCGTTTCCGCAATGGCGCGACAGCCTGCTGGTCAGCGCGCTCGCCGCGCGGCAGGTGCGGCGCATACCGCTGCGCGGCGGCGAGGCCGGCGTGCAGGAAGTGCTGTTTGCCGAACTCGGCCAGCGCCTGCGCGACGTGCGTGTCGCCGCGGACGGCGGCCTGTATCTGCTGACCGATGCGAATCCCGGCGAAGTTCTCAAGATCGATCCGGTGCGATAGCCGACCCACGAGCCGTTGAAAAGCCCTCCCCTTCAATGGTGTGAAGGACGATGGTTTAGAACCGTAGGTTCTCATCGTCCTGAACGCCCCACGGGCGGGAGGGTTGGGTGGGGATGGTGTTCGCGTGACATAGGGGACGTGACGCAAAAAGCTGCATTCCCGATATCACATGTACTTTTTTGTTCCCGACGAAGCAACATCAACATCAACATCAAACCCATCCCCACCCAACCCTCCCCTTGAAGGGGAGGGCTTAAGCTCTCGGCAATCACACACAAGGAATCCTCATGATCCAGCGTTTCGACACCGGCCCGCGCATGTCCGAAATGGTCGTGCACAACGGCACGATCTATCTCGCCGGGCAGATTGCCGACGATGCCGCCGCAGATATCACCGGCCAGACGCAACAGGTGCTCGCCGCGATCGATGCGCTGCTCGACCGTGCCGGCAGCGACAAGTCGCGCCTGCTGCGCGCCGAGATCTTCCTCGTCGACCTCGCTGACTTCGACGCGATGAATGCGGTCTGGCAGTCCTGGGTCGTGCCCGGCCACACGCCGGCGCGCGCGACCGTGCAGGCCGCACTCGCCAATCCGCAGTGGAAGGTCGAGATCGTCGTGACCGCGGCCACCGGCGGCGCCTGAGCCGCGACCGATCACGCGGGCGACGACGTTGCCGTCCGCGCGATCGCGCGTCGCGTCACGGCATCTGGAACCCGTTCGCGAAGATCGCATCCTGCAGTGACGCCCAGACCGGTCCCTCGCTCGTGACCGTGATGCCCTGCACGCCGCCGTGCAGCGGCACCGGCGCGGCAGCGCCGAAGGTGACGCTGCCGCCGCTCGAGGCCATACCCTTGAGCAGCACCACGCTGACGCTGCCCTGCAGCGCATCGCTCAAGGTCAGCGTCCAGCTGCTGCCGTTGTCGACGAGGTTCGCGGCCAGCGCGGTCGCGCCGCTGTCGCGGCCGTGCACGACGTTGAGGAAATAGCTCTCGACGCTGCCGCGGGAATCCAGTTCCAGCCGGTGCTGGCCGTACAGTTCGGCGCCGGCGACGTCTTCGTTGACGACGCGGTAGACCGGATTGGCCGGCAGCAGTGTGATGAGTTCGGCGACCTGATTGCCGACCGTCGCGCTCGCGCGGTTCGCCACGGTCGCCGGCGCAGTCTCGAAATGCATCAGGAAGGTACGCACCACGGCGTCCGCATTCACATGCAGGGCCTGCGGATCCGGCGCGCCGCTGCCTTCGATGCTGCTGATCCAGTTGGGCGTGAAATAGAACGGCAGCTGCGAGTCGCCGCTCGCGCGCATCCGGTCGAGGATCACGAGCGCGCCGAAGCGGCGCAGGAACAGGAACTCGCGCACAGCCTTGTCCGCATAGGGCCAGTCGACGCGACGCCCGCCGGTATTGCGGTAAGCCCTCGAAAAATCCGTCGCGACATAGCCGAACTCGGGATGATGGTGCAGGCGCACGACTTCGGGCAGTCCATCGGGCTGATCGCCCCGATCGGCGCCCGGCGGGATCACGATCGGCCCGCTGCCGACCCAGCGCCCGGTCGTGCGGCCCTGGAACAGCAGACCGTTGTGCGCGACGTGGTGCTCGGTATCGATCTGCCCGACGCCGCCGAAGCCGCGCAGCGGCTTGGAATAGCCGACACTTTCGCGCGTGATCCAGCGGCCCTTGCGCCAGAACTGGAAATTGCCCGCGTCGCGGTGGCGGTGCTGCACACCGCCCGGCGTGCCGAGCTGGATATGCAGCGCGCTCGCGTTCGCGTCGAACGCACTGCGCGCGTAGAACACCGCCGCACCGGGCGCGAAATAATCCAGCGGCAAGGTGTTCAGATCCGCCGGCTGGCCGGCCCCGCCCAACGCATCGAACATCCAGCTGCGTCCCGCATGGGTCGCCGCGAGCCAGGCGCGCATGTGCCGCGCGTTACCGCTGGCCGCGTTGCGCTGGCCGAAGTAGCGCGCGGCGTCGCCGTAGTAGGTGCGCACGTTGATCGGACTGCCTTCGAAGAAGGTCGCGTCGTCGTTGAACGGGAACAGCACGTTGCCGGCCGGCGGGACGCCAGTGATGCTGGTCGGACCCGGCGTGGTGCCGTAGATCAGCGCGTACTGCGCTTCCTGGAAATACGGGGTCTGCGCATACGGATCGAAGCCGAAATCCGCCGCGCTCTGGAACGGCACGATCGGATACGACAGCGTGACTGAACCGTAGTCGGCGCCTTCGGGAAACACGCCGCCGCGGCCGAAGTCCTGGTACCAGGACGGGAACCAGTCGCCGAGCCGCGTCTCCAGCGCGTTGTCGATGAATTCCTGCGCGCGCGGGTTGTCGCCGAAGCTCGCGATGCCCCAGAGCAGGTTGTTGCGTACGCGGCCCCAGAAATAGTTGTTCGCTTCGGAGCCTTCGTTGGCGAAGTCGTCGCCGTTGTCACGGTCCATGTAGCCGTTCCAGCGCGCGACCAGCGTCGCGATCTGGCCCGACGACAGGCGCTGATGGCACCAGTCGTAGATCAGCAACAGCGCCTCGCCTTGCTGGCGCGTGGCGTCGCGGAAACCGCCGATGCCGGCGGGTGCTTCCCAAGTGCCCAGATAGGCTACGGCCTGATCGCAGTCGGCCGTGCTGTTCGTGAGCAGGCCGCGCAGCGCGCGGCCGAAGGCCAACGTGGTCGGTTCGCCGGCCGGCGTGAACGGTGTCGACACGTAGTGCGCGCGCGCCTGAGTCAGGCGCGCGGCGTTGCCGTACCAGTTGCGCGGATGGCCGGCGGGAATATCGAGGCTGACGGCGTGCGCCAGCAGCGGTACGGCGGCCAGCAGCACGACGGCGAAGCGGAACAGGTAGGAAGACATGGCGGGTCCCTGGGCAGGTCGGCGTAGGGTATCGAACGCTCTCCTGCACAACGGTGGCCGGCGTCGCGTTACGCCACGCCGGCCACGCCGCTGGTCCGCCGGCCTGCCACGCCGGTACCCGGTTAAATGCCGTTAGCCGGTTTTTCCTTTCGGCGGAATCAGGTCCTTGAGCACGAGTGTCGTCGTGCGCGGCTTGCCGTCGCGCGCGTAGCCCACCTCGATAGCCGTGCCGGCCGCTTCAGTCGAGAGGAAATCGCGCCATTGCGACAGCGTGCGCGCACCGACCGGTTCCATGCCGATGCGCACGATGCGATCGCCGGCCTCAAGTCCTGCCGCCGCGGCCGGTGCGCCGGGCATGGTCTCGTGGATCTTGATCGCGTCGCCGTCACGCAGCAGCGCCATGCCGCTGCGGTCGTTGCGGAATGGCTCGCAATAGCGCGCATTCGGCGCGAGATACATGCGCTTGCCGGTGTAGTCGAACGCGACCGTGAAGCGGCCTAGCACGCGGCCGCCGAGGTTCGCGTCGACGTCGGGCGAGGCGAATGCGCCCTTGTCGCCGGTATACAGGCTCGCGGCAACATCCGGCAGCGCGAAGCCGCCGATTTCCAGTTCGCCCAGGCGCACCGGCCAGGCGCGCATCGGCCCGCCAACGCCCCAGCCGGAAATCTGCTCGAAGCGCGCGTCGTACCGGCGCTTGAGATCGTGCTGCCGCACGAACGGCGAATGCAGGTCGATCGCCGAGCCCGAACCGGTGTCGACCGCGATGCGCGCGGTGCGACCGTCGATGCGGCCCTGCACGATAGGGATGCGCTCGGCCAGCGTGAACGGCACCGGCTTCGCGCCGGCCGGCGGCGAGAACGCGTCGGGCCGCGCCAGCACGAGTTCCTGCTTGACGTAGTCGATCGTCACGCCGAAACGCTGGAACAGCTCGTAGCCGATCACGCCGTCGAAGTCCTCGCCCTCGACGTTGGGCAGCTGTCCGAAATCGATGACGTAGAACAGCGGCTGGTCGAACGCGACACCGCCCAGACGCAGCGACGTCGCCCGCGTCAGCGCGACGTCGGTGCGCTGCTCGCCGACGCCGCGCGCGCTGAGCTGGCCTTCGGTCTTCAGCTTCAGCCGCGCGACCGCGGCCGGCAGCAGAATGTTGACGCCGCCGGTATCGACGAGCATCTGCACCGGCTGGCCGTCGACCTGCGCCTGCACATGGATATGGTCGCGCACGAGCCGGAACGGAATGCGCGTGAGGCCCGACGCGTCGACGATCTTCGCGCCGCCGCCCAGGGCGGGCACGGCGAAGTCCGCGTCAGCGATCGCGCCTTTCGTGGTCAGGCTCGCATAGACGATGTCGATGCGGTTCGCCTCGTCCACGCCGCGGTCGGTGATCTGGCGGAACGGCAGGCGCAGGCCGTCGACGTCGCGCCAGTCGTCCAGCACGATGACGGTGTGGTCCTGCGCGGTCAGGCCGGTCACATAGCGCTCGATCAGGCCGCTGTCGGCGTTGAACCAAAGTTCCACCGCGTCGCCGCCGGCCGGCGTGGCGGTGACGACGCTATAGCGCCGGCCGTTCGCCTCGCGCGCCTGCGGCGCGGCATAGACGGCCGCGCCGCGCTGCGGAAACCAGAACGCCCGCGCACTGAGCCAGGCCGCGGTGCGCGCCTGGCGCTGCGCCTCGGGTGCGTCGAGGCGGGCGACCTCGCCGCCCCCATCCTGGTTCCAGGACACGGACCCGTCATAACCGCTGGCGCCCTTGAACAGCCCGAGGTTGTAGCGCGCAACGTTGCGGCCCGTGGTCAGTTCCTCGCGCGTTTCGACCGGCCCGCTGAGCCCGGCGGCCTTCATCTCGCCCTGGCCCGACAGGCTCGTGGCCGTATTCCAGTTTTCGCCGCCGCTGGCCGCCTTGGCCCGGGCCAGCAGGGCCGCCGCGTCGGGCGCGGCGGCCGCGACGCTTGACAACGCCAGCAGCAACAGCGATAGCGCACGTACAAACATGGCTTTCTCCCGTTTTGGTCCGCAACGCGCCTGCCAGCGCTTGCAGTCCGTTCTATCGTGGTTGATCATTCTGATATTGAATATTCAATCGCTTTTTCAACGAAGGCAACCCAACCGATGGCACAGCCCCGCAAGCCCCGCCCCGCCGCCGCCAGTCGCGCCGCCAATCGCGCCGCCAATCGCGCGGTCGAAAAGCCGCGCGAAATCGCCCTGCTCGCCGCGCCGGCGCGGCAGGAACTCGTCGATACGCTGGAAGCGCTTGGCGGCGAAGCCTCTGTCGCGACCCTCGCCGCGCAGCTCGGCCGTCCCGCCGACGGCCTGTACTACCACCTGCGCCTGCTCGTCGGCGGCGGCCTGCTCGAAGAGCTGCCCGACGACGGCGACGGCCGCCGCTATCGCACACGCGTGGAAAAGGGCTCGCGCCTGCAGCTGCGCTATCGCGGCGGCCGCAACGCCGGCGCAGCGGCGGTGGACAAGGTCGGCGCGAGCATGATGCGCATCGCCGCGCGCGATTTTTCCGCCGCGCTGAAGCGCAGCGACGTGGCGACGGAAGGCGCGGAACGCGAAGTGTGGGCCTCGCGCAGCAAGGGCTGGGTCGACCGGCGTGACCTGGCCGAGATCAACCGCCTGCTCGCGCGCGCGCTGGAACTGCTGCACAAGCCGCGCAGCGCGTCGCGCGACAAGCTGATCGCACTGGCCTGGATACTCGCGCCGCTGCCGGTCAGGCCGAGCCGGCGCGGTCAGGCCGACGAATAACCCTACTGGAAGCCGTTCGCGAAGATGCCATCGGTCGCGAGTTCCAGCGCGCCGATGTCGATGAGTCCATCGGCCGGACGCGACATCGCGGTACCGACCACGGCAACGCTGCGCTGCGGCAGGAACGCGGGCGGAAACAGCGGTCCCGGAAAGGCGAACGCGGGATTGCCGGCCGGCGCATTGTTGCCGGCGTTGCGCAACGGGCTGCCGGCGGCCGGACGCAGGTCATAGCTCGCGACGTTCGTGAATCCGGGATTCGTGCCGGTCAAGGTTCCGGCCCATTCACCGATCGGCGGCACGAAGCTCGCCGTGCTTTCGATCCAGTTGTTGCTGCCGCGGATCTGCCGCCCGTCGGTCCAGACCAGCTCGCCGTCGACCGCGCGGATGATGCGCGGCACGCCGCCGGCGGTCACGTCGATGACGTTGTTGTGCATTTCTACGGATTGCATTTCCTGGAAAATGCGGAATACCGTGGTGTCCTGGCCGGACGTCAGCAGGAAGGTGTTATTGACGAAGCGCGCGCGGCCCTTGCTGACGCCGGAACCATCGCCACCGATGCGCACGACCGCGCCGAACGCGGGGTTGCTGTGCACGATGACGTTACCGACCACGTCCTGGTTCTCGCGCACGAGATCGCGGGTCCAGCCGTCCTGTTGGGTCTGTTCGTCCGGGCCGATGAGTTCGAGTTCGTGATAAGCCGCGCCCTGGAACCAGTTGTAGTGGACCTCGGCGCGCTCGTGGCGGCACTTGAGCAGGTTGCCGCCATTGCTGTCGTGGATGTAGTTGTAGCGCATGCGGAACACCGAGCCGGGCCAGGCGATCTCGTCGCTCTGGATATACAGCGCATGCTGCGAGGTGCCCGCACCGGCGTCGTAGACCTCGGAGTATTCCAGCGTGAACGAGCCGGAGAACTGGTCCGTGCCGAGAATCCCGTGTCCGGCGCAGTCGTGGATCACGCTGTCGCGCACGGTGACTTCGTGCGCGCCCTGCAGGATGCAGCGGGAAATGCCGCCGGTGACCTCGAAGCCTTCGAACACCACGTAGTTCGACTGGCGGAATTCCACCGTATTGGTGCTGCCGTCGATGCGCGGACGCTGGCCGTTGACGCGAATGCCGCGGATCACGACCGGATTGCCGCTGCTGCCGCCGTCGGCCGCGGGCACGATGACGCCGCCCGTATAGGTGACATTGCCGTCCACCTCGACGATGTCGCCGCCGCCGAGATTCACCGCCGTGAACAACTGGTTGAGCGACGTATACGTGCGCGTCGGCCCTACCTGGTAGGTCGCGGCAAACGCGGGTGCAGCAGCGAACAGCAGCAGCGATGACAACGGCAGCGATGACAACAGCGGGCAACGGCGCATGGCGCACTCCAACGGGGCTCGGCGTGGGAAACAGGGTGTGATTCGGGCTGCGCAGGCTGCCTGCGCATTGCAGCTCAAACAGGCTGTTGAGAAAGGAGCATATGCTCCTTTCTCAATCGAACGGCGCAAGCGGAGCTTGCGCACGTTCTCCGAGAATCAATCGCTGACGCGATCGACTCTCGGGCGATCCCTTCTGGATCGCTCTAGCAGGCTGTTTCTCAACAGCCTGCTAGCCGTGAAACCCGTGGCGAAGCGCAAACCGAACAGGGCCAATGGTGGATTGCGCCGGACCTGCGGCCGGTGGCGAATCCTGCACCGGTCGATGCCGGCGCGATGCACTACCCTCGACGGATCGCCCTGCCGGAATACGCCTGATGAAACTGTCCGAACTGATTTCCACCGCCGTGCGCGACGGGGAACGCCTGCGCGTCACGGTCGGCGACGACTGGCTGCAGGGCCGCAGCGTGTTCGGCGGCCTGCAGGCAGCGATCGCGGTCGCGGCCATGCGCGCGCAGCTGCCGGCCGCACTGCCGTTGCGCACCTTGCAGATGACCTTCATCGCACCGGTGCCGGCCGGTGAGGTGCGCGCGGTCGCCCAACTGCTGCGCAGCGGCAAGAGCGCGGTACACGTGCAGGCGCGGCTGGAAGACGAGCACGGTGGGCTGCTCGCTCTCGTGATCGGCGTGTTCGGCAGCGGCCGCGCATCGCGTGTGACCCATGCGCCGGTGCTCGCCGCCGACACCGCCGAGGCCATGCCGAGGCCACTGCCTTTCCTGCCCGGCGTCACGCCGAATTTCATGCAGCACTTTGCCGTGAACCTGCGCGACGGCGCGCTGCCGTTCACGGCCACGCCGGCGATCATGAACCGTTTCGAGGTCGGCGTCCGCGACGATGGCGGCACGAGCGAATGGCATCTGCTCGCGATTGCCGACTTCGTGCCGCCGGTCGCGCTGTCGTGGATGGACGGCGTGTCGCCGGGCAGTTCGCTGACGTGGATGCTGGAATTGCTGGTCGAAGACTATTCGGCGCAGCCGCTGGCCGGCTGGCGCGTCGACGCGGAACTCGTCGCCGCGCGCGACGGCTATACCAGCCAGTCGACCTGGATCGTCGCGCCCGACGGCACGCCGGTCGCACTGAGCCGGCAGAGCATGGTGGTGTTTGCTTGAGTGGGGAATCGGGAATCGGGAATCGTAGGAGCGACAGCTCGCGCGATGGGCGATGACGCCGCTATTCCGGCGCCTCGATCTCGTAACCGCGTGCGCGCAGCGTCGCGATGAAACCGTCGTCGTCCAGTATCGCGCGGATCGGCAGTACCGCGAACGAGACGGCGTTGTCGCGCAGCGTGTTTTCCGCGGCCGTCAGCCACGCCGTTGCGACGCGCTCTTTGATATCGCCCATGCCGTGTTCCTGCATAGTGCTGTTCTTCAGCATCGCGTCCTCACAGGCCTGATTCTGGTCGACGAACCGCAACGCGCGCAGCGCCTCGATGTCGCCGACCGCCCAGGCATTCGCGCGCAGCTGCATGGCCGGCAGATCGGTTTCGAGGCGTTCGACGGTCTTGCGCAGGCAGTCGACGTCGTCCACGTCGGAACGCGAGAATTCGCGCAGGGCCGCGCGGGGTTCGGCAAGCCTGAACTTGATCGTGGGCCGTTCCACGGGGACATCGTGCTTCTTTGCGAATTTCTCCACCTTGTCGCCGACGCCGGCGCTCAGGCGCAACCCCGCGTCCTCGGTGGCTTCCTGGTAGAGCGTCTGCGCGGCGAAGATCGGCCGGCGCTTCTCGACCGCATCGCTGCGTCCGATGTACTTGAGTTTCAGCGGCTGCCAGCGCGCGTAGACGTCGGCCGGCAGCACGTCGGCGAGCGTCTGCTTGTCCGGGTTGTTGCGCGCCTTGAGCAGGCTCGGGAGCAGAAGCAATCCGCCGAGCGCGCCACCCTTGACGTCGACTGAAGCGCTCGGCGACAGCAGTACGCGCTGCGCGCCGGCGATCACGCGCTCGACGTCGCTCGAGTCCCATTCCATGCGCTGGGGCAGTGGCGACAAGGTGCCCAGCACCCAGAGCACATGATCGTCCTTCGACACTTTCCATAGTCCCGGCCCGGGCTGCACGCCGCTGACGACGACGGTTTCAAGCAGCGCTGCCGGCGCGGGCGGTGGGGATTCGGCAGCGACGAGGGACGTGGACGCGAACATCAGACCACTGAGCAGTACCGAGCGCATGGATCGCCTTGAAGAGGGAGTGGATGGGAACGGATCGTAGGGTGGGACACGTGCAGTGCCAGCACGGATGAGGCCGGCGACGCACGCTACCCGACGCTGCATGAACGCCGCTCGTCCGCGCGTGCACCGCGCGCCGCTGTCTTGGGGAATAGCACGTGTTGCGGCAAGATCCGCAGTGCCATCGCAACGACGGGATCCACATGACCGAACGCGTCGACATCCGTCCCGCCGAGACCTCCGATGCGGCAGCGCTGGCCGTGCTGCTCGGCGAGTTGGGTTATCCGGCCGATGCAACGCAGTCGGCGCAACGCCTCGCGCGGATCGCCGGCGATCCGCGCGCGATCGCGCTGGTCGCGGCCCGCGGCGGCACGGTCTGCGGCCTGGCGACCGTGCACGCGCACGACAGCCTCAATCGCGACGAACCGGCGGTGCAGCTGACCCTGCTCGTCGTCGCGAGCGGCGCGCGCGGCAGCGGCGCCGGCCGCGCGCTCGTCGCGGCCGCGGAAACCTGGGCCGAGCGTAACGGCGCGAGCCGGCTGGTCGTCACGACGGCCGTGCACCGCGCCGGCGCGCACGCGTTCTACGAACGGCTCGGCTATGAACTGACCGGACGGCGCTACGCACGGCCGCTGTAGCGCGGCATCACGGCTCAGACGATATGCGTCTCGAAGCTCCCGATGTCGCCGTCCCAGGCACCGAAATAGCTGCGACTGCGCCGCTCCACCGTGTGATCGGGACCGCGCGGCAGCATGCGCAGCGCACGCTTGCCTTCGAGCCACAGGGACACCGTGTTGATCACGCGCGTGTCGCGGCAGACGCGGCCATGATCGAGCGCGCCGGCGAAACCAGCCAGGGTCACGCCGGGTATCGCGGAACTGCGCAGGTGCACGCGGCCGTCACCGAGGTTGTCCTTGCGCGCGCCAGCGAAATCGAACCAGTTCGGATTGCTGGTGTTCGCGCGCTGCACGGTGAACTGGTGCGGTGTCGGGATGCCGGTGCCCTGCAGAATCAAAATGTTCTCGGCGTTGGCCGCGAGTGCTGCATCGTCGAGCATGCACGCCGGGCTGCTGCCGCCGCGTCGCGACGCACCGCACAAGAAGGCTTCCGCATCGGCGACGAAGCGCGCGTCGAAGCCGCCGCTGCCGTCGCGCACGTTCGCCTGCCAGTTGGCCGCGTCGAACAGGTCGACGCGGTTGCCCTGCTCGTCGACGCAGCAGTCGGCGAAGTGCGGCGTCATCTGGTAGACCGACGGAAAGCTGCGCGCGATCTTGCGGTAGTCCTCGTCGGTGCCGAACCAGCCGTCGCGCTCGCCGGCGATGAGCATCTGTGTCGCGGCGACCGAGCCTCGGAACGGCGGCGCGATAAAGACGATGCGGCCTGTGTCGGCGAACGGATCCTTGCCACCGCGCAGCGCGAGCAGGGAACGCAGCACGAGCCCACCCATGCTGTGGGTGACGAAATTCAGCGCGGTCGAGCGCTTGAGCCGCGCCTGGCGCCCGCGCAGTTCGTCGCAGAATTCGGCGAGCTTCTGCGCCGCGTGCTCGATCGGGCGGCGCCAGTCGTAGGTGAAGACATGCAGCGATTCGTTCGGCTTCCATGCGCGCAGCTTGCCGACCATCTCGCCGTAGGCGTAGCGGATCGGCCGCGACGGCAGCATGCGGTGGCCGTCGTTGGCCTCGTAGCGGCCGTCGATCAGGGCGAAGTCCAGCGGGTTCTCGAACGCGTCGCCGAACACCATGTCCTCGAGACTCCAGCGCACCGGCCAGTCCAGCGGATAGCTGTCGGCAAGTTCGCTGCCCTTGATGCCCGGGATCAGAATGGTGGCCATGCGATGCATCCTGCGCGTCGTCGAGTCCGCCGAACTGTAGCAGGCCGGGATCGCAAGGACTGCGCCAGCGCTGGCTAGCCAGGCGTGCAAGCGGGCATCATCCGTGCCTTTAGCAGGCTGTTGAGAAACAGCCTGCTAGCGCGATCCCGCTGGGATCGCCCGAGAGTCGATCGCGTAAGCGATTGATTCTCGGAGAACGTGGGCAAGCTTCGCTTGCACCGTTCGATTGAGAAAGGGGCTTTCGTCCCTTTCTCAACAACCTGCTAGAAGTCCATGGCTCTCGAGGAGGCCTTGATGAGTGACAGCCTGAGTGCCGTACCCGTGCTCGACACCGCGCGCCTGCGCCTGCGCACCGTGCAGCGCAGCGATCTCGAACAGATCTACCTGCTGCATTCGGATTCGCGCGCGATGCGCTACTGGAGTTTCGCAACCTGGAGCGAGAAACAGCAGGCGCTGGACTGGTTCGAACAGCGCCGCCGCATGAGCGAGCGCGAGGAAGTCTGGCCGTGGGCGATCACGTTCGCCGGCGCGGACGAACTGATCGGCATCGTCACGCTGTTCGCGATCAACCGCGTACAGCGGCGCGCCGAGACCGGCTACCAGCTGCACCCGTCACACTGGGGCCAGGGCTATGCACAGGAAGCACTGCGCGCGGTGCTGCGCTATGGCTTCGAAGCACTGGAGCTGCGCCGCGTCGAAGCGGACATCGACCCGCGCAACGAAGCGTCCTGCCGCCTGATCGAACGCCTCGGCTTCCAGCGCGAAGGCTATCTGCGCGAACGCTGGCTCGTGAACGGCGAAATCACCGACACGGCGCTATACGGTCTGCTCCAGCGCGATTTCGTCCGCTAGCAGCGGTCGTCCCGCTGCTGCGCGACGGTGCGTCAGCGGAAGCGCGCGAGCTTGATCGCGCTGCCATCGACGCGCAGCACACTGCCCTGCTCGTACCAGTCGCCGAGCACGATGCGTTCGGCGACGCGATCGCCGAGGTCGACACGGTGACGCGCCGGGCGATGCGTATGACCGTGAATCAGACGCTGCGCAACCTGGGTCCGCAGCGCGTCATGCACGGCCGTGTCGGTCACGTCCATGATCTGCGCTATCGCGGTGCCGGTATGCAGCTTGCTCTGCGCGCGCGCCTGCGCGGCGAACGCGCGACGCTGTTCCAGCGGCTGCGCGAGAAAGGCCTGCTGCCAGGCCGGATCGCGCACCTGCGCGCGGAATTTCTGGTAGGCCACATCGTCGGCGCACAAGGTATCGCCGTGCATCAGCAACGTGGGCACGCCGGCGAGGTCGATGCGTGCGGGATCGTCGAGCACCGTCAGTCCGCTGCGCTGCGCGAAGCGCGGACCGACGAGGAAATCGCGGTTGCCGGCCATGAAGTACGTGGCGACGCCGCTGCGCGACAATTCGCCCAGCGCGTCCTGCACCCGCAGCGCGAGTGGCGCGTCGTCATCGTCGCCGATCCAGCTCTCGAACAGGTCGCCGAGGATGTACAGCGCCTGCGCCTCACGCGCCTCGCCACGCAGGAACTGCAGGAACAGTTCGGTGATGAAAGGCCGCTCTTCGTCGAGATGCAGGTCGGAGATGAACAGGGTCGTCATGCGGCCGACGATAGCCCAGCCGCCGCGACGCTGAGAAGGAGTTTCGCTAGTACCGCCCTCCCCTTCGCCATCTTCGCCGCAAAAAATCAACGCTTTGCTTTTGGGCGAGCTGCACCGGCACGGCGGTGCTGTTGGCGAAGAACTTGATCGTGTCCGGCCCGGCCGCGCTCGCGCCGGTACAGCCCTGGTGGGCGGCACCGTTGAACGGGGACTGCATGGCTTCGCGCCGCCGTTAGCGAAGTTGTCGGCGACGGCGGTAGTGACGGTGATGTCACCGGCGAACACCGGCGCGGTCAGGACGCACAGCAGCACGGCCCTGTGACGACAGCGGGAAGCGATGAGGCGGGGACATGGTGGCGGTTCCGTTGTGTTGCACCGCACACACGCCAATCGCGTTGCAGACGAGCACCGGAACGGCCGGTCACTGACGAACCGAGCGCGGCATTCAATGGCGTTGCCGCGTCCGCCGGCAGCAACCCAGCGCAAGAACCGCGTTCCGGTTATTGATGCAAACGCACAATTCCACCTTTAGACGCATTTGAATCATCCTATAGACGGATATCAAATCCTCCTGTAAACGGTTGTCGGCTGACGCAACGGGGGTTGTTCAGCCGCGGCAAGCAGTCCGGGAACCGCCATAGGTCCCAGCAGCAGCCGTACGGGTCGCGAGCACATCGGCGTGGCAAACAGTGCGCGGCAGCCATCGCCGCGCCATCCGCCGATCCGTTCGCGACGGGGGCGCCAGGCATTCCGCCTGGTGCATTCGTGGATGAATGGGAGGGTTGTAAAAATGAACAAGTCGAAAATCGGCCGGCTGCCGCTGCTGCTCGTCGCGGCACTGGGTTGCAGTATGGGCACCGCGCTGCAGGCCGAGGAGGAACACGGCGCCGGTCGCGCCGTCGAATTCACGATCGACGCGGCCAGAGGCGCCGACAAGCGCGTCGACTACGCCGCACTGCAGTTGCTGGGCCCCTGGGACGACCGCAACTACGCGCTCACGGCGGAAGACCTGGCGCTGTTGTCCAAAAATGAACACGAAACGATCGTCGCGATCCCGGCGTTCTACCGCGTCGAAATGCGCAAGGCGAACAAGGAACTGCCGACCTTCGGTCCGGTGCAGTACCCGCGCAGCGCGACGAACGGCTACCTGGCGAAGTACCAGGGCTTTCGCATCAATGGTGTCACCTACCGGGCGGTCACGTCCGATTCGGCGGGCCGCTTCCGGGTCCACGAATCCGCACCCGCCGACGAGGACGCGCGCGGCAGCATCTTCCAGAATTTTCTCGGCGGCGAGAAACGCATCACGATGCCTGCCGGCGGGGCCGAATCGGCCGTCGCGATCAACCCGGTCAACACCAATGTCGTGATCGCCGGCACCAACGGCCCGGGCAGCGGCCAGAAGATGTGGCGCTCGACCGACGGCGGCGTGAGCTGGGGCAGCGCGATATCGCTGGCCGACACCTGCTGCGATCCGGCCGTGGGCTGGTCGCCCGACGGCACCGTCGGCTACGCCAGCGCGCTGTCGACCGTGGTCGGCGGCGGCACCAATGTGTATTTCTATCGCTCCACGGACAACGGCGCGAGCTGGACACGCAGCGCGACCCTATCCAACCAGAACACCTCGGACAAGGAATACCTGCACGTCGACATGCATGCGACGTCGCCGCACAAAGGCAACATCTACGTGGCCTGGCACGACAACAACGTGCAGAAGATCGCGCGATCGACCAACGGCGGCACTGTCTTCGGCAGCACCCTGACCCTCGACAGCGGCAGCCGCGGCATCGGCAGCGACATCACCTCCGATACGGCGGGCAACGTCTACTTCTTCTATCCGGCGGTTTCCGGCGGCACCGTCAGCAAGGCCATCCGCATGTCCAAGTCCACCGACGGCGGCGCGAGCTTCAGCGCGGCGACGACGGTCAGCACGACCAACGCCGATTTCGACTTCCCGATCCCGGCCATGGAAACGCGCCGCGCGTTCACCTATGTCTCGGTCGACGCGGATCGTTCCGGCGGCAGCTTCAACAACAGCCTCTATGTGTCCTGGACCGACACCTCGACGACGGAAAACAACACCAGCGCGACGGCGAACCACGCCATCATCCGCGTGGCGCGCTCGCGTGACGGCGGCGCGACCTGGCAGATTTCCTCGCCGCATTCCAGCAGCGACGTGAGCACGGTCGACCGCTTCAACCAGTGGCTGTCGGTAGACCGCAACGGCCGTGTATTCGTCATGTACTACGACACGCGCCATTCGACGAGCCGCAGCGGCACCGATCTCTACTACGCCGTATCCACCGACGGCGGCGTCACCTGGGGCGCCGCGACGCGGCTGACGACGGTCACGTCGAGGAACCTCACCGATTCCTTCGAATGGGGTGACTACAACGGCATGGACGTGGCGCTGAGCGAAATCATGGCCATCTACACCGACAATCGCGACGAGGCCGGCGGCACGGCGCAGTCCCAGGACGTTTATGGCATTGGCGGTTTCGCCGGCCCGGCCGGCAACGCGCCGCCCGTGGCGAACTTCAGCAGCAGCACCAGCGGCCTGACCGCGACGTTCACCGACAGCTCCACCGACTCCGACGGCACCATCGCGTCGCGCGCCTGGAACTTCGGCGACGGTGGTACTTCGACCGCGACGAACCCGACCCGCACCTACGCGTCAGCCGGCACCTATACGGTCACGCTGACCGTTACCGATAACGCTGGTGCGACCAACACCAGGACCGGTTCGGTCACGGTGTCCAGCGGTCCGGGCAATGTCGCGCCGGTGGCGAACTTCACCAGCAGCACGAGCGGCCTGACCGCCACGTTCACCGACACCTCCACCGACTCCGACGGCACCATCGCGTCGCGCGCCTGGAACTTCGG
>JBBQZR010000029.1:0-77966 GCA_038207515.1 Lysobacterales bacterium | reverse complement strand
CTGCAGGCCCTGTGGCCGGTTCAGGGTGATACCCGAGGTGATGTTGCTGCTGCCCTGGGCTTCGATCAGCTCATTGATGAAACGACTGACCTGGCGCGCATTGCGCGATACTTCAGATGTTCCTTTTTTGGCGTTGTCCAGCTCTTCCAGGACTGTCATGGGAACGAAGACGTCGTGTTCCTCGAAGCGGATCAGCGAGGTCGGGTCGTGCATCAGCACGTTGGTGTCGAGCACGTAGATGCGCTTGCCTCGGGTCATGCTTCAGCCTCGGGCGGGGGAAGGGCGGTGATGGTGCCGGCGTGGGCCGGAACGGCGTGCTGCGCGGGCGGCCGCGATAGTCACGCGTGTGGGATGCTCTCTAGCACTTGCGCCGCATGGCCCGGCACTTTTACCGGGCTCCAGCGTTGGTGGATGCGGCCCGCCGGATCGATCAGGAAGGTGCTGCGCACTATGCCCAGGTAGCGGCGGCCGTAAAGTACCTTCTCGTGGATGACATCGAAGGCCTTGCACCAGGTCTCGTCAGTGTCGGCGACGAGCGCGAAGGCCAATTGCTGCTTGGTCGCGAAGTTGGCGTGCACGCGCGCAGTGTCACGCGAAACACCGATGACTACCGCGTTGCGACTCTCGAACTGCTTGTGCAGGTCGCGGAAATCCTGCGCCTCGCTGGTGCATGCGGGGGTGTTGTCTTTCGGGTAAAAATATACGATGACCCATTTTCCACGCAGCGACGACAGCTCGAGCTGCGTTCCGCTGGCAATGATGCCGGAGAGATTGGGCGCTTTCGATCCGGGTTCCGGCATCGTCATCAGAACTTCATCGGGTCCATGATCGCGTCGAGGTTCAGCCCGTCGCAGAATTCAAGAAAGTCGTCGCGCAGGGCAGCTATGTGGGTCGTCCCGGGAATGCCGATGGTCACCTGGGCCGAGAACATGTCGGCTCCCGTCTGCATGGCGCGGTATCGCGACGAATGCAGCTGTTCGATCGTGATGCCGCGGCGGCCGAAGAACTCAGCCAGCTGATGCAGTATCCCGGGTCGGTCTCCGGCGATGACCTCGACGACATAGGGCAGCAAGGTATTCTGGATCGGCTTGGGGCCGGTGCGGAAAAACATGATGCGCAGATTCTCGCCGCGTTCGAGCTTGTTGAGCGCGTTTTCCAGCTTGGCGATCGCGTCCCAGGGGCCGACCGCGAGGGCCAGCACGGACACGTCGGAGCCCAGCGTGGCGACGCGTGCGTCGACGAGGTTGCAGCCGCATTCGGAGATGCGCCGCGTGACCGCCACTAGAGGCGACTCCGGTTGCGGGGCGAACGCATTGATGAGGAGGTAGTTCTCGTTCGCCGGAGGGCGTGGCGCGGTTTCGGTCAAGGCGGATTTACCTGCTTGCTTCACTGTCCGTGCGTCGCCTGGAGGTGGTGCCGACCCGCGCCGGCAGTGACCGCAGAATACTTGCCACACCTGGGGGCCGCAAGTAACATCCGCCGCTCTTTGTCCCGAGCCCGGAACCCGCGCTTTGAACCTCTCCGGAAGCATCTGTGCGCTGGCGACTCCGTTCGATGCGGACGGCAAGCTGGACCTCGATGCCTTCACACAACTGATCGAGCGCCAGATCGCCGGCGGCACCCAGGGTGTGGTCATTGCCGGATCCACCGGCGAAGCGCATGCGCTGTCGACCGAAGAGCTCGACACGCTCGTGTTGCATGGCGTGCGCCAGATCGATGGCCGTATTCCGGTATTGGTCGGCACAGGCGGTGCAAACACCGCCAAGACGCTCGTCGCGACGCAGCACGCGCGGCAGCTCGGCGCTGACGCGGCACTCGTCGTGACACCGTATTACGTCCGACCGTCGCAGGATGGGCTGCTTCGCCATTTCCTCGAGATCGCCGACGGCGCGGGGTTCCCCATCGTGCTTTACAACGTTCCCGGCCGCACCGGTTGCGATCTGCTGCCGGCGACGGTCGCACGGCTGGCTGCGCATCCGCGTATCGTCGCGATCAAGGAAGCTGTCGCCGACATCCGACGCATCGAAGGCTTGCTGGCTTTGCGCAATGACGCGTTCCGTATTCTGTCCGGCGACGATGGCTCTGCGTTGCGCAGCTTGCTCGCGGGCGCCGACGGCGTGATATCGGTCGCCAACAATCTCGTGCCGGCGCCATTCCGCGCGCTTTGCGACGCGGCCCGCGCCGGCCGTCACGACGAAGCGGCGGAGCTGGATGCCCGTCTTCAGCCTCTGTTCGACGCGCTTGGGTTGGAATCCAACCCGATTCCGCTGAAATGGGGACTTTCGCTGCAGGGCCTGGGCAGTGCGCAGCCGCGCCTACCCTTGACCGAGCTGTCCCTTCCCCACCGCGAGCGCTTGCGCGATCTGGTTCTGAACCTGCAAGATGCGGCGGCTTGACGCCGCCCGTTCGCTCCAACGTCCAAAGACTGATCAAGGTTTGCCTGTGAATTCGAAGTCCGCGATACGTATAGCGCTGCTGGTCGCGCTGGTTCCCCTGATGCTGGGTGGCTGCAGCCTTTTCAAGTCCCGTTCCGAATGGGACAAGGCGGCCGAGGCGCGGCCGCTGGAAGTTCCGCCGGATCTGGAAGCGCCGCCGAGTCGCGGCGAGCTGATCGTGCCGCAGGCGGGCAGTTCGCGTGCGGCCGCGGCGCGTCCGGGTGTCGTCACCGGTATCGACGGCCTCAATGTGGCCGACACGGTCGACAATACCTGGCAGCGGGTCGGTAAGGCGCTGGAACGCGCGACCGATATCGGCAGCATCAGTGCACGTGACCCGGGTGCGCACACGTATTCGCTGTCCGTCACCAGTCAGCGCACGCGTGACGAGGGTGGCTTCCTCAAGCGCCTGTTCACGCGCAAGAAGGTCGAGACGGTCACGGAGACGGTGAACATCGGTATCAGCACCGACGGTAGCGGCAGCCGCGTGAGCGTCAGCGGGGCGAAGTCGTCGGTACAGCGTGTGGTGGCGTTGTTACGCGACCGGTTGGGCTGAGCCCGCGGGCTCAGCGTTGCAGCAGTTCCAATTTGCCCGGCTTGCCGTCCCATTCCTTGGCGTCGGCAGGCGGGTCTTTGCGTTCGGTCAGCACCGGCCAGCTCTTGGCCAGTTCCGCATTCAACGCGATGAAATGTTCCTGGCCTGCCGGAACGTCGTCTTCGGGGTAGATCGCGTTGGCCGGGCACTCGGGTTCGCACAGAGTGCAGTCGATGCACTCGTCAGGGTCGATCACGAGGAAGTTCGGCCCGGCATGGAAGCAGTCCACGGGGCATACTTCGACGCAGTCCGTGTACTTGCACTTGATGCAGTTTTCGGTGACAACGAAAGGCATGTGGCTACCGGCTACCTAGCCTGTTGACGATGGAAAGGGGAGTAAAGTGGCGCTCCCTAGGGGGTTCGAACCCCTGTTCTCGCCGTGAGAGGGCGATGTCCTAGGCCACTAGACGAAGGGAGCGCGTCGAGGATCAAGCGTGCGAAGTATAACGGAATTCATTCGACGGGCAATTCCTCGCGGACTGCGCCGTAACGACGAAAAAACCGCGCAAGCGGCTGCGCCCGCGCGGCCTCAGGTGCGCGTGATTGCGCGCGACCAGCACGGCATTTCCCGGCGCAACATCAGCAACGGTGCGCTGCGAGTGCTGTATCGCCTCAACGAAGCCGGCTACGAGGCATTCCTCGTCGGCGGCGCCGTGCGCGATCTCCTGCTGGGCGGGCATCCTAAAGATTTTGACATTGCTACAAATGCAACTCCGGAGCAGGTGCGCGGGCTGTTCCGCAACTGCCGCCTGATCGGGCGGCGCTTCCGTCTTGCCCATGTCGTGTTCGGTCAGGAGATCGTCGAGGTCGCGACGTTCCGCGGCATCGGCGAGGAAGGCAATGTGGACCGCCATGTCGTGGACGGGCGCATCGTTCGCGACAACGTCTATGGCTCCATCGAGGAAGACGCCATCCGGCGCGACTTCCGCGTCAACGCGCTGTACTACAACATCGCCGATTTCAGCGTGCGCGACTACGTCGGCGGCATGGCCGATCTCGAGAAGAAAGAGCTGCACCTGATCGGCGATCCGGAGCTGCGCTATCGCGAAGACCCGGTGCGCATGCTGCGCGCGGTGCGTCTGGCGGCCAAGCTCGGCTTTCGCATCGACGAGAGCGCCGAGCGGCCGTTCGCGCGCGAGGGGCAGCTGCTCTGCGACGCAGCCCCCGCGCGGCTGTTCGACGAATCGCTGAAGCTGTTTCTTTCCGGGCACGGTCTGGCGAGTTTCCGCGAGCTCGATCGCAGCGGCCTGTTGCAGTTCGTATTCCCGTCGACTGCCGCCGCCCTCAAGCGTCAGCGTGGCGACGAGTTCCGCCGTCTCGTCGAGCATGGCCTGAGCAACACCGATCAGCGCGTGCAGGCGGGCAAGTCGGTCACGCCGGCCTTCCTGTTTGCGGTCCTGCTCTGGGGCGGCGTGCGCGAGCGGGCCGAGCGCGCGATCGCCGACGGCAGCGACGCGGCGCAGGCCTGGGACAATGCGGCAGAAGCGATAATCCGGGAACAGACCGGGCGCGTCGCGATACCGCGCCGCTTCTCGCTGGTCATGGAAGAAATCTGGGCGTTGCAGCCGCGCTTCGAACAGCGCGTGAAGAAGCGCGTGATGCGCTTGCTGAGTCATCCGCGCTTTCGCGCCGCGTTCGATTTTCTCGTGGTACGCGGCGAAGCCGACCCGGAGCTGGCGGAACTCGCGCAGTGGTGGGATGAGGCGCAGACGACGGATTCGAGCGAACTCGGAGAATTGCTGCCGCCATTGACCGCTGCGCCGGTTTCGACGACCGCATCGGATGAGTCCGCCGCACCGCACGCCGCGCCCAGAAAGCGGCGGCGCCGGCGCAGACGCAAACCGTCGGGCGGCGGCTCCGGCGATGCGCCTCCGGCTGATTCGTGACGCGCGCATTTGTCGGGCTGGGCAGCAATCTCGGCGATTCGCGCCGCATCGTGGCCGCGGCGACGGCGCGTGTCGGCGCGCTGCCGGGCACTTTTCTGAAATGCAGCTCGTCGCAATACCTCACGCCGCCCTGGGGTGTGCTCGATCAGCCGGTGTTTATTAATTCTGTTGTGGAAATTAATACGACGCTGTCTCCCGGCCGGCTGCTCGAGGAACTGCTTTCGCTGGAGCGTCGAGCCGGCCGCGTCCGCGGCAGCGAACGCTGGGGTCCGCGCGCGCTCGATCTCGATATCTTGCTCTATGGCCAGGAACTAGTCTCCGACGCCGGTTTGCGCATTCCGCATCCGCATCTTGCGCAGCGCGCCTTCGTTTTGCTGCCGCTCGCGGAGATCGCGGCGCAGCAGGTGGTGCCGGGGCAGGGGCGTGTCGTGGATCTGCTCGCGCGCATCGATGCCGGCCAATGCCGGCGCCTGGAGCCGCTCGCGGCGTAGTACCGTTGCTCAGTGATTTGCGCGAATGCGCCGTCCTGCCGCACACCCTGATGCTGCCGCATCTTTCGATGCCGGGCAGATGGGTTGATAATCGACCTTTCCCGTGCAGGAGTTCTGCGTGTACGCCAATCCCGCGACCGCGCCATCGCGCACCGCCGTCACTGTTCCTCAACTGCATGCGCGCAAGCGGGCCGGCGAGAAGATCGTCATGGTTACGGCCTACGATGCGAGCTTCGCAGTGGCGGTCGACGCGGCCGGCATCGATGTCGTGCTCGTCGGTGATTCGCTCGGCATGGTTATCCAGGGCGAGTCGAGCACGCTGCCGGTCAGCCTCGATCACATGGCTTACCACAGTGCTGCCGTCGCCCGGGGTCTGCGCAATGCGCTGCTGATCGCTGACCTGCCGTTCATGAGCTACGCAACGCGCGAACAGGCCTATGCGAGCGCCGCGCGCCTCATCGGCGAAGGGCGCGCCGCGATGGTCAAGCTCGAAGGCGCAGGCTGGGCCGGTGACGTCATCCACGCCTTGAGTGAACGCGATATTCCCGTCTGCGCGCATCTGGGTCTGACCCCGCAATCGGTGCACAAGCTCGGCGGCTATCGTGTGCAGGGTCGCGATGAAGACCGCGCCGAGCGTCTGTTGTCCGACGCGCGTGACGTGGCCGCCGCCGGTGCCGATCTGCTGGTGCTCGAATGCGTGCCGTCGTCGCTGGCGCAACGCATCACCGCCGAGGTAGCCATTCCCACGATAGGTATCGGTGCCGGCCCGCACTGCGACGGCCAGGTGCTCGTGATGTACGACCTGCTCGGCCTCACGCCGGGCAAGCGTCCGCGCTTCAGCAAGAATTTCCTCGCTGGTAACGATTCGGTCCAGGCCGCGCTGCAGGCCTACGCCGACGCTGTGCGCAGCGGCGCATTTCCCGCGCCCGAACATAGCTACTGACATGAAACTGGTGCATTCCCCCGCCGAGTTGCGGGCGCTCGTCGCCGAATGGCGCCGCGACCGGCTGAAGGTCAGCATGGTGCCGACGATGGGCAATCTTCACGCCGGCCACTACTCGTTGGTGCGTGGCGCGCGCGAACGCGGCGATCGCGTGGTCGCGAGCGTATTCGTCAATCCGACCCAGTTCGGCCCGAACGACGACTTCGCACGCTATCCGCGCACGCTGGAAGCCGATGCGCAGGGACTCGCGGCACAGGATTGCGATGTACTGTTCGCGCCGGCGGTCGAAGCCGTCTATCCGTTCGGCACCGAAGCGGCGACGCGGGTCGAAGTCGTCGGCGTCACCGAAACCTTGGAAGGCGCATTCCGGCCCGGGCATTTTGCCGGCGTCGCAACCGTGGTGCTGCGGCTTCTGAATCTGGTGCAGCCGGACGTTGCCCTGTTCGGACGTAAGGATTATCAGCAGCTGTTGACGATACGTCGTCTGGTGACCGACCTGTGCCTGCCGATCGAGATCGTCGCGGCACCGACGATGCGCGAAGCCAACGGTCTGGCCATGAGTTCGCGCAATCAATACCTGAGCCCGGACGAGCGCGAACGGGCCGCGCAGATTTATCGCACGCTGCAGCACATGCGCGACGGCGTGCTGCGCGGCGACGCACTGGAAGCCATTGAAGCCGCCGCCGTAGTCGAACTGGACGCAGCCGGATTTCGCACCGACTACGCCGCGATTCGCCAGGCCACGGATCTTTCCCCGCCGTTGCCGCAGCAGTGCGACGGACTGGTCGCCTTGATTGCCACGCGACTGGGATCGACGCGACTGATCGACAATCTGGCCATAGACGGCTGAGCTCGCCGGTGTGGCATCGATCACAGACCAGTAGCATTCCTGCATAGTCGTGTGGTAACGTCGCCACAGCCACTGGGGTTTTTGCAACGTCTCGTTGTTCCGGTGGCCGCAGGGCGCATTGTTCAGGTAATCGTCACTCCGATTCACCCCTCGCCGGTCTCCGGCGGGGGGTTTTTTTTGCCCGCAATCATTGCAGCGCTGTCGCGACAGTGGGTCGACCGGTCTGAAGTTCGTCGAGATATCAGCTGCTTGAGCCGCCTGTCCGGCTTTTTCCGCCGATCGAGCTGCGCGAGCACGAATTTGCTCGCTGCGCTCCCTCGCGCAGTAAGGCGCGCTATGGACGTCAGGTTCTATTCGCGGCGAAAGCCGCAGGTTTCTCATGCAGACGCCACTGCAAGGTTTCGTCATCCGTTGTTTTCGTGCAACGCCGTGGTTTTTTCCCGAACCGCCAGCGCCGGTGTTCAACGCTCGGTATCTGGGCCGGCGAATCGCCTCGCGGCAGTGCGGCATGCTGTCCGGACAAGCCCTTGCGCGCACGCGTATTTCGCATCGGTCCCTGTCGACCGGCTCGCGTTGGCCTGATTAAGATCGAGTCAGCCGATGCCGATGCGCATCGAATGGCCCAAGGATCGTCATGCAGGCTGGACAGCTCGACACTCTGGCGCGCCAAGCCGCGCGCCTGATCCCGATTCACCTGCGGAAGCTGCTCGCCGCGCCACAGCGCTTCGAACAGTTTTCGCGTCGCGCCGGACCGCTGCTGCTGGATTTTTCGCGGCAGAAGCTCGACGAAGGCGCGTTGCAGGCGTTGGGCGCCGTGCTGCAGGAGTGCGGCTGGCAGGAGCGTCGCGATGCGATGTTCCGCGGCGATGTACTCAACGCGTCCGAGCAGCGTCCCGTCCTGCATACCGCGTTGCGCGCGGCCGAATCGCGCCTCGCCTCGCCGGCACCCGCCGAGGTCAACGCCGAGATCGCCGCGACTCTGCGCCGCATGGGCGATCTCGTCGACGCGCTCGAGCGCGGCGACGCCGGCGCGTTCGGCATTCCTGCCGGCATCACCGACGTCGTCAATCTCGGCATCGGCGGCTCGGACCTCGGCCCGCGCCTCGCCGTCGAAGCCCTGAGCAACTGCCACAGCGGCCGTTTCCGCTGCCACTTCCTGCCGAATGTCGACGGCCATGAAATCGCCGCGCTGATGCGCCGGCTCGATCCGCGCCACACGCTCGTGCTGCTGGTTTCCAAGAGTTTCACGACGCAGGAGACGCTGCTCAACGGCGCCGTGCTGCGGCAATGGATCGCGCAGGCCTATGCGGGCGACGAAGCGCGCGCAGCCGCGCATTTCATCGCGGTCAGCGCGAATGTCGAGGCCGCCGCGGCGCTCGGCATTCCGTCGGAGCGCGTGCTGCCGATGTGGGATTTCGTCGGCGGTCGCTATTCGGTCTGGTCGGCGGTCGGGCTGGTTCTCGCCCTGGCGATCGGCATGCCGAATTTCCGCGCGTTCTTACGCGGTGCGGCGCTCATGGATGATCATTTCCGTACCGCCGACTGGCGCGACAACCTGCCGGTACTGCTCGCGCTGATCGGCGTGTGGAATCGCAATGGCCTGGGCCATCCCGCGCACGGCGTGATCCCGTACCTCGACGGTCTGTCCGAACTGCCGGCATTCCTGCAGCAACTGGAGATGGAAAGCCTCGGCAAGCGCGTCAGCGCCGATGGCGGCGAACTGCAGCAGGCGACCGTGCCCGTGGTCTGGGGCAGCGTCGGCACGAACGCGCAGCACGCCTTTTTCCAGGCGCTGCACCAGGGCAGCGATGTCGTGCCGCTCGATCTCATCGGCGTGGTGCGGCCGGCGCACGCGCTCAAGGACAATCACGACGCGCTGCTCGCGAACCTGCTTGCGCAAGGTGCGGCGTTCGCGCTCGGCAAGACCATGGACGAAGCGCTGGCCGAAGCCACGCGCGGCAGCGAGGCGGAACGCCGCGCGCTCGCGGCGCAGCGAACCTTCCCCGGCGACCGGCCGAGCTCGACCCTGCTGCTGGATGCGCTGACGCCCGAAAGCCTGGGCGCGCTGATCGCGTTGTACGAACACAAGGTGCTGGTGCAGGCCTTGCTGTGGGACATCAACGCGTTCGATCAGTGGGGCGTGGAACTCGGCAAGACCCTCGCCAAATCCATTCTTCCTGCGCTGACGACGGGGCAGGTGCCGGACGCGTTCGATGCGTCGACGCGCGGTCTGATCGCGGCGATACGCGCGCTGGAATAGCACCTGCGCTGCCAGCCTGGGTCTGTACCGACAACGATCGATCGCTGTCTACGCATGCTGCTGCAGCGCCCACTGCACATGCTCGCGCACGAGTTCCGACGGATGCTGCGCGCGGCTGCGCAAGGCATCGACCGCGGCCGCGTGGCCACGCGCATTGCCGAGCGCGACCGCGATATTGCGCAGCCAGCGCTCGTGGCCGATGCGGCGGATCGCCGAGCCTTCGGTGCGGCGCAAAAACTCTTCTTCGGTCCAGCCGAACAGGTCGACCAGCGTGGCGCCGTCGAGCCGGTGGCGCGGCGTGAAGTCGACTTCCTCGGTGGCCTGCGCGAACTTGTTCCAGGGACACACCAGCTGGCAGTCGTCGCAGCCGTAGATACGGTTGCCGATCGCGTTGCGGAATTCGAGCGGAATGCTGCCGTGCAGTTCGATCGTCAGGTAGGAAATGCAGCGGCGCGCGTCGATCTGGTACGGCGCGACGATGGCCTGGGTCGGGCAGATGTCGATACAGCGCGCGCAGGTGCCGCAGTGTGCGCTCGCGGCTGTGTCCAGCGGCAGCGGCAGGTCGGTATACAGCTCGCCGAGGAAAAACCACGAGCCCGCATGGCGATTGATCAGGCAAGTGTGCTTGCCGATCCAGCCCAGTCCCGCGTCCCGCGCGAGCGCGCGTTCCAGTACCGGTGCGGAGTCGACGAACGCGCGATAGCCGAACGGACCGGTTTCACCCGCGATGCGGTCGGCGAGTTGCTGCAGCCGGTTGCGCATGAGCTTGTGATAGTCGCGTCCCAGGGCATAACGCGACACATAGCCCAGGCTTGCATCGCCAATGACGTCCCAGCCGTTGGCGATGCCGGGCGGGGCATAGTCCATGCGCACCGAGATCACGCGGATCGTGCCGGGCTGCAGCTCCTGCGGCCGGCTGCGCCGCGTGCCGTGGCGCTGCATGTACTCCATCTCGCCATGGCGTCCCGCCGCGAGCCAGTTCAGCAGATGGGTTTCGTCGGCGCCGAGTTCGGTGCCGGCGATACCGACCTGCTGGAAGCCCAGTTCGGTGCCCCAGCGGCGGATGGTGGTAGCGAGTTCGGCGTAGTCCATGGGTTCGTCGTGCGGTCGGGCAGGCAGCGCGGTACGCCGCTGGCCGGCCAGCGCGCGATTGTAGGCTCGCGCTGCCTGGTTTGCCCGCGCGCAGGTTCGCGGCCCGAATTGCGCTTGGATACAACATTGCACAGTCCGGTCAATAATCGCGCTCATGAGCATGCCGTCGACGCGTTACCTCTATACCAGCGCGCAGATGCGCCGCATCGATGCGGGTGCCGGCGCGACGCTCGGCCTGGACAGCCCCGCGCTGATGCAGCGCGCGGCGCAGGCGGCGTTCGATGCGCTGTGCCGGCGCTGGCCGCAGGCGCTGCGCATCGCGGTCTGCTGTGGCAGCGGCAAGAATGGCGGCGACGGCTATCTGCTCGCGCGGCTCGCGCGCCAGGCCGGACGCGACGTCAGCGTGATTGCGCTGGCGCCGCCACAGGACAAGGATTCACAGCGCGCCGCCGAAGCCTGGCGCGCGAGCGGCGGCTTCATCCACCCGTTCGCCGGTGAGCACTCGCTGCCGGTCGCCGATCTGTATGTCGACGCGCTGTACGGCATCGGCCTGAACCGGCCGTTGCAGGGTGCCGCCGCCCAACTGGTCGAGGCTCTCAATGCGAGCGGTGTGCCGGTGCTCGCGCTGGACATCCCGTCGGGACTCGCGGCGGATACCGGCGCGGTGCTGGGCACCTGCGTGCAGGCGGCCGCGACGGTCAGCTTCATCGCGTGGAAGCGCGGCCAGCATACGGGCGCGGGTCTGGACGCCTGCGGCGAATGCGAGCTGGCGCCGCTGGAACTGCCCGCGCACATTTTCGAGGAGGAGCGCGCCGGCGCATGGCTGCTCGACTGGGGCACGCTGCCGGGCCGTCTGCGGTCACGTTCGCGCAATGTGCACAAAGGACTTTTCGGTCATGTGCTCGCGATCGGCGGCGACCAGGGCATGGGCGGCGCGATCCGCCTGGCCGGCGAAGCCGCACTGCGTTGCGGTGCCGGCCTGGTCAGCGTGGCGACGCAGCCGGAGCATCTCGCACCGCTGCTCGCGGCGCGCCCCGAGCTGATGGTCTGCGCCGTTGCCGGGCCGCAGGAGCTCGATGCCTTGCTCGAGCGGGCCACGACGATCGCCCTCGGCCCGGGGCTGGGTCAGCGCTCCTGGGGCCATGCGTTGTGGCATCGCGCGCTGGCCAGCGGCAAGCCGGCGGTGCTCGACGCCGACGCGCTGAACCTGCTCGCGCGCCATCCGCGCCGGTTCACCGCGCCGACGGTGCTGACGCCACACCCGGCGGAGGCCGCCCGCCTGCTGGCCAGCGACACCGCGAGCGTGCAGGCCAACCGCTACGCCGCGGCGCTCGCGATCGCCGAGCGCTACCACGCCGTCGTCGTGCTCAAGGGCGCGGGGTCGCTGATCGCCGCACCCGGCAGCGCGATCGCGGTCTGTCCCTGGGGCAATCCGGGCATGGCCAGCGGCGGCATGGGCGATGTGCTGACCGGCGTGGTCGCGGCCATGCTCGCGCAGGGAATGGATGCCTGGAACGCGGCCTGCCTCGCGACCGCGGCGCATGCGCGCGCCGGCGATCTCGCCGCGCGCGACGGCGAGCGTGGCCTGCTCGCCTCCGACCTGTTCGCGCCGCTGCGCCGCGTGCTCGGAGGCGTCGCGCATGGCTGAAGCGGGCCTGCACCTGGCGGATGAGCACGCCGTCGCGCACCTGGCCGCACAGTTGGCGCCGCAGGTTCGCAGCGGCGGTGTGATTCACCTGCGGGGCGATCTGGGCGCCGGCAAGACCACCTTCGCGCGCGCGTTGATCGCTACGCTTGGCGTGCAGGGACGCGTCAAGAGTCCGACCTACAGCCTGATCGAGTCGTATCGCGCCAGCGGCCTCGCCATTCATCACCTCGACCTCTACCGCATCGCCGATCCTGGCGAACTGGAGTGGCTGGGCCTGGAGGAACTGCAGGACGAAGCCAGCCTGATCCTGATCGAGTGGCCCGAGCGCGGCGGTGACGCGCTGCCGACGGCCGACCTGGCGTTGAACCTGGTCCACGCGGCCGTCGGACGAACCCTTTTCGCGCACGCGGCCAGCGCCCGCGGCGAAGCCTGGCTGGCCGGAACAAGCGCCTTTCGTTCCGGCGCTTGAAGCGCGTTCCTGACCCGGACCCCAAGGAAGCTCATCCAGTCCCGTGTTTTTCAACGAAAAAACTTGAAAAACGCGGCCGTCTGGGTTTGAATCCGCAGCTATGTGGGGAGCTGCCGACATATTGCTGCGTGCCGCCGCCGTCCTGATCGTCTCGGGGCTCGCGACCACCTGCACCCAGGCCGCGCAGGTCAAGGCGCTGCGCGTCTGGGCCAGCCCCGATTCGACGCGCGCCGTGTTCGACGTGTCCGGCCCGCTCGAATACAAGCTGTTCGAACTCCACAATCCCGATCGCATCGTCCTCGACATCAAGAATTCGACGCTGGCCGAAGGCGTTTCCACGCCCGCCGCCAAGGGCCTGCTCGGTACGGTGCGTCTGGGCAAGCAGGGCAAGACCGATCTGCGCGTCGTGTTCGATCTGCCGCAGGGCGTGCGTCCCAAGAGTTTCCTGCTGCCGCCGGCGGACAAGTTCGGCCATCGCCTCGTCATCGACCTGTTTCCGCGCACCAAGGCCACGCGCGAAGTCGTCAAGAGCGTCGAGGACGTGCTGCCCGGTGACGGGCGCAAGGTCGTGGTCGCGATCGACGCGGGTCACGGCGGCGACGATCCCGGCGCGATCGGCGCCTCGGGCACGCACGAGAAATCGATCACGCTGAACGTCGCGCGCGAAGTCGCCAAGCTCGTCGACGCGCAGCCGGGCATGAAGTCCTACCTCGTTCGCGACGGCGACTACTTCATCCAGCTCACCGACCGCTACAAGAAGGCGCGCGAAGCCAAGGCCGACCTGTTTGTGTCGATCCACGCCGATGCCTGTCCCGGCGCCTGCGGCGCGCGCGGCGCGTCGGTCTGGGTGCTGTCGCCGCGCGGCGCGACGAGCGAGGCGGCGCGCTGGCTGGCGGCGAAGGAAAACAGCGCCGATCTCGTCGGCGGCGTATCGCTCGACGACAAGGACCAGACCCTCGCCGCCGTGCTGCTCGATCTGTCCCAGGGCGCGACCATGGAAGCCAGCGCCGCGATCGCGCAGATCGTGCTCAAGGCGCTCGGCGGGATCGGTCCGACCCATCGCGGCCATGTGGAAAAAGCGAATTTTGTCGTGCTGCGCTCGCCCGACGTGCCCTCGATCCTGGTCGAGACCGCCTTCATCACGAACCCGTCCGAGGAAAAGCGCCTGACCGATCCGGTGCACCGCGGCAAGCTCGCGGCGGCCGTGGTCGAAGGCATCAAGACCTATTTCACGCAGACGCCGCCGCCGGGCACGTGGTTCGCAGCCAACAGCACGGGCCGGCGCGGACCCTCCGAGCATGTGGTCGCGCGCGGCGAAACCTTGTCCGGCATCGCCGCGCGGCACCGCGTCAGTCTCGGCGCGCTGCGCGAGGCCAATCGCATCGCCAGCGACGGCGGTGTGCGCGTCGGCGACGTGCTGGATATCCCGCCGCAGGGCTGAGCGCTACGGCAGCGCCGGCGCTCCGGCAGGCCAATGGAAGCCGTCGGCGTAGATCCGATCCGGGTCGAATTCGAACGCGCCGGCATCAGGCGCGATTCCCGCATACCCTTCGTTGATCCCGGCCAGCGCGACACCACGATCGATGGCCGCGCTGTCGCTGCGCAGGCGGAAATTGCCGCTCGCCGGCGCGACCAGGTTCGGTGCGCCGACCGCGCCTTGCAGTTCCTGCTGGGTGCCGGCGCGGAACGCGGCTAGCGTCGTGTAGTTCGTCCCCATCCAGCTGACCAGGCGGTTGGATGCCGTGGTGTGCAGCAGGTCGTGGTTCCAGTCCAGTGCAATCGCATTGACCTTGGTCAGTACGTTGCGCGTAGCGGCGAAGACGTTGTTGCGCGCGCGGATGAAGGTGCCGTTGCCCGGCGTGAGCAAGTAGATCGCTTCGGTGCCGGGCGCCGTGGTCTGGATGGTGTTGTGGTAGAGCAGCAGCGGCCCGACCGCTTCCGGATAGCCGCTGTTGATCTTGAGCGCGCTCGACACGTAGCCATCGACGAGGCTGGTGCGCGTATTGCCGATGTCATAGGCGACGTTGCGCACGATCCAGGTCGGGCCCGGCGCCGCCGGCGCGACCGCGAACGCCATGTGCGAATCGCGGATGGTGTTCTCGAACAGGCGCACGTTGGCGCAATAGCCTTCGGGCTCCAGCGCGTCGTCGTTGTGGTGGCGGAAGCGGTTGCGGTAGACGTCGACCTCGCTGGTCACGCCGGCGGGCGGGGCGCTGGATCCGCAGGGACCGACGCCGTTGAACGCGCCGTCGAAGCGGTTGCGCCGCACGATGTGGCCGCGGCCGATGTCGTCGGTCAGCACGACACCGTTGTTTTCCGCGCTGCTGCCTTTGGTCTGGTCCCAGGGCCAGCCCGCGATGGAACTGTCGTGGAACTCGTTGTCCTCGATGCGATGCCGCGCGCCGCCCTTGATCCAGACACCGGCCGAGCCGATGTCGTGGATGCGGTTCGCGCGCACGATCACGTCGCTGGACTGGCGCAGATAGACGCCTTTGCCGTATTCGGTCGAGCCGTAGTAGCGGATCTCCAGCCCTTCGATGCGAATGAAGCTGCGGCCATCGGCGACGACGCCGTTCTCGCGCCGCGCCACATGGATGTCGTGCGTCGCCGGTGAACTTCCATCGCTGAGCTTGAGGTACAGAAATCCACTGGTGTAACAGTAGCCGCCGGGTGCGCCGGCGGCCAGCGCCTGCAGTTGCGCGATCGAGTCGTAGCGGAACAGGCGGCTCTGGCCGGCGAGGATCTGCCAGCTCGGTGCGGCGTCGGCGCGGCGGTACAGTCCCTGGCTCGCTTCCCAGCTGCTGCCCGCGGCGATGAGTTCGGCACCGTCCAGAATCGCGCCGGGCTGGCCGCGCAGCACGATGGGCTGGATCGCCGTGCCGGAGCGCGGCAGCGTGACCTGCTCGCGATAGATGCCCGGTGCGATCGATACGACGTCGCCGGCGAGGGCGAGCGTGGCGCCCCGCTGCACGCTGGCCACGGCCTGGGCCGGGCTGAGTCCGGAATGGCCGTCGTCGCCGCCGGTGGCGACGTAGAGCGTGCGCAGACCGGGTTCGATCAGCTCGTCGGCGCGCGTCGAGAAACCCGTCGTTGCCGTGGCCGCGCCGCTGATACCGTCGGGATCGCTGAGCGTGAACCGCAGTTCATAGCCGGTGCCCGGCGCCAGACCGAACAGGCTGCCGACCAGATGCGTCGCATCGATGCGCAGCGGCGCCTGCGCCGGACGGAATGCCGTTTCGCCGGTGCGGCGCCACTCCAGCGTGACGGCCGCATCGCGGTCGATGTCGCCGGTGAGGGTCGCGATCGCGCCGGCGGTTTCGAGGTTGCCGTAGCCTTCGACCGCGACCAGGCTTGCACTGTTCTGCGCGAAGGCCGGCGCGGTCGCGAGACCCACCGCCAGCGCAAGCGGCAACCGGGGCGTCATGGATTTACGGCTCGTCGGTGTCGAAGCGGCTTTCCACCTGCTGCAGCCGGTGCTGCAACGCATCGACCAGGTTTTCGAGCTGTTCGATGCGCGATTCCAGCGCCTGCGCGCTGCCGCCGACGCTGTCGGAAGACGCGGACGCAGACGTGGCGTACTGCTCCGCCGTCACCGGACCGCACAGCAGGTGCATGTAGCGATCCTCGCGCTGGCCGCCGCTGCGCGGGATGCGGACGGCCAGGGCGGGTTCGCGCTGGCTCAGGCGTTCGAGCGTCGAACGTACGTCGTCGAGACTGGGAAAGTCGGCCAGGCGGTCGCTGCGCGCGAGCAGTTCCGGCACGGTCTGCGGACCGCGCAGCATCATCAGCGCGAGCAGCGCGCGCTGGCGCGGCGTGATGTTCAGCGCCTGGTCCATGCGGTGTTCATAGCGCGACGCGCGTGCCGACATCGAGCCGGCCACGAAGCGCTTGCCTTCGAGCTGGCGCAGCGCGTGGCCGACGGCGCCGGGCTCGAGCTCGAGGATAGGTTCGCGATTGGTTTTCTGGTTGCACGCCGAGACGACGGCGTTGAGCGTCAGCGGGTAGGTTTCCGGCGTCGTCGCGGCTTTCTCGACGAGACAGCCGAGCACGCGCGCTTCGATCGGCAGCAGCAGGGCAGGACTGCCTGCGTCGTTCAGTTCGGATTCGCTCAAGGTTCGCTCCTGGGTCGGAATGGCGGCATGGTAGACGCAAACGCGCGCCGGAAAACGCGGTGTCCCGCGCAGCGGCGTTGCCACGCCGTGCGACTGTGGCGTTCCGGTCAGGCCGGAACCTTCGCCGCCTGCACCAGCGCGGCGACCTTGCGCGCATCGACGGCGGTGCCGCTGAGCACGGCGCCGTAGGCATGCGCCGACACGCAGCCGCGCGTCAGCGGCAACTGACGCAGGAGGCCTGGCAGCATCACTGCGCCGATTCCACCGCCGAGCACGATCTCGACGCGCTGGCCGGCCTGCTCGATCAACTGCGCGAGCCGCGCCGCCCCGTCCGCGGCGCTGGCGCCGCTGCCCCAGGGCGTGCCGCTGGTCATGATGCGATCGGCGCCGAGCGCGATCAGCACCTCCAGTCCGGCCGCGTGGTCGTCGAGCGCGTCGAAGGCCCGATGGAACGTCGTGCGCAGACCGCGTCCGCGCGCCGCGGCGAACAGTTTTTCCGCCGCGGCAACCTGCGGCTTGCCGTCGCGCACGACGCCGAACACGACGCCATCGGCGCCTTCGCCGGCGGCCGCGGCGATCTGCTCGCACATCACCGCGATCTCGGCGGACGAATAATCGAAATCACCGGCGCGCGGACGGATCATCGGGTACAGGCCGGCGCGCGGGAAACGGCGCCGCGCGACGCGCAGGTCGGCGATCCGCGGCGTCAGGCCCTGCAACGACATGTCGCGGCACAGTTCCACGCTGGCTGCGCCGCCGTCGAACGCGGCGGCGCAATCGGCCTGGAGCGCTTGCGCGTCCGTGCAGCCAATGCAGATTTCGATATCGATCGCGGGCATGGTGGATCGGGCGGAGAGTGGGTGGGAATCGTGTTGCAACGGCAGCCTGGTGTTGGCGCAAAGTGAAATCGTGCGGCGAATCGCGCGCTGCGGCTTGCGCACGTCGAAGAAGCGACGAAATCCGCTACGCGGAACACGTTTCGCGACCGTGTACTGACGAACGCTTCACACGCGCAATTTTCGACTGGCTATCATCGGACAAGGAGGTGACGCCATGAAACGGTTTTTTCTCCTGTTCCTGCTGGCCGGATTCAGTACGCCGGCCCGCGCCGTCTTCCTCGACTGCATTTTCATCGATGGCGCGGAAGGCGAGGTCGCCGCTACGCCGACCAACTGGAAACCGCTGCTGGCGATCCACAATTGCGCCCGCAGGACCGTCGTTCCCAAGGCACTGCCGAACATGGGCATCCTGCGCTGGAACACGACCATCGCATCCTCGGCGCAGACCTACGCGAACAACTGCCAGTACGTGCATAACGCCAGTACGCCCTACGGCGAGAATCTCTATGCGGGCGCAGTGTCGTCGGGCTTCCCGACCAATGTCGAGGCGGGCGCGGCGAACGCGTGGGCTGCCGAGATCTCGTTGTACAACTACGCGGCGAATTCCTGTTCCGGCGTCTGCGGGCACTACACGCAGATGGTCTGGCGCTCGACGACGGAGGTCGGTTGCGGCCTCCGGCAATGCACGGCCAACTCGCCGTTCCCGGCCCCGTTCACGAACTGGACCCTGGTCGTGTGCAACTACAACCCGGCCGGGAATGTCACCGGACAGCGTCCGTACTGATCGACGTGCGCTTACGGTCGTGCAGAGGTTTGCGCAGGCCGCGATAGCAATGCCGAGGTCGCTCCCGGCAAGCGCAATCGCGCGTACCGCAGCCTCGATCCCAGTTATGCGCGCCGATAACGAATCCACGCATACATGGGAATCCCGGCGAGCAGCAGCGCGCCGCCCCAGCGCAGTGCCTGAGCACCGGTACCGGCCAGGGCATAGACCGAGTAGACCGACGCCAACAGCGCGACGATCGCGTAGGGCGAACGTCGCTGCAGCCGCAGCAGGCCCAGCGCGCAAATCAGGAACGGCAGCAACGAGGCGGCGGTCGACAGCAGGATGGCCCAGGTGAACAGGCTGACCAGGCTCGCGTTGTAGTTCGCCACGACGAGCAGGCTCGACAGGGTCGCACCGATCAGCAGCGCAACGCGCGGCGTGCCATTCGCGTCGACCCGACCGAACGCGGCCGGGAACAGTCCGTTGCGCGCGGTCGCGAGCGGCAGCTGTCCGAGCATCAACACCCAGCCATTGAGTGCGCCCAGGCAGGTGATCGCCGCGACGATCGCGACCACGTAGCCCGCCGCATTGCCGAGCAGCAGACGCACCGCATCGACGAACGGCGCGCCCGAGGTCGCGAGCGATGCGGGCGGCACGAGCCGCATGACGGCGCTGCACGCGGCGATGGTCACGGCGATCGCGATCGCCGTGCCGAGCAGTGTCGCGCGCGGCACGGTGCGCT
The DNA here is from genome assembly GCA_038207515.1 of Lysobacterales bacterium. Classification (GTDB taxonomy): domain Bacteria; phylum Pseudomonadota; class Gammaproteobacteria; order Xanthomonadales; family Rhodanobacteraceae; genus Tahibacter. Next base: position 58,838 of record JBBQZR010000029.1, on the reverse strand, counting down.
GCGGATCGGCCACGGCCGCCGCCGGCACGGTCGCGCTTTCCAGGCCGAGGAACGCCCACAGGGTCAGCGCCGACGTCGCGACCGCGACCTGCAGCAGGCTTTGCCCGCTGGGATTGAACGGCGCGGCGGCGACCGCCGGGGCGGGGTCGAACATGAGCAGTCCGATGGCCGCGAACACGACCAGCGCGGCGACCTTGAGCAGGGTTGTCACGAGTTGTACGCCGCCTGCGGCGCGCAGGCCGCCGATATTCAGCAGCGTACAAATCCACAATGAAACAATCGAGCACGCGGCCGCGCGCGCCGGCGTCGCCGTCAACGCCGGCACGCAGGCGCCGGCGTAGCCAGTCAGAGCAATCGCGATCGCCGGCACCGCGCTCCAGATCGAGATCCAGTAGCACCAGGCCACGATGAAGCCGATCGCATCGCCGAAGGCGAAGCGCGCGAACGCGTACGGACCGCCGGACACGGCCGGCAGCAGCTGCCCCAGGCGCGCGAACGTGGACGCGAGCAGCAGCGCGCCGACGGTGCTGATGACCCATCCCAGCGTGCTCGCCGTACCGTACGCCGCCAGCGAACTGGGTAGCAGGAACAGGCCCGAGCCGATCATGTTGCCGACGACGAGCGCAATGGCGGTCCACAGGCCGATTGGCTTTGCTGGAGCAGGCTTTGCTGCAGCAGGCTGCGCTACGGCAGGCGCGGCGGCGGTCCCGGCATCCGCGCGGGGTTCAGGATTCACGCCACGCTCGCCGCAACAGTTCGTGGAAATGATGCACACCGCTTTCGCGCCGCGGGCAGAGCCGGCCGGCGAGATAGGAACCCGAGGCCAGGCGCCGCTGCACGGCGAGGCAGATGTCCACGTCCTCCTGCTGCACGGCGTTGCTGAACTGTTGATCCTGAAGCCGCCGCTGCTGCTCCGCCGTATCGGGCTGTAGCGGATAGTAGTAATCGAAATCCACGCGGCAGCGGTCGGGTGCCAGCGCCACGACGCGATTCGTCTGCAGGCGGCCCGGCAGGATGTTCAACATCGTGTTCGGCCAGATGAAGTAGTACAGCGCGTCGCCCTGGCCGTAGAAATTGCCGCTGTTTTCCAGCGGGCTCCATTGCAGCGAATGCCACTGCGCGACCTCGGTGCGGTAGCTGCGGTAGTCGAGCAGGCGATTGAGCTCCGGATGGATGTGCGGAACGTGGTAGCCCTCGAGATAGTTGTCGACGTAGACCTTCCAGTTGCAGCCGATCTCGTAGCTGTCGCGATGGCTGTAGACGAGCGCCGCCAGATCGTGGCCCTGCAGTCGCGCGGCGATGCCGCCCAGCAGGTCGGCCAGGCCGGTTTCCGGCGCGAGCGCGGCGAAGACCTGGCCCTGCCAGGTGTCCACGGCGATGCGCGGCAACTGCACCTGGGCCGTGTCGAAGTCCTCCGCCGAATCCATTTCCGGCGCGCTGCGCAGCTGTCCGTCGAGGGTGTAGGTCCAGCCGTGATAGCGGCAGCGCAGCGCGCGCGCGCCGCGGCCGTTGCACCAGGCCAGCGGTCCGGCGCGGTGGCGGCATACGTTGTGGAAGCCGCGCAGCGTGCCGTCGTCGCCACGTATCAGCACAATAGGCACGCCGGCGATCTCGTCGACGACGTGATCGCCGGGTTCGCTCAGTTGCGCGGCGTGCGCGACGAGCTGCCAGCTGCGGTTGAACACGCGGCGGGTTTCCTGCGCCGCGACGTCGGCGTCGGTGTAGAACGGTGCGGGCAGGGCGCTTGCGCGCTCCAGCGGCTGCGGCTGCAGCCAGTCGGGATCGGGTCGGAAGGGCATGGGGATGCGGTGGTTTGCGGTGCTGTGACTGTAGCGCCGCGCGACGGCTCGCGCTTGCGGCGGCGTTCCTTTCCTTCCATCGCAACAATCGGCACACTCCGGACGGATCGACTTAGCGAGGCTCCCAGCTGCGTCACGTCAGGAGCCTCTCGACGCAATGCTAATGCGGCGAGGAGGTGATGGTGCGTCCCACCGATATCCGTGTTCCCGATTACTTCCACAAAGTCGTCGATTGCCAGTGGGCCTGTCCGGCCCACACTCCCGTCCCCGAATACATCCGCTTGATCGCGGCAGGGCGCTACGCCGATGCCTACATGGTCAACTGGAAATCCAACGTGTTTCCCGGCGTGCTTGGCCGTACCTGCGACCGCCCGTGCGAGCCCGCCTGCCGGCGCGGCCGCGTCGAGGAAAACAACGGCGAGTCGCCCGAGCCCGTCGCAATCTGCCGCCTGAAACGCGTCGCCGCCGACAACAAGGGCGACATCGCCGCGCGCCTGCCGCGCGCCGGCAAGCCCAACGGCCGGCGTATCGCCTGCGTCGGCGCCGGGCCGGCCTCGCTGACGGTCGCGCGCGACCTCGCGCCGCTGGGCTACCAGGTCACCGTGTTCGATGCCGAAGCCAGGGCCGGCGGCTTCATCCGCACACAGATTCCGCGCTTCCGCCTGCCTGAATCGGTGATCGACGAGGAGACCGGCTACATCCTCGGTCTCGGCGTCGAATTCCGCGGCGGCGAGCGCATCGACTCGCTCAAGCACCTGCTGACGCAGGGCTACGACGCGGTCTTCATCGGCTGCGGCGCCCCGCGCGGCCGCGATCTCGACCTGCCCGGACGGCAGGAATGCGCGGCGAACATCCATATCGGCATCGACTGGCTGGCCTCGGTGTCCTTCGGCCACATCGACACCGTCGGCCGCCGCGTCATCGTGCTCGGCGGCGGCAACACCGCGATGGACTGCTGCCGTTCCGCCCGGCGCCTCGGCGGCACCGAGGTGAAGGTGCTGGTGCGCTCGGGTTTCGACGAGATGAAGGCCTCGCCCTGGGAAAAGGAAGACGCGCAGCACGAAGGCATTCCGATCCTCGACTACCACGTACCCAAGGCCTTCCTGCACGAGAACGGCCGCCTCACGGCGATGCAGTTCGAGCGCGTGCGCGCCGAGCGCGATGCAAAAGGCCGACGCCAGCTAGTACCGACCGGCGAGCCCGACGTGGTCGTGCCCTGCGACGACGTGCTCGTCGCGGTCGGCCAGGAAAACGCGTTTCCGTGGATCGAGCGCGACAGCGGCATCGCCTTCGATGAATGGGGCATGCCGCTCGTCGACAAGGTCACCTTCCAGTCCAGCCTGCCGCAGGTGTTCTTCGGCGGCGACGCGGCGTTCGGGCCGAAGAACATCATCTGGGCCGTCGCCCACGGCCACGACGCGGCCGTGTCGATCGACAAGCTGCTCAACGGCGAGAACGTGCACGAGCGGCCGCCGCCGATGGTCACGCTGCTGTCGCAGAAGATGGGCATCCACGAGTGGAGCTACGACAACGAGATCTCGCCCGACGATCGCTACAAGGTGCCCTGGGCGCCGAGCGAAACGACGCTCGCCAACATCAAGGTCGAAGTCGAACTCGGCTTCGACGCGGCGACCGCGCTCAAGGAAACCCAGCGCTGTCTCAACTGCGACGTGCAGACCGTGTTCATCGACAAGGCCTGCATCGAGTGCGATGCCTGCGTGGACATCTGCCCGATGGACTGCATCAGCTTCACGTCCAACGACGAGGAACCCGCGCTGCGCGCGCACCTGACCGCGCCGGCGCTGAATCTGGAGCAGGACCTGTATGTCTCCGGTCCGCTCAAGACCGGCCGCGTCATGGTCAAGGACGAAGACGTCTGCCTGCACTGCAGCCTCTGCGCCGAACGTTGCCCGACCGGTGCCTGGGACATGCACAAATACCTGATCGAGATGACGCACGCGGGACCGGGCTGCCGCAGCAAGGGCGCATGCCGGGAGGCGGCGTGATGGCGTCCGTTCCCATCGAAACCGCTGTCGACGTGACACCGCTTGCCGCCATCAACGATTTCGTCATCAAGTTCGCCAACGTCAACGGATCGGGTTCCGCGTCGGCGAATGAACTGTTTGCCAAATCCATTCTGCGCATGGGCGTGCCGGTCAGCCCGCGCAACATCTTTCCGTCCAACATCCAGGGCCTGCCGACCTGGTACGAGGTGCGCGTCAACGAACACGGCTGGCTCGGCCGCCGCGGCGGCGTGGATCTCATGGTCGCGATGAACCCGCAGACCTGGGACGCGGACCTGAAGGAGATCACGCCCGGCGGCTATCTGTTCTACGACTCGACCAAGCCGCTGTCGCGCGCGAAGTTTCGCGACGACATCCATGTCATCGGCGTGCCGCTGACCGATATCTGCAGCCGGCACTATTCGATCGCGCGCGAACGTCAGCTGTTCAAGAACATCATGTACATCGGCGCGCTGTCGGCGCTGCTGGACATTGCGCCCGAGGTCATCGAGATCCTGCTCGCCGAACAGTACCGGAGCAAGGAAAAGCTGCTCGACGCGAACAAGCAGGCGTTCCATCTCGGCCGCCAGCACGTGCTCGACCATCTGCCGCATCCGCTGGGCCTGCGCGTGCGCCGGGCCGACCGCGTCGGCGAACGCATCTTCGTCGACGGCAATACGGCCGCCGCGCTGGGCTGCGTCTACGGCGGCGCGACGGTCTGCGCCTGGTATCCGATCACGCCGTCCTCGTCGGTGGCCGAGGCGTTCGAGAAATACTGCGCGAAATACCGCGTCGACGCCGCCACTGGCACCAACAAGTTCGCGATCGTGCAGGCCGAGGATGAGATCGCGTCGATCGGCATGGTCGTCGGCGCCGGCTGGAACGGCGCGCGCGCGTTTACGGCGACGTCGGGTCCGGGCATTTCGCTGATGGGCGAGTTCATCGGCCTGGCCTATTTCGCCGAGATTCCCGTCACCGTCATCGATGTGCAGCGCGGCGGCCCGTCGACCGGCATGCCGACGCGCACGCAGCAGTCCGACGTGCTGGCCTGCGCCTACGCCTCGCACGGCGATACCAAGCACGTACTGCTGCTGCCGGAAGACCCGACCGAATGCTTCGACTTCTGCGCTACGGCGCTGGATCTGGCCGATCGCCTGCAGACGCCGATCTTCGTGCTGACCGATCTCGACATCGGCATGAATCAGCGCCTGTGTGCGCCGCTGGCCTGGGACGAGGCGCGCGCCTACGACCGCGGCAAGGTCATGACGGCGGAAGAACTGGAAGCGGGCAGGGATTTCGGCCGCTACAACGACGTCGACGGCGACGGCATCCCATATCGCACCTATCCGGGCACGCATCCGACCAAGGGCGCGTATTTTACGCGCGGCACGTCGCGCGACCCGTACGCGCGCTATTCCGAGCGCGGGCCCGACTACATCTACAACATGCAGCGCCTGCTGCGTAAGTTCGACAGCGCGCGCGGACTGGTGCCGCAGCCGCTCGCGCGTGCCGCCTCGCGCAACACGCGCTTCGGCGCGATCTACTACGGCTCGACCAGCCCGGCCATGGACGAGGCGATCGCGCTGCTCGAACACGACGGCCTGTTCGTCGACACCCTGCGCGTGCGCGCGTTTCCGTTTCCCGACGCGGTGCGCGATTTCATCGAAGCGCACGACGCGGTCTATGTCGTGGAGCAGAACCGCGACGCGCAGCTGCGCAGCCTCATCGTCAACGAGTTCGACATCGACCCCGCGCGCGTGCCGGCCGTGCTGCATTACGACGGCACGCCGATCACGGCGCGCTTCATCGCCGGCGCGATCGCCGCGCGCATGCGTCCGTCAGGCAACGCACCTGGCACCAGACCCGGAGGGCTGTCCTGATGGAGCAGGTCATCGTCACGCAGATCCTGTCCTATGTCATGCCGCTGATCGTGCTCGTGGCGCTGGCCGTGCTGCTGAGCAAGACCGGTTCGCCCTGGCTGATCGCGGCACTCGTGGCCGAAGTGGTATCGCTGCTGTTCCGCATTGCGATGGAGTTCGGTGCGCATCGCCTGGTCGAGTCGCAACTGTTCATGAGCGCCTGGCAATTGTGCGGACTGCTGTTCGGCGTCTGCCTGCTCGGCTTCGCCGTGACCTGGCAGCCGCAAACGTCCACGCGCCGGGGAACGCCATGACCTTCATCGCCAAGCCCAAGCTGCATCACCCGACCTTGCCGCAGAACGGGCTGTGCTACACGCGGCGCGACTACGAAGGCAAGATCAGCACGCTCTGCGCCGGCTGCGGCCACGATTCGATTTCTGCCGCGATCATCCAGGCGTGCTGGGAACTCGAAGTCGAACCGCACCGCCTGGCCAAGCTCTCCGGCATCGGCTGCAGCTCCAAGACGCCGGATTATTTCCTCGGCCAGTCGCACGGCTTCAACACGGTGCATGGACGCATGCCGTCGGTGCTGACCGGTGCGAATCTCGCCAATCGCGACCTGATCTATCTCGGCGTTTCCGGCGACGGCGATTCCGCCTCCATCGGCATCGGCCAGTTCGTGCACGCGATTCGGCGCGGCGTGAACATGGCCTACATCGTCGAGAACAACGGCGTCTACGGACTGACCAAAGGCCAGTTTTCCGCCACCGCCGACCAGGGCAGCACCTCCAAGCGCGGCGTCGTCAACGCCGACAGTCCGATCGACCTGGTCGGTCTCGCGCTGCAGCTCGGCGCGAGCTATGTCGGCCGCAGCTTCAGCGGCGACAAGGCCCAGCTCGTGCCGCTGATCAAGGGGGCGCTCGCCCATCGCGGCGCCGCGTTCATCGACGTCATCAGCCCCTGCGTCGCGTTCAACAACCACCCCGGCAGCACCAAGAGCTACGAATACGTGCGCGCACACAACGATGCCGTCAACCGCCTCGACGTGATCCCGCAGCGCAAGGAAATCGCGGTCGACTACGCGGCCGGCCAGACCATCGAAGTGGAGCAGCACGACGGTTCGTTCCTGCGCCTGCACAAGCTCGACGCCGACTACGACCCGCGCGAGCGCATCGCCGCGATGAACTACATCCAGCAGCACCAGGCCAAGGGTGAAGTCGTCACGGGCCTGCTCTACGTCGAGGCCGGGGCGCAGGACCTGCACACGCACCTGAAGACGGTCGCGACGCCGTTCAACCAGCTCGACGTCGCGCAGCTGTCGCCCGGCGCGGCGGCGCTGGTGAAGATCAACGCGGGCTTCCGCTGAGTCCCGGCGCGCAGGAGTGGGGAACGACAACGCCATGAATGCCGACGAGCAGGCCATCCGCGAAACCCTCCAGCGCTGGCATGCATTGACCGCGGCCGGTGACGTGGACGGCGTGCTGGAACTCATGACCGTCGATGTCGTATTCCTCATCGCCGGCCGCGAGCAGCCGATGCGCGGCCGCGAAGCCTTCGCACAGGGCCTGCGCGAGATACTCACGACAAATCGCATCGAAAGCCACGGCGAAGTGCAGGAGATCGAGATCAGCAACGATCTCGCCTATTGCCGGGCCGTGCTCGATGTCCGCGTCACACCGCTCGCCGGCGGCGCAACGCGCCGGCGTCGCGGCAACGTGCTGTCGGTTTATCGGCGGCAGTCGGACGGGCGCTGGCGGCTCGCGCGCGATGCGAATCTGCTTGTGCCGGTTTCTTCCTGATCGAGGGAACCGCACGACGTCGCGAGCCAGCACCACGCGCTCGACGCCGAATGCGAACCGCCGCGCTCGCTACACCGTCGGATCGTCGTCGGCGGGTGAACATTCGGTTATTCGGCGGACATGGCGTTGGCAAGGCCCCAGGTTTCGTTATGCTCCCACGGTCAAGGTCTCGAAATAGGGGATAGATCATGGACGCCAGGCAACGAAGGGTCGCGCGGAGTCGTGGCGCACGTCACGCGGTTCTGTTTTCCGCCATCGCCGCTGCCGCGCTCTGGGCGCAGCCCGGCGCCGCAAACCGTGCCGATCTCGATCTGACATTCGGCGTCGATGGCGTCGTCGAACTGCAGCTGCTGGACAGCAGCAGCTTTCTCGACATCGAGGTGCAGGCCGATGGACGTATCGTCGGTGTGGGCTATGCCGGCACCGGCGCGGCGCGGCAGTGGGCCGTGGTCCGTTTCGAAAGCGACGGCAGCCTGGATACGGGTTTCGGCAGCAACGGTGTCGTCGTGTTCACGCCGCCGGGCGCCACGGAGCCGACGCCTCCCAACATGACCTCGGAGCCGACGATCGCGCGCTCGCTGGCGTTCGACGCCTCCGGAAACATTCTCGTCGTCGGCGGGAACGCGGTCGTCCGGCTGACGCCGGCCGGCGCGCTCGATACGAGTTACGGCAACGCCGGCGTCTACCTGCTGCCTCCGCCAACGATAACCAATCCTTACTACGGGTTGCCCGGACCGTTTGTACGTGACATTGCGCCGGACGGATCGGGCGGCTTCCTGTTGTCCGGCGCGATCTACTATCTCGAGGGCGCGTACTACTACGCAGAGCACGCGTCGGTCACGCGCCTGACCGCCGCCGGCGTGGCAGATACCGGTTTCGGCAGCGGCGGCGGCACGGCGTACCTGCTCGGCAATTATTCGCCCCGGACATTCAGCAGCGCGTACCAGACGGTTGTGTCGGGCGGAGCTATCTATTTCGCCGACTACGAATGGGATCGCGAACTGCTTTTCCGGCAACCCCACGTGCGCAAGCTGCTCGCGGACGGAACGTTCGACTCGACTTTCGGCGCCAGCATTCCGTTCTTTTCAGGCCCGGGAGGCATGGCATTCGCGAGTTCGATCGTGAAGCAGTCAGACTCCTTGTTCATTGTCGGCGGCGTGAAAACGGAGGTTTTTTTCCATGGCGCGGCAGTGTCGCGAGTGACCGCCGGGGGTCAGAGAGACCCCACGTTCACCGAATTCAACTTGCCGGGTTTGAGCAGCCACCTCGCCGGCACGCCGACGCTGCTCGTCGACCCGGACGCTCGCATACTCATGGCTGGCTGGGAGACGGCGGCCAATGGGCCGCTGGTCGCCGGCCTATTGCCTGACGGCATGCCCGATCCGGACTTCGGTGTGGCCGGTATCGCCTCGCTGTCGGCTCCATTCGCCGGTTCGAGCGGCGTCGCGCTCGCGCGCCAGTCCGACGGCAAATATCTTGTGGCGGCCGGTGGCGATCAAGGCACGGCGGCGGCGCGAATGTATGTCGCTCGCCTGCGCGGCTCCGCCGTGATTCCGCCGCTGCTGGACCTCAGTCCGCAGAACGGCGTCACGCTGTCGGCGCCCGACGCGCCGCCCGGTACCCGGCAGACGCTGGGCATCCTCACGTTTGACAACCGCGGAGGCGATCCGCTGATCGTCGGCAACTGCGCTGCATCCAGCGGATTCCAGGTGTCGGGCAGCTTTCCACTGAACATTGCTTCCGGGACATCGCAGTCCGTGGTGGTGTCCTGCAACGTGCCTTCGACACCGTTCACGACCAGCAACGGCACGCTGACGTGCAGTGGCATCAACGATGCCGCGCAACCGACGCTGAGCTATCCGCTCGTCTGCCGTTCGGGTTCCGGCACGGGGTCGGTGTCGGCCGTGCCGGGCCTGAGCGGCGGCATGCGGATCATGCTGGGGCTCGGACTTGCGCTGCTTGCTCTGGCAGGTCTGGGACGCTACCGCACGCGCTCATTCGGGCGCTGACGCTCCGTGGTCGCATTCAGCGCGTCTGGCAGAGTGCTTGGTCAGATCGCACCGCCGTGAAGCCGCGGCGCCGTCATGTTGCACGTCGGGCGTGGCGACGAACCGGGCCGGCTGCGTCCGACGCGCGCCGTTGCCATGCCGACATCGTGGTGCGCGCGGCCTTGCCTGAATCGGCCGGCCCCGGCAGGCTTGCGCGAAGTCCGGGAGAAACGCGCTCGTGTCCGACGCCAGGCCGCCGTCCACCGCAATGACCACGGCGCAGCGCCTGCGCTCGATCTTCAGCGGCTCGGTCGGCAATCTCGTCGAGTGGTACGACTGGTACGCGTATACCGCATTCGCGTTGTATTTCGCGCCGGTGTTCTTTCCGGACGGCGACCAGACCGCGCAACTGCTGAACACCGCCGCGATCTTCGCCGTCGGTTTCCTGATGCGGCCGCTGGGCGCCTGGCTGCTGGGCGAGTACGCCGACCGGCGCGGCCGCAAGGCGGCGCTGGTGCTGTCGGTGCTGATGATGTGTGCCGGCTCGCTGATGATCGCGCTGACGCCGGGCTATGCGCAGATCGGTGTGGCCGCGCCCGTTCTGCTGCTCGTCGCGCGCCTGCTGCAAGGCTTGAGCGTCGGTGGCGAATACGGCGCGTCGGCGACCTACCTCAGCGAAATGGCGAGCCGCGAGCACCGCGGCTTCTGGTCGAGCTTTCAATACGTCACCCTGATCATGGGCCAGCTGCTCGCGCTGGCCGTGCTGATCCTGCTGCAGCGCTTCCTGCTCACGTCCGAGCAACTGCACGACTGGGGCTGGCGCATTCCGTTCGTGATCGGCGCGCTCGCTGCGCTGGTGTCGCTGTACCTGCGCCGCACCATGGTCGAGACCGAATCGTTCGTCGGCCAGTCCGCCGCCGGGCCTTCGCGGCATGGTTTGCGCGAGCTGCTGCGGCATCCGCGCGAAGTCGCGACCGTGGTCGGGCTGACCCTCGGCGGCACTCTCGCCTTTTATACGTTTACCGTCTACATGCAGAAATACCTCGTCCTCAGCGCCGGCATGAGCAAGGACGACGCGACCGCGGTATCGGCGGCCGCGCTGTTCGTGTTCATGCTGCTGCAGCCGGTCGTCGGCGCGTTGTCCGACCGCATCGGCCGCCGCCCGCTGCTGATCGGCTTCGGCGTGCTCGGCACGCTGGGCACCGTGCCGCTGTTCACCGCACTGGGGCCGGGCGTGAGTCCGCTGCAGGCGTTCGGTCTGATCCTGCTAGCACTCACCGCGGTCAGCGGCTACACCGCGATCAACGCGGTGGTGAAGGCCGAGCTGTTTCCGGTGCAGGTGCGCGCGCTCGGCGTCGGCCTGCCGTATGCGCTGGCCGTGTCCGTATTCGGCGGCACGGCCGAACTCCTGGCGCTGTGGTTCAAGCAGCGCGGCATCGAGTCCGGCTTTTACTGGTACATCACGGCCTGCATCGCCGTATCGCTGCTGGTCTATGTGTTCACCGCCGATACGCGGCGCACGTCGCGGATCGACCGCGATTCCGCCGGGACGCCCGCATGAGCAGCACGTGCGCGGAGCAACGCGCATGAACCGCATCGCCTACGGCTGCCTGCTGGGCCTGGGCGGCTGGCTGATCGCCGGCGTGGCGATCGCGTGGTATCTGCAGCGCATGGGCGTCGCGCCCGACGCCTCGTTCGGTGCGGCCGTATTCCTCGGCTTGTTTATCTGGGCCGGATTCGGCCTGCTGTATTCGGCGCTGCGCGGTCTGCGCGAGTGGTGGGCGCTGCGTGCCGCGCTCGCCGGCAGCGAACCCGCCGACGGCGCCGGTGCCGTGCTGGTGGGTACGCTGCAGCCGCGTGCGGCATGCCTGCAGGCCCCGTTCGACGGCGAGGATTGCGTCGCCTATGCCTACAAGGTCCTGCTCGACAGCGGCCCCGGACGACGGAGAACCATCACGACGTGTTTCGAAGGCGTGGGCCTGGCAACCTGCACGATCGCCACGGCAGTCGGCTACTTTCGCCTGCTCACGGTGGCGGAACTCGATCCGGGTACGACGTCCAGCGCGAACCTGCAGCGCGCGGATGTCGAACGCTACGTGCGTGCCACGACGTTTCAGCCGAAGACGCAGTCGGCCAACGAACTGCTGCGGCGCTGGGACGATGCGGACGGCAACTACCGCAGCGACATCGCAGCGGTAGCGCCCGAGCGGGTCGATTGGACGCGCTGCACGTTTTCGCAGCAGGTCGTGAAGCCCGACAGTCCGGTTTGCGTGATCGGCTATTTCTCTGCCGCACAGCGCGCGTTCGTGGTGCCGCCGGCCTGGGCCGCCGCGACGCGGATCCTCGGCGGTCGCCCCGACGCGGTCGCGCTCGCGATCGCCGCTACCGCGCGCAGCCGGCTGCTCTGGGGGTTCGTGCTGGTCGGCGCCGTACTGGTTGCCGCCTGGGCCATCGCGCGCAATTCCTGAATTCCGCCGCGGCCGCCCGGGAAGCGTGATGGGTGCCCCCGTTCGCCGTCCTGCTTTACACGCTCCGATGCCTTCACGGTAAGCTAAGGAAGTTTTAACAATCGTAAGGAGTCGGGGTCATGGGGAAGTCACGTTTGTGGAAAGCGCTTTGGGCAGCCGGCGCGTTCGGTTGCGTCGCGGCACTGGCGCCGGCGGGTAGCGCAGTCGCCGCGGAGAATGCGGAAGCGGAAGCCGCGCAGGACCGTACCGGCAGCGGCGAGGCTCAGGAACTGGAAGCGATCTCGGTCGTCGGCTCGCGCCGCTACGGCCGGTCCTCCGAGACACTGACGCCCGTACCGGTCGACATCATTCCGATGACGGACTTCGCCGAGAAAGGCGCGCAGTTCGATGTGGCACAGGCGCTGCAGTTCATCGCGCCGTCGTTCAACTCCACGCGCCAGACCGGCGCGGACAACGCGGACCTGGTCGACTCGGCCATGCTGCGCGGGCTGGGCTCCGACCAGACGCTGGTGCTGGTCAACGGCAAGCGCCAGCATCAGGCAGCCATCGTCAACATCTTCGGTGCGCGTAACCGCGGCAACACCGGCACCGATTTCAACACCCTGCCGCCGCTCGCGATCGAGCGCATCGAAGTGCTGCGCGACGGCGCCGCGGCGCAGTACGGTTCCGACGCGATCGCCGGCGTCGTCAACGTGGTTCTGAAGAAAACGCCGGGCTGCGAGAGCGTGCTCGGCTACGGCCAGTATTCGCGCGGCGACGGCGAGAACACGCAGGCATCGGCGTATTGCGGCTTCGAACTCGCCAACGGCGGCGCGATCGCGCTGACCGGCGAATGGCTCAAGCGCGGCCGTTCCGACCGTTCCGAGCCGCGCGGCAGCCCGCGCACGATCGGCGACACCAAGATGGACAACCGCACTTTGTTCGTGAACGGCGAAATTCCGCTCGGCGATGCGGCGCATTTCTATTTCAGCGGCGGCTATCAGGACCGCTACGCCTCCTCCGGCGCGTTCGGCCGCGGCGGCATCGGCAGCGACGACATTCCCTCGCGCAATTCCGCGGCGATGTATCCGGACGGCTTCGTACCCTTCATCAATGCCGACGTCGAGGATCGCACCCTGATCGCCGGCGTCTGGGCCAACATCGGCGAATGGCGCGCGGACTTCTCGCAGACCTACGGCTACAACGAACTGCTGAACAACATCAGCAACACCTTGAACGCATCGATCGCGAACGACGATCTGCTCAACGGCGGTCCGGGCCTGAGCCCGAACAAGTTCGACGCCGGCGGCTACGCCTTCACGCAGTACACGACCAACGTGGACTTCTCGCGCTATCTCGACAGCGTGCTCGCCGGCACCAACGTCGCGTTCGGCCTCGAACGCCGCCGCGAGAACTACGAGATCTTCGCCGGCGAACCCGGTTCCTGGGACGACTTCGACGGTCCCGGCGGCGGCAATGCCGGCAGCCAGGGCTATCCGGGTTTTCAGCCGGGCGACGAGACCGATTCCAGCCGCACGAGCTGGGCTGCCTACGGCGACGTCGAGTTCAACTGGACGGACCGCTTCATGACCGGCATCGCGGGTCGCTTCGAGGACTATGACGACTTCGGCAAGACCACCACGGGCAAGCTGACGTCATCGTTCAAGGCGACCGACGCGCTGCTGCTGCGCGGTTCGGCCAGCACCGGCTTCCGCGCGCCGTCGTTGCAGCAGCGCGACTTCCAGTCGACGTACACGGAGTTCGTCGGCGGCGATCCGCTCGACATCCTGCTTGCCCGCAACGGCAGCGCCATCGCGAATGCGGCGGGCGTCGATCTGTTGCGCGAGGAAAAGGCCACGAGCTACACGCTGGGCTTCGCCTGGAGTCCGCTCGACAACCTCACCGTGACCGTCGACGGCTATCGCATCGACATCGACGACCGCGTCGTGCTGTCGGGCCAGTTCGGCGTCGACAGTCCGGCCATCAGCAACGCGCTGCGCCAGATGCTGATCGACGAAGGCGTGGGCGCCGCGGCGTTCTTCGTCAACGCGGCGGACACGCGCACGACCGGCATCGACCTGACCATCGCGCACAACACGCAGATCGGCGACGGCGAGCTGACCACGTACTTCGGTCTGAATCACGGCAAGACCGAGATCACCCGGGTCAACGTGCCGGCACCGCTGCTGAGCGCGCCGGAAGGTGCGGAAACCTTCCTGTCGGACCGCGAACGCCGCTTCATCGAGGACGGCGCGCCGAGCACCAAGGCGACGCTGACCTTCGACTACTCGATCGGCAAGTGGGATGCGATGTTCAAGATCATCCACTTCGGCTCGCAGACGCTGGGTTCGTTCTCCGGTCCGCCGGTGTTCCTCGACTACGGCGCGAAGACCTCCGCCGACGCGAGCGTGACCTATGCGTTCAACGACAAGGTCAAGCTGACGGTCGGCGCGGCGAACATCTTCGACCAGTTCCCGGACCGCCAGAATCCGGACGAGACCGACAACGGCCACGTGTTCGACAGCGTGCAGTTCGGCCTCAACGGCACGTCGTACTTCACGCGTCTCGCCGTGAAGTTCTGATCCGGCCAGCACGTTCGACGACACAGGCCCGCACCGCAAGGTGCGGGCTTTTTCGTTCCTGCCTTTTTGTCATTGACTGCGTAGAAAAAAGTGTAGAACGCGACGCGGTGTGCAGATCATCGCGCGCCGCGGCAGGCGATCCCGCGACGAAACGGAGCCCGGGTGAGTCGCGCCCGCCGGTGTGTCGCGATGACGGCAACGCAGGACAGGGTCAGCTAGTCATTTGCCGGGCATGACACTAGGCTTGGGCCACTGCACTGGACCCGGGGAGTCGTCATGCGTATCCGTTCGCTTCGTACCGCGCTGGCGGTCGTACTGTCATCGCTGGCACTGGCCGCCGCCGCCGCGGAAACCGCTGCGCCCAAAGGCAAGACCATGACCGAGGTGCTCGCCGCGAGCAAGCCTTCGGACTGGCGGGCGCTCGATCCGGACAACACGATGTACCTGGATTTCGCCGCGGGCCGCGTCATCATCGAACTCGCACCGGGCTACGCACCGCAGCACGTCGCGAACATGAAGACCTTGCTGCGGCAGCACTATTTCGACGGGCTTTCCATCCTGCGCGTGCACGACAACTACGTCGTGCAGTGGGGCGATCCGGACGCGGGAGAAAAGGACAAGGCGAAATCGTTCGGTGAGGCGAAGCGTTCGGTGCCCGGCGAATTTTCCCGGGCCATCGCCAAGCAGCCGTTCGTGCGACTGCCCGACGGCGATGTGTATGCGCCGCAGGTCGGCTGGTCGGACGGTTTTCCGGTCGCGCGCGATACCCAGGAAGGGCAGACTTGGCTTGCGCACTGCTACGGCATGGTCGGCGTGGGCCGCGACAACGCCGCCGACAGCGGCAGCGGCGCCGAGCTGTACGTGGTGCTCGGTCATGCGCCGCGGCATCTGGACCGTAACGTGACCCTGGTCGGCCGCGTCGTTCAGGGCATGGAACTGCTCGCGGCACTGCCGCGCGGCAGCGGCCCGCTCGGCTTCTACGAGAAACCCGAGCAGCGCATCGCCTTGAAGCAGGTGCGCCTCGGCAGCGAACTGCCCGAGGCTCAGCGCAGCCGCATCGAGCTGCTGCGCACGGACACGCCGACCTTCACCGCGCTGGTCGAGACGCGGCGCAACCGCTACGACGAGTGGTATCTGAGTCAGGCCGGCAAAGTGGAACTGTGCAATGTGCCGCTGCCGTCGCGGCAGCCGTGACTAACCGGCGCCGCCGATAACGCACAGCCTGATCACGCCGCCGCGGTGCCGACCGCGGCAAGCACCGGCGGTGCGGCCGGGGCGGGCACGCGTGTCTCGCCGAGCAGCCGGCCCAGATCGCGCAGCGCCATGGGCTTGCGCACCCACTCGATCTGCCATTCCGCCGGCGGGCGATCGTGCGGACCATCCGGCGGGGATGCGCTGTGGATCAGGCAGCGCGGCGGCGGTTCCGGCGCGCATTCGGCGCGAATGCGGCGGATCAGATCGATGCCGTTTTCGCGGTCCAGGTGCAGGTCGACCAGCAGCGTATGCGGCGCGAACGCGCGCCAGATCGCGAGCGCCTCGGCGATGTCTGCGGCGACGCGGTGTTCGATGCCCAGCGCGTCGAGCTGCGCGCTGAGCAGTTCGCGGATCGCCGCATCGTCGTCGACGAGCAGCACGCGGCCGTGCGGCCGCTCGACGGGTTCGAGTTCGGGTTCGGCCGGCGCGTGCGGCAGGGCGATGCAGAACGAGAACGTGCTGCCGACGCCGAGCCGCGTGTCGATCTGCAGCTCGCCGCCCATGATGCCGATGAGCTGATTGGCGATGGACAGTCCCAGGCCCACGCCGCGGCGGGTGCGTCCGCCGCCGCGTTCGAACGGCTGCAGCAGGCGGCGCAGTTCGCTTTCCGCGATGCCCGGTCCCGAATCGGTGACGCGGAAACGCACCTGTTCCGGCCCGACGCAGTCGGCCGCGAGCACGATGTCGCCGGCGGTCGTGAATTTCACCGCATTGCCGAGCAGGTTGATGAGGATCTGCTGCAGTCGTGCCGCGTCGCCGCAGACGCGGGCTGGCAGCGCCGGATCGGTGTGCAGGTTGAGCTGGATCGGACGGCCGGCCAGCTCGGCACGGAACAGTCCGGCGACGTGGCTCAGCAGTGCCGGCAGATCGAAGGGGTCGTCGCGCAGCGCGATGCGGTCCAGCGCGAGCTGGGCGTGATCGAGATAGTCCTCGGCGGTACGCACCAGCTCGATCGAGGTCGATCGCGCGGTTTCCAGCAGGCCGCGCGCGCGCCGGTCGTCGACGCGCTGCAGGGCCATGTCGATGAGGCCGCTGATCGCGGCCATCGGATTGCGCACCTCGTGCGCGGCCATCGCGAGCATGTCGGCGCGCGTGCGGTTCACCTGGTTCAGCGCCGCATTGAGCTGGCGCAGCCAGCGCAGGCGCAGCGCGATGATCGCGGCCAGCGCCGCGACGATACACAGGGCCGTGGTCAGCGCGAGCGCGAAAAAGCGGGTCCGCGTGCGTTCGCCGGCCTTGTCCGCCGCGGCCGCGCGCAGCAGTGCCGCCTGCAGTTCGCCGGCCTGGCGCAACGAGCGGATCTCGGTCTCGCGTGTCTGCGTGCCGTAGTGCGCGTCGAGTTCGGCCACCGCGCGGGCGACCTCGCGACTGGACAGGCGGGCATTGAGCTGGATGAGCTCGCGCGTCGCCGACAGCGCCAGCTCGAACAGGCCGGCCTGCTCGGCGACCTGGGCCTGGGTTGTCAGCAGTTCCACGCTGATGCGGCCGAGCTCGAGCCGGCGCGCATCGGCCAGCGCCGCGTCGAGTACCCCCAGCGCCTCCTGTGGCTGTTTCAGCGCGGCCAGTGCCTCGGCGATGTTGCGGCGCGAGGAAATGGAATGGATCACCTTGTCGTGGGCGAGCTCATAGGCTAGCGCCCGGCGCGACGCAGCGAGCGCCGTGGCGGGCTGCCCCAGGCTCAGATAATGCGAGGCGCTGTTGTCGTCCATCATGGCCATGCCGCCCTGGCTGCCCAGGCGCGCGTAGCGCGCGTGCGCGGCGCGTGCGAGCGGCAGCGCCCGCTTTGGCTCACCCAGTTCCCCGAACATCAGCTGTAGCAGGTTTTCGCTGCGCGCCAGCGCGTATTCGTCGTTGAGCCGGACAAAGCCCGCGTTGGCGCGTTCGCAATGCGGCTGAGCGGCCTTGGCGCGCGTCGCGGTCAGCAGCAGGTCGCAGGTTTCCAGGTCGGCCAGCGCGTTCCAGTAGGGCTGATCCAGCGCACGCAGCGCCGCGGTAGCCGAGTCGGCCAGCGCCAGGCCGTTTTCGATCTGGTCCCCTTCGAGTTGCAGACGCGCGCGCACGATGTCGGCCAGGGCGAGCGCGCTGGCACGGCCGCTGTCGCGGCCCAACGCTTCCAGGCGATCAGCGATCAGCCTCGCCCGTTGCGGCGAGAGCAACAGTGCCGCCGTCGCCATGTCCTGCAGCAGATGTTCGCGTGCGGCCGGATCCAGGTCGTCACGCGCCAGCAGCGCCTCGCCTTGCCGCAGCGCTTCCTGTGGCGCGTCGAGCATGGCCGGGCGCAGGGTCGTAGGCGGCACGTCCGCGAGCGCGAGGCCGAGCAGCGCGCAGCACAGCCCGGTCAGCACCGGCTGGCCTGCGACGATGGCGGGAAGACGGTCATGGGGCGGCTGCGGCGGCAGAAGGGACGACGCAGATTCTGCACACAGCGCGAGCCGCGCGACAAATAGAACTTTTTACACACCGTCGCCGCGGCGGTACGGCAGCACGGAATAGCCGGTGGACGCAGCGGCAGGTTCATGCGGGCGGGCGCGAAACGACGGATCCGTCACTATTGCACATCTTGTGCCGGACCGCCCTGCCGCGGGCGCGGCCAGTCGGGGATATGAGAAACGGCCTGCTACGGCGATCCAGGGATGGATCGGCCGAAAGCCGATCGCGTCAGCGATCGACTCGGGGAGAGGCAGGAGCCCTTTTTTCAACGACCTGCCAAGCCTGCCGCGCCACGGGCTCAGGCAGTCGGCTTGGCGCCGTGCTGGCGGATGAACTCGCGCACGTCCGGATAGACCACGTCGCGCCAGCGCCGGCCGCTGAAGATGCCGTAGTGGCCGGCGCCTTTCACGGTGAGGTGGCGCTTGTGCTCGGCGTCGATGCCGGCGCACAGCGCGTGCGCCGCTTCGGTCTGGCCCAGACCGGAAATGTCGTCGAGTTCGCCCTCGATCGTGAACAGCGCGGTGCCGGTGATGTCGGCCGGTTTCACGCGCTCGCCGTTCACGTCCCACAGGCCGCGCGGCAGCAGATGCTGCTGGAACACGGTCGTGATGGTGTCGAGGTAATACTCCGCCGGCATGTCGAGCACGGCGTTGTATTCGTCGTAGAACTTGCGGTGCGACTGCGCGTCCTCGAGATCGCCCTTGAGCAGATCCTCGTAGAAGTCCCAGTGCGAACTCAGGTGCCGGCCCGGATTCATCGCGATGAAGCCCGTGTGCTGCAGGAAGCCCGGATAGACGCGGCGGCCGTGGCCCGGATAGTTCGCCGGCACATCGTGGATCACGGAGTTCTGGAACCACGACAGCGGCTTGGTCGTGGCGAGATCGTTGACCTGGGTCGGGCTGCGCCGCGTGTCGATCGGGCCGCCCATCATCGTCATGCTGCGCGGTGTGGTCTCGCCGCTGCTGGCCATCAGCGAGATCGCCGCGAGCACCGGCACCGTCGGCTGGCAGACCGAGATCACGTGCAGGTTCTTCGCACCGATGTGGCGGATGAATTCCTGGATGTAGGTGACGTAGTCGTGCAGGTGGAAGGCACCCTTGTCCGCCGGCACCATGCGCGCGTCGATCCAGTCGGTGATGTAGACCTTGTGGTCCTGCAGCAGCGTGCGCACGGTGTCGCGCAGCAGCGTCGCATGGTGGCCGGACAGCGGCGCCACGACGAGGACGATCGGATCGTCCTTGAGGTCGTCGACCGTGGCCGAATCGTCGGTGAAGCGCTTGAAGCGGATCAGGTTGCAGAACGGTTTCGCCAGCGCCGTGTATTCGACGATCGGCACTTCGTGGCCGTGGGCGGTGACGCTGCGGATCTCGAACCGCGGCTTTTCATAGTCCTTGCCGAGCCGGTACAGCAGCTCGAAGCCGGCGGCGATACGTGGTGCGCCGGGGACTTGCGACAACAGCGTGCTCTTGTCGCTCCAGGTCTTGGCGCCGGCCTCGGCGAAATGGACCAGGGGGCTCATCAGAGACCGTTGCAGTTCGTGCAGGTGATACAGCATGGGCGGAAACCGGCAGGGGAGGAGGGACAACCACGGAATTGTAGTCGCCCTGGGCCAAAGCAAACGCCATGCCGGTGGTAACAATTGGTCGCAAACAGCGGCTTTCCGGCCATGGCGGACTAACCCGGGCCGTTCGCGGACGACGTTGCCGCGCTCAGAACGGCATCAGCTTGAGGTCGAGGCTGCGTTCAGCGAGCCAGCCGGCGGCAAGAAGGCCAATCGCGACGGAACCGCCGCGCAGCACCACGGGCTGGTAGAGCGCGGTGCGGCGCAGCAGATAGGCCAGCGGGATCAGCACGGCCACGATCGCGAGCTGGCCGAGTTCCACGCCGACGTTGAATCCGACCAGCGACAGCGCGAGCGCGCTGCGCGGCAGTTCGAGGTCGGCCAGCACGCTCGCAAAGCCGAAGCCGTGGACCAGTCCGAACGCGAACGCGATCGTCCAGCGACGCGCGGGCAGGAACGGCACGACATTGTCGATCGCGGTCAGCAGCACCGACAGCGCGATGATCGACTCGACCAGTCGCGACGGCAGCTGGACGATGCCGAGCGTGGCCAGGCTCAGCGTGACCGAATGCGCCAGCGTGAACGCGGTGACGATCTTGATGACGGTGCCGGCGGCGACCGACAGGCGCGGCACGGGCCGCCACGCGCGGTCGTCGCGGCCGAGCACGGCAGGCAGCAGCAGCGCGATCAGGAACAGGATGTGGTCGTAGCCGATCGCGATATGGACGATGCCGTCGCGCACATAGCCGACGAAGGCCTGCCAGCGCGACGCGCCGCCGGGCGCGAAGGTCTGGCGCGGCTGCTCGCGCGACAGCACCGCGCTGAGCACGGCGCCGCCGGCCGTTTCGAGCTTGAGCAGGCCGCGGTGCTGGGCGTCGACGTCGAACAGGGCGTTGTAGTCGACGCTCAGTGCGCCCGTGCTGCTGCAGGGCGCGGCGAGCGAAAGCACGAGGTAGGTGCCGTCGCTGTGACGGTCGATCGCATGATCGGTGACCTGCAGCGGACACGGCGCGCCGCTCGATACGCGCAGTCGCGAGATCGCATAGCGGTCGATCTCGTCGCGGCGCGTGCGCACCTCACCCCAGTCGATGCGATCGTCGCGGTTGCGGTCGAGATCGAGCACGCCGTCCAGGTCGCGCAGCGCGAGGTCCCAGCGGCCGACGAGACGGTCGGATTCGTGGCGCAGGCTCAGGTAACTGTCGCTGGGCTTGTGCGCAACCGCCGGCAGGCAGAACAGCATCAGCAGCAGACCGGCAATGCATTGCCTGAAGGCGCTCATGGCGCGCGCACGCGTTGCAGCAGCGGATCGAGCCGCACGTCCTGCAATCCCGTGTCGTGGATCCAGCGTGCGACTTCGGCCGCCGCGGCGGGCCGGTTCGCGGCGAGCGCGGCCTCGAGCGCGATGCGCGCATCGAGCGGCTCCTTCTGCACGGCCCAGTTCTCCAGTGCGAGATCGAGCGCCACTGCCGGCTCCTGCGCGAGCGCGAGGCGGAAACGCGACTCCTCGCGCCGGTGGACGCGGTCACCGCGCTCGCGCAGCGCATCGAATCGCGCTGCCAGCACCTCGGTACCGGCGCGCGCCGTATCGGCGCCGAGTGCGCGGTCGGCCTGGACGCGGCGCAGCAGCAGTCCGTCGATCGGCGTGTCCGCGGCGATCAGCGCGGTCACGTCGGCCGCGCGGCCGCGATCGAGCAGGAAATCGGCGTAGGCGGACAGCGTGTAGCCGTCGGACGGATCCACGGCCAGGCTCTGCCGATACCAGCGTTCGGCGTCGTCGTTGCGGCCCAGACGCTCCGCCAGCTCGGCCAGGAGCGTCAGTGTCCAGGTCCGCACCGCGGCGGGCTGTGCGGCCAGGCGATCCTGCGCGACCGTTTCTTCCAGCGCCGCATACGCCTGGGCGCCGCGGCCCTGCAGGGCGTCGAGACTGGCGCGACACACCGCGCCGATGCCGTCGGCGCCGCTGCCGACGACGCGCTCGCAGCTGTACGCCGCGTTGGCGAGATCGCCGGTGACTTGCTGCAGGCTCGCCAGATCGAGCCATGCCTGCGCATGCCCGGGCTGTTGCGCGGTCACTCGCTGCAGGTCGGCCTTGGCCGCGTCGAATTCGTGGCGGTTCTGCCGGATCGCCGCACGCAGCAGCAGTACCGGCACTGGCGGTGATTCCTGCGCCCACCAGACGCCGAGCGTGGCCTGTGCCTGGCCCCAGAGGCGCGGATCGGCGGCGGCGCGCGCGGCGTCGATCTGCGCCTGCGCGAGACGCACGGCGACGTCGAGGTTGGACGGATCGCGCGCATGCAGCTGGCGCAGCGCGCGCACCAATGGACTGGCGCCGCGCTCGATGCTGCGCGGCAGGGTTTCGAGTACCTCGTTGTCGCGCGCCGGCCGGTACGGCTCAGCGTGCGCGGGACGCAGGTGCGCGGCGCCGCACGACAGTATCGCGACAGCGACGACGAAGAGTCGCGGCATGAGCGGAATTCCGAATGGAAAGGGCCGCCGCACCCGGCGGCGGCCCTGTCGGTTTACGGCGCGACCGGATTGGCCGGCAGGCCGTTACTGCCGTTGGGCGAACCCGGCAGCGGCGTGGTCAGGTACGGAAACGCGTTGTCGAACTGGCTGTCTTCGACGAGCACGCCGTCGGTGTACGGCAGCGCGGCACTGGCCGGCTTGCCCGCGCCCGGCGGCAGCAACACGCCCATCGCGACGCGCAGCTCGATGTCGACGACATCGTCACCCGGACGGCGGCCGTTCGGGAAACCGGCCGGATCGCAGCCGGGATTGGACAGGGTCAGCGCGCCGTCGACGAAGCAGGCCGCGGCACCGAGGCTGTTCTGCTGGCCCTTGGGGGTTGCCGGCAGCGCGGTGTTGAGGCGCATCATCTCGGCCGGAACGCCGTTGAGCTGCCGGTTCACGCCGGTGACGCCGGTCAGGAACGCAGCGACGAGATCGGCACGCGGGAACACCGACGGTGCCTGCACGCCGGCCGCGCCGAACAGGATTTCGAGCAGCGCCGGCAGCGTCGGATTGGTCACGTAGGTGGCGAACTGTCCGTCGTCCTTGGGCGAGCTGGCGTTGAACAGATCCTTGTCCTTGAGGCCGATGACGATCTCGTTGACGAGCGGCATGCCCAGGCGCGACACCTGGATCATGTTGCTGTTGACGATGTTCTGCGACAGCGGATCGCTGCTGACGAGGCGTGAACGCGGCAGGCTCGCCGAGGTCCACGCGCCGATGACCGGATCGCCGTTCGTGATGCAGGCGATCGGCAGTTCCAGCGCGAGCGAGGTCACGTTCTTGCCGGCGGTGGAGTTGTAGCCGCCGGTACGGCTGCCGATCACGCGCGCGGCCGGGATATTCACGAGGTCGAAGATCTCGCCGAGGTTGACACCGAAGCCTTCGCGGCGCTGGCCGACGAACAGACGGCCCGGCACGGCGCAATCCGGTATCTGCACCGCGTACTTGTGGCTCGCCGCATACGCCGCATAGTCCGGGATCGACTTGTTGCCGATGTTGTCGACCGGTTTGGCGAATTCGGTGGCGTTGTCATTCGCGTTGCGCAGCAGCGCGCCGACGGACGTCGACGTGCGCGGGCCGCGGATCTGGCTCACCGTGAACAGTTCGGCGTCATTGCGCGCCGAGGAGTCCATCGCGTTGATCTGTCCGGCGTTGCGCAGCGGGATCGCCACGGTCTGGCCGCCGACCTGCAGCGCGATGTTCTTGAGGTCGTAGCGGAACTTGAAGCGGTAAGTCAGATCTTCTTTGGCATCGCCGTTGTTGTCGATGTGGATTTCATAGATGCCGTCGGGATCCATGGTGAAATAGTTCGGACCGCCGTACGCGTCCTGCAGCGGGATGTAGTTCGCGATGATGGTCACGAAGTCACTGCGGCCGGGCTCGTAGCTGCGGAAGACGTAGAGGTCGGTTCCGTCCATTTTTGGATATTGCGTGATCGTCGGCGCTTCGCGATGGCTCGATGCGTGTACGGCCGGCGCGACGGCGCCCAGACCGGTGATCGCTGCGATGGCGAGCGCGAGGGTGGTGGATCGTAAAGCTGTGTAGTGCTTCATGTCACACTCCTTGATGAAGCTGCGATGCTGGAATTTGCGGGGAAAAGCCGCTGCCGGTCCTCGCCGGCAGAGCCGCAACGGCGGCGAGTTGGTTTACGCGTAATGATGTGACGCGGATGCAGAAGAAATGCATCACAATTTTTTTCACATGTAGATCACGCTAAAAGCGGATTTACCTCAGTCAGAACATGCCACGCAGCGTCACGCGAAATTGACGCGGTTCGATCGGATGGAAATGGATGTCGGCGACGGGCTCGGCTTCATCGGGAAGCTGCGATTCGTAGAAATAGGTGATGTCGTTGCTGCGGCTGTCGAACAGGTTCAGGCCTTCGAGCGACAGCGAGAACGCATCGGACAGCCGATAGCCGGCCTGAGCATTGACGACCGTCGTCGAGCGCGAACGCGCGCTGCCATCCTCGATCAGCGGCGCCGGTCCGAGGAAGCGGCCGCGCACGCCGCCGGACCAGCGGCCCGCATCGCTCCATTGCACGCCGAGCGATGCCGCGCGCTCGATAGCATTCGGTACGCGCGTGCCCGCGGGATTCGCGGCACTGAAGCGCGCGTACGAGCGCGCGTAGTCCGCATCGACGATCCAGTTGTCCGCGGGCCGGTAGTAGGCCGACAGTTCAACGCCGTGGCGCGTCGCCGGAAAGCTGGGTTCGGTCGTGCCGCCGTCGCCGGCGAAGACGAGTTCCGAACCGATGTCCAGGTGCCAGAGAGCCATCGACAGCGCCAGCCGCGGCGTCGGCGTGCTGCGCAGGCCGAGTTCATAGCCGGTCGTCGGCACCAGCAGCCGCTGCGATTCGGCGGCCTGGGTCGGATCGTTCGGATCGACGCGCAGCGTGCTGCCACGCGCGTCGTTGGAGTGGAAGCCGCGGCCGCCGTTGAGGAACAGCTCGGTGCTGCGCCACGGCCCGAACACCAGGCTGAGCTTCGGGCTCGCGCGATGGTCCGACGCGTCGCCGGAATTCACCGCGATGCTGCTGTCGACGTCGGCGCGATAGGCGTCGTAGCGCAACCCTGCGACGCTTCGGAACCAGGTGTTCCAGCGCGTCGAATAGCTTAAGAACAAACCCGCCGAGCTTTCGTCGACGGCGTCCTCGCGCACGGTGGAGAACCGCTGCCGCGCCTGCGTGTGATACAGGCCGACCGTGCCGATGTCGTCGTAGCGGGCATCGACGCCGACCGCGAGTTCCTGCTCGATGTCGCCGCTTTTCCACTGTTGCACATATTTTGCCGTGCCGCCGTAGTAGTTGCGCACGTCGCGCTGCTCGAATTCGTCGCCACGGATCGGGTCGTCCAGGAAATACGTGAAGTTCGAAAACAGCCGCAAGTCATAGCGCACCGCGTACGCGTTCACGAGCAGCCGTCCCGCGCCCAGCGGCGCGTGATAGCGCACCGACGCGGTATAGCGCGAGGTATCGCCGCCGAGATCCGGATCGATCTGGTCGAATGCATCGATGAGACCTTGCGACACGGCGCGCTGCGGGATCTGGTCGGAGGCATCCCAGCGGTTGTCGTACGCCGCGAAATTGAACTGCAGGCCGCGCTCGTCGTCGCCGCGGCGATGCCGCAGCAGCAGCGACGCCTTGCGTTCGTCCTGCGGTTTTTTCCACGGCCCGTCGTAGACGCCGAGATCGACCGCGCCGAGCCAGCTGCCGCCGGCGCCTTCGCCGGATGCGGCGAGCAGGCCGCGGCCGTAGCCGTGCTCGCCGCCGCTGAGCAGATAGAAATCGTTGTCGAGGCGGTCCTTGTAGCGGATGCGCACGGCGCCGGCCGAGGAAAAATCGCCGTCTTCGGCGTAGTAGGGGCCTTTGCGGTATTCGATCGTGTCAATCAGTTCGGGAATCAGGCCGTTGAGGTCGTTGTAGCCCTGGCCATGGCCGTGCGTGCGCAGGTTGTTCGGCACACCGTCCACGGACGTCGACAGGTCGGTGCCGTGGTCGAGGTTGAAGCCGCGCAGGAAATACTGATTCCCCTTGCCGTCGCCGCTGTGCTGCGTCGCGATAAGGCCGGGCACGACTTCGAGCACTTCGGCCGGACGCGACAGCGGGCGATTCTCGATCTGTTCGCCGGTGACGATGCCTGCCGACGCGGCGTCTGCCTGGGCGAGCGCATCGGCGTCCACCGTTTCGGCGACATGGATGAGTGGGAGCTGGGTGGCCGGCAGTCCGCCGGCGAGAGCGGCCGCGACCGGAGCGAGCAGCAGCGCCACGCCGGTGACGTATCGATCGATCCTTCGACGCATAGGCCTCTCCCGGGCATGTGACGTCGAGCTATACGCAACGACTCCACCGGCGGATGCAGGAGATTCCGAAATATGACTTTATGCGTGCGGCGGCTCAGAACAGTGCGGGCTGCAGCAGCGAACGGACCGGCGCGAAGCTGCGCCGGTGGTGCTCGCAGGGTCCGAGCCGCGTGAGACAGTCGAGGTGCTCGGGCGTCGGGTAGCCTTTGTGGCGCGCGAAGCCGTAGCCCGGGTGCAGCGCGTCGAGTGCGGTCATCAGGCGATCGCGCGCGACCTTCGCAAGTATCGACGCGGCGCTGATGGACGGCTCGCTCGCATCGCCGCCGATCACCGCGCGCGCCGGGCAGCACAGCTGTTTCGGCAGGCGGTTGCCATCGATCAGCGCGAGCTGCGGCAGCAGCGCGAGCGCGGCCAGCGCCGAACTCATGCCGTGCATGGTGGCGTGGAAGATGTTGAGGCGGTCGATGTCCGACACGCTGACCTCGATCACGCTATAGGCCAGGGCGCGTTCGCGGATGCGCGGTTCGAGCACGCCGCGGCGTTCTTCGCTGAGGTATTTGGAATCGTCGAGGCCGCGGATCGGTCGCGCCGGATCGAGGATCACGGCAGCGACGACGACCGGTCCGGCAAGCGGCCCGCGGCCGGCCTCATCCACGCCGGCGACTAGCGTGCCGGGGGCCAGGCCGGTGACGGTACGGCGCCTGCGCATCAGTCTTTCAGGGCTCCGAGCTTGCCGTAGACGTAGTCGTGGTACGAATCCAGCAGCGTGCGGTCCGGACAGTCGAAATAGCGGCCCTGGCAGCGGTCGCGCAGCAGCGCGTTGGCTTCGTAGAAATCGTCCTTGCGCAGGTCGGCCACGTCGAGCAGCAGCGACCCGAGATAGATGATGTCGAGTACGTCGAAGTCCACTTTCTTGCGTAAGGGAAAGTTGGACTTGAGCATGTAGTAGGTGACCTTGGTCGGGTCGGTGACGCCTTTGGGCACGCGCTTGGCGAGCGCGTTGATCGCGCCGTCGAAGGAGGGCTGGTGGTCGCCGAAGTGCATGAGCACGGTGCGGCGCTCGGTCGCGAACACTTTTTGCTCCAGTTCCGACATGGCCTGCTCGGATTGCTCCAGACGCGAAAGATAGTTGCCGAGGTTGAGGTTGAGCCAGGCGTCGAGCTGCTTGGGAAACAGCGGCTTGTTGTAGGGCGAAGGCAGCTGGCCCAGCGGCGTCATGTGCGGACCGTGCTGGTGCAGGGTCAGCATGAACACGAACAGCGGCACGTCGGGATGATCGCGGCGCTCGGCGGCGACGACGCGGTCGAACACCTTGAGCAGATCGAAATCGGTGGAGTCCCAGCCCAGGCCGTTGTCGCTGCCGTCGTAGAACTCGTCGAAGCCGTAGAAGTTGTAGGCGTTGCGCGCGTTGATGAAGCTGCCCGACATCGGATAGATGACGAGGGTGCGGTAGCCGTTTTCCTTCATCACGCGCGGCAGGCTGTAGACCACGCGCGGCGCGAGGTTGAAGGGCGCGTACAGGCCGGCATTGCCGAACAGGACGTGCGCCATGCTGGTCAGGAATGCGAACTCGCTGGTCCAGGTGCCGCCGCCCCAGGTATGTACCTGCAGGTAGCCGTGGGCGCGCGTGCGCTTGTCATCCTGGAACAGCTTGTTCTTGCACAGCGGCAGCTTGCAGACGCTGAGCATGGTCGGATCGAACGTGCTTTCTTCCAGCACGACGACGATGTCGGGACGCTGGCGCGGATCGCCGCCGGTCGCGACCTGTTCGTTCCAGACCTGCTTGCCCGCCGCGCCGGCGACGAGCTTGGGCAGTTCGATCTGGGTGGAATGAAACGAGATGAAGAAGTCGGTGAGATAGCTCTTGTCGTTCATCGCCGCCCACATGCCCTTGCCGTAGACCGCGGCGAAGGGACCCTGTGGCGACAGCGCCTGCAGCAGCGCGTAGAAGCTCGCCGCGCCGGCCAGCGCGAGAGCGGAGCGGCGGCGCAGCCGCGTCCACTGCGGCAGCACGCGCGGACGGTCGATGCGCCAGATGCCGACGAGGCTCAGCGGCAGCATGATCAGGCCGACGAAGCTCGCGATCAGCAGGATCGGATAGCGCAGGATCACTTCCAGCGTATCGGCGTTGACGAAATAGAACAGATCGGGCGCCAGCAGCGGCGTGGTCAGATAGACGACCTTGAGCACGCTGCTGGCCAGCAGCACCGAGAACAGCGCCGCGGTCGCGATCAGGCTGAAGGCGACGCGCCGCGTCAGGCAGATCAGCAGCACGCATAAGCTGCCGCTGAGCACCGTCGTGAACCGGCGTTCCTCGGGAGTGCCTTCGCTCAGCGGCCCGTACATCATCATGGCCACGTAGGCCAGCACCGCGAGCAGGTACAGCAGCAGGCTGCGGCGATCGAGCACGGGCAGAAGTCGCATCACGGGGACGGACAGGCGGAAGTGGCGCGCATGGTGCGGTCGCGCCCGGGGCAGGTCAATGGAGCTCGCTTTGGCGCGTTCAGACGCTGCCGCCTTCGACGAGTTCGGCGATCGCGGCGGCCGCGCCGCGATCGGCGTCGCCGATCAGCAGACGGTGCAGGCGCTCGAACTCGGCGACCAGTGCAACGCGCGCCGGGCTGTCGGCGTAGAGCGCCAGCAGCGCATCGGCCAGCGCCTGCGGTGTGCAGGCGTCCTGCAGGATTTCCGGCACGAGGTCGCGCCCGGCCAGCACGTTCGGCAGCGAGTAGCGCGTCGTGCGCATGAGCTTGAACCAGGTCACGATCGCATAGGTCAGCGGCGCCACCTTGTAGGCCACGACCATGGGCCGCTTGGCGAGCATCGCTTCCAGCGCGGCGGTGCCCGAGGCGACGAGCACGATGTCCGCGGCGAGCAGGCACTCGTGTGCATGGCCGTCGACGAGTCGCACGCCCGCGGCCAGGTCCAGGCCCAGGCCGTCGGCGATCTGCTCGAACGCGGCGCGGCAGGCGGGCGTGGCCATCGGCACGACGACCTGCAGTTCCGGAATGACCTGGCGGCAGCGCCGTGCGGCCTGCAGGAAATCCGCGCCCAGGCGGCGGATCTCGCCGAGCCGGCTGCCCGGCAGCAGTGCGAGCACAGGCGCGTCATGGGACAGCTGCAGCGTCGTGCGCGCGGGAGCGCGGTCGCTGACCAGCGCAAAACGGTCGGCCAGCGGATGACCGACGAAGCGCGCATCGACGCCATGGCGCGCGTAGATCGGCGGCTCCATCGGGAACAGGCACAGGACGAGGTCGGCGCTGCGGCCGATCTTCGCGGCGCGCTGTTCGCGCCAGGCCCATACCGACGGACTGACGTAGTGCACCGTGCGCAGGCCACGGGCCTTGAGCTTGCGTTCCAGCGGCAGGTTGAAGTCGGGCGCGTCGATGCCGATGAAGGCGTCGGGCTTGAGCGCGCTCACGCGGCGCAGCACGTCGGCGCGGATGCGCAGCAGTTGCGGCAGGTGGCGCAGCACTTCGACCAGGCCCATGACCGCGAGCTTCTCGGCCGGATACCAGGCCTGCAGTCCCGCCGCGACCATGCGCTCGCCGCCGATGCCGACGAAACGCGCGTCGGGATAGCGCACGCGCAGCGCCGCGATCAGGCCGGCGCCGAGCTGGTCGCCCGACGCCTCGCCTGCGACGAGGGCGAACGTGCGCGGTTTGGTGGATGGCGTATGAACCGGCAGCTGTTGCGCCGGAACCGGGCTATCCGCCTCCTGCTGCCCCATGTTGGTGTCCTTTCAACGCACCAGCGATCGCTGACTGCGGTCGATGAAGTCCAGCATGAGCTTGACGTCGGGCGCGTCGGACGAAACCCGCGCGAGCTCTTCGCGCGCTTCGGCCAGCGGCAGCCCGGACTTGTACAGCGTCTTGTAGGCGCGGCGGATGGAAAGAATGCGTTCGCTGCCGAAGCCGCGGCGCTTGAGGCCTTCGCTGTTGATGCCCTTGGGCTCGGCGAAGCTGCCGGCCACGGTCACGTACGGCGGCACGTCGCGGTTGATGATGGAACCCATCGAGGTGAACGCGTGCGCGCCGACCTGGCAGAACTGGTGCACGAGGGTGAAGCCGCCGAGGATGACCCAGTCGTCCACGGTCACATGCCCGGCGAGCGACGCGGCATTGGCGAAGATCACGTTGTTGCCGACGATGCAGTCGTGGGCCAGGTGCACATAGGCCATGAGCCAGTTGTCGTTGCCGATGCGCGTGACGCCGCCGCCGTCGTCGGTGCCGCGGTTGAAGGTGACGAATTCGCGGATCACGTTGCGGTCGCCGATCTCCAGCAGCGAGCGCTCGCCGTGGAATTTCTTGTCCTGCGGTGCCGCGCCGATCGAGGCGAACTGCCAGATCTTGTTCTCGCGGCCGATCCGCGTCGGCCCTTCGATGACGACGTGCGGGCCGATCCAGGTGTCGTCGCCGATCACGACGTCAGCGCCGATGACCGAGTACGCGCCGATACTGACGTTGGACCCCAGGCGTGCCGCAGGGTCGATCACAGCGGTTGGGTGGATCATCAGTCGTTACGCTCCGCGCACAACAGTTCCGCTTCGGCAACCGTCTTGCCGGCGACGACCGCCCGGCATACGAACTGGCCCATGCGGCGGATCATGCGCTTCTGCTCGACTTCGAGTACGAGCTGGTCGCCCGGCCCGACGATGCTCGAAAAGCGTGCCTTGTCCACCTTCACCAGATAGAACAGCGGACTGGTGCTCGGCGATTCGGCGTTGGTCAGCTGCACGAGCAGGCCGGAGGCCTGCGCCAGCGCCTCGATGATCAGTACGCCCGGCATGACCGGATGGCCCGGGAAGTGGCCCTGGAAGAACGGTTCGTTGATGCTCACGTTCTTCAGCGCGGTCAGACGCTTGCCCGATTCGAAGTGGGTGACGCGATCGACCAGCAGGAAAGGGTAGCGGTGCGGCAGCAGGTCGAAGATGCGACCGACGTCCAGCGGCAAGGAAAGGCTGGCGTTCGAACCGTTCATGGAGCGGAATCCTTTTCTAGGGCTTTCAGACGACGCGCCAATTCGTCCAGATGGCGGAATCGCGCAGCGTTGCGCCGCCACTGGCGATTCTCCTGGATGGGCGTACCCGAGGAGTATTCACCAGCGGCGGTCAAGGAATGGGTGACCAGGCTCATCGCCGTCACGGTGACCCGGTCGGCGATGCTCAAGTGGCCTAGGATACCGGCAGCGCCGCCGATCAGACAGTAGCGGCCGATGCGCGCGCTGCCGGCGACGGCCGAGCAGCCGGCCATGGCGGTATGCGCGCCGATGAAGACGTTGTGGGCGATCTGGATCTGGTTGTCGAGGCGCACGTCCTCTTCGAGCACGGTGTCTTCCAGCGCGCCGCGGTCGATGGTGCAGTTCGCGCCGATCTCGCAGTCGTCGCCGATGCGCACGCCGCCGAGCTGCGGCACCTTGATCCAGTGATCGTGCTCAAACGCGAGACCGAAGCCGTCGGAACCGATCACGGCGCCCGGATGCACGAGCACGCGCCTGCCCAGGCGTACGCGCGTGACGAGGGTGACACGCGCGACCAGACGCGAATCGGCGCCGACCGTGCAGTCCGGACCGATCACGCAGCCCGGGCCGATCACCGCGCCCTGCTCGATCACGGCACCGGCCTCGATCACGCAGAGCGGGCCGATGCTGGCGCCGGGAGCGATCGTCGCGCCCGCGTCGACGACCGCGCTGGGATGGATGCCGGCCGCGGCGGCTGGCTGCGCCTCGAATAGCGCGGCGATCTGCGCGTAGGCCACGTAAGGGTCGCGCGCGATCAGCGCGGTGCCGTTGCGCAGCGGGGCGTCGTCGGCCCGCAGCACGATCACGCCCGCGCGCGAGCCCTGCATCTGCGCGCGGTATTGCGGATTGGAAAGAAAGCTCAGCTGCCCGGGATCGGCCAGTGCGAGCGTGGCGACGCCGGCAACCTGCTGGTCCGGATCGCCGCGCAGCTCCAGCGCGAAGCGCTCGGCCAGATCGCCGGCGCGCCATTCCGCGGTCGTAGCGCTCATGGCGTGGCCTGTCGGGTCTGGAATTCGCGCCGCAGGCGCTCGAGCACCCGGTCGGTGATGTCGATGCGCGGGTCGGCGAACACCACCGGACTCGGCACGACCAGGTCCAGCCCCTGCTCGCGCGCGTAGTCGACCACGGTGTTGTTGATCTCCTGCCAGCTCTTGTCGAGTTCCTGGTCGCTGCGGCTCTTGAGTTCGACGCGCAATTCGTCGCGTGTGCGCTTGACGCTGCGCTCCAGGGCGTCGATCTCGCGTTTCCGGGTGTCCGCGTCGGCCTTGCTCAGCAGTGCGCCGTCACGCTCGAAGACACGCTTGATGTCGGCGAGGCGGGTCTCGTCCTGCTTGAGCGCGGTATCGCGCGTCGCGAACTCGCGCTGCAGCCGTTCACGACCGGCCTGGACCTGCGGGGCGTTGTCCAGCAAACGCTTCATGTCGACGTAGCCGAGCTTGCTCTGGGCCTGCACCGCGAGCGGCAGCAGGGCAAGAGCAAACGCTAGTCGACGTGCTGCGGTTGCGTGCTGGCCCACGCGTGTCCTCCCTCGTTCGGTCGCCGCGGCGGAAAGGCTGGCTTTCCGCCGTCGGTACGATGATGCCAGTTTCGATCAGAACTGGGTGCCGAACGAGAACTGGATCGACTCGGTCTTGTCGCCGTCCTTCTTGCGGATCGGGCGCGCCAGATTGATCGTGATCGGTCCGACCGGCGCCTGCCACTGCAGGGCCAGGCCGGTCGACGCGCGCAGTTCGTTCGCGCTGAAAGCGCCGAAGGATTTGTACACGTTGCCCACGTCGAGGAACGCGGAGATGCGCACCGAGTCGCTGTCCTTCGCGAACGGTGTGGGCAGGATCAGCTCGGCCGTGCCGAGTACCTTGAATGCGCCGCCGAGCGGCTGGCAGTAGTCGCTGAGCAGGCTGACGCGCTCGCACGGGCCGAGGGTGTTGTCCTCGAAGCCGCGCACGTCGCGCACGCCGCCGGCGTAGAAGTTCTCGAAGAACGGCAGACCGCCGATTTTCAACGGGATTTTTTCCGTCGCGTTCGGATCGAAGCGGCCGGTCGCGTCGCGGTAAGAGTCGCCGTAGCCGAGATTGCCCGACAGCAGGAACGTGAACTTGTCGCTGAGCGGGAAGTAATGCACGCCCTGGTAGTACAGCTTGTAGTACTCCAGCGTCGAGCCGGGCAGCGCGATTTCCGCCGACAGCGACTGCAGGCCGCCGCGCGTCGGGGTAAAGTATTTGTTGCGCGTGTCGTGCGCCCAGGACGCCGTCAGGTTCCAGGTATGGATCGTGCGGTGATCCAGATCGGTGATGTAGCGGATGATGTTCGGCGGCGTGAAGCCTTCGAAGGTATTGATCTCGGTCTTGTTGACGCCAAGCTGCAGCTGCACCGAATCGGTTTCGCCGACCGGGATGCCGACGAAGGTCGAGAACGCCGCCGTGTCGGTCGAGTAGTTCGCGATGTTCGCCTCGCTCTGGTCGAGGTTGCGCACGCTCGCGTTGTAGCCCAGCGCGATGCCCGAGTCGTTGAGGTAGGGCTGCGCGTAGCTGATGTCGTAGCGCTTGAGGTAGGAGCTCTTCTGCACCGTCATCGCGATGCGGTCGCCGGTGCCGAGGAAGTTGTTCTGCGAGATCGACACGCTCGCGATGAGCTTCTGCACCTGCGAGTAGCCCAGACCGAACAGCAGGCTGCCGGAGGGCTGTTCCTCGACCGTGACCTGCATGTCGACCTGGTCTTCGCTGCCGGCGACCTTGGGGGTCTCGATCTCGACGGTCTTGAAATAACCCAGGCGCTGCAGACGCACCTTGGAGCGGTCGATCGCGGCCTGCGAATACCACGAGCCTTCGAGCTGGCGCATCTCGCGGCGCAGCACTTCGTCCTCGGTACGCACGTTGCCCTTGAAGGTGATGCGGTTGACGTAAACGCGCTTGCCCGGCTCGATGTAGAAGGTGACTTCTACCGTGCGGCCTTCCTTGTCGGTCTTGGGCACCGGCGTCACTTCGGCGAAGGCGTAGCCGATGTTGGACAGCACCGCGCTCATGGCCTTGGCGCTCTGCTCGAGCTTGCGCCGCGAGAAGGTGTCGCCGGCCTGGGTCTTGAGCAGCTTGCGCAGGCTTTCTTCCGGCAGGATCAGCTCGCCGAGCAGCTTGATGTCGCTGATCGTATACAGCTCGCCTTCCTTCACGTTGGCGCTGACGTAGATGTTGCGCTTGTCCGGGCTGATCGAGACTTCGGTCGATTCGACGTTGAAGTCCGCGTAGCCGCGGTCGAGATAGTACGAGGCCAGCTTTTCGAGATCGCCCGACAGCTTCTCGCGCGAATACTGGTCGTCCTTGGCGTACCAGGACTTCCAGTTCGTCGTGTCGGACTCGAATTCGCTGCGGATTTCCTTGTCGCTGAAGATCGAATTACCGACCACGTTGATGTGCTTGATCTTGGACGCCTTGCCTTCGGCGATCACGATGTTGATGTCGACGCGGTTGCGGTCGAGGTTCGTGACCTTGGGCGTGATCGTGACGTTGTACTTGCCGCGGTTGTGGTACTGGCGGGTCAGTTCCTGCTGCACGCGATCGAGCTGCAGGCGGTCGAAGGTCTCGCCTTCTTCCAGGCCGATGCCCTTGAGGCCTTTGCGCAGTTCTTCCTCTTTGAGCTCTTTGTTGCCCTTGAGGGTGATCTTGGAGATCGCCGGGCGTTCCAGCACGGTGACGACGAGGATGTCGCCCTGGCGCGTGAGCTGCACGTCGTTGAAGAAACCGGTCTTGAACAGCGCGCGGATCGCTTTTTCCGCGGTGTCGGCGGTCATGCGATCGCCTTTCTCGACCGGGAGGTAGGTGAATACCGTGCCGGGCGCGATGCGCTGCAAACCGTCGATGCGGATTTCCGAGACGACGAAGGACTCGAACGCGTGGGCCTCGGCAGCGAGGCAGGCAAGCAACAGCAGGGCGGCGATACGCTTCATCGTCAATCCGTCAGGGTTTTCTTATAGGCGGCGGGCGCTTGCCGCAGTTTGTTGGTGGTGCGCCGGAGCCGTGTACTACGACAGGATCCGGTGCACGATGTCGTTGTAGAACGCCAGTCCCATGAGGGCGACCAGCAGGAGCAGACCGGCGTACTGGCCGGCGATCAGCGCTTTCTCGCTGAGCGGACTGCCCTTGATCGACTCAATAAGGTAATACACGAGGTGACCGCCGTCCAAGATCGGGATCGGCAGCAGGTTCATGATGCACAGGCTCAGGGAGATCAGGGCAAGGAAATAGAAGAACCAGCCGGGTCCGCGCTTGGCTGAGTCGTTGGCCACGGCCGCAATCGTGATCGGGCCCGAGATGTTCTGCAGCGAGGCTTTGCCGTTGAGCATGCGGCCGAGCATTTCCAGCGTCTTGGTGGTCAGGTTGCCGGTTTCGCGAAACGCGGCGGGAATTGCGGCCAGCGGACCGTAGCGCAGCAGCGCGTCATGCGGGGGTTCGATGTATTTCGCACCTATGCCGACGCGCCAGATGTCCTTGCCACCTTCTTTCTGCTGACGCGGCGTTATCGATAGCTGCAGCGGCTTGCCGTCGCGCTCGACGCCGAGCACCAGCGCCTTGCCGGCCACGGAGTCGGTCTGGATCGCGGTGACGAACGCCTCCCAGTCGGCGATGGGCTTGCTGTCGAGACTGACGAGACGGTCATTCACTGCCAGTCCCGCGGCTTCCGCCGCGCTGCCCTTGGTGATCTCGCCGACCAGCGGCTGGCCCGGCATCGCGAACTTCGGCACGAGGCCCATCGCACGCCAGGCGGCGATGTCTTCCTTGTCGGCGGGGATCTGGGTCAGGTCGAGCTGGCGCGTCGCGGTCTTGCCGTCGGCGCCGGTGACGCGGATGTCGATGCTGCGCCGGTCCAGCGCGTGGCCGAGCAGCACGAGGTTGGCGTCGGTCCAGTTGCTGACAGGCTCGCCGGCGATCGCGTCGATGCGGTCGCCGGGGACGAAGCCCGCGGCGGCGGCCAGGGTCTCGACGCGACCGATGACGGGCTGGTAGTCCGGCTTGCCGACGACGAACATCGCCCACAGCGCGAACACGGTGAAAATGAGGTTGAACGCAGGGCCGGCGGCGACGATGAGCATGCGCTGCCAGATCGGCTTGGCGGTGAAATCGCCGCCGCATTCGGCCGGACTGACTTCGACTTCGCGCGAATCGAGGAACTTGACGTAGCCGCCGAGCGGAATCGCCGAGAGGCAGTATTCGGTGCCGTCCTTGCCGACGTGGGTCCACAGCGGCTTGCCGAACCCGATCGAAAAACGCAATACGGTGACGCCGAACCGACGCGCGACCCAGTAGTGGCCGAACTCATGGAAGGTGACCAGCAGTCCAAGGGTGACCGCCAACCACCAGATCGATCCGAGTATGTCGCTCATGCGGGGCTCAACAGTGCAGGCGGCGCATCATACGTTGCGCGGTAGCCCGGGCGGTTAAGTCCGTCTGAATGAGTTGGGCCAGGTTGGCCACGGGTTCAGGCGGAATCTTCTCCAGGCAGGTTTCGATGACTTCGCTGATCGCAAGGAAGGGCAGCTGCCCGTTCAGGAAGGCCGCGACGGCCACTTCGTTGGCCGCGTTCAGCACGGCCGGGGCGGTGCCGCCACTGCGCAGCGCCGCATAGGCCAGGCCCAGGCAACGGAAGGTATCGAGGTCCGGCGGCTGGAAATCCAGGCGCGCGAGCGCGATCAGGTCCAGCGGCCTGACCCCGGCCTCGATCCGCTCGGGCCAGGCCAGGCCATAGGCCAGGGCCGTGCGCATGTCGGGATGACCGAGCTGGGCCAGCACCGAGCCGTCGGCGTATTCGACCAGCGAATGGACGATGCTCTGCGGATGGACCACGACGTCGATGCGGTCCGGCGCCGCGTCGAACAGGAAATGCGCCTCGATGACCTCGAGGCCCTTGTTCATGAGGCTGGCCGAATCGACCGAGATCTTGCGGCCCATGCGCCAGTTCGGGTGGGCGACCGCCTGTTCCGGCGTGATCGCGGCCAGCTCGCCGCGTGTCTTGCCGAGGAACGGACCGCCCGACGCGGTCAGGATCAGCTTGCGCACGCCGGCGTCGGCGAGGCTGGCGCGCCGCGTCGCGGCCGCCGCGGGCAACGCCTGGAACAGCGCGTTGTGCTCCGAGTCCACCGGCAGCAATTCGCCGCCGCCGTCGCGCAGGGCCGCGAGCAGCAGCGGCCCTGCCATGACGATGGCTTCCTTGTTCGCGAGCAGCAGGCGCTTGCCGGCGCGCGCGGCGGCCAGGGTCGATTCCAGCCCCGCAGCACCGACGATCGCGGCGACCACGGTATCGCAGAGGTTCGAGGCGGCCGCTTCGGTCAGCGCGTCGGCGCCGCTGGCCACGCGTGTCGACAGGCCGGCGCGCTGCACGCGTGCACGCAGGTCGGCTTCGAGCGCCGGGTCGGCGATGACGGCGAGATCCGGCACGAAGCGTTCGCACAGCGCGGCCAGCGCCTCGCTGCTGCGGTGTGCGGCGAGCACGCTGGCGCGGAAGCGCTCGGGATGGCGTGCGATCACGTCCAGCGCACTGGTCCCGATGGAGCCCGTCGCGCCAAGTACGGCGATGTTCCTCATGCGCGCAGCAGGGCGAGCCCGACCGCCCATACCGGCAGCGCGGCGAACACGCTGTCGAGCCGGTCGAACATGCCGCCGTGGCCCGGGAACAGGTCGCCCGAGTCCTTCACGTTGGCGTGGCGCTTGATCAGACTCTCGAACAGGTCGCCGACGATGGAAGCGAGCACGGTCAGCATCGCGAGCAGGAAAATGCCGGCCAGGGCAGGGCCGCGCAGGCCGAGCAGCCAGGCGCCGATCACGCCGACCACGGCCGAGGCGACGAGCGCGCCGTAGACGCCGGCCCAGGTCTTGCCCGGGCTGATCCGCGGCGCGAGCTTGGTCGTGCCCCAGCGGCTGCCGGCGAGGTAGGCGCCACTGTCGGCGACCCAGACCAGCATCAGGCCGAACAGCGTCCACCAGGGACCATGGTCGACGCCGCCGTGTACCTGCAGCAGCCCGCACCAGGCCGGTACGACGATGAGGAAGCCCACGGCCAGCTTGAGCGCGGTGTTTTCCTTGGTCGGCGCGACACCGAAGCTGAAGTGTCGCAGCCACAGTACCGCGATGAGCCACCAGGCCACGCCCGCGAGCATCACGCCCCACCACCAGGGGCTGCCGCGCGACAGCCACAGGCCCAGCATGACCAGTCCGTGCACCGTGACGAGTACGGCGCGCACACTGTTGTCGCGCAGGCCGAGCATGCGTGTCCATTCCCACAACGCATACAGGAACGCCGCGCCGGCGATCGCGGCGAACACGACGGTCGGTGCGAACAGGATCAGCGCTATCGCTACCGGCGCCAGCACCAGGGCCGTCAGGATGCGCGTTTTCATCGGGGAAGCCACGGGCTCGGCGTACTCCGTAAGTCAGTGGAATCGCGAAAAAAAGCGATGTTCATCCGGCACTCGCGGCGATCTGCGCGCTGGTCTTGCCGAAGCGGCGTTCGCGCCCGGCATAGTCGGCCAGTGCGTGTTCGAAGGCGGCAGTGTCGAAGTCCGGCCATAACGTCGCGGTGAAATGGATTTCCGCGTAGGCGATCTGCCAGAGCAGGAAGTTGCTGACACGCTGCTCGCCGCCGGTGCGGATGAAAAAATCCACGGGCGGCAACTCGGCGAGGCACAGATACGCAGACAGCGTGTGTTCGTCGATGCGTGCGGCATCGATCTCGCCGGCCTGCACCGCGCGCGCCAGCCGCGCGGCGGCCTGGGCGATGTCCCAGCGCCCGCCGTAGTTGACGGCGATGTTCAGGGCGAGCTTGGTGTTCGCGGCGGTCTTGTCCATCGCGCCGTGCATGCGCGACGCCAGCGCCGGCGCGAACGCGCCCAGTTCGCCGACGAAGCGGATGCGCACGCCATGGCCGTGCAGTTCGTCCACCTCGCGGTCCAGCGCCTTGAGGAACAGCTCCATCAGCGCGCTGACTTCGTCCTGCGGCCGCTGCCAGTTCTCGCTGGAGAACGCGAACAGCGTGAGCGCAGCGATGCCGCGGCGCAGACAGAATTCGATCGCGTTGCGCACGGCCTTCTGTCCGGCGTGATGGCCAAAGCTGCGCGGACGCAGGCGCTTGCGCGCCCAGCGTCCGTTGCCGTCCATGACGATCGCGACATGGCGCGGCAGCCGGCTGTCGCCGGTGACT
Source organism: Lysobacterales bacterium (assembly GCA_038207515.1). Lineage (GTDB taxonomy): Bacteria > Pseudomonadota > Gammaproteobacteria > Xanthomonadales > Rhodanobacteraceae > Tahibacter. The sequence continues at coordinate 19,601 of JBBQZR010000029.1, read as the reverse complement.
GCCGCGGGCGGCGGATTGAGCGGATCCAGGATCGTGCTCCGCTCAGAGCGACATCAGTTCATCTTCCTTCGCCTTGACCACGGCATCGACATCCTTGATCGCCTTGTCGGTCAGTTTCTGGATGTCGTCCTCGGCCTTGCGCTCTTCGTCCTCGGTGATCTTTTTTTCCTTGAGCAGTTCCTTGACGTGCTGCATCGCGTCGCGGCGCACGTTGCGCACGGCGACTTTGGCGTCTTCGCCTTCGCCGTGCACCTGCTTGGAAAGGACCTTGCGGCGCTCTTCGGTGAGCGGCGGCAGATTGATGCGGATCACGGTGCCGGCGGTGGTCGGGTTGAGGCCGAGATCCGAGCCGATGATGGCTTTCTCGATCGGCTGCACCATGGTCTTTTCCCACGGCGTGATGGTCAGCGAGCGCGCGTCCTGGACGGCGACGGTGGCGACCTGCGACAGCGGCATTTCGCTGCCATAGTAATTGATCTTGATGTGCTCGACCAGCGCCGTGCTCGCGCGGCCCGTGCGCAGGCGCTGCAGGTCGTGCCGCAGCGCTTCCACGCTCTTGGCCATACGGGTCTGGGTATCTTGCTTGATGTCGTTGATCATGACGGCAAATCCTTGGGCCGGAACAAAGCGGCCGGAGTATAGCAGCGGCCTGGCAGGCTGTTGATAAACAGCCTGCTGGCGGTCCAGGGATGGATCGCCCGGGGGTCAATCGCGCAGCGATTGACCCTCGGAGAACGTGCGCAAGCTCCGCTTGCGCCGTTCGATCGGGAAAGGGGCTTTGCTCCTTTCCCGACCGCGGATGAGCTGTTGAGGAACCGCGGCGCGGACCGTGTCAGCAGGCTACAATCCGGACCCAATTTTCCGGCACAACAGGATTTCGCAATGGGCAGATTGATGGCCATTGAAGGGCGTAAGAACGCCCAGGACGCGCGCCGCGGCAAGATCTTCACCAAGGTCATCCGCGAACTCACGGTGGCAGCGCGCGCGGGTGGCGGCGACCCCAAGGCCAACCCGCGCCTGCGCCTGGCGATGGACAAGGGCCTGGCCGTGAACATGGCGCGCGACGTGATGGAGCGCGCGATCAAGAAGGCGACCGGCGAACTCGAAGGTGTCAGCTACGAGGAAATCCGCTACGAAGGCTACGCCCCCGGCGGCGTCGCGGTCATCGTCGACTGCATGACCGACAACAAGGTCCGCACCGTCGCCGACGTGCGTCATGCCTTCACCAAATGCGGCGGCAATCTCGGCACCGACGGATCGGTGTCCTTCATGTTCCGGAAACTGGGTGTGCTCAGCTACCTGCCGGGCACCGACCAGGCGTCCGTCGAGAACGCGGCGATCGAGGCCGGTGCCGACGACATCGTGGTCTATCCGGACGACGGCTCCATCGATGTGCTGGTCACTCCCGACAGCTTCGAGGCGGTCAAACAGGCGATGGAAGCCGCTGGCCTCAAGCCCGAACACGCCGAAGTCGGCCTGCGCGCCGACAACGACATCACCGTCTCCGGCGACACGGCCCAGGCGGTGCTCAAGATGATCCACATGCTCGAAGATCTGGACGACGTGCAGAACGTCTATTCCAACGCGGATATCGCTGGCTGAGCGGATGGCTCGTCTGCAGCGGCGGCGCTGCGGGCATTCAAGCCCTCTCCCCCAAGCGCTTTGCGCTTGGGGGAGAGGGTTGGGTGAGGGGGAGAAACATCAGCGCGCGCAGTGACCGGTTTTAGCCGCGCTCTGCGAGTCCGACATCACCGCGACACTCGCCGCGGCGCCGCAAACCCGGGCTTCTCCCCCTCACCCCAACCCTCTCCCCCGACCGAGTCGGGGGAGAGGGAGCGAGTGGCGTTACGTCACTAGCGTTCCCACTGCCTCGCCGCGCGCGATGCGCAGCAGATTCCCCGGCACGCCCATGTCATACACGCGCAGCGGAATCTTGTTGTCGCGGCACAGCGCGATGGCGGTCGTATCCATGACCTGCAGGTTGCGCTGGATCACGTCGCTGTAGGTGAGCCTGTCGTAGCGCTCCGCAGTCGGGTCCTTCTTCGGGTCCGCGCTGTAGATGCCGTCGACCTTGGTCGCCTTGAGCAGCAGGTCCGCGCCGACTTCGATCGCGCGCAGCGCCGCGGCGGAATCGGTGGTGAAGAACGGGTTGCCGGTGCCGGCGGCGAATATCGCGACGCGGCCCTTTTCCAGATGGCGTATCGCGCGGCGGCGGATGAAATCTTCGCAGACTTCGTTGATCTTGATTGCGCTCATGACGCGCGCATAGGCGCCGAGTTTCTCGATCGCATCCTGCATCGCCAGCGCGTTCATGACCGTCGCCAGCATGCCCATGTTGTCGCCGGTGACGCGATCCATGCCGGCTTTCGCGAGGCCTTCGCCGCGGAAGATGTTGCCGCCGCCGATGACGACGCCGACCTGCACGCCGGCACGCTGGACTTCGATGATTTCCTTGGCCAGACGGTTCAGCACCTTGGGGTCGATGCCGTAGTCGGCCTGGCCCATCAGCGCTTCGCCGCTGAGTTTGAGCAGGATGCGCTTGTACTTGATCTCGTTGGGCATGGAACAGTCCTTCCTGAGCTGGGCACGCACGGTCGTTCCGGCGCGGCGGCCGGAACGATGCAGATCGCGGAAATACGCGGAGCCGGGCGGCCCAAAATGCGCGCGATCATACAGCAAGCACCCCTGCGCCGAATGTAACGAAGCACGCACAGTGCGGCCGATGGCGCCGTCCACGGCGTCGGTTGCGCGGCGAATCGACGCAGGTTGCGCGCGGTCGACGACGCGGCGTCGAAGCGGGCCGGTCGCGCGGTCCGGACCGTGTCCGCGTGCGCGCCGGCGTTTTCACGCGCCGGTTCGCCGCGCATCGCGTAACCGGCCTTTCACAAACTCTGGCTACTGTCCCGCCGCATTCGCGCGGCATCCGCCTGCCGCAGCCGGGGAGTCGCCGATGTTCCGTCGTAGGGTCGTTGCCAGTCTCCTGAGCGCCGTCAGCGCGCTTGCCGCCGCCCACCAGCCTGCCGAGCTGCCGCCGGCGCTGAAACGTACGCCGAACGCCTTCGCCGTCGAGCGCCAGCTCGGCGAGCCGCCGGGCGACGTGGCGGAGCTGCGCTTTCGCGACGTGTTCAAGCTGCCGGTAGGCCCGCGCGGCCTCGAGCTTACCGACCGCCTCACCGAACTCGACGGCCGCCGTGTGCGTCTGGTCGGCTACATGGTGCAGGCCGGTGTCGACGGCGGCTTCGTGCTGAGTCCTTTGCCGGTCGTGCTTGGCGATGCCGACGAAGGCCTCGCCGACGATCTGCCGCCGAGCGCCGTGCTGGTCGAGATGCCCGATCAGGCACAACTGCGCAGCGGCCACATGCCCGGGCTGATCCAGGTCACCGGACGGCTGCGCGTCGGCAGCGCCGAAAGCGCCGACCTGCCGGGGCGCGTGTTCCCGCTGCGGCTCGAACTCGATCCCAAGCTCGGCAAGATTCTGCGCAAAGCAAACAAGTAGACATTGCTGCATCGTGCGGCGCGGCCGCACGACCGTCTTTTTTCCCCTCGTACGCAAGGAGCGCACCATGCGCCGCATGACGATTTCCCGTCTCGCCCTGGGCACCGCCCTCGGCCTGCTGGCTGTTTCAGTTCAGGCCGCCACCGTTTCGCGCCTGACCCCGCCGAGCGAGCTGTTCGCCTCGGGCACGCCCGATCTGATCATTTCGCGCTTCCTGCCGGGCCAGCGTTTCGACCTGCAGGCCACGGTACAGCCCGACGCCGGCGAGACCGTCGTGGGCTTCCAGTTCCTCGTCGACGGTGTCTGGATCAACGGGCCGCTGCCGCTCGGCGGCGGCGCCGATGATGCGCGCGTCGCGCGCAACAGCACGGTGACGGAAACCGGTGCCGGCGAGACCTGCATCCGCGACGGCAAGACCACCGGCGCGAGCGGCTGCGTACTGGCCGCGGGACTGTCATCCAATGCCGCGGTACTGAGTTTCCGCGCTTATTCGAACTACTCGCCGGGCGTGCACGAATTCAAGGTGATCGCGCGCACGAGCAGCGGCCGCGCGATCAGCGCGAGCGGCAATTTCGAAGTCGTCGGCATCACCCAGGGCGGCAAGCAGGCCAAGAACGTCATCATCCTGCTCGGCGACGGCATGGGAGCGGCGCACCGCACGGCGGCGCGCATCATGGCCAAGGGCTACGCCCAGGGCAAGGCGCGCGGCAAGCTCGCGATGGACACCTTCCCGTACAGCGGCCAGGTCATGACCGCGTCGCTCAACTCCATAGTCACCGACTCGGCGCCGGGCATGGCCAACTACGTGTCGGGCAACAAGGCGAACAACAACGAAGAAGGCGTGTTCCCCGACGACACCCTGGCCGCGTTCGACAATCCGCGCATCGAATACCTGTCCGAATACCTGCACATGTTGCAGGGCAAGGCACTCGGCATCGTGACCACGTCCGACGTGTTCGACGCGACGCCGGCCGCCAATGCGGTGCATACCGCACTGCGCGGCAACGGCACCGGCATCGTCGACCAGTTCCTCGACGAACGGAACAAGACCGGCCTGTCCGTGCTGATGGGCGGTGGCCGCAAGTGGTTCCTGCCGAATGCCGGCGGCGCCACGAGCCCGCAGCCGGCCAACGGCTCGCAGCGCGCCGGCCGCAGCGACTATGTGCTGCCCGCCGACATCGTCCGCGGCTGGGACGTGGCGCCCGGCAAGATCGATCCGGAGCGCGACCTGATCGGCGATTTCGTCGCCGCGGGCTTTGCCTATGCGCCGGACAACGCCGGCCTCAATGCCGCGTTCGCGCGCGGCACGCCGGACAAGCTGCTCGGCCTGTTCGCCTATTCGAACATGAACGTGTCCTACGACAAGATCGCCGCGCGCCGTGGCAACCGCGACGTCGTCGACGCATTCGGCTTCCCCGACCAGCCGATGCTGGACGACATGGCCGACAAGGCGCTGCAGGTGCTCGCGCGCAATCCGAACGGCTTCGTCGCGATGATCGAGGGCGCGTCCATCGACAAGCAGGCGCACCTGATGGATACCGACCGCTGGATCCACGATGTGCTCGAGTTCGACCGCGCCATCGCCGTGGCCAAGCGCTTTGCCGAGAACAACCCCGACACCATCGTCATCGTCACGGCCGATCACGAGTGCTCGGGCGCGGCCATCATCGGCGCGGCCACCGTGTCGGCGGCGCAACTCGAAGCGGACAAGCTGCAGGGCAAGAATGTCGTCGGCATCTACGAGGCGGCCAAGTTCCCGCGCTACACCATGGCAGCCGACGGCTATCCGGTCACGACCAACATCAACAACAAGATGCTGATCGGCTACGGTGCCAACGCCGACCGTTACGAGAACTGGCTGCCGAACGCCTTCCCGACGCGCGACACGCAGCAGCCGTTCCCGCCGGCGCAGTCGCCGGTGAATCCGAGCCTGCGCAACAAGGATCAGGGCGCGCTGATCACGGGCCAGATCGCGGGCGACCAGGCCGCGCATACGGGCACCGACATCCCGCTGTCGGCCTATGGCCTGGGTGCATCGAACTTCAGCGGCACGTTCGACAACACCGACGTGTTCTTCAAGCTCGGCCAGATCACGGTCGGCGGCGTGAAGTAAGGTGCTCGACGCGTCGCTGCCAAAGGCAGCCGGCGCGTCGTCCCGCGATACGGACCAGGGCGCGCGGCGGGCCACCGCCGCGCGCCTTTTGTCTGTCCGATGCGTGGGTGGCGCACAAACAAAAAGGCCGCAGCGTGAGCTGCGGCCTTTCGTGTTCAACGCGCGGCGTTGGCGATCAGGCCAGACCGGCCTGCTTCATGACTTCCGCGGCGTAATCTTCCACGACCTTCTCGATGCCTTCGCCCACGGCCAGGCGCTTGAAGCCGACGATGTCGGCGCCTTCCTTCTTGAGGACGGCTTCGACGGTCAGGTCGGTGTTCAGCGCGTAAGGCTGACCGGTCAGCGTGACTTCGTTGACGATCTTGGCGATCTTGCCGCCGATGATCTTCTCGAGGATTTCGGCCGGCTTGGCCTTGTCCTTGTCGGTCATCTTGGCCAGTTCGATTTCCTTTTCCTTGGCGATGAAGTCCGCCGGGACTTCTGACGCCTTGGCGTAGGGCGGATTCATCGCGGCGATGTGCATGGCGATGCCGCGGGCCAGCTCTTCGGTGCCACCGGTGAGTTCCACCAGCACGCCGATGCGATCGCCGTGGACGTAGCCGGCGACGGTGCCGCTGCTGTCGACCGTGGCCATGCGACGCACCTGCACGTTCTCGCCGACCTTGGCGACCAGGGCCTGGCGTGCTTCTTCGACCGTACCGCCGCCGGTGTAGGCCGCGGCCTTCAGCGCGTCGATGTCGTTCGCACCGCTTTGCAGCGCGATCTGCGCGACGGCGTTGGCGAAGGAGACGAAGTTGTCATCCTTGCCGACGAAATCGGTTTCCGAATTGATTTCGACCAGCACGGCCTTGCCGCCGTTCTGGGCGAGCACGATGCGGCCTTCCGCGGCGACGCGGCCGGCCTTCTTGTCGGCCTTGGCCAGGCCCGACTTGCGCAGGTATTCCATTGCTGCGTCGACGTTGCCGGCGTTCTCGGTCAGTGCCTTCTTGCACTCCATCATGCCGGCGCCCGAGCGCTCGCGCAGTTCCTTGACCAGACTCGCGGTGATTTCCATGTAAACCTCGATAGTTGCGGCGGCGATTCGCATCGCGCCAGGAAACGGAATCGTGTTGCGGCGTCACGACAGGGTCATGACGCGGCCGGGGCGCAGCGCTTACTGCGCCCCGGCGCGTGCGGTATTACTCGCGATTACTCGCCTTGCGGGGCCGGGCGGCCACCGCCGTTGTTGCGGCCGCCGCGCGGCGGGCCGCCCGGACGCTGGCCCGGCTTCGCGCCCGGCTTGCCGCGCGGCGGCGGACCCGGCTTGCGGCCACGCGGGGAATCGTCGGTCGCGGCCTTGACGTGGCCTTCGGCGTCGAGTTCGACGAACTCGTCCTTGTCGCTGCCCGCGGTCTGCGGCGCGGCGGCCTTGCCTTCCAGCACGGCGTCGGCAGCAGCGCGGACGTAGAGCTGCACGGCGCGGATCGCGTCGTCGTTGCCCGGGATCGCGTAGTCGACCAGGGTCGGGTCGTAGTTGGTGTCGACCACCGCGATGACCGGGATGCCGAGCTTCTTGGCTTCCTTGATCGCGATGTCTTCATGGCCGATATCGATCACGAACAGCGCGTCGGGCAGGCGATTCATGTTCTTGATGCCGCCGAGCGAGATGTCGAGCTTTGCCGATTCGCGCTGCAGGCCCAGCACTTCGCGCTTGACCAGGCGCTCGAAACGGCCGTCGATGGCCATGGCTTCGAGTTCCTTCAGGCGTGCGACCGACTGCTTGACGGTGCGGAAGTTGGTCAGCGTGCCGCCGAGCCAGCGGGCCGCGACGTGCGGCATGCCGCAGCGTTCGGCTTCTTCCTTGACCGCTTCGCGCGCCGAGCGCTTGGTGCCGACGAACAGGATGGTGCCGCGCTTCTGCGCCAGGCCGGAGAGGAAATTCATCGCGTCGCCGAACAGCGGCACGGTCTTTTCCAGGTTGATGATGTGGATCTTGCCGCGGGCGCCGAAGATGTACGGCGACATCTTGGGGTTCCAGTAACGCGTCTGGTGGCCGAAATGGACGCCGGCTTCCAGCATCTGGCGCATGGTGACTTGAGGCATGGTAGTGCTCCGAAAAGTGGGCGCGCACGGTCGATGTGCAGTGCTGCAGCCCGGGGTTGTGGCCTCCACGCTTCCCCGCGACCGACTTCTTGCGAAGCACCCCGGAGCGGTGACGAAACGTGTGTGGATTCGGCAGGATTGCCGTGGTGGCGGGACTTGCTCCCGGCCTGGATTCCACGTCCAGGCCAAGCGGCCGGGGCGGGAAATCTGCGGAAGGATAGCCCGGCCCGGCGATGACGGGCAAGTCCGGACGACGAAACGGCGCGGACCCGGGCCGGGTTCCTATATAGTCCGGCCCCAAATTCCTGCGGCTCCGTCTTCATGCGCATCGTTGCCGGCCTCCTCGGTCTGTTCGCCTTCACGTTCGCCAGCGCCGAAACCCCGGTGCTCGGCGTGGACCTGGTCAAGGACATCAACACCGCCGTCGCGCCCGCCAGCTCTCAGCCGTTCACGTTTTTCGTGGACGGCGGAAAAACCTATTTCTCCGCCACGACGGCGGCGACGGGGCGGGAACTCTTCGTCAGCGACGGCACAGCGGCAGGCACGCGCCTGCTCTCCGACGTGATGCCGGGTTTGTCCTCGTCCTATTCGATTCCGCTCGGCATCGCCAATGGCCATCTGATCGTCAATGCGGGCGAGTTCACGGACCGGCGTATCTGGTCGGTGCCGCTCGGCGGCGGTCCGGCGCAGGCCATTACGACCGAAAGCCGGCCCGCTGGCGAACCGGAGACCTGGACGCGCGCGTTTGCCTCCACCGGCACACGCCAGCTGTTCCACTATGGTGGCGACGAGTTCGTCTGGTCCACCGACGGCACCGTCGCCGGCACGGGGCGGCTACCGGTCACGGCGCAATTTCCCGTCAACTATCTGTACAGCGGATGCTCGGGCGCGGGCGAAGCCGTCGTCGTCGGTGCGGACGGCGCATTGGACGCCCGCATCATTGCGACGGACGGCACGGCGGCCGGTTCGCGAGTGCTGGCTACGGTTCCGTGGGGCAGTGGCGCGCAGGCGCTGCGCGTCGGCAACCTCTGCTATCTCCTGATACGCGTTTCGGGCAGCGGCTGGGCGCTGTGGGCCAGTGACGGAAGCGCCGCGGGCTCGGTTCGCGTCGCCGGGAATACCGCGCACCCGCGAGGTCTGGCGGCACTCGGCGGGAACGTCTACGTCAGCGAGCAGAGTTTCGATCAGGCTAGCGCGCGCCTGCTGCGCGTCTCGGCGGCAGACCCGGTGCCGGTACCGGTCGCCGAGATGACGGGCAGCAGCAGCTATTTTTACGGCATGCAGGACATCGGCGGCCGCCTGGTCTTCGTCCATCATGCGGCCGGCGACTACCGGCTCTTCCGCAGCGACGGCACGAGTGCGGGTACCCAGCAAGTCCTTCCTGTCCCGCCTGCAACGCCGTGGCGCGGCGCGCCGCAGCTGTTTCCGCTCGGTGGCGCCGTGCTCGTCACGAGCTATGGCGGCACGCTGCCCCTGCGCCTCGACCTGACGACCGGTGTGGCCTCAACCGGGCTCGATCCGGACAAATTTTCCTTGCCCAACTCGGTGCGGCTCGGCGACGTTCGCATCGGGCTGGGGTATGAGCCGGCATCTGGCGAAGAGCTGTGGCTGACCGACGGCACGGCGAACGGTTCGCGACTGCTCAAGGATCTCTGGGCGCCGACGGCCGACGGCCTCGCGTTCGCGCAGGACGATAGCTGGGCCGTGCTCGGCGACGTGCTGGTCTTCACCAACGGCTTGCAAGGGTCGCCGCTGTCATCGGAGTACCGCTCGCTGTGGCGCAGCGACGGAACGGACGCGGGCACCTACGCCTTGCCGCGCGCGGCCTATGACAAAGGGGGCACCTGGTCGGTGGCGCGCTACGACGACAAGGTTCTTTTCTCCAGCGTTCCGTCGTTCGGCAACAGCGCGCTCTACAGCACCGATGCGGCGCTGAGGTCGGCGACGCGGGTAGCCGGCGGCTTCACGACGGGCGGCGTACTGCAGGAATTCGCGCAGCGCGACAAGGTGCTGTTCGACTGCAGCGGGCTGTTGGCCGAAACCACGCTGTGCCGTTTTTCGGCGGCCGACGGCGTCGTTGCGGCGGCGCCCGGCCGTGTCGATTTCGCCTATTTCCTGCCGATCGCCTCCATCGGCAGCGTCGCGCTGCTTCAGCCGGAGAGAGACTCTGGCATCTGGCGCAGCAACGGCACCGTGCCGGGTACGTTCCTGGTTTCGACGCGCCGGTACGCGGGCTTCGGCGGGCAAGCCACGTTCGGCGGCAAGGTCTATTTTTCGAGCTGCGAAGCCGGCCAGTGCGCGCTGACGGTTAGCGACGGCACGGTTGCCGGCACCGCCGCGTTCATCGATCTTGCCGGCCGCGAGCTGCGTGCCATTACCGCGCTGCCCGACCGGCTCGTCTTTGCGACAAGCAGCAGTGCAGGAGGCGCCGATCTGTGGAGCAGCGACGGGACGCTCGCGGGCACGCAGCAGCTCGGCGACTTCGATCTGCCGTCGCCCTGGCGGATGGCGGTCGTCGGCGGCAAGGCGCATATGGCCGTGACGTGCGATGGCTGCGGTAGCGGCTACGTCGTCAGTGACGGCACGTTTGCGGGAACGCACATGCGGACGCTGCCCGATGGCCTGCGCGCTTCACAGTCGGTCATGACGGCCGCGGGTGAGGATCTCGTCGTGTTCGCCTGCGTGTCGCCGGCGCGTGGCGAAGAACTCTGCGCCGCCGACGGTAGCGGGGAAAACGCGCGCGCCTTGCCCGAAATCGTGCCCGGCGATGGCTCTGCCGGACTGATGGCCGCGGTCGGCGTGACGCCGCGCGGCGTGTTCGTGGCGGCCGACGACACGATTCACGGGCGTGAGCTCTGGTTCGTCCGCAAGGTGACCGACGCGATCTTCGCGGGAACGTTCGAGACTCCGTGAGGCGGCACGATCCGTACCGTCGTGCGGGCCGGGTTCAGGTTACGGCCGGCCCGTCGCATCATCCGGGCACGGGCGAGGAGTGTCCGCCTGATATGATCGGCATCCGCATCTACCAATCTCCAGGGTTGAACCACCCGAGGAAACCATGCCCGTAACGATCAAGACCCCGGAAGACATTGCCAAGATGCGCATCGCCGGCGCGCTCGCCGCCGAAGTTCTCGAAATGATTGCGCAATACGTCAAACCCGGCGTCTCGACCGACGAGCTCGACCGCATCTGCCACGACCACATCGTCGGCGTGCAGCAGTCGATCCCGGCCAACCTCGGCTACAAGGGCTTTCCGAAGACCATCTGCACCTCGGTCAACCATGTCATCTGCCATGGCATCCCCGACGCGCGCAAGATCCTCAAGGACGGGGACATCGTCAACATCGACGTCACCGTCATCCGCGACGGCTTCCACGGCGACACCAGCCGCATGTACTACGTCGGCAAGCCCGAAGTGCGCGCGCAGCGCCTGTGCACGATCGCCTACGAATCGATGATGCTGGGCATCGCCCAGGTCAAGCCCGGTGCGCATCTCGGCGATATCGGCCACGCCATCCAGAAGCACGCCGAAGCGGCCGGCTTTTCCGTCGTGCGCGAGTACTGCGGCCATGGCATCGGCCGCATCTATCACGAAGAACCGCAGGTGCTGCACTACGGCAAGCCCGGTGCCGGCATGCGCCTGGAAAAAGGCATGTGCTTCACGGTCGAGCCGATGATCAACGCGGGCAAGGCGGCAACGCGACTGATGCCCGACGGCTGGACCGTGGTCACGCGCGATCATTCGCTGTCGGCGCAGTGGGAACACACCGTCACCGTGACCGACGACGGCGTCGAAATCCTGACGCCCTGGCCCAAGGCGGCCTGAGCGGTCCTTCCGCTGCGGCGGCGGAACGCCGTCGGCGGAAATGCAAAACCGCTTCATGCGCTTGCGAGGCGTGCGACGCAGCCGTTACTGTGAGTTTCGATCCCGCCTACGAGGCCCGATGAGCGCATCCCCGGCCAGACCCGCGTTGCCGCGCCTGCCGGCGGCGCTGCCGCGTTCGGGTATTTCGCCGCAGGCGCGGCTGGCCCTGCGCCAGTGGCTCGGCGACGTGGACCGCTGGTTCGACGAGGCGTTTCGCAATGGCGTGCCGGCGGACGAACTCGTACCGCTGCGCGCGCAGACCCTGCAGCGGCTGCTCCGGCACATCTGGGTCGCGATCGTCGGCGAGGCGGCCGGCGCGGCGCTGTACGCGGTCGGCGGCTTTGGTCGCGGCGAACAGTTTCCGCGCTCGGACATCGACGTGCTCGTGCTCGTCGAAGCGCCGCCGCAGGGCTCGCTGGCGCGCTCGCTCGAAACCCTGTTCACCTGCCTGTGGGACTTCGGCCTCAAGCCGGGCCACGCGGTGCGCACATTTGAACAATGCAGCGAACTGGCCGCGCGCGACGCATCCGTCTACACCAGCCTGCTCGATGGCCGCCGCCTCGCCGGCAGCGAGCGTTTCGAAGAGCACTGGGCCGCGCTGCGCGCCGACGAGACGCTGTGGCCGGCCGCGCAGTACCTGGCCGCCAAGCGCGTCGAGCAGGAACAGCGCTACGCGCGCTACAACGACACGGCCTACAACCTCGAACCCAATCTCAAGGACGGCCCCGGCGGCCTGCGCAGCCTGCATGTGATCGCCTGGCTCGGGCATCGCCTGTTCGGTGTCGCCGACTGGCGCGAACTCGCCGCGCTGGATCTGCTCAGTAGCGCCGAGGTTGCCGCGATCGACGCTGCACGCAGCGTACTGTGGCGTACGCGCTTCGCCTTGCACCTGCTCGCGCGGCGGCTCGAGGACCGCCTCCTGTTCGACTACCAGCGCGAGCTTGCGCGCCGCCTCGGCTACGAGGACGAGCACGCGCAGAACCTCGGCGTCGAGCAGTTCATGCAGAACTACTTCCGCGCCGCGATGACGCTGGAGCGCGCCAACGCCGCATTTCTGCAGCGCTGCGACGAGGCATTGGCCGCGCCCGTGCTGTTCGCGGCCGAAACCGTCGGCGAGCATTTCGTCGCGATCGGCGAGCGCCTCGACCTGCGCGATGCGGACCTGTTCCTGCGCCGGCCCGCGGCGATGATCGAGATCTTCGTCGCGCTGGCCGAGAACCCCGCGCTCAAGGGGCTGCGCGCGAATGCGCTCGCGCGGCTGCAGGCGGCGGTGGAACTGCATGCGGAACGCCTGCGCGAAGACCCGGCCGTGCAGGCCGCGTTCCTGCGCCTGCTGCGCCTGGGCGCCGCGGCGGTGCCGGCGCTCGCGCGCATGAGCCGGCACGGCCTGCTCGCGCAATACCTGCCGGCCTTCGGCAAGGTCGTCGGCCGCATGCAATATGATCTTTTCCATGTGTATACCGTGGACGAGCACACCCTGCGCGTGCTGCGCATCGTCGCGCGCTTCGCCGAGCTGGAATCGAGCCGCGAGTTCGCCCTCGGCTTCGAGGTCTACCAGCGCGTGGCCCGGCCCGAACTGCTGCTGCTTGCGGCGCTGTTTCACGACATCGCCAAGGGTCGCGGCGGCGATCATTCGGAACTCGGCGAAGTCGAGGCGCGCGCGTTCTGCTATCGCCTCGGCCTGCCGGCCAGCGAGGCGGAACTCGTCGCCTGGCTCGTGCGCTGGCACCTGCTCATGAGCGTGACCGCGCAGCGCCAGGACATCACCGACCCGGACATCGTGCATCGCTTCGCCGTGCAGGTCGGCGAATGGGAGCGGCTGGATCTGCTCTACTTGCTGACCTGCGCCGACATCGCCGGCACCAGTCCGAAGCTGTGGAATTCGTGGAAGGACCGGCTGCTGGCCGATCTCTACGTCGCCGCGCGCTACGTCCTGCGCGCGGGTCTCGAACGCCCGCCGCAGACGCCGGCCCAGGTCGCCGAATGTCAGGCGCAGGCGCGCGAGATCCTGCGCGCCGACGGTCTCGACGATGCGGATATCGACGCGCTCTGGGCTGGCTTTCCGGAACAGGCGTTCCTGCGCTATCACCCCGAACAGGTCGCCTGGCAGACGCGTCTGATCCTCGCGGCGGAGGCGCTTGACCTGCCGCTGATCGCGATCCAGTCCGACGGTGTGCGCGGCGGCAGCGAAATCTTCGTTTACGCCGAAGACCGCGACGGCCTGTTCGCCACGGTCGCCGCGACGCTGGACCGGCTCAACCTGTCGGTGCAGGAGGCGCGCGTGCTGACCACCGCGTCGGGCATGAGCCTCGATACTTTCCTCGTGCTCGACGCCCAGGGCCGCGCGCTGGCCGAGGCCGAGCGCGTCGAGCGCGTGCGCGGCGAGCTGCAGCGCGCGCTGCAGCAGCAGCCGTACCGGCCGCATCTGGTCAAGCGTCCGCTGGCGCGGCCGCTGCGGCATTTCCAGATGGCGCCGCGCATCGCGTTCCGCACCGATTCGGCCACGGGCCGCACCCAGTTGTCGCTGGTGTGTTCCGACCGGCCGGGCCTGCTCGCCGTCGTCGCGCTGGCGCTGCGCGAACGCCGCGTCCGCGTGCACGATGCGCGCATCGCCACGTTCGGCGAGCGCGCCGAAGACTTTTTCCAGATCACCGACCAGAACGACCGACCGCTGGAGCCGGACGCCGGGCAGGCGCTGTTGCAGGCCCTGACCGAACGGCTGGACCCCAATGCGGCCGGCATTGCCAAGGAGCACCATGCAAGCACTTGAATCGTTGATCGACGCGGCCTGGGAGCGCCGCGCCGATCTGAGTCCGACCAACGCGGACGAGGAAACCCGCCGCGCCGTTGACGACGCACTCGCCTCGCTCGAAAGCGGCGAACGCCGCGTCGCCGAGCCTGACGTCACCGAAAGCGGGGCGGGCGGCTGGCGCGTCAACCAGTGGCTCAAGAAAGCCGTGCTGCTGTCGTTCCGCCTGAATCCTAACCGGGTCATGGGCGGCGAGCCGGCGCCGTACTACGACAAGGTCGACCTGCGTTTCCAGGGCTTCGACGAAGCTCAGTTCCGCGCGCTCGGCGCGCGCGCCGTGCCCGGGGCGATCGTGCGCCGTGGCGCGCACATCGCCCGCGATGTCGTGCTGATGCCGAGCTTCGTCAACATCGGCGCCTACGTCGGCACCGGCACCATGGTCGATACCTGGGCGACAGTCGGCTCCTGCGCGCAGATCGGTGCGGGCGTGCATCTGTCCGGCGGCGCCGGCATCGGAGGCGTACTCGAACCGCTGCAGGCCGGGCCGACCATCATCGAGGACGGCTGCTTCGTCGGCGCGCGTTCCGAAGTGGTCGAAGGCGTCGTCGTCGAACGCGGCAGCGTCATCGGCATGGGCGTGTTCATCGGCCAGTCGACGCGCATCTATAACCGCGCCAGCGGAGAGATTTCCTACGGCCGCGTGCCGGCCGGCAGCGTCGTCGTATCGGGTTCGCTGCCCGCCGCCGACGGCAGCCACAGCCTGTACTGCGCCGTGATCGTGAAGCGCGTCGACGAGAAGACACGCAGCAAGACCTCGGTCAACGAACTGCTGCGGGGTGACTGAGATGACGGCAAAAGTATACGGACTGGAAAAGTGCGACACCTGCAAGAAGGCGCGCAACTGGCTGCAGCGGCACGCAGTCGAGCATGCCTTCGTCGACTACCGCGAACAGCGCGTGCCGGCCGAGACGCTGAAGGCCTGGGCGCTCGCGGTCGGCGGCTGGGAAAAGCTCGTCAACCGCGCCTCGACGACCTGGCGCAGCCTGCCGGAAACGCGCAAGACGCCGGAAAGCGCACCCGAATGGACGCTGCTGATCAAGGAGCATCCGGCCATCGTGCGCCGGCCCGTGCTCGTGACCGACGACGGCCAGGTCAGTGTCGGCTTCAACGACAAGCAGTTCGCCCAGCGCTTCGCCGGCTGACATGTCCGACGTGCTCGAACTGACCTGCGAACTGATCCGGCGCGCCTCGGTCACGCCGGACGACGCCGGCTGCCAGGCGCTGATCGCGCAACGCCTGCGGCGTGCCGGCTTCCAGGTGGAATCGTTGCGTTTTGGCGATGTGGACAATCTCTGGGCGACGCATGGCGGCGACGGGCCGGTGCTGGCCTTTCTCGGCCATACCGACGTGGTGCCCAGCGGGCCTGCGGCGCAGTGGAGCAGCCCGCCGTTCGAGCCGACCTTGCGCGACGGAATGCTCTACGGCCGCGGCGCGGCGGACATGAAGGGCTCCGTCGCGGCCTTCGTGCTCGCGCTCGAAGCGTTCGTCGCGCGCCATCCGCGGCATGCGGGGCGCATCGCGCTGCTGCTGACCAGCGACGAGGAAGGCGTGGCCAGGGACGGCGTGCGCCGCGTCGCCGAGACCTTTCGCGCGCGCGCTGAGCGCCTGGACTGGTGCGTGGTCGGCGAGCCCTCCTCGTCGGAGCGCCTCGGCGACATGATCCGCGTCGGCCGACGCGGCTCGCTGTCGGGCTATCTGACGGTGCGCGGCATTCAGGGCCACGTCGCCTATCCGGAAAAGGCGCTCAATCCGATCCACGCGTTCGCGCCGGCGCTGGCCGAACTGGCGTCGATCCGCTGGGACGAGGGCAACGCGGACTTCCCGCCGACATCGTTCCAGGTGTCCAACCTCGCCGCCGGCACCGGCGCGAACAACGTGATTCCGGGCACGCTCGAGGCGATGTTCAATTTCCGCTTCTGCACCGAAAGCAGCGCCGACATGCTGCGCGAGCGCACCGAGGCCGTGCTGCGCCGCCACGGCATCGACTTTGCGCTGCGCTGGGATCTTTCCGGCGCACCGTTCCTGACCCGTGGCGGGCCGTTGCGCGAGCACACGATCGCGGCGATCGCGCAGGTCTGCGGCATCGCGACGGTCGCGAGCACGGGCGGCGGCACTTCGGATGGCCGCTTCATCGCGCCGCTCGGTGCCGATGTGGTCGAGTTGGGACCGGTAAACGCGACCATCCACAAGCTCGACGAACATGTCGCGGTCGCGGATCTCGAACGCCTGCCGGCGCTGTATCTCGCGATCGCGGAGCGCCTGCTCGGTCATGGCTGAGATCCGCACTTCGTCGCGGTTCGCGCGCACACGGCAGATGCTCGTCCTGCTCGCGTTGCTGCTGTTCGCCAGTCTTTCGTCCGCGCGCAACGACGACGCCGGCGCGACCACGCTATGGTTCAACCAGGGCGCACTCGCGCCGCTGGGCCTGGAACTGCTGGTCCGGTGCGGGGATTGCCGGCACGCCGGCAAGACCATCGCCGACTATCGCGAACTGCGCTTTGCCGTCGTATCCGGCGACCGCCTGCGCTGGCGTCGCGAGGGCGGCCGCTTCGCTGCGCTGGAGCCGGGCCGCATCCGCCATCTCGGCGGTCCGCGCCTGCGCGCGGCCGGCCGCGGCCAGCTCGACCTGGACGGTTTCCAGCTGCGCCAGCGCGGTACGGCGCGCATAGCTCTGGAACTCGCCGACCGCGGCGGCGAGGCCTGGTTCACGCTCGATCACGCGCACGCCTATGCGTCAGACGACGGCGCGCTGTCGCTGCGACACATGGACCTGCGCATCGCACCCGCGTTGGCTCGCTGGCTCGGACGGCCGGAATGGAGCGGACGCCTGGTCGGCGGCGCGCAGAGCGACGGCATCGCCGGCGCGGCCATCGACGCAGCGGCGGCCAAAGGCACGGCGGCGTGTCCGCTGCACTGGCCGGATGCGACGGCCAAGGCCGACGTGACCATGCTACGCCTTGCCGTGAACTGGGAGGAACGCCAGCCCGACGGCGTCAACGTGTACCGGTGTGGAAGAAGCGACAATGCCGGCGGCCACGCGCGCGCCTGCAGCGCCGACAGCGACGATGGTCTAGTAGTGCTCGCGCCCGATGCCAGCCTGCGCAACACCGGCGATGCGTCGGTGGCGTGGTATGCGAAATTCTCCGCACCGGCGCCGCCCTACGCGAACGACCAGCATCCGTACCTGGTCTGGAACCTGTATCGGCTCGACGCCGACGGCCGTCTGCAGCAGATCGGCGCGTCGGGCGCCAAGCACGCCTTCCACACCATCAACGCGGTCTGCGACTGCGGCGGCGGCAACATCCTCTATCCCGGCTGCGAAGACACCTACGGCGGCTTCAGCAACGACTTCCCGAGTGCGCTCGCGCCGCGCAACGAGATCATTCCGTATACGGCGCAGTGGGGCCGCTGCGGCTCGCTGTACGACGCCGACTGCGACGGCCGCCGCGACGCCGGCGACGGCCTGCTGCCCGACGACGCCTACAACCCGGCCAAGCGCTTGGCCGTGCGCGAGCGCGAGCTGATGCCTTCGCTGCATCCCGGCGCGCGCTGGTTCCTTGAGTACTGGTACGTCGTGCGCGAGGACGCCGATCCCTGGAACAGCATCGGCCTGATGCAGATCGAACCGCAGAAAGTGCGCGGCCAGGGCGCCGATCCGAATGCCTATGTCTGGCGTTTCGATGTCAGCGACTTCCGCAACGGCAGCATGCTCGAGCGTTGGATCGATCTCGCGCCCGCGGGCGGCTGGCAGCGCCGCAGCCTGATCGACACCGCGCAGGGCAGGGCGCTGCTGGCCACGCGCGTGACGCGGCAGCCGGACGGGCGCTACTACTACGAATACCAGCTGTTCAATCTCGATCTCACCCTGGCGCGCACCAGCGGGCAGGAGCCCAATCTGCGCGTAGAGGAAATCCTCGGCATCGAACGCTTCTTCGTGTTCGCCGATGCGCAGGCACTGATCGAACAGACCGATTTCGCCGCGGTGGCCGATACCGGCGTGCACTGGGACGCGGCGCGCACGATCGACCGCGTCGCCTGGCAGCGCGGCAGTGCGGCAGCGCTGGACTGGGGCTCGAGCTTCCGCTTCGCCTTCGTCAGTGACCTCGGGCCGCGCGACAGCACGGCGCATCTGGGCGCCGGCACGCAGACCTGGCATGCGGCGACATTCGCGCCGCTGCGCGACTGGACACCTCGACCGCGCGCACGGCCTTAGGAACTCAGACGGTGGCCAGAGACCGGAGTGAGTAGCGAAAAACGAGTGAAACAGCGCAGCGCTTGCGCGCTCGCTCATTTCTCAACGCTCTACCGGGTTCCTCTTTCGTTCCTGCGTTATGTCGAGGCCGCCGAAATGCTTTTCGATGCTGCGCCGCAGCAGTTGTGACTTTCGTCAACCCTTACGCCGGGCCGGCATAAGCTGTGCTACTTTCCTCGGCTGAATGCGAATCCAGGGTGCATTCAGAATTCCGGGGGTGTGCGGATGGTGTGGTCGCGTGATGCTGTGCGGATTTTGCGGGCGGCCGTTGTGGCGGTCGTCGTCGTCGCCGCCACCTTGTCGAGTCCGCTCGTCCAGGCCATCGACCTGACGCCGCACGGCACCCAGCCCCTGCTGCAGTCACCGCTCGAACCCGCCGGTGATTGCATCGGTTGCCATCGCGGCTTTTCGTCGCCGCAGAACGAGTTCCTGCCGCACAGCACCTGGACCGGCTCGATGATGGCTAACGCCACGCGCGATCCGCTGTTCTGGGCCGCGCTCGACGTGGCGAACAAGGATTATCCCGGCGCCGGCGACTATTGCCTGCGCTGCCACACGCCGACCGGATGGCTCGGCGGACGCGTGGTCAAGAAGGGCGACGGTACGAACCAGCCCGCGAACGGCGCGTCGGGCTGCCAGCTGACCGGCGACTACAACGACGACGACGGCTTCAACAACGATTACGGCGGCGTCTCCTGCCATTACTGCCATCGCATGATGCCGGCCGGCCCGCAGGGCCAGCCGTTCGAGATCGGCAACGCCAACGTCTGGATCGACGACGCCGACACCTGCATCACGCCCGACGGCGACGAGTACGGCGGTCCCTGCCGGCGCGGCCCGTATGCCTATGTCAACCACGTGCTCGAACCGCCGCATGGCTGGCTGCGCTCGCCGCTGCATTCGACTTCCGCGCTCTGCGGCACCTGCCACGACGTGTCGACGCCGGATACCGACCAGGGGCCGCTCAAGACCCTGATCCTGGAG
>JBBQZR010000028.1:0-78747 GCA_038207515.1 Lysobacterales bacterium | reverse complement strand
TCGCGCTGGCCGCGGTGCTGCTGATCGATCCGCTGGCGATCCTCTCCGCCGGCTTCTGGCTCTCGTTCGCCGGCGTGGCTTTGCTCGTCTACGGCCTGGGCTCACCGGGACGACGGCCCTGGTGGCGAGAACTGCTGCCGGCCCAGGTCGCGATGAGCATCGGTCTGCTGCCGCTGACGGTCTGGTTCTTCGGCCAGAGTTCGCTGGTCGGTCCGCTGGCCAATCTCGTCGCGGTGCCCTGGATCAGCTTCGTCGTCGTGCCGCTGACCGTCGCCGGCGCGCTGCTGATCGTGCCGCTCCCCGTACTCGGCGGGGCGTTCCTGCAGTTGGCGGCCTGGGCCTTGCAGCCGCAATGGCGGCTGTTGCAGTGGCAGGCGCAATGGCCGCTCGCGCAATGGCATTTCGGCGAGGCTTCCGTGCCGGCGCTGCTGCTGGCCGCGCTGGGCGTGTCGTGGCTGCTGCTGCCGCGCGGCCAGCCGTTGCGCGCGTTGGGCCTGCTGCTGTTGCTGCCGCAGCTGTGGCCTCCCATGTCGCGGCCGCGCGCGGGCGATTTCGACGTGAGCGTCATCGACGTCGGCCAGGGACTGTCGGTGCTGGTTCGCACGGCCGGCCATGCGCTGCTCTACGACACCGGCGCGCGCTATCCCTCGGGATTCGATCTCGGCGAGGCCGTGGTCGTGCCGACGCTGCACGCCCGGGGCGTGCAGCGGCTCGATGGCCTCGTGATCAGCCATGCGGATCTGGACCACGCCGGCGGCGCGGGCGCGGTGCTGCGCAGCCAGCGGCCGCGCGAACTGTGGCTCGGTGATGCGGCGATCGTGCCGGGGCAGGGCAGAACCTGTCGCGCGGGGCAATCATGGCGCTGGGACGGTGTCGAGTTCCGCGTGGTCCATCCGCATGCAGCAACGAGCGGCGACGAGAACGACCGTTCCTGCGTGCTGCTCGTGGACAACGGCGCCGCGCGCATCCTGCTGACCGGCGACATCAGTGCGCGCGTCGAGGCGTCGGTCGCGACCGCGGTCGGTGCCGCGCCGCTGGTGCTGCTGGTGCCGCATCACGGCAGCAAGAGTTCATCCAGCGCCGATCTGCTCGACCGCCTGTCGGTGCGGCTGGCCATCGTCTCGGCCGCCTACCGCAGCCGTTTCGGACACCCGCACGCGGACGTCGTCGCGCGCTACCGCGAGCGCGGCATCGCGCTGGTCAATACCGCCGATGCCGGTTGTATACGACTGTATTTTTCCGCGCGCGCGCCGCCGGCGGACATCGAGCACTGCCGTCCACGGCGCCGGCGCTACTGGAACGAGTAGGGCGGCGGGGCGCTCGCGTCGGCCAACCGGTGATGTATGCCGGAGCCGCCGGCACCGGGACGTCAGTGGCCTGTTGGGTGCATGCCGGACCCGATCCGCCCAGTCGGACGGTCGTGGCGCGTCCGTCCGTTGTACGGCGCCGTTGGCCTCGCGCGTGCAGGCCTCACGCGTGCAGGCCCCGCAGTCCCGGCCGCGACGGGCGCCGCGGCCGGGGAACCGCCTCAATCGAGTTGCGTCAGCGCCGCATCGACGGCACGGCGGAAGCGTGGCTGCAGGACCGCGGCATCCGCTGCGGGCAGCGCGCCGAGTTCAACCCAGCGCTGCAGCAGTGCGAGCAGTTCCTCGCGTGCGCCGCGGCGGGTGCCGCCGCTCATGTGCTGCGATAGGCGCGTGATCTGCAGATCCATGCGGCGCGACTTGTCCTCGGCCGGCGTGTCGATCGCGCCAAGGAATTCCAGCGCGACCAGCAGGTCACGGCGGGCCTCGTCGTCGTCCGCACCGTTCGCGTCGGCAGCGTTGATGGTGTGGTCTGCGGCGGCGTCGAAGCGCTGTTGCAGCGCGGCGTGCAGCGCACCGGTGGCTTCCGGCAGTGGTGTCCATTGCGCCGCTGCAGCGGCCGCGCCGGTCTGGCCGAGTTCGACCGCCTCGCACAGTGCGAGCCGTGTCAGCGCGTCGCTGAACACGGAATCGCGGCGCTGGCGCTGGGCGTGCTGGTGCTGCGCATCGAGGGTATCGAGCCGCTGCTGCCAGCGGCGTTGCAGGTCGCGATCGCGCACGTTCAGCGCCGCCCAGCGCTGCTCTAGGTCGCGGCGCTGCGCCGGCGGGTTCCCGGCATCGGCCGACGCTGCGGCGTCGCTGCCCGCTGCTTCGCCGTCCGTTGTGTCGCTACCCGCGGCTTCGCCGCTCGCTTCGCTGCGCGTCTGTTCTGCGGACAGCTCGGCTCGCCGCTGTTCCTGGCCCGGCTGTTCCTGTTTCGACGGGTCACGGTTCAGCGGTTCCTGCTCTAGCCGTTCCAGCTCCGCCAGCAGCGCCTGCGCCTGGGCCAGCGTCGCCACGTCGGCTTCCTCGCGCTCGCGTCGCGCACTGTCGAGGCGGCCGAAGATCGCGTCGCAATGGCCGCGGAATTCCTTCCACTGCGCTTCATCTGTACGACGCCGGCCGTTGCCGACGGCTTTCCAGCGCGCCTGGAGGTCGCGCACTTCGCGTGCGGCGGCGACCGCGTCGGCGGACGTGGCGAGGCGTTCGGCCTCGGCGATCAGACGCCGCTTGGCCGCTTCGGTATCGGCCGCCTGCTGGTCCAGCCGCGTGTCGATGCGGGTGAGCAGATCCTTGAGCCGCTGCGCCAGCGTCTTGCGCGCGCGCGGATCGATGCCGTCCAGCGCGCGCAGCGCGTCGGCGATACCGCGCCGCTGCCTGGTCAAGGTCGCGATGTCGGCGTCCGCACCGGTCGCTGCTTCGCTCGCGGCCAGCAGCGCTTCGATCGCGTCCTGGTTGGATTTGCGCAGTTCGTCGCGCTTGGCGAAATAGCCTTGCGCGGGTTTGAGCGCCTGTGAGCACAGCGCCTGGAAGCGGCGGCCGAGACCGAGGCTGCCGCGCGCATCCTTGTCGCCTTCGATGGCTTCGAGCTGCTGCCATTCGGTGCGCGCGTCACGCACGCGCGTGGCGACCGCGTCGGGATGCAGGCCCAGGCCGGGCAGCGCTTCGATCTCGTCGCACAGCTGCTTGCGTCGCTCGTTGCCGGACCAGCGCTGCCAGCGCTTGAGTTCTCCGAGGCGCGCTTCCGCATTGAGCAGGCGCTTGTCGTGGCGTGCCAGTGCGGGCAGGCCCTCGAGCAGGTTCGTGACGCGCAGGTGCGTCGCCGCCGCATGGGTGAGATCGCCCGCTTCGAGCTGCTGTTCGAGTTCGATGACGAGGCTGTCGAGATCACGCCGCAGGGCCTGGTGCTGTTCGCGCTGCTTTTCCTTGTCCGCCTGCGCCCGTTCGAGCGCAGCATCGAAACGCGCCTGGGCGGCGATCGCTTCGAGATTCGCCTCGCGCGTCGTCTCGGCGTCCTGCGCCTGTACCGCGGCGACATCGGCCTGCGCCTGCACATGCACGGCACGCTGCGCCAGGCGCTGCGTCAGCTGCACCAGCAGCGCCTCGACCCGTTCGCGCTCGGGCAGTTCGTGACGGCTCGCGGCAACCGTCTGGCTCGCTTCGCGCGCGAGCGTATCGAGCGCGGCGGAGTCGGATCCGGCGGCGCTCAATGCCAATTCGATGCGCGCCCGCAGTTCGCGCAGGCGGCTGCGTTCGTTCGCGGCTTCTTCGGTGTCCGAACGCAGGAAGCTGCGCGTGGATTCGAAACGCTCGTTGAGCTGGCGCGGCGCTTTGCCGGCGACGACGGTCCAGGCCTCATCGAGCGCGGCCAGTTCCTCGGCGCGTTCACTGCGCGGGCGCGACAGCAGCGCATCGATGCGCTCGCACAACTGGCGCGCGCGCGTTTCGATCGCCGCGGCGTCGCCGGCGGCGATGCGTCCGGCTTCGGCGCGGTCGCGGGCGAGGCGGCTGACGACCTTGTCGGTCTTGCGCGTGCGTTCCGCGATACGTGCCAGCGCGTCGGTGTCGGTAATTCGCGAGAGCGCGATCAGGCGCAGCTTCGGATCGGCGTCGGAGGCGGCGACTTCGGCGAGCAGGCTCGGACGCGTCGCGCGTTCCAGCGCGGCGCTGCGCAGCGCCGTATCGGCCGCCTGCGCGGCCACGCGGTCGATCTCTTCGCCGGACAGCGTGTCCAGCTCGGCGATGCGCCGCTCCAGCGATGGCACGCCGGCGCTGGCTCCGGTCAGCATGGCCAGATAGGCCGCACGCGAGACTTCGCGCAGACTGCTGTCCAGGTCGCCGGTGGAACGCTCGCGCCAGGCTTCGTACTGGTTCAGTCGGCGCAGCGCGGTCAGGCGCACGCTCGCGTCGCTGTCGTTGCGCGCGATGGCCGGCAGCGCGGCGACGAGTTCGGCGTCGTTGAGCTCGGCCACGGCGCCGCGTCGTGTCGCCACGTCCTTGCTTTGCCAACGGGGTTTGAACAGGAAGCGGGCAAGTTTCATGGTGCAGCGGACCTCGAAAACGCAGTGCGGAGGCGCGCGGCGATGGCGCCGCGCGCGTGTCGATGGAGAGCCAGGCTCAGGCCAGACTCTTGAGGATACGAAATCCCGCGAGCCAGACGCCGATCATGCCGCCGAGATTGGTCAGCAGGAAAACCAGCAGCGTGCGGGAGATGCGATTTTTCCACCAGCCTGTCCATACGCTGACGTCGTGACGCAGACTGTCGAAGTCGGCGACGCGCGGCTTGCGCAGCCACACCTCGACGCCCGCGCTCGCCACGCCGGGCGGTATGCCGGGACGGAAAGGTTTCAGCGGTGCCGCGATCGCGGCAGCCAGCACCGACAGCGGATGGCCGCCGCCGAGCAGTGCGCCGAGTCCGGCCAACCCACCGGTGAACAGGATCCAGTCGCGCAGCGCATCGGCGCCGAGCGCCGCATCACGCGTGAACAGCAGGCCGACCGCGATGGCGATCGCGACGAACATGCCCAGCGCCAGCCATTTCGGCCAACTCGAACCGGGCGGCACGGTATCCAGCGTCGCGCGCAGTGGCACCGGCGCCACGTTCTGTTCGACGAGTTCGCGCTCGAGTCCGGCCAGGTGGCCCGCGCCGACCACGGCCAGCACGCGGCGGACAGGAGTCTTGATCTGTTCCTCGCGCAGGCGCGCGGCCATGTAGCTGTCGCGTTCGGCGATCAGGCTGCGGTACAGCGGTTCGGATTCCTTCGCGAATTCCGAGAACGCGCTTTCCAGCATGTCGCCGCGCTTGAGTTTTTCGATGTCCTGTTCGCCGATCTCGTCGCTGGACAGCACGCTCGCGCCGAGGCCGGTGAGTATTCCCATGCGGTCCCAGAAGCCGACGCTGCGATAGGCGCGCTTGAGCGTGACGCCGATATCGCGGTCAATGAGCCATAACGGGATCGAGCGCGCCTCGGCCGCTTCGAACGCGGCCTTGAGTTCGGCGCCTGCCTCGATGCCGTACTGCTCGGCGAGGCGGCGCTGGAACGCCGACAGGGCCAGGTTCGCCGCGACCAGTCCGGCCTTGCCCTGGCGTATAACCTGGAACAAATCCATCTTGCGCAGTAGTTCCGGATCGCGCATCGAGGCATGGCGGTTGGAATCCAGTTCCACCGCGATCGCGTCGAACGGTTCGCGCTCGATCAGCGCCTGCACCGCGGCCACGCTCGCGCGCGACACGTGCGCCGTGCCGAGCAGCACGAACTCGGTGCCGTTGAGGGTGATGCGGCGGATCGGCTGATCCTGCAACGGATCAGGTGGCCCGAAGTCTTCCGGGCGGGGCTCTTCAGTCGTCACGGGGGTCTTTGGTCGTCATGGGCGAATCGCTGAACAGTGGGGCGGAACCGGCGTTTGCCGTTGCAGCCCCGATGAGTGAGCAAGGGGCGTGCAGCAGGCGTTTCGCCGGTTTATGGAGATCAGGTGCGGCGGAGTTTGTTCGGGACTTTCTCAATCGCGGAAGCGGCGCAGCAGGTCGCCGTACGCATCGATACGACGGTCGCGCAGGAACGGCCAGATACGGCGGACATTCTCGCTTCGCTTGATGTCGATCTCGGCGATCAGCAGCTCGCGCTGGTCGGTGCCGGCCTGGGCCAGGAATTCGCCCTGCGGTCCGGCGACGAAACTCGTGCCCCAGAACTGGATGCCGCGGCCGCCTTCCGGTGCGGGCTCGAAGCCGGTGCGATTGCAGGCCAGCAGCGGGATGCCGTTGGCGACCGCGTGGCCGCGCTGGACCGTGACCCAGGCGTCGCGCTGGCGCTGTTTTTCCGCGCCTTCGTCCTGCGGGTCCCAGCCGATCGCAGTCGGGTAGAGCAGCAGTTCGGCGCCGGCCAGCGCCATCAGGCGTGCGGCTTCCGGATACCACTGGTCCCAGCAGACCAGCACGCCGAGCTTGCCGACCGAGGTCTGGATCGGATCGAAGCCGAGATCGCCCGGCGTGAAGTAGAACTTTTCGTAGAACGCCGGATCGTCCGGGATATGCATCTTGCGATAGCGCCCGGCGATCGCGCGTGCACGGTCGAAGACGACCGCGGTGTTGTGGTACAGGCCGGCGGCGCGGCGTTCGAACAGCGAGGCGACGACGACGAGCTTCAGCTCCTCGGCCAGCGCACCGATGCGTTCGGTACTCGGCCCGGGAATCGACTCGGCGCGATCGAATTCGTCCACGCTTTCGTGCTGGCAGAAATAGGGGCCGTTATGCAGTTCCTGCAGCAGCACGAGATCCACGCCTGCGGCGGCGGCTTCGCGCAGTCCCGCCTCGATCGCGTCGAGATTGGCCGCGACGCTGCCGCGATCGGTTTCCTGCAGCAGCGCGACGCGCAAGGTCTGCCGTTTCATGCGACGACTCCTTTGGGCAGCTGCATGGTGACGCAGTGGAGGCTGCCGTTCTGCCAGATAAGGGGACGGCAGGGTACGGGCACAATGGCCCGGCCCGGATGCGCCTCACCGATGACGCGTGCGGCCTCCTCGTCGGCCGCGTCGCCGTAGGCCGGAATCAGCACTGCGCCGTTGACGATGAGGTAGTTCGCGTACGACGCCGCGAGGCGCCGCGCGCCGTCGCGGATCGGCCGTGCCCAGGGCAGGGCGTGCAGGCGATAAGGCTGACCGTCCGCTGTGCGCAGCGCCGCGAGTTCCTGCGCCATGGCGTTGAGTTCGGCGTAGTGCACGTCATCCGCATCGTCGCAGTCCTGGTAGACGATGGCCTGGTCCGGCGCGAAGCGGGCGAGCGTGTCGATATGCGCGTCGGTGTCGTCGCCTTCGAGATAGCCGTGGTCGAGCCAGAGAATGCGTTGCGCTTCCAGACCATTGCGCAGCGCCTGTTCCATCTGCGCGCGGCTGAGTTCCGGATGGCGCTGGCTCAGGCACTGCCAGGTCGTGAGGATGGTGCCGGCGCCGTCGGATTCGATGCCGCCACCTTCCAGCGCCCAGTCGATGCGCCGGTGCGCGGCCGGTACGAACAGCCCGCGTGCGATGAGTCCCTGTATCAGTTGATCGTCGCGACTGGCTTCGAACTTGCCGCCCCAGCCGGTGAAGCGGAAGTCGGTCAGCTGGAAATGCTTGCCGTCGCTCAGCGTGATCGGACCGGAATCGCGCAGCCAGGTGTCGTCGTACTCGATCTCGACGAAATGCAGCCGGGACGGATTGGCACCGGCGTCGTGCAGCGACGCGTGCGCGTGGGACCGGATGTCCGCATCGGCGACGCAGACGATCGCATCCTGGAAGCGCGTGATCGCGGTGATGAGCGCGGCATAGGTCGTTTCGACGTCGGCCAGGCGTTGCGCCCAGTCGGTGTCGGCGTGGGGCCAGGCCAGCAGCACGGCGGACTGCGCTTCCCATTCGGCGGGCAGGCGCAATGCGGTAGTGGACGTCACGGCATTCCTCGATAGCAGGGCATGCGCGGCGCGGCCGGACGTGGAACGCCCCGGCGCGCTGCGGAATCGCGCAGCATAGCGGACCGGGAAGCGCGGACCAAGCCCTTGCGGGACAAGGGCTTACGCTGTAGCGATGGCGGCGCGCCGGACGCGCCGCCGTGATGGATTTCAGTTCACCGGTCTGGGACCGAGCTCGCTCGCGTCGGCGCGCTTGGCCACGGCGTCGATGACGTGGGTGCGCTCGAAATAGACGATGAAATTGTCGTATTCCCAGCGGTTGATGACGGGATGCTGCGGCTTGTTGCCGCCGCGCGGATCGAGCCTGCTGCGCGGCGTGCCGTAGCGGCTTTCGACCTGGTTCATGGACATGCCGCGGGTGGGCAGGGCCATGGAGGCTTCTTTCTGGGTGCGTTCCATCAGCAGGGTATCGGCAGCGGCACTGCTGGCGACGACGGCCAGACCCAGGGCGGCGAGCAACGGGAACAGGCGGCAAGTCATTACGTTCTCCTAGGCCTTTCAGGGGCCAGATGCGGCAATCCGCGTTTTAACAGAAGGTTGCGAGAACTTCCATGAAGCCGCCTGCGCTTGGTTCATCCGCGTGCGGCGTCAACCGATGCGGCTGGCCTGCGTTGAGGATCGAAGCAGGGCGACGGGGCACCGGCCCCGCACATGGGAGGACGTCCGCTGCAGGCTGCGCCGGACATTCTTTGGTTTCATCCTTATGCCGGAGAGTTGCCATGCAGGCACCGCTCGCTCGCCGTTCGCTGCTGGCCGCGTTGTTCACGGCCGCACCCGCACAAGCCACATCCCTGCCGCCGCCTGATGCGGCCGTCCATCTGCTGAACCGCACGAGTTTCGGCATCGACGACGACGCACTCGCGCGGGTGCGCGAGATCGGTCGAAACGCTTTCATCGACGAACAGCTCGATCCCGCCCGCCTCGACGACAGCGCGCTCGATCGCCTGCTGGGTTCGTTCGAGACCCTGTCGATGGGCAATGCCGAGATCATGCGGACCTACGCCGCCGGCGACCAGGCCGCCCGTCGCGTGCCGCAGCAGCAGCTGCGCGATGCGACGGTGCTGCGCCAGCGTTATAGCCGGCGCCAGTTGCTCGAAATCATGGTCGAGTTCTGGTCGAACCACTTCAATGTCACGCACAGCGAAGGCCGCGGCCGCTACTACAAGACCAGTGACGATCGGGACGTGATCCGGCGCTTCGCGCTGGGCCGCTTTGGCGAACTGCTCCGGGCCAGCGCGCGCAGTCCAGCCATGCTGGCCTATCTCGACAACGCCAGCAACGTCGTCGACGGCCCGAACGAGAACTACGCGCGCGAACTCATGGAGCTGCATACGCTCGGCGTCGACGGCGGCTATGCCGAAGGCGACGTCAAGGAGGTCGCGCGCTGCTTCACCGGCTGGGGTATACGAAATCACGAATACCATTTTTTCGCCAATCGCCACGACTACGGCGGAAAGACCGTGCTCGGCACGGTGCTGCCGGCCAACCAGGGCGAGGAAGATGGGATTGCGGTGCTCGACCTCCTCGCCGCGCACCCGTCCACGGCGCGCTTCATCGCACAGAAGCTGCTGCGCCGCTTCGTCGAGGACGCACCGGCTGCGGCGCAGATCGACGCGATTGCCGCGGTCTTCAGCCAAAGCCAGGGCGATATCCGCGCCACGCTGGAGGCGGTGCTGAAATCAGCATCCTTCCACGCTGCCGTCGATCGCAAGCTCAGGCGCCCGGCCGAATACCTCACCGCCTGCCTGCGTACCTCCGCCGCGACGATCAGCGGCGAGCAGGGACTGCGCATCGTGACGTCCGCGTTGACCGCGCAAGGGCAGGCGCCACTGAACTGGCCGGCGCCCAACGGCTATCCCGACGTCCAGGGCTACTGGCTCAACACCGCCGCGCTGTTGCTGCGCTGGAATTTCGCGCTGGCCCTGTTCCAGCGCCGCGCCGGCGCGCCGCTGTACGTCGATGCAGCGCGTCTGCGCGGCGCGGCGAACACGCCGGCCGGTCTCGTCGATCGCCTCGCCGAGCGCGTGCTGCGTCGTCCGCTCGCGGCCCCCGCGCGCACCTTGCTCGTCGACTATGCGGCCGCGGGTGGCGACCCCGCCGCGGTTCTGCCGCCGGCCCGGCTCGACAGCACGACCCGCGAAATCGGCGCGCTGCTGCTCGCCTCGCCTTACCACCAATACCGCTGAGGACAGGCCCATGCGCATCGATGAGTCCCGCCGCAGTTTCCTCAAAATGGCCGGCGTTGCCGGCAGCCTGCCGTTGCTGTCCTCGCGCCTGGTTTTCGCGCAGGCCACGTCGTCGCCGCGCGACGTGCTCGTGGTGATCTTCCAGCGTGGCGGCATGGACGGCCTGAACGTCGTCGTGCCGTATGGCGACGGCGCCTATTACGACCGCCGCCGCACGGTGGCAATCGCTGAAACCGACGTGATTGCGTTGCCCGGCGAAAGCCGCTTCGGCCTGCATCCGTCGCTGGATCCGTTGCGGCCGCTGTATGAGGCCGGCGAACTGGCGCTGATCCACGCCGTTGGCGGCCCGACTCACAGCCGTTCGCATTTTTCCTGTCAGGACCTCATGGAGCGCGCGGTATTCGACGGTTCCGGCGCGCCGAGCGGTTGGCTCAACCGGCACCTGGTGTCGCGCGGTCCCGCGTCGGATTTCCAGGGCGTGGGCATCGGTACCGCCGTACCGCGGTCGCTGAGCGGCCTTGCGCCCGTGCTCGGCATCAGCACGTTCGACGACTTCGCGCTGGTTTCCGCATCGCCGCGGTCCGACGAACTGGCTGCGACGCTGAACCTGCTGCATCCGGATACCGGTGGGCTCGACGCCGTGGCCCGTTCCGCGTTCAGCGCGATGGCGGAACTGCAAACGGCCGATCCTGGCCAGCATGCGCCCGCGCATGGCGCGGTCTATCCGACTACACCGTTCGGGCGCCAGCTGCTGCAGATCGCGCAACTGATCAAGGCGGGAGTTGGACTGGAAGTCGCTACCGTCGACATCGGTGGCTGGGATCACCACGACGACGAGCTGAACCGGCTCGCACCGCTACTCGAGGAGTTCGGCCAGGGCATCGCCGCCTTCCGCACGGATCTGGGTGCGGCGATGGCCGGCGTCAGTCTCATCAGCATGAGCGAATTCGGCCGCCGCGCGGAACCGAATGCGTCCGGCGGTACCGATCACGGCACGGCGAACTGCATGTTCGTGCTCGGTGGAGGTGTCGTCGGCCGCAAGGTCTACGCGGATTGGCCGGGTCTGTCTACGCCGGATCTGGTCGACGGCGATCTGGCGATCACCACGGACTATCGAGCGGTGCTGCGCGAGCTGCTGCGTAAGCGCCGTGGCGAAACCGCGCTGGCGGACGTGTTTCCGGGTTACGCGGATCCGCTGGAACTGGGGTTGTTCCGACACGCGTGAGGCGACGGGGACGACATGCTGAAAAGTTCACTTTCATTGGCCAAGGGATAGCAGGTTCGGTCTCCATCGCGAATTCCTTCAGCAGTTAGCACCCTGGGCTGGTCGCCCAGGGTGCCGCGAGCGCCGGCCGTCAGGCGCGGCGCAGTTTGACGGCCGGGAAGTCCACCGGCACCGCGAAGGCGACATTGACGTAGTTGGTGAACAGGTTCAGCGCCACGTGCGCGAGGATCTCGACGATCTGCTCGTCCTGGAAGCCCGCCTCGCGCAGAGCCTGCACGTCGGTGTCGCTGACCTGCCCACGTTCGTCGACGAGCTTCACCGCGAAGCGCAAAACGGCAGCGGTCGGCGCGTCTGCGGATTCGCCGCCCTGGGCGGCGGTCATTTCTTCGGCGCTCGCGCCGGCCTTGCGCCCGAGCGCGGTATGGGCGGCCAGGCAGTAGTCGCAGGCATTGCGGTCGGCCACTGCCACGGCAATCTGCTCGCCCAGCTTCGCGGGCAATACGCCCTTGCCGAGCGCCCCGAACGAGCCCCACAGACTTTGCAGCGCGGCGGGGGAGTTCGCGACGGCGCGGAACATGTTCGGGGTAGCGCCGAACGCCGAATGGATCTGGTCGAGCAGTACCCTGTTATCGCCGGTGGCGGTGGAAGGGTTCACGAGAGCGACGCGAGTCATGACGGTTTCCTTGATCAGTCGAGTGCGAAGGAGCACGCCGCCACTGTGCCGCTCAGTGCCGTACTATTGGGTCGTAATCGTCCAGCATTCCTACCTGATCGTCCAAGACTATGGCCTCCCCCATCGATCGCTTGTCCAGCGTGCTCGAGCGGTTTCGCGTCCGCGCTCATCTCTTCCACCAGGGCGCCTTATGCGGCGTGACGCATTTCGACGCCGTGCCCGGCCGTGGCTTTCTGCACGTACTGCGACGCGGTGAGCTGGTAGTGACGCACCGCTCGCGCAGTGGTGCACCGCGGCGCGTGAACGTGAGCGAGCCTAGCCTGCTGTTCTATCCGCGGCCGCTGGTGCACGACTTTCACAACGCGCCGGCAGAGGGATGTGACTTCGTCTGCGCCTCGCTCGATTTCGACGGTGGCGCATCCCACCCCTTGGCGCGCGCGCTGCCGTCGATGGTGGTGCTCCCTCTGGGCGCCGTGTCAGGGCTCGAGCAGTCACTGGCCCTGCTGTTCGCTGAAACGGAGCAGGTGCGATGTGGCCACCGACTCCTGGCGGACCGGCTGTTCGAGGTGGTGCTGCTGCAACTGCTGCGTTGGCTGATCGATCATCCGGACCACGCTGAATTGCCGTCAGGTCTGCTGACAGGCCTCGCCGATCCACGGCTGGCGCGCGCACTGGTCGCCGTGCACGAGCAGCCGGGACACGCCTGGAGTCTGCAGCGCATGGCGCAGCAAGCGGGCATGTCCCGCAGCGCGTTCGCTGCCCGTTTCCGTACGGTGGTAGGGCAAACGCCCGCGGACTACCTGACCCACTGGCGGCTGGCGATTGCTCAGTCGCAGCTCCGGGAAGGCCGTTCGGTCAAGGCCATCGCACTGAGTCTCGGGTACGCCAACGCAACCGCACTCTCTCGCGTATTCGCGCAGAAGGTGGGGCTGTCGCCGCGCGCATGGCTCGACGCGCAAGGGCCCGCCGTGTCCTAGGCAATGGCGCATCAGGCACCGCTACGCGTCACGACGTTGAGCAAAGAGGGGGGGGGCGACAAGTTGAAAAAAGCAAAAATGCCGCAAGCGGTTTGAATCCCTGGAAAAGCAAAAGGGCCGCAAGCGGCCCTTTTGTAACTACGGCGTCTGCCGTGATCTCAGCGCTGGCGCGCCTTGAAGCGCGGGTTGCTCTTGCAGATCACGAACACCTTGCCGCGGCGGCGCACGATTTTGCAGTCGCGGTGACGCTGCTTCGCGGACTTGAGTGAATTCAGTACTTTCATGGGATAGCTCCTCGAAACAGCTTGCAAAAAGACGCGCGAGAATAGCAGTCGGTTACGCCTTTGCAAAGCCCCACACACAAGTGCTGGGCTCCGGGGCGGGGCGCGCAGCCTACCGGTTGTGGCATCGGTGCGATAGAGGGTGAGCAGCGGGCACAGACGGGACGTCGGTGAATAGATTTTCACCCGGACAATATTGACGATCAAATATTATCCGGGTAAATTTCGCCCACTTCAGGAGGCCCGTCATGCACCCGCTAAGCCCGATCTATTGCATCGTTTTCCACCACCAGCGCCGCATCGCGGCCGGTCCACTGGCCGAGGCCGCGCGCTCGGCCCACGAACAGCTGGGCGAGGCCGTGACCGAAATCCAGGTGTTCGATGCCGAAACCAGCAAGCCCATCGACATCGACTGGCGTGGCAGTCCCGACGATGCGATCGCCCGATTGCGACCCGTCGCGGAAGAAAGCGGGCCGCCGGCGCGGGGACGTCCGCGCCTGGGTGTGGTCGCGCGCGAAGTCACGCTGTTGCCGCGGCACTGGGAATGGCTGGCTGAACAGCGCGGCGGCGCGTCGGTCACGCTGCGCCGCCTGATCGATCAGGCGCGCCACAACGACAGCGGTGGAGCCAGCCGCCGCGCTCAGGAATCGGCGCACCGGTTCATGACCGCCATGGCTGGCGACGCGCCCGGTTTCGAAGAGGCGCTGCGTGCGCTGTTCGCCGGCGATGCGGCGCGTTTCGCCCAGTTCACCGCGGGCTGGCCCGACGATATCCGCGAGCACAGCCGCGTACTGGCGATGCCGGCGTTGAGCCGGCGCGAGTGACCGATGGCGATGGACGCGCAGTTCGTCCGGGCCTGTGGAATCGGGTCGCAGCAACACACCGTCCGCACGCGAAGCGCGCGGCGGGTTGCAGCGTTTGAGGGCGGAACAAAACAGCGATACGGCCAGCGCGTGTCCGGAACTTCCCGCGACCGTCAGCGCCGGTAGGCCTGGGCCAGGGTGTTCAGATGCAGACGTTCCGCATCGCGCAGGAACGGCGCGATCAGCAGCATGACCTGGTAGATGCCCTGGTTCAGATCTTCCTGGTTCGGATCGACGCGCGAATTGCGCACCGCATTGAAGTTGAGCCAGAACGTGGTCAGCAGCAGGACGTTCTCGGCGCTGGCGCGGATCTCGTCGGCGGTCGCGCGCAGGATCTCGGCCTGGGCGAGTCCCTTGAGCACTTCGGATGCGCTGGCCGCGGCGCGATTGAGCATGCGGCCGAAATGCAGCTTGAGCTTGCGGTTGCGCGAGAGGATGTCGACGAGGTCGCGGTACAGAAAGCGGAATTCCCACATGCACTCGAACACGCGATGCAGCTGCATCCAGATGTCTTCGAGGTTGGGCAGACGTTCCTGCGGCACCTGCAGCGCTTGGTCCATGCGCGTCTCGTACGCGGTGAACAGCTGCTCGACGATGTCGTCTTTGTTGCGGAAGTGGTAGTAAAGATTGCCGGGGCTGATTTCCAGCTCGTCGGCGATGTGGTTCGTGGTGACGTTGGGTTCGCCCTGGGAGTTGAACATGACCAGGGCGGTTTCAAGAATCCGCTCGCGCGTACGTCGGGCCATCAGCGATCTCCGCGCAGTCCGCGCAACCCAAGGTTGGGCATCAGCCGCCCAGCTTCTTTACCAGGTCCACGTATTTCTGCATCGCTTCTTCGGCGTTGGTGCCCTTGAGCTTTGCCCAGGCTTCGTACTTGGCAGTGCCGACGAAATCGAAGAACCCCGGTTTCGGGCCGGACACATCGCCGGCGGAGCCTTGCTTGTACAGCGCATACAGCTTCAGCAGCGTGTCGTTATCGGGGCGTTCCGGCAGGCTCATCGCCTGCTTCGCCGCTTCCTCGAATTTGCTGGTCAGGTCGGACATGGCTCGCTCTCGGGGTGATCGGTATCCCGCATCTGCGCGTGCGGTGAATGCGAGCTTGTATCACGCGACCCCAGGGCGGTCAACGCGACCGGCAGGGCCATCGACACGCCCATCAACATGCCTATCAATCGGTCGTTTTAAACCCGCTTGGAAAGCGCACCGTTGCAGGACTATCTTATGCCCCGGAAGGAGAGAACCGAGGGGAGAGGAGTGAGCACTGACAGAAGGCGCCGGCCGCCTGCTCTCACTGCTCATTGCTAGTCGCTCATCGCTGCGGGGCAACACGCCCGTCCAGGCGCGCCATGATGCGGGCGCGATTTCGCAAGGGGAAACGAATGACTTATTTCGTCACCGGTGCCACCGGCTTCATCGGTCGTCATCTCGTCGCCAAGCTGCTCGAGCGCAAGGGGACGATCTACTGCCTCGTGCGCAAGGGTTCCGCGGACAAGTTCGAGCAGCTCAAGGAAAGCCTCGGCGCCGACGACAAGCGGCTGGTCGCGGTCACCGGCGATCTGTCCAAGCCGCGCCTGGGCGTCACGCCGGCGCTGCTCAAGACGCTGACCGGCAAAGTGCAGCACTTTTTCCACCTTGCGGCTTTGTACGATCTTTCCGCCGACGCCGAGAGCCAGCGCGCCGCGAACATGGACGGCACGCGTCACGCCATGGAACTCGGCGAGGCGGTCAAGGCCGGCTGTTTTCATCACACGAGTTCGATCGCCGCGGCCGGCCTGTATCCGGGCGTGTTCCGCGAAGACATGTTCGACGAGGCCGAAGACCTCGACAACCCCTACTTCCGCACCAAGCACGATTCCGAAGGACTGGTGCGCAAGGAATACGCGCTTCCCTGGCGCATCTACCGTCCCGGCATCGTGATCGGCAATTCGGGCAGCGGCGAGATGGACAAGATCGACGGCCCGTACTACTTCTTC
This sequence comes from Lysobacterales bacterium, assembly GCA_038207515.1. Taxonomy (GTDB): domain Bacteria; phylum Pseudomonadota; class Gammaproteobacteria; order Xanthomonadales; family Rhodanobacteraceae; genus Tahibacter. The sequence continues at coordinate 62,786 of JBBQZR010000028.1, read as the reverse complement.
CGCCTGATCAAGAAACTGCGCCAGGCGCTGCCGCCGTGGATGCCGACCATCGGCCTCGAAGGCGGACGCCTGAACCTCGTGCCGGTGGACTGGGTCGCCGCGGCGATGGACCACATCGCACACAAGACCGGGCTGGACGGCCACTGTTTCCACCTGACCGACCCGGCGCCGCGGCGCATCGGCGAGGTGCTGAACATCTTCGCGCGCGCCGGCCATGCGCCGCAGATGACCATGCGTCTCGACGCACGCATGTTCGCGTTCATACCCAGCGGCATCCGCACGGCGCTGAGCAGTCTGCCGCCGATCAAGCGTATGACCAACATGATCCTGCGCGACTTCGGCATCCCGCGCGAAGTCATGAAGTTCATCAACTATCCGACGCGCTTCGACTGCCGCGAAACCGAGCGCGCGCTCAAGGGCTCGAAGATCAAGCTGCCCAAGCTCGAAGACTACGCCTGGCGCATCTGGGACTACTGGGAGCGCCACCTCGACCCGGACCTGTTCATCGACCACTCGCTCAGCGGCAAGGTCAAGAACCGCGTCGTCGTGGTGACCGGCGGATCTTCGGGCATCGGCAAGGCGGTCGCGCTGAAGCTCGCCGCAGCCGGCGCGAAGGTCGTGATCTGCGCCCGCGGCGAAGAAGAACTGGCCGTTGCGAAGACAGAGATCGAAGCGGCCGGCGGCAGTTGCTTCACCTACGTCGTCGATCTGTCCGACCTGGGCAGCTGCGATGCCTTCGTAAAGCAGGTCGTCGCCGATCACGGCGGCGTGGACGTGCTGGTCAACAACGCCGGCCGTTCGATCCGCCGCTCGATCGCGCTGAGCTTCGATCGCTTCCACGATTTCGAACGCACGATGCAGCTGAACTATTTCGGCGCGCTGCGGCTGATCATGGGCGTTCTGCCGGGCATGTCGGAAAAGCGCCGCGGCCACATCATCAACATCTCCTCGATCGGCGTGCTGACGAATGCGCCGCGCTTCTCGGCCTACGTCGCGTCCAAAGCGGCGCTCGACGCGTTCTCGCGCTGCGCCCAAGCCGAGTATTCGGACCTCGGTATCCACTTCACCACGATCAACATGCCGCTGGTGAAGACGCCGATGATCGCGCCGACCAAGATGTACGACCACGTGCCGACGCTGTCGCCCGACGAAGCGGCCGATCTCGTCGTCGAAGCCATCGTCGAACGGCCCGTACGCATTGCCACGCGCCTGGGCATCTTCGCGTCCATCCTGTACTCGCTCGCGCCGCGCGCCTACGAAATCATCATGAACTCGGCCTTCCGCCTGTTCCCGGACTCCGCCGCCGCGAAGGGTATGGCGGGCCGTTCCGAACTGGATCAGCCGACCAACGAGCAGATCGCGGTTGCGTCATTGATGCGCGGCGTGCATTGGTAAATGGTCGCGGGCCGCGCAGGTTCCTGCGCGGCCGGTTGATGCGGTCAGGTTCGAATGGCATTGGCTTGACGCGCGCCGGATGTCCCGACGCGCGACCGATGTACGGCGTGGTCTGCCGCTTTTGCTTCGGCAGCGTGCACGGTTCCGGTCGTCGTTTCAGGGCGCGGTTCCATGCGCCGCGCGCGTCGTCACACACGCCGCTCGGCGATGAGCGTCAGCCTAGTGCTGACGTTTCGAGCTGAGCTTCGACGCATGGCGACACGCGCTCCCGCTGCTGGCGCCGGCCGCGTCCATCGATTCCGACGCGCGCATCCGCGCAGCGGTCATTCCGGCTCCGGTCGCGATCACGACGTGGCTGTTCCGGGGTCATGAGCCATCGCTGCCGCCAGGCCGGCGCGTCAACTACCGCCGGTCGGATCGATGCGCAGGTTGCCCGGCGCGAACGCGTCCGCTGATCGCGCTCAACGCGCCATTCGTCGCGGTGAATGTGATCGAGTGCGCGGCTTGCTGCCTGCGCCCGTAGCGACGCCGGTACTGTCGCCGCCAGTCCGGGGAGGAACCCTCATGCATCAGTCCAATCGGCTGCGGTGCCACATCGGCGCGATCGCGCTATTGATCGCAAGCAGCAATGCCCTGGCGCAGGATTCGCTCAGCCATTGGCCTGATCCGATGTTTCACCACGGATTCGAGGCATTGGATGTGGGTCCGCGCAGCGATACCGACGCGGCACGATTCCTTGCCCAGACCACGTTCGGGCCCACCGCGCCGGACATCCAGCATCTGCGCACCATGGGTTACCGGGCGTGGTTCGACGAACAGCTGGCCGTGCCCATGACGCACCAGCTGGACTATCTGAACTGGGTCGCGTCGATTCCCGAGCCGGTCTACCAGAATGCCCGCATGGAAGCGTGGTGGCTTGGCGCCCTGGGCGGACCCGATCCGGCAATGCCGACCCTCATTCATCGCGATCAGCTGCGCCAGCGTGTGGCCTTTGCACTGAGCGAGATCTTCGTCATCTCCAAGGTCAACGGCGCCGTCAGCGGCCAGACGCGTTCCGCCGCGCACTACTACGACCGGCTGGCCACGCACGCGTTCGGCAATTTCCGCAACCTGCTCGAAGACGTGACCGTGCACCCGGCGATGGGCCACTACCTGTCGATGTTCAAGAACCGCAAGCCCGATCTGGCGGAAAACATCCGACCGGACGAGAACTACGCACGCGAAGTTCTGCAGTTGTTCTCCATCGGTCTGGTCGAGCTGAATCCGGACGGTACGCCGCGGCTGCTCGGCGGGCAGCCCATTCCGACCTACAACCAGACCACGGTGCGCGGCTTCGCGCACGTGTTCACCGGATGGAACTGGAAGAACTGCGACCAGGGCAATAGCTGGGACTGGCAGTACTGCGAGCCGGGCCCCAATGGCGCCTACTGGGAACAGCCGCTGGAGCCGGTCGAAAGCATGCACGACACCGCGGGGCCGGAAGTCGACGGCACGGGCGTGCGCTACAAGCAGCTGCTGAACTACCCCGGTGTTGCGCTGCCGAATGGCCGACTGCCCGCGGGCGGTAACGCCCGATCGGATATGGCTGCCGCGATGGACAACATCTTCCGGCATCCCAACGTTGGTCCGTTCATGGCACGCGCGCTGATCCAGCGCTTGGTCAGCAGCAACCCTTCACCCGCCTATGTCGCGCGCGTAGCGGCCGTGTTCGACAACAACGGCAGCGGCGTGCGAGGCGATCTCGGCGCCGTCGTGCGTGCAATCGTGTTCGATGCCGAGGCTCGCCTGGGGCCATATACGCGCCCCGATACCTTCGGCAAGGTGCGCGAGCCCTTGCTGCGTCTGGCGCACCTGCGCCGGGCGATGGAGGCGCGCTCGCAGATCGGCCGCTTCCAGGACTGGAACCCGGAATTCGACTACGCCCAGGCTCCGCTCGCCTCGCCGTCGGTATTCAATTTTTTCAAACCTGACTACAGCCCGCCCGGGGAGCTGTCGACGCGCGGACTGCTGGCGCCGGAGCTGCAGATCCACACCGAGAGCCAGATCACCGCGCAGACCAATGCGCTGGGCAGCCAGATCTTCTGGGGCTATGTCGGGCAGACCTACGCCGAGCCCAACAGCATCCTGATCGACACCACCCGCGATGCCGCGCTGGCGGCGAATCCGGCTGCGCTGGTCGACCGCTACAACCTGCTGCTGTTGTCGGGGCAGATGTCGCCGTGGATGCGCGCGCACCTGGTTTCCTATCTCGACGGCATCACCAGCGACATGCCCAATTACCTGCGCCAACGTGTTCATGAAGCGCTGTATCTCATCGTCAACTCACCCGAATACGCGGTGCAGAAATAGGAGCAGGCCATGCAACGACGCGACTTCCTGCACCGCAGTCTGAAAACCGCGCTGGGCGGCGTGGCAGCAACCTCCATGCTCGGCAATCTGCGCCTGGTCGAGGCGGCCACACAGGCCGGTTCCCTGCGTGGCGACGGCAACTACCGTGCGCTGGTCTGCGTGTTCCTCCACGGTGGCAACGACTCCGGCAACACCGTGGTTCCGCGCGACGGCATCGCGCGGAGCACGTACCAGGCATCGCGTGGCACGCTCGTGCTGCCGACGTCGGCACTGCTGCCGCTGACACCGGCCGCGGGCGGCACACCGCCGTCCGACGGCTGCGCCTATGGCCTGCAGTCCGCGATCAGCGCGAGCGATCCGGTCGGCACGACGCCGCTTCGCGATCTGTTCACCAGCGGGCGAATGGCCATTGTGAACAATGTCGGCACACTGGTCCGGCCTACGACCAAGCTCCAGTACCAGTCGCCCGGTCATCCGCTTCCGCCGCAGTTGTTCTCGCACGACGATCAGGCGGTCTACTGGCAGACGTCGCGCCCGGACGACAGCCTCGGCTGGGGCGGCCGGATCGCGGACCTGCTGTACAGCACCAACACCAATACCAAGCTGCCGATGACCATGACGGTCGGCGGCGAGAACTTGCTGCAGCGCGGTGCGATCGTCAGCCAGTACGCGCTCAACCCGGATCCGCAGGGCGCCGTGCCGATCCGCGATCTGGAGAATTCCTGGAACGCGAGCCGACGTGCGGCATTCATGGCCATGATGCGCAGCGCCACGCAGACCCACGCGCTGGAACGCGGCTATGCGCGCGCCATGAACCGCGCCATGGATCACTACGACATGGTCGCCGTCGCCCTGAGTGGCGGCGCGCCCCTGGCCACGCCGTTTCCGGCGTCGCGTCTCGGGGCTCAACTGAAGATGGTGGCGCGACTGATCGCCGTGCGGCAGGCATTGGGCATGCAGCGACAGATCTTCTTCGTTTCAGCCGGCGGCTACGACACCCACGACACGCAGCTCGTCGATCATCCGCTGCTGCTGGCCGATCTGGCCAAGTCGCTTTCCGCGTTCTATGCCGTGACGCAGGAGCTCAACGTCAGTGAAAGCGTGACCACTTTCACCGCGTCGGATTTCGGTCGCACCTTGTCGTCCAACGGCGATGGTTCGGATCACGGCTGGGGCGGCCATCACTTCGTGCTGGGCGGTTCCGTGCGCGGCGGCAGCTTCTACGGCCGCATGCCGGACATGACTGCCGGCGGTCCGGATGACGCCGGCTGGGGCCAGATCATTCCCACCACATCGGTCGACCAGTACGCCGCCACACTCGCGCGCTGGTTTGGCGTTCCGGCTTCCAACATCCACGACATCGTGCCAAATGTGGCGAATTTCCCGACCCCCGATCTGGGCTTTCTGGTGTAGACCGGCTGCCCACCAGCGGGGCAGGGTGACGGTGGGCGAGCGCAGCGGCTTGTCCGAAGATTGGTATGGGTGAAGCCACGAGCGTGCCCGCCGTCAATCGAGCAATGGGGAAGGTACCTTGACGCCGTTCTGGCGCGATGGCTCAGCTCGTCAGCAACGCTGCCTGCATTGGCGGCTCAACACGGCGCAAGACCTATGAAGCGAGTGGAACCCTCAATCAACTGGCTCAACGTGGCCGATCGGCCTGCGGCAATTCCCCGTTCATCGGCGCCGCCCGTGCTTCACCGCCGCTTGCGGATCTGGCTGTTCGTACTGACCTGGATGCTCGCCGCCGTGATGGGAATGGCAGCCTTTCTCGTCGGCGCCAATTGGGAGCATCTCGAGAGAATCCCTAACCCTCAATTTACGCTCCCACTTTTCACACTTTGCTTTTTCGCCGGACTGCTCGCGCTCCGCCCCGGTTGGCTCGGCGTGCTATCCGTGGTCGTAGCCGGTGGTGCGGTGGGCGTCTATCTCGCTCTCTCGACGCCGCACCTCAACGGTGGCTTCTACTTCGCGCTTTTCGTCGTGTTTTGCGGGCTCGTGAGCGCAAACAGTCTTCGGCGCGGGCCGACCTGACCGACTGACGGGGCCGTTTTACGGTGAACCCGCGTTCCGGGACTGCACGATCAGGCCACTGCCCTGAAGGTTACTTCACCCTTGGCGTAGTGGCCCATTCCTCCCTGGCCTATCATGACCAGCGGCACGCACACCGACTCGTTGCCCAGCCACAGCCACAGCGCGCTCACTTCCCGGTTCCCGGACATGGAAAATGTGCCCGTTTGTCCTGCCAGTCGCTCAAGCGGCAGGGCGCTGGTCAGGAATCCACCGGTGCCGTGGAAGCTGAGCAACCGCGACGTGAACCGGGTTGTCTGGAACCTGATTTTTCGCTCGAACAGACCGTAGGTGATCCAGCCCGAGATTTCACCGGAATCCCGATCGTATCCACCGGACGCACTGATGATGGCCAGTCTTCTCCCGTCGTCGAGGCTTGCGCCATCCAGCAGTTTCTGATGACCGTCCGGCGGATTGGAAAGGATTTCCAGCACGTCCCGATCGAATTTCGGAATCTGCGAGTCACCCTGTTCTGGAGTTGTCATAGCGATGCTCCCTGTCAGTGTCGGGTTTTGCTGCCGCAATGAAACTACGGCCGAGAACATGCGGCAACGTGTACGAATGTACTGATCTGCCAGTCCGATGTCTTCCGGCAAGTGGCCATAGAGATTTTCGGCAGGCACCGGCTCCGGCGCGCCGATCACGGCACGCCTGACGGTTGGCGGACTGCCCACGCCGTCAGCCGGTGGTCGGTGCCGGCTCACCCGCAAGCGCGAGCGCGCCGCCCATCAGCGCATGCGCATCGTCGGCCGGCGCGAGTCGGATCATCGCGTCCCACTCCTGACCCTGCTGCCAGCCCTGCGCCGGAAGGCGCCGGACGATCGCCGCGCGCAGCGGTTCGCCGAGCCCTTCGGCCAGGCCGCCGGCGAACAGGAACGTTTCCATGCCGAGTGTGTAGTGGATCATCGCGACCGCCCGCGCCAGCGGCTCGGCGAAGGCATCGAGCTCGACCGCTGCGCGTTCGCTTCCAAGGTGTTCGACCCGGCGCTGCCAGGCGCGACCGGACGCCAGTGCACCCAGATGGCCGCGACCGCCGCAGTCGCACAGCGGTGCGTCGGGTGACGCATCGAACACCATGTGGGTCAGTTCGCCGCCGCGGCCGTGTGGGCCCACCTGTGGCTGGCCATCGATGAACACCTTGAGGCCGACACCGCTGCCGAGTGTGAACAGGGCGAAATCGGGATGCTCGGCGACGAAACGGAAACCGGCTGCGCTGACGTCGTTGTAGATACGCACCGGCATGCCTGGCAGGCGCTCGGCGAGCAGACGGTCGAGCGCCAGTGGGCACAGGCTAGCGCCTTCGCTGCCCCACAGGGTCGGCAGGGCAGCGACGCGCCCCTGTGCATCGATCGGACCGGGAAAGGCCGCGGCCACGGCATCGGCGCGCGCACGCCGGCGGGCCCGGTCGGCGAATGCCACCATGAAGTCGATCACATCGTCTAGCCGCTGGCGCGCCGTGACGGCCGGGGCGAGCAGGTGGCTCGGCGTCGGCCGGCGCTGCTGCTCGAGCACTTCGGCGTTGCGGCCATCCACGGCGACAACGGCCGCGCGCATGTTGGTGCCGCCGATGTCGAAACTGGCGATGATCCGGGTCGCCACGGATCAGGCTTTACCGGTCGGTGGCGGTGCGATCGATTCGCGCAGCACGAGCCGTGCCGGATGCATGCTCGGATGTTCCTCGGCCTCGCCGGCACGCAACTGCTCGAGCAGGATGCTCGTTGCCGTCTTGGCCATCTCGCGGATCGGCTGCTGGATCGTGCTGATCGACGGCCAGACCTGGCGCGAAATCGGCGCATCGTCGAAGCCGACCACGGAAAGTTGTTCGGGGATGCGCAGGCCGTGGACGAGCGCCGTCTTGATCACGCCGCCGGCCATTTCGTCATTGGCGGCGAAAATTGCCGTTGGCGGCGACGCCAGCTGCAGCAACTGGCGCGCGCCTTCCTCACCGGCATGAAAGCGGTTGTCGCCGACGACGACCAGCTCGCCCTGGAAGGCGATGCCATGCGCGCGCAAGGCTTTGCGATAGCCCTCGAAACGCAGGCCGACCGCGCGGTGATCGGGATGGCCGGTGATGAAGCCGATGCGGCGGTGGCCGAGGCCGATCAGCACTTCGGCCAGCTCGAACGAGGCGTCGAGATCGTTCGTCTCGACGAACGGATGTGCGGCCTTGTCGATGGTCGGTGCGATCCGGACCAGCGGAATGCCGGCGTCCTTGAGCAGTGCGATCGCCTCCATGTGGTCGGAGATCGGCGGCGACAGCAGCACGCCATCGATACGCCGGTCGAGAATCAGATCGGAGATTTCATTGGCCAGATCGCCATCGCGGAACTCGCCCGGATGAATCACCAGCTCGTAACCGTGCGGCCGGCACATCTCGAGCACGCCCTCCTGGATGTCGAGCACGTAGTGCGCACCGGGCTTGCCGTAGATCAGGCCGAGCATGAAGGAGCGATTGCCGGCGAGGCCGCGCGCCGACAGTCGCGGCCGGTAGTTGAGTTCGGCGATGGCCGCTTCGACGCGCTCACGCGTGGGCTGCCTGACGTTGGGTTCGCGATTGACGACGCGTGAGACGGTCTTGATCGACACGCCCGCCCTGGCCGCCACATCGTCGATGATCGCCTTGCTCATCGGTTCGGCCTCCACGCCGAAGCGCTCCGTTTGCGCCGATTGTGGCGCCGATTGTATAGGCAAGCTCCCGCCTGGGCCGGCGTGGCGCGATCGGTCATGCAGCCGGCCGCACCGGCGTGCGTGCGGCGATTTCGGCGACCAGCCGCGCATGCGTGCCGGCGTCCAGCCGGTAGAACAGCATGACCGCACACGAGGCGAGCATGCCGAACATCGGAAACAGCGTGAACATGAGCTTGAGTCCCTCGACCGTCGACGGCGCCTGTTCCTGGTTCGGCACATAGCCGATCCAGACCAGATACAGGCCGACGAACGCGGAGGAAAGGCCGAGCGCCGACTTCTGGATCAGGGTGACCAGGCCGAACACGAACCCCTCGACGCGCACGCCGGATCGCCACTCGCCGTATTCGACCGTGTCCGGCACGATAGACCAGAAGTTGACGGCGATCGCGGCCGAGCCGAACGCGGTGACTCCGACCAGCACGAACACCACGGTCGCATCCGGCTTGTCGATCAGGTTCAGCACGCCGAGCGCCGCCGTGGCGATGAGCAGGCCGATGATCCACGCCGCGCGCTTGCCGGTATGGCGGCTGATCAGCGTCCACGGCAGGATCGCCAGCATCTGCACGAACGGGATCATGCTGGCGAGATCGCCGGTCATGGTCGGCGCGCCGCGCATGTAGTACTGCACGAAGTACGGCAGGCTCGCGCTGGTGACCGTGCTGGCGAAGCCGAACAGGGCGATCGCCGCCGCAGCCTGCAGGAAAGGCGTGTTCCTGGCCAGCATGCGCAGCAGTTCGCGAAGGGGTGGATGACGTTGCTGCTCGGCCACCGGTTCGAGACGTTCCTCGGTCAACCCGTAGCTGGCGAAGATGATCAGCGTCGCGAACGACGACAGGATTGCTGCCGACCAGAAATAGGCCGAGTCCGGATTGCTGACACCGAGCCAGGCCACCAGTCGCGGTGTCGCATAGCCGACCACGGCCGAGCCGCTGAACGCGAACAGCATGCGCGCGCCGGCCAGCCAGTTGCGCTCCATCGAGTCGCGGGTCATCGACGCCATCATGGCGCCGTAGGGGATGTTGACGGCGGCGTAGATCGTGCGGAACAGCAGCTGGGTGACCAGCGCATACACGACCAGCGCGGTATCGTGGAACGGCACCGGCAGGAACACGAAACTGAAGGTCACCGCCAGCGGAATCGCGCCGAACAGCATGTACGGGCGATAGCGTCCGAAGCGCGTGCGCGTCTTGTTGGCGACGATGCCGATCAGCGGATCGACCAGGCCGTCCCAGATCAGGCAGATCATGACGATGATGCCGGCCGCACCGCTGTCGAGGCCGAGCACGTCGGTGTAGTACTTGAGCAGAAAGACCTGCAGCGGCAGCCAGTAAAAATTGAAGGCGAAATCGCCGAGCCCATAGCCGAGATAGCGTCGCGTCGGCAGCCGCTCCGCGGGTGCCGCGACAGGGATTGCGTTCATGGTTGCGGGTTCACTCCGGCTGCGTACGAAGGGGCGGCGCGACAGCGCAGCGCGCCCCGCCTGTTGCGTGATGCGCGCGACCGGCTTTCGGCGCGGCGCTGGTCAGGCGACGGCATTGGCGGCCGCGACCTCGGCGAACCATCGGCCCGATGCCTTGAGCGTGCGCGCCTGGCTGCGCTCGAAATCGACATGCACGATACCGAAGCGCTGCGAATAGCCTTCCGCCCATTCGAAGTTGTCGAGCAGGCTCCACTGGTGGAAGGCCCGCACCGGTACGCCCTCGGCCATCGCCCTGGCCATGGCCTTGAGATGCTGGCGCAGGAAATCGATGCGCGCCTGATCGTTGATTTCGCCATCGGCGCCGGGTCCGGTGTTGAAGGCCGCGCCGCATTCGCTGATCTCGATCGGCAGGTGGCCGGTATGCTCGCGCATGCGCACGAGGATGTCGCGAAAGCCGTTCGCGTCGATGTCCCAGCCGATATCGGTCTGCGGCAGCTGTCCACGTCCCTTGGCCCACTCGCCGATGCAGTCCAGGCCCGGAATGTCGCTTTCACCCGGGGCGTGGCGCACGAGCCACGGCGAGTAGTAGTTGAGGCCGACGAAATCGAAGGCCGCGCGCACGGTCACTTCGTCGCCCGGCAGGAAGCCGAGCAGCGCGTCGATCTCCTCGACCGGCAGCACGCCGTCCGGATACGAGCCGTGCAGGGCCGGATGCAGGAACCACAGGTTGAGAAAGCGATGCCAGCGCTCGGCGGCGGCGGCATCGGCGGCGGTGTCCGACTGCGGATACATCGGCGCGACATCGAAGGCACTGCCGATCTCGCAATCCGCGCGCTGCGCCTTGAGTGCGCGAAAGCCGTGTCCCTGGGCGAGGTTGGCGACGTGCGTCGCGCGCAGGAAGCCGCTCGCATCGCGTCGCCCCGGCGCATGCACGCCGAGCCAGTAGCCGGTCGACGTGAAGGTCTTCGGTTCGTTGAGGACGATCCAGTGGCGCACGCGATCGCCGAGTGCCGCAGCGACCAGTTGTGCATAGTCGCCGAAGCGCGCCGCGGTATCGCGCTGGGTCCAGCCGCCGGCGTCCTCGAGCTCCTGCGGCAGATCCCAGTGATACAGCGTCACCAGCGGGCGCAGGCCGGCCTCGAGCACGCAATCCGTCAGCCGCCGGTAGTAGTCCAGGCCCTTGGCGTTGGGACCGCCGCGGCCACCGGGCTGCACGCGCGGCCAGGCGATCGAATAGCGATAGCTGTCGAGTCCCATGGCCTTGACCAGCGCCACGTCTTCGTTGAAGCGGTGGTAGCTGTCGCAGGCAACGTCGCCGTTGTCGCCGCCACGCACCTTGCCCGGCGTGTGCGCAAAGCGGTCCCAGATCGACTCTCCCTTGCCATCGGCATTCCAGGCGCCTTCGATCTGGTAGGCGGCGGTCGCCGCACCCCAGAGGAAATCCGCGGGGAATCGCTCAGGCTGCACTCGATTTTCGTCTTTCGGCATCGTCTTGCTCATAGTTCGCAGGGGGTTTCGCGCCCGCCGTGGTGGCGAGGCGACGGGAAAAGCCGCGCCGCCCCGATGCATCGCCTTCGACGACCGGAATCCGTGGACGCTGAGGGGAGGCGTGCGTCAACGGATTCCGGTCATCGCCGGGGAACGGGGTTGCCCGATGGATCGGACGAGCAGCGCTCAGAACCAGAAGCCGAAATTCATCCCGACGGTTCGTGGCGGCAGGTATTGCGAGAGGTATTCAAAGCCGCTGCCGACGGCGGTCCTGCCTGCACTGGTGCGTATCTTCTTGTCCTCGACGTTGTCGACGTAGAGGTCGACGTACCAGGTGCCGTCCGGATTGAGATAGCGCGCGCTGAGATCGGTACGGGTGTAGCTGGACTGCTTGTCGCCGTCGCCGAGGTTGAACGCACTGAGCCAGCTTTCGGTTTCGTAGTGGGTACTGATGCGCGGGGTCAGCCGCGCGCCGCTGGCGAAGCGGAAATCGTGCTCGTAGACCAGGGTGAACGCGGCATCGGGCGCATGCGCGAGTTCGTTGCCCGAGACGTCGAGACAGTTGCCGATGCCCGATGCGGCCGGGCAGGGCGGCAGCCCCTGATAGTCGTTGGAGCCGGCGTACAGCAGAGTGCCGAGCTTCTTGTGCGGAATCGCCGAGAACACGAACTGCAGGCGATCGTCGTCGCTCAGGCGCGCATTCAATTCCGATTCGAAGCCCCAGACCTTCGTGCTGCCCTTCACGTTCGAAAAGCCGAGTCCGCGGCTGCCGTCGACGAACGTGATCGGCGCGGCCAGCTGGAAATCCTTGAAATCCTCGTAGTAGATGGCGTTGTTCCAGACCACGTTTCCATCGAGGAAGGACGACTTGGTGCCGATCTCGAAATTGGTCAGCTCCTCGTGCCGGTACGGCACGCCGCCGTCCTGCAGGCCACCGGATTTGTAGCCGGTCGACACGCTGGCGTAGACCAGGAAGTCCTCAGCCACGTCGTAGTCCGCGCGCGCCAGCCAGGTCAGCTGGCCGTGGTCGTACTGGCCGTCGTTGATGCCGCCGATGCCGAATCCGAAACCGTTCGCGTTGCTCGGAATCGTGCCCGGCGCGATCGGTACCTGCGGAATGTCGGGATTGCCGTAGCCTTGCCAGCCCCAGCCGCGGCCGCCGATGTTTTCCTTCGCGTCATCGGTGTAGCGCAGACCGCCGGTCAGGCGGAATACGTCCGACACGTTCCACGTTGCCTGGCCGAAAACGGCTTTGGAATCGACGGTCTGCTTGGGCTGGATGAACGAGCCTTGCCAGGCGACCGTACCCTGCTGCGTGCCATTGAAGATCGGGATATCGAAGCGGATCTTGTTTTTCTCGGCGGCGTAATAGAGGCCGAGGATCCAGTCGATGGTGTTCTCGCCATTCGACGTCAGGTTCAGTTCGTGGCTGTGATTGCGATAGACCGAATAGTTGGTGCGGTCCTGCTGGTAGGTCGCGCCAGTGGTGAAACTGGTCGGCACCTGCACGCCGCCGTCCTGATCGAAATCCGCCGATCCTTCGAAGCGGCTGATGCCGGCAATGTAGGACAACGACAGGTAGTCGCTGAGCTCCCAGTCCATGCGGCTGCGCAGGCTGTTCGCCTCACGATCGAGCGACGGCGCCGTGTCGATCAGGGCGGACCAGAAATCCTGGCCCGCGCGCGGCGTCTGCATCAGGTTCATGCTCGGCGTGCCGGTATCGCGGAAGTATTCGTAGGACACGTTCCAGCTGAAGGTGTCGCTCGGCTGGAGCAGGCTGCTGATCCGCACCGCGCTCTGGTTCTGCGCGTTGTACTTTTCGCCGCCGGCGACGAACAGGTTCGGATTGATCGCCTGGAATGCGGCAGGATCGCCGCCCGACGCCAGGTAGGCGGCGCGCTGTGCCTCGAGCGACGGCAGCAGCGCGCCGGGATTCTGGTAGTCGACGTAGCCCTCATGCTGCTCGTGGGCGAAGGCGACGCGCACCGCCCAGCTTTCGCTGATCGGCAGGTTGAAGGCGCCGCGGCCGCCGAGGCGCGCGTAGTTGCCGAGGCCGAACTGCACATTGCCCGAGCTGTCGCCGATCACGGGCTTGGCGGTCTGCATATTCACCGCGCCGACCGTCGAATTGCGGCCCCACAGCGTGCCTTGCGGTCCGCGTAGTACCTCGACCGATTCGAGATCGAGCAACAACGAGGCGGCACCTTCCGCGCGCGGCGTGTAGATGCCGTCGACGAACAGGGCGACCTCCGGATCGGCATATTCGGTCTTCGCGCTGTCGTTGCCGATGCCGCGCAGGGTCAGCGTGATCACGCCGTGGTCGCCCTGGGTGGTCGCGGCAAAGCCGGGCACGAGGCTGGTGATGTCCTGCACCGTGATCACGCGCTCCTTGTCCAGCGCCTGCGCACTGATCGCGGTGATCGCGACCGGGGTCTTCTGCAGCGGCGTGCTGCGTTTGGTCGCCGTCACCGTGACCAGGTCGAGCGCGGTGGTCTCGGCATCGCCGCCATCCGGCGCCGACTTCGAATCCGCGCCGGCTCCGCCTTGCGCCGCCGCCACGGCCGAACTGGCCGCGAGCACCGCGGCGATGGAACGGTAGAGCAGGGTTTTGCGAACGAACATGGGTGTAACCCTCCCGTTGATGACGCCCTCTGAGCCAGTCCCCGAGCGCCTTTGAATACCTGATGGCGACGCAGAGTGCATACCGATGGCAGCGCTGTCAATCAAATTTGATAGCGCTGTCATTCGATGAAAATCAGTGCTGCAATGCAAAATGACAGCGCAGTCATTCCGGCGTACGGTGCGCCGCTTCGGTGTCGACCGGCGCGCCCTCAGCGCAAGAAACGGGAGCTGCAACCATGCTGCGGAGCGTACTGATCGCGGGCGGCGGAACGGCAGGCTGGCTGTGCGCCTGCTATCTCGCGAAGACCCTCAATATCCGCACACCGGGTGCGGTCCGCATCCAGCTCGTCGAGTCGCCCGAGATCGGCATCCTCGGTGTCGGCGAAGGCACGTTCCCGTCGATTCGCGGCGCGCTCTCGCAGATCGGCATCAGCGAGGCGCGCTTCATCCGCGAAACCCAGGCCACCTTCAAGCAGGGCATCCGCTTCGTCGACTGGGTACGGCCAGCCGGTTCGCCTGGGCGCGATCACTACTTCCATCCCTTCAACCTGCCCAGTTCGCGCGTCGACGGACTCGATCTGGTGCCGTACTGGTTGCTCGGCGAAGCCGGCGAAGGCAGGGCGTTCGCCGATGCGGTGACCCTGCAGACGGCGGTTGCCGCTGCCGGCCGCGCGCCGAAGCGTCGCCAGGACCCCGACTACGAAGGGCCGATGAACTACGCCTACCACTTCGATGCGATGAAGGTCGCGGCCCTGCTCGCCGCGGAAGGCCGCGCACTCGGCGTCGACCATAGTCTCGCCACCATCTGCGACGTGACGCTCGACGCGAACGGTGCGATCGCCGGCGTGGTCACGCGCGAACTCGGCACCCTGCAGGCCGACCTCTATGTCGATTGCACCGGCATGCGTGCGGGCCTGATCGGCAAGGCACTCGGGCAACCGCTCACGCACGTGGGCGATGTGCTCTTCGCCGACCGTGCCGTGGCCATCCAGGTGCCCAACGCCGGCCCTGACGCACCGATCGCCTCGCATACGATCTCCACCGCGCATGAAGCCGGCTGGACCTGGGACATCGGCCTGCAGGAGCGACGTGGCGTCGGCTACGTCTACTCGAGCCGGCACACCAGCGATGATCGCGCCGAAGCCGTGCTGCGCGAATACATCGGTCCGGCGGCGCAGGGATTGAATGCGCGCCGCCTGCCTTTCGAGACCGGCTATAGACCGGTGCAGTGGAAGCACAATTGCGTGGCGATCGGCCTCTCGGCCGGCTTCCTCGAGCCACTCGAAGCGACCGGCATCGGCCTGGTCGAGATGGGCACCTATCTGCTCGCCCACCTGCTGCCGATGGACGCCTGCTTCGATCGCGCCGCGGCGCATTTCAACCACATGATGAGCGAGCGCTACACGCGCATCGTCGATTTTCTCAAGCTTCACTACTGCCTGACCCAGCGCCGCGACAGCGCGTTCTGGATCGACAACGCCGACACGGCCACCATTCCGGCAACGCTGCGCGACCGCCTCGCCGAATGGCGCCTGCGCGCACCGCACCGGCTCGACTTCGTCACCGACCTGGAAATGTTCATGCCGGCCAGCTGGCAGTTCATTCTCTACGGCATGGAATTCCAGACCGACCTGCGCGACCAGCGCGGGCGCTATCCGCGCGCCGAGGAAGCGCGACGCGAATTCGCCATGCTGCGCGCCGTCAGCCAGCACGCCATCAAGGACCTGCCGGCACACCGCGATCTCGTCGAGGAACTGTCTGGAACGCGCACGGCGCAGCGGGCGACGGCCTGAGTCGGAAAACGCACGCCACGCCGAGCGGAAACGATCCGGCGGCCATTGACGACGTTACGGTCGCGATCGGCGGGGAAGGGCGTGTCGCGATCGGGGAAGTACTGAAGTGGCTGGCAAGGCCAAAAGCGTAGCGCGCCGACTCAGCGCCACACGCCGAATCGTTCGTCAGTCAAACGGAAGCTCGAACAGTGACGCCGGTGCGCCGTGTTGCTCCGGCCACGCGAGGAAGGCGACGTCAGTCGGGCCGATGACGAACTCCTTGACCGACCAGGCGGCCGCGTCCGACTTGAGCAGCGCGAACACTGTGCCCCCATCGAACACGCCGTCGGCGATCGCCTGCGCGTAGTGCGTCCGGGCATAGTCGATCGGGTGGCCGGCTTTTGTCTGCGGAGTCGCGATGACAAACGCCCACGCGCCTTGCACGCGCAAGAGGCTGACGACGAACTGCACCGGCTGACCCAGGTCCTTCTCCACCGGTCCACGCAACGCATCGAGCAGCGGCTTGCGCAGCGGATCGGACTTGCCGACGTTGCGTACGGATGCGGTTTCGGTTTCCGCGCGAACCGGCGGCGAGAACATCGGCACGGCGACCAACAGCAAGAGTGAAACCATCAGCGATCTCATCAGGCGACCTTTGATCACGGAGGCTGTTCCGCGCACGGCTGTGAGGTTACTGCAAGCAGTGGCTGCAAGGGGTCAGGTTCACTGTGGAGTGGCGCGAACGGTGTCAATGGAACGTCGCTGGCGGTAACCACGTGCCGCTGAACAGAGCGTTCTGGAAGTTAACCTGACCCCGCTTCCTCAGGCTGCCCGATCTACTTCTTCTTGCATTCATCCGGATTGAACAGGCAATACAACAACGCAGCACCGCCGACTACTCGCCCTACGTCATTCAAGCGAGACTCCTCTCGTGTTATCACACGGCTCTCATCGACCCAAATCGTGGTCCCATCTTCCGCGCGCCTCACCTTCACGCGATTGTTGGCTGCATCAAGACCGGCGATATAGCCCAGCTCGTCGGAAAGAAACCCTCGAACGTACACGCCGTCACCGACCGCGAGACTCGCCATCTTGCTGGGCGTTCCACCCGTGAAGCTTTGTTCAGCCTGATTGTCGCCGTTCTTGACATTGACGGAAAAAAACTTGGCCTGACTGTATCCGCGAGCGCTGCAGTTCTCGTTGCCCTTTATCGCGAAGGCAGCGCTCGGATGAACGCACAAAATGTATTTCTCTCCCCAGGTGCTCCCACGATTTCCCTTGGCATGTACGTAGAACGTCTTTCCGGATATCTCGCGTCCCTTCTCCAAGACCCTGCAGGTGCCGACTTTCAGTTCGTACCATCCGATAGTTTCCCAAGCTGAGCCTTCAAGCCGCCCATAAGCGAAATAGAGATCCTCAACTGACTTGTTGCAAAAATTGATGCCGTATTTGGCGCGTTCAGCCAATATTGCTTGCTCGGCCGCCAGTTTTTCAGCTGCAGCCTTCTCAGCGTCAGCAAGCTTCTTGCGCTCCACTTCTCGTGCTGCCTTCTCCGCCTTTTCTTTTCTTTCCGCTTCGGCATTCTGCGCAACCCGGGCCCGGGCCTGCTCACCTGTTATTTTCCGAGCGTCGACAACATTTCCGCTCCCCCCGGGACGGGGCTGGATTCCAGCAATTGCTGCCAACAGAGCCTTTCCCTTCGAACTGACGAATTCGTCGGGCAGCTTGATGCTGTTTTTGTCGCTTGCCTGGATATACAAGCTGCCTAAACTGTCCTTGACTTCTGCAGACAGATTCTCGTCTGCTGTGGTTGAGATAGTCATTAGCTGACCTGCCTGCTTCCACATCGCATGTACGAAAAAGCAGGCGACCTTTTTTGGCTCGGTCTTGTCGTTGACGCAAGCTTGCACGGCGTAGGTCGAGTTACGTCGCTTTACTCGAATCTGCGCTTCGCCGCCATCCGATGACAGGAACGTGAGCTTGTATACGTAGTCCTTGAAAAACGCTCCTGTCGACTCGTCTTCGATCAATGCGACGAGCTTACCGTTGGTTGTCTCCCAGTAGCCCGCCGCGCCGGCAAACGAATCGGACTCGTCCGCGACGAGAATCTGCCTTGAGCTATGTATGCCGCTGGCGCATCCCGCCAGCAACATCAGTACTGCCAGCGCCAGATAGACGCGCATGATCATCTCCGAATCCAGTTTGTTCGCCTGGCACCACTCACGTCGACGTCGGTAGGCCGGACCTGACCATGCTTCTGTCACCATGATCTGGAACCTCTCACCATCCCGAGAGTGCGGGGCCCTCGCGGTTGCGCTTGGCCACTGCCGTCGGCTTGTTGCTCTGGAAGGGCGTGACGCGTCGCTGATGTCGTGCAATAGCCCGGGTCACTGGCTAGCGCTAACCGGAAATGGGGCGTTCATGCCACTCGCGTTGCCCGCGTGGTGCACCGCGCAGGCCGTGGCGCTGGCGGTACCGGGCCTGTGCGTGGCGGGGAGGCTCGCTCGCTGAATGCAGCCGGTGAATCGACCCTGCCTGCGGCGCTACGGACCGTCCGGCTGATGCAGGCATCCGAAACTGTCCCAGTCCTCGAACGCGGCCAGGCAGGCGGCGCAGCCGCAGCGGCCAAGGCACGGATGCCGGCAGGATTCGGTGCAGCGGCAGGCGACGCGGGTCTCGGGTATGCGTGCCGGGCGATAGTGCCCGGCGTCGTCGGCATAGCGCCGCCTGCCTTCAGGGGTAGGTTCCATGGCGCCTCCGGGTGGGTGCGGGCGATTGTGCGCAGGTGCGTCTCATGCGCTGCGATGGCTACTCGGCGTCGCGATGCTGGTAGTACGGCCGCACGCGGTCGTCCAGGATGGCGTGCAGCACATCGAGGTCGTGCGCGTCGGGCGACAGCCAGGTATCCAGGTGTTCGGCCTTGATCGGGATGATGCAGCGGTCATGGCCGGCGGCGATCACTTCCGGCGGCGGGTCGTCGGTGATCGCGGCGAAGGACAGCAGTTCCTCGCCGTCGGCGCCGGTCCAGCGGGACCAGAGGCAGGCGATCAGGAGTTCCTGCCCGTCGGCGGGCGTGAACTCGAGGACCTGGCTGTAGGGCTTGCCGTCCGGGCCGATGCGTTCGACGTATTCGTAGAACCGCTGCACGACCGCCACGCCATGGCTGCGACCGAACAGGTCGCGCCAGAACCCTTCCAGATTGTCGCGCCGCGCGTTGTAAGTGCCGGGAAACCGCTCGTCGTAGTTGGCCGGCTTGCCCGCCACGCGGCACTGGTAGCGCATCGGCACGACCAGGCGTTCACCGCCCTGCATGATCATCACCGGCGCATAGTCGCCGGGGTAGATGCGCGAATCGCGGGGCTCCTCGTCGGTGCGGTCGAGGTCGGCGATCTTGCGCTGCGCCGCCGCGATCTTGTTGCCGGCGATGCGGACCTCGTCGGTCGCCTTCTTGGTCGGCTTGCGGGCCAATGCTTCCTGCGCGAGCTGCAGTCGCTCGCGCTGCTTGATCAGCTCGGCCATGTGCGTGCTGGATTGCTGGTCACGGTAGCGACGGACCAGATCGAAGATCCGCTTTTCGCCTTCTTCGCCGGCATTCGAGAACGCGGCTTCCATCCCCTTGGGAATCTTGACCTTGCCACCGTTCTCGCGCACTTCGAACAGGCGGACGAAGTCTTCGATGCTCAGCCGCGCACCGAAGCGCCGCGTGAACGCGTGGTAGTCCTGCCAGACCATGGCGCTGTAGCACATGTCGCGCCTCGCACTTTGCGGTGCCGGGGTTTGAGGATACCTACGGGCGAGGTGCGCGCGACAGCGGGGGCAGGCAACAGGTTGTGACGTGTTCTATGGGGCGGGATATGTGGATGACGAGCGTGTTTGCGGATTCGCGACCTCGGGCGATTTTTTGCCCCTATTTTCAACGTGTCTCGGAACCTAGCGGAAAGCGCTCGTTCCTGAACAGGCCCGACACTGCAACGCAACAATTTGGGGGCACCCTCCGCCCCGCGGCAACTGCCGCATGCCTCAGGGGGCGTATCTCATGAATGTTGTCGTTCGCAACGCTGTCGCGGGGTTGTTCCTGTTCATGTGCGGTGCCGGGTTCGCCAATGCTGCGGGCCAGAAGATAACCGGCGCGGGTTCGACCTTCGTCGAGCCGGTGCTGACAAAATGGGCGGCGCAGTGGTCGCAGCAGAAGGGCGCGGTAGTCGCCTATGCGGGCGTAGGTTCCGGTGCGGGCATCGATCAGTTGAAAGCGGGCAAGGTCGATTTCGCGGCCACCGATGCGCCGATGAAAAGCGAGGAATTGAAGGCCGGAGGGTTTCGGCAGTTTCCTGTCGTGGCGGGCGGCATCGTGCCGGTGACCAATATGCGCGGCGCGGGGCGCAAACGTGTCCGACTGACCGGACCGCTGCTGGCGCAGATCTTCCAGGGCACGATTACCCGCTGGAGTGATCCGGCATTGGTTGCAGCCAATAGCAACTTCACATTGCCGGACGAGCCGATCATTGTCGTGCGTCGCAGCGACAGCTCAGGCATTACGTACAACTTTACCGCCTATCTCTCCAAGATCAGCCCCGAATGGTCCACCGCCATCGGCACGGGAAAGACGGTCAAATGGCCGGTGGGCATCGCGGCTGAAGGGAATGTCGGTGTTGGGCAGCTCGTTTCGCAAACGCCGTTTTCTATCGGCTATGTCGAATACGGCTACGCACTCCAGCACGAACTTCAGATCGTGAATTTGTTCGCAACGCCCGAGCGCGCCATCTCGCCGACCCAGACTACGATTCGCAACGCCCTCGAATCGGCTGACTGGCGCAGTGCCTCGGAATTCAATCTGCTGCTGGTCGGCATCCAGGGTGCTGACACCTGGCCCATCGCAGCGAGTACGTGGATCGTGATGCCGCGCGATGTGCAGAAATCGCAGGAAGGTCGCGCCGCGTTGCTGTTCTTCGGCTGGGCGCTGGATCGCGGTGGTGAAATCGCCGATTCGCTGGGCTACACGCCGTTGCCGCCGGGTCTCGTCGGCCTGGTCAAGGATTCGTGGAAACACTGACGCCTGGAGTCACCTGAGCGGATAGCTTCTATCCGCTCAGGTGGCGCGGCGCCGTTCAAGGGAATGGAGCAACTCATCGCGGAACGGTAAGTCGTCCTGGCGCCGCAGAGCGGCCTTGAGTCCGGCGAGGTCTTGCTGCGCGCCGAGCTTGTCGGCAAGGCTGGTCAGTATCGCCGCCGACGGCATGGTGTCCAATGCTTCGCCGAGCACCCACCGGGCTTCAACGCGCACGGCGGCCGGCACCGCGTCGTCGTGCGCGATCTCTTCGAAACATTCCAGTTGCAGGCGCAGCCGAAGAACTCGCCGGCGCCACCGGTGGCGCGCAGCGGGACGCGGACTCTCTTTCGCGTCGCGTTCGGCCTTGCGCATGCGCGCGGCGCTCTCGCGCAGGGCAAGCACCACTTCCTCGCAGGTCAGCGCGCTGAATGACACGGCTACCACCTTCTCGGCACCAGCCACCGCGCGCTTGCGCAATCGCGCAAAGGCGGGGTCGTCGGCAAGCATCCTCGTCAGTAGATCGTCCCGCGCCTTCTTCAGTGCGGTACGCGCGTCGCGCCAAAGTTCACCTTTGTCGCTTTGCTGGCGCATCGCAGTGACTGTCTCGGCCGCGACATGCGCGTCGCGCAACCGCGACAGCTTCTTGCCGATGCCGCGAATGCTCGCATCCACTCGGGAGAGCATGCCAGGATGGACGCTCACACAGAGCGCAAGAATCGATCGGAACCCGCGTACCGCTTTGCGTACCTGATGGATCGCTCCGTGCGGATGCCGGCCGCGGTGCTTCAAATGCTCATCAATCCGGTAGAGGTGCGCGAGCAGGGTCGCCTGCAAGGCGGTACCCAGGTCCGCAGGCTCAACGGAATCGCCGGATGGCTGCGTGAGCAAGCGGTCATTCATGGCATCACGTACGCAGGGACGCAAGCAGCAACAGTAGCGATTTCTTCGCTGTCATGCACCCGTCGACCGCTATGGATCATTGGGTCTCGCTCCCTTGGCGCGGCCGTTGCCGGACGCCTGTGATTGCTCGCGTACGCGTATGCCGAGTCGCCGAAGCGCCGGCGTTTGGCGGGTTGTGGAGATCGGGCGCTGAGTACGAGACCCGTAGTTCCAGGACCTGTTCAGAACGTCCCTAGTGCTGGAACACGACAATCCCGATCTCCAGCGCGATCAGCAAGGTGATGGCAATCTCAAGTACTTCAGCGCGCCGGCTCGACGCTTCTTCGTAAAGCGCTGAATAGGTATCGCGGATGATGGCGAGCTTGCGGTCGACTGCTGCGCTGACGCTCGGTACACGAAACAGATCCAACGCCGCCGTGTAGACGCGCGCCAGATAGACGTCTTCGGTCACCTGCAAGGCGTTGTCGACTTTTTCGGTCAGCTCGGTAACTTCCGCCACCATCGTATACAGGCGTCTGGCGAGGTGGGCGAATCGGCGTGAAGCGAGCAGTGAGGTAGCCCCGCGCGCCTTTTCAACGCGGTCATACATCAGCGGCAGCTCGTCGTCGAGCAGCTCATCGTAGTAGCGGAGCTCGACGAGCTGCGCATTCGCGATCTCGATGACGTCAATCACATCGGAATCACCGCGCGGCTCGTAGATGAAGGCGCGGTCCCAGGTGAGCACAACGAGATCGTCGGTGTAGTAGGAAAAACTGCGCCGCAAAATATCCCGCGAGGCGTCGTCCGACAGGGGCCTTGATTCGCCCGACAACAGGGCGGCCAAATCGACGGTTTTCTGAAGCTCAGCGCCGCTCAGCGGTTGCGCGAGCGTATGTACCACGCAAAGCAGGTAGTCCTCCTGCAGCAGCGACGGACCGGGGCGTTCGAGCGCAGGGGCGATGATCTCCCGCACCTGGTCGAGCAGGCTCTTCCACAGCACCGCCTCAGATGACGGGCCGATCACGCGGTCGAGCTCGTTGCAACTGGCGGAGAACTCGGTCCACGACAGGTCACGGACAGGGACGCGTGCCGACAACGCGACTACACCGAAATCGTAGAGTCTCGCGCTGAGCACTGCCTGCGTGGCGAGGGCAGCGAGCTCGATCGTCGTCTCACCAAGTGGCACCTCCAGGGGCGGTACATTGAACGAGACGGCCTTGGGCGCAGCCGTGTTCAGGCGGCCGCGACTGCCGGCAGTGCCGACATGCTTGGCCCACAGGGCTTCGGCCGTGGCGAGGTCGATGGCGTAGGAAACATCGAATAATCGAGTCGCCACGATTTCGCCCGTTCGTATGGTCACGGCGGACATGCATATCTCCTTGGTTGTTGCCTGGCGTAAAAAAGGCATTGGCGATGGCGTAGCTGACATCATCGGTTTTACCAGTCGAATGCGTCAGTCCGCCGCTCAACGCCCTGACGTTCCCGGCCTGCTGCAGGTGCCCGCGTAGCGTAAGCGCCGACAGCGCGGTGAACTTCGGCGTGATCGGCGCGGTGCTCGGCCACGAGATGGCGCACGGCTTCGACGACCAGGGCTCGCGCTTCGACGACAAGGGCAACCTGGGCGACTGGTGGACGACGGAAGCGCGCGCCGCGTTCGACGCCAAGGCCGACGTGCTGGTGGCGCAATATTCCAGCGTCGCGCCACTACCCGGCGCGCACCTCGACGGCAGCCGCAGCCTCGGCGAAAACCTGTGTTGCGAAGGCATGGATCACGGCACTCATGTCGTGTTCGCCGTGCCCGGCTGCGTCGGCCGCGCGAAAGAGTTCGGCGCAGCGCCGGATCAGCGGCGCATCGGCTGCGGCACGCTCGCACTGCGCGGTGACGAGGCGCGCAATCGTGGCGACATCGCGGACCGCGGCCTGCGCGGAGAAGTCATCCCGCACGAGCTTGTCGAGCTTGATGCGCGACACCGCGCTGGCCATCGGACCGGCGTCGAGCACCTGTCGCAAAGTATCAATGTTCACGCCGGAGAGCCGCGCCGCGTGTACGGTTTCGGCGAGCACGGTCACCATGCCGATCAGAAAATGATTCGCGGCCAGCTTCATGCGCAGCGCGCCGGGCACGTCGCCGCAGCGGAACACGCTCGCGCACATCGGCGCGAGCAACGGCAGCACGCGTTCCACGGCGTCGTCGGTGCCCGCGACCATGCCGACCAGACGGCCTTCCTCGGCGGGCACGCGCGAGCCCGACACGGGCGCCTCCACGTACGAACCACCCGCGGCGTGAACGTCGTGCGCCAGTGCAGCGGAATATTCGGGCGACGTAGTTCCGAGATGGACGAGTGTCGTGCCGTCGATACGCGCGGCGAAGCACGGTGTGCCTCGCGCCAGCACGTCATCGATCGCGGATTCGTTGAGCAGCATCATCAATACGATGTCGCAGTGTGCGAACAGATCGTCGAGGGATCGCGCGCGAATGGCGCCGAGCGGCTCGAGTTCCTCGCCCTTGCGCGGCGAGCGGTTCCATACCGTCAGCGGCGTCCCCGCGTTCAGCAGGTTGCGCGCCATGGGCAAACCCATATGGCCGATGCCGATGAAGCCAATGCTCACAGGAGGGTCTCCGCGTCGAAGAGTGGCGTGCCGTAGAGGCGGCGCCGCAGAAAAGCCAGCACCTCATCGCGCGCGCGCAGGGTGGGTTCGCCGGCCGCGTCGATCAGGTGCGCGGTCAGCACGCTGTGCGGGCTCGCGACGATGTGCTTGAAGAACGGCGGCGGGTCGGGATTCGCGGCCGTGTCGGCAAGAACCTGTTCGACGAAACGTTCTCCAAGCGCCGCGCGATACGCTGCAAAGCGTTCGGCGCGGCAATGACGGTCGCCATCGAACCGGTAGGCGAGAACGGTGAGGTCCTCGCGCTCGAGCCGCGTCCTGATCGCGGTCAGTTCCTCCGCATCGCTTTCGATCGCGGCGGGATCATCTAGCGGCAACGACGGCTGCGCCAGCACGGGGGCGAGCACCGCGGGTTCCAGCATCATCGACAACGCGAAGTTGCCCGTGAAGCACATGCCGACCGCACCGACGCCCGGTCCGCCGCATTCCTCAAGCGCGTGGCGCGCCAACGCGCGCAGCCATGCCGTGACGGGACTGGCGCCGCGTCCGGCCAACGCGTGGAACTCGGCGCTGACGCAGGCACGGCGCAGCACGGCCAACCCTTCGTCGGCACGCGGCACCGCGCCATCCACACCGAACAGCGATGGCAGGTACACGGTGAATCCGTCGTCGCGCACCCAGCGCGCAAAGCGCGCCACGTGCGGGCTGATGCCGGGCATCTCCGCAAGCACGATGACACCGGGGCCAGAACCCGACACGTAGACGCGCTTGCTCAGGCCATCCAGCGTCAGCGTGCGCGCCTGGAAGTCGGTCAGAACGTCGTCGCGGGTACTGTCGGCGGTATTCATGGTCTGCTCCGGAGAGAGCGATCAACCAGCAGAAGCGCGAATTGCCCGAAGAGGCAACATCAACCCCATCCCCACCCAACCCTCCCCTTGAAGGGGAGGGCTTCCACGACGGGTGCCCGTTGGTAGACATCTCGCTGGACGCCAAACTATCGAAATGCCGATGCCCACGCGCCCCGCGCCGCGCAAGCGGATCGCACACAGCGTCCGCAACAGCTCATGGCATCCGTACCGTCGTCGTGCAGGACATTACAGCCTCGACAGCGCCGCGAGCCCAGTGTCCAATGGGACGTCTTCCAGGCCAAAACCGACATGAAGGATTTCGAGGTTTTCATCATCGACGGCGCCTACCCGAGCAGTGTCGCCATGAGCCGGGACATCCTTGATGCCGCAGCACACATCGCGGCGAAGATGGGGATTGCCGTGCCGACCTGGGGTCTGTATTCGCTGGCCGGCGGCTGCGTGCCGTTGCGGGACGGCATCAGCGTCGAAACACGCGCGCTGCCACCGCGGCGGCACGGCACGCGGTCCACGCTCGTGATTCCGGGACTCGGCGCCGACCCCGACGTCATCGCGCTACGCATGGCCTCGCCCGATGGCCGAGCGACCGCGCGGCGCCTCGTGGCTCAGGTAGAACGCGGCGGGCAGGTGGCCGCATCGTGTTCCGCAGTCTTCGTGCTGCACGCCGCCGGACTGCTCGTCGGACGGCGCGCGACGACAACCTGGTGGCTCGCGCCGGCGCTCGCGCGTCTGGCGCCGGACTGCACCGTCGACGCGGCGCGCATGGTCTGCGCGGACGGCCAGGTGGTCACGGCCGGCGCGGCGTTCGCGCACGCGGATCTGATGCTGCACCTGCTGCGCGAACGGTGCGGGCCGGCCCTCAGTGAAACCGTCGCGCGCATGCTGCTGCTTGAACACCGCCAGTCGCAATCCCCGTTCGTCGTGCCCGAAGTGCTTGCCGGCGGCCACGCCTTGGTCGCGCAGCTCACCGCGCGGCTGGAAAAGTCGCTGCCCGACGTCCCACCGATCTCACAACTCGCGCGCGAGCTCTGCGTGTCCGAGAAAACCCTGAGCCGCCACGTGCGCCGCGCAACGGGCAAGAGCACCAGCGGCCTCGTGCAGAGCGTGAAGCTGCGGCGCGCGCGTACCTTGCTCGAGAACAGCCGCATGACGGTCGAGCAGATCGCGAGCGAAGTCGGCTACCGCGACGCAACGGCGCTGCGGCGGCTCATGCGCAAGACTGCCGGTGCCAGCCCGAGGCAGTTCCGCGCGACGACGACGGTGGCGCGTTGAGGTGGTTTGTCGTCGGTCTTCGAGGAAAGCGAGAAAGGTTTCGACCGCTCGCCCTACGAGAAGCGCCTAAAGGAAGCGCCATTCGAACCGGGTCCCGTTACCTTTATCCGTCGAAGCCATCGGCAAAGATCGGCCCTTCCACGGGAACGCTGCGGAAGTTGTTGTGCACGTCGCTTTCCAGCAACCCGGTCGGCGCATGCACGACGGCGCGTAGTACGCTTTTGTCCAATGTGGGCACGGCCAGCATGCGCACGGTGCCGACCAGTTCGAGTTGCGCGCCAGGTGTTGCGTCGAAACGCGCGACGATCTGGCCGTGGCGAACCTGCAGCTCGCAGCGATCGACGCCGGTGCCACTGCAGCTCAAGCCGCTTTCGCCGCTTTGCCAGGGCAATTCCACGATCAGCGTGGCGTCCGTGACCGCGGTATCGCCGGTATAGCGGACGCCCACCGCAAACGGCACGCTGTCGCCCGGGGCGATACCGACGGGAAAAGCCCGCACCTGCAGTGCCAGGTCGCCGCGCTGTTCGACACCCAGGTCGAGCAGCGCAGTACGCCGGGTTGGTGGCAGCGGTGAGCGCAGCGCGGTGCCGGAAATCAGCACGCCGTCGCCGTGGGGGATAAAGGTGCTGCCCCAGGCCGAGCGCTGCGCGAACGGATCGACGCCGCGCAGGCCGAGCGCCTGCGAGCCGATCACGCTCCCCTGTTCCAGATCGAAACGCTGCAGGAAATCAATGCCGCGGCGGTCGTAGTAAAGCTGCCGCCCCAACAATGCTTCGCCGTTGGGGGCGAGGACGACACGGGTCATGAGGTCACGCGTCTTGCCCTGCATGCGCGTGCGGTAGACATAGCGCAGTCCGCTGCCGTCGCCGTTGACGCGCAGCAGGTGGGTCGCCCGTGCTCCGGTCGCCGTCGGGTGGTACAGGTGCAGCAACACCAGGACGTCCCCGTCGGCCAGCGGCAGCAGGTCAAGGATCAGCACCTCGGGCCACGATGCCCTGGGATAGTCGAACTGCCACAGTAGCGCGCCGGATGATGCGCTGTACTTCACCAGGCGCAGGGTGTCCCCGTCTAGCCGTGTCATGGCGAATACCGCGTCCGCGGCGACGGACAGGCGCGTCATTTCGGAAAGCGGTGCTGCGGCTACGACGAAATCCGGCGCGCCGTCACTGCCGAAGCGCCGCTGCAAACCCATGACCGGCGGAGCGGACGCGCCAACGGCAGCCCAGAGCAGTACGTCCTCGCCGATGCCGAACAGCGCAGGTTCCGTCCATGGCGTGGACACGGACGGATAGACCCACTCGTTGACCTGCTGTCTCCATACGACATCACCGGCGGCGTCATCGAGCCGCTGCAGCTCCTGCAGGCGGTGCAAGAACGACGGGCCTTCCAAATCAACGTAGCCAAAGCTGACGAGCGCGTCGTCGCCGCCAAGGCCAACAATACGCGGCGGCTTGCTGCGCGAGCTGTACGTCCGGCCTTCGGTGATGCGTCGCTCCCAACGCAACGCCCCGCTTGCCCGGTCGAGACTGCGAACGACCGCATTGCTCAGCTCGTCCATCTCAGCCAGCAGCAGCCGGTTGGGCGTCAGCGCAAGGCCCGGGAAAGTGCTGCGCTGCGTCGTGGCGTTTTCCCACAACACACTGCCGCTGTCGGTTGCCAGGCGCCGCACGCGCGCCGGCAGTGCTTTCCACGGTGCCTGGCCGAGCACGAAGAGGTCGGCGCCGCCATACGTCTCGCCCGCATCCCTGACACCGCGCGGCACATCGGCCACACTGCGGATGTCGGACAGACCGCCGTCCTGCATGCGATAGCGGTGCAGCGCAACGGCATCCGTTGTCGGCGTGGCGCAGGCGATGCCGATCAGATCGTCCGATACCTGCCAGATGCGGCCACGCAGGGGGAACGGCATCGTCTGCTGCCACTGCAGTGCGCCATCGCTGCCGGCCAGACGCTGCAGCATGCCGTCGGCAGCCGGGAACGAGACCGGATCTGAACCAATGTATACATCGTCGCCGAATACACCCAGCACGTTGCCGGCGATGTCGCGGTGCCAGACCTCGGCGCCGCTGGCTGCCGAACGCCGGCTGAGCGTCGTGGCGGAGACGCACAGCGGATCGGCCGCAACGAACGACAGTTCGCCCTGGTAGGCCCCGCACTCGTCGATGTGCCAAAGCGTCTGACCATCGGCCGGATTCAGCACCTGCAGCGCGGAAGAACCCGCCACGTAGACGCGGCC
Organism: Lysobacterales bacterium; assembly: GCA_038207515.1. Taxonomy (GTDB): domain Bacteria; phylum Pseudomonadota; class Gammaproteobacteria; order Xanthomonadales; family Rhodanobacteraceae; genus Tahibacter. The sequence continues at coordinate 34,078 of JBBQZR010000028.1, read as the reverse complement.
GTCGCGCACGGAAACTACCTGCGAGGCCGCGACGCGCCTGAGCCATCGCAGGGCGCCTTGCGGATCCAGCTTGGCGAGCAGCGATTCGCCACTGCTACCGCGACCACTGACATAGGTGCTGCCGTCACTGTCGACGGCCAGCGGCGATTCCTCGAATCCGCTGCCGTAAAGGCCGGGAATGGTGCTTTGCCAGCGCCATTGCCCGCTGTACCGGTCGATCGCCGTGACGAGGGCAGGTCGGAGGCTTGCTACCGACAGGGCGGCAATCCGGTCCGCGCCGACAGCAAAGTGCGTGCCCTGCAGCGCAGAACTCCACTGCAGCGCGCCGGACGCATCGAAGCGGGCGATGCTGGAATAGCTCGGCCCCGTCAACAGCAGGACGGCCGCGCCATCGGGCTCAGGCGAAACGCGCGACGGTATCCATTCCGAGGACGGCACGGCGGCGTGCCAGGCGATGCTGCCATCGCCGCGAACGTGCGACAGGCGGTATTCGTATCCATCCAACGATCCGATCAGCGCCGAACCGTTCGCGGTGCCCGCGATCTCGAGACGATCGACGACGTCCAGGCTGAAAGCGGGGCCAGTTTCGTTCCAGTCGTGCTGCCAGCCCGCGCCAGCGCTCGCCGCGCCAGCGAGCGCGAACAGGAGAAGCGCCCATTGCTGGAGTCGAGCTTTCATTGTGTGCATCGTCAAATACCTTCATTGCTGGTGCGAACGACGGTCCGCTGCGTTCTGTCGTTCTTGGCCGCGAAACAGGATCGCATAGTAGACCGATAGCCGACGATCTCGCGGCATGCGCTGGCGTATCCAGCGAAGCGAACCGGTCGCAGCGTCAATCTGCAGCAGCCAGGAAGGTTGGCGAACGTCTCGGTGGACAAGCATGAATGCCGCCGGCCCATCCGGTTCGCAAGCGGCGGAAAGCAGGGTCAGGCGAGCTTATTTGCCATGCTCAGGAATTTGACCTGACCCCGTGCTGGCGCTTGCCGGACGCACCGGACCCGCACCAAGGTCGGCGTGCTGGTGCCGGGCAGTACGAAAGTGGGCTGATCCGGCTTCCTGATGACGGCGGCGTCGAACACGCCGTCGATCTTGATCAGTGCGACGAAGTGCGACCAGCTGAATAGTTGCGACAGTGTCGCAACCATTGGTTCGTCGGGCAGGTGGTCGATACCAGCGCGGGCGGTCCCGTCGCATGGCTCGGCCAATGCGCAAATCCCGTCTGCAAATTTAACGCGGCGCAAGCCGACGAACTCCGCGGCAAACGGGCTCTGGCGAAGCGGGCTCCACGCTGGGCCTCGGAATGCGGAGAAAAACGGCTTACGGAGTCAGGTTTGCCTTTGGGGGGCGTTCGGTCCGTCCGAAGCGCGATTGGCGTGAAGCGACGCGCGTAGCTGCCGCAATCGTGCGCCGCGGCCCTTCGTCGCCGCACGGCATCCCGGCTCTACTCGCCCCGTCCACCGACGCCGCCGCGTGTTCGTTCGCATTCACCGGCTACGGTGCGCGCGAGCGGTTGCCGAGGCCATCCGCAGGAGTGTGCCCATGACCGTTCCCCAATCGCCGGACTGCAATCGCGCCCAGCGGCGCCTGTGCGCAGGCCTCGCGCTGTTGCCGCTTGCCGTTGCCACGCGTCGCGCGCTGGCGCTGGAAAAACCGTCGGCGGGCGGCTGGGGCGTCGACCTGGCCCACCTCAGTGCCACGGTCAAGCCCGGCGACGATTTCTACGAATTCGTCAATGCGGGCTGGCTGCACGATACCGCGCGGCCGGCGGGCTATGCGCAATACGGCGAAATGAATGCCATGTTCCTGCGCACCGAAGCGCGCATCCGCGCGATCGTCCACGATGCGGCGGGGCAGGGCGCGGGCAAAAGCAGGCTATCTGATCTCTATCGCAGCTACGTCGATCTGGACGCGATCGACAAGGCCGGCCTTGCGCCGGTCCGTGCCGACCTGGATGCGATTCTCGCGATCACGACGCACGTCCAGGTCGCGCAGCGGATGGCGCATCCGCTCTCCAACACCATTGCCGCGCGCTACGTCTTCCTCGATGCCGGCGACACACGCCGCAGCCGGCTGCACCTCGACCAGCAGGCCGCCGGCAAGCGCATCGTCGGCCTGCCGGACGCGCGCTACTACGACACCGCGAGCGAGCAATACGCGCCTCAGCGGACCGCCTATGCGGCCTACATCGCGCAGACTCTGGCCCGCGCCGGCATCGCCGACGGCGCTGCGCGCGCCGCCGCCATCCTTGCGCTGGAAGGCAAACTCGCCGCGCTGCAGTGGAAGCCGCAGCAGTTGCGCGACAGACGGCTGAACTATCACCCGATGTCCTTCGACGAACTGCTGCGCTACGCGCCGGGTTTTCCGTGGCGCGAGTTCGTTGCCGCCAGCGGCTATCCGGCCGTCGACGCGGTGGTGCTGAACACCGATACGGCAATCCGCGACCGACGCGGTGCGCGGCCACGAGATGGCGCACGGCTTCGACGACGAGGGCTCGCGCTTCGACGACAAAGGCAACCTGCGCGACGGGTGGTCGACCGCCGCACGCGCCGCGTTCGATGCCAAGGCCGACGTGCTGGTCGCGCAGTATTCCGCCTTCGCGCCTCTACCCGGCGCGCACCTCGACGGCCGCCGCAGCCTCGGCGAAAACCTGTCCGACCTCGTCGGCGTGACCATCGCGCTGGACGCCTACCGCCTGCACGCCGCGGCGAACGGTATAGACATCAAGGCCAAGCGCGACGGCTTCAGCGGTGAACAGCGCTTCTTCCTAGCCTGGGCGCAACTGTGGCGAACGCAGACGACTGAAGCGGCGCTGCGCGCCGAGATCGATTCGGGCTACCACTCACCGGCCAACTACCGTGTCAATGGCGCGGTGCGCAATCTGCAGGCTTGGTATGAGGCGTTTGGGGTAGGGGGTGAGGCGACGTTGTTTGTGGCGGCGGCGGAGCGGGTGGCGGGTGTGGTGAGGTGGGAATCAGTGTTTCGCGAATGCGCTGGTGGGGCGGCCGGTTTTCACGCTTTTCGGCGGCCATGCTATCGCCGAAAAAAGTTCTAGAAGTTAACCTGACCGCATTGCTGGCTGCTTTCTGTTGCCTCGGGCATCGTGTAGAAAGTGAACCTGACCTCGTTCCTGCGGCGGCAATTCTTGCGAGGTACAACCTCGGAACGTCGATGGTGGCGCGAGTCAGATCGCTCTTGCGATCGTTGAATGGCTTTTAACTTAACTACTCCGGATCTCTTCATGCATTTAACGTCAAACGAGGTCGGCCTTCTGACAGAGGAAACTTTCCGCGAGTTCATGGCCTTAGGAGTTCCAGAGGGAGTCTACTTAGACTACAAACTCCACATGAAACCCCTGAACGATGCTGGAAAAAAGGAGCTTCTCAAGGATATAAGCGGCTTTGCTAACGCCGTGGGGGGAATGCTTGTTTTCGGTGCTCTGGAACCGAAAGCTTCGCTGACACCAGAAGAACGTATGGTAGGCACGAAGGTCGACGAGAAAATTGCTCGTCAGGTAGAACAAATTGCCGCCTCAGGTCTTGATCCGCAGATCAGTGGTCTACGATTCAAACTTCTAGAATTCGCAGACGAACGTTGCTTTCTCATCGTGTATGTCCCCTCGAGCTTTACGAAGCCTCACATGGTGGTTTCTCAAGGTTACCGCGGGTTTCATATTCGACACTCAGAGTCCACGACCGAAATGGACACCCATGAAATTCGTGAATCGGTATTGTCGTCGGCTACCGCTGAGGGTAAAGCTCGCCAACTAGCCCGCGACAGAATAGCTTGGAATGCCTCGCGCCGTGCCGGCGCCTATTTCTTGTTGCAGGCCGTGCCACTAACCGGTTTGCCGCGTCCTTGGGAAGTCCGATCAACGGCCTTTGATAGAGTGTGGCGAGGGTACGACCGAGTAGGAGAATTCAAATTCTGTGACCTCAAGGCGTCGTCCGGACGACCTACGATCGATGGATGGCGTGCCAATGGAGGGGACTGGCAATTGGACATTTCTCAAAATGGCCACCTATCCCTAGTAGTTGCCAATCACGAGCGCGAGAAGGTACAGGCTAACATCGGCGTAGGCTTGGAGCGGACCATCGTTTCGGCGCGGCACAAAGATGTGTTCTTTGTTTTCGCCCATGTGATTCGTGAGTGCCTTCATCATAGCCAATCTGAACTCCCGTTTCTGATGACCTGCTTGTATACAGGTGCGGACTACACATACTTGAGGATGCAGGGCCCAAAGTTCGCTGGTCCTTTCGAAGCTAGTGAGATCGTCTGGCCAGAACACATTCGCTTTCCGGGCGAGAATCCCGCGAACATAGCCGAAGAACAATTCAGTGAATTATTCTTCGCCTTTGGCGGTTCAAGTAAAGGGTAGTTCATCTCTAGTGCGTTAATGACACGGCGAAAATCGTTTAGTCGTCGTCATTTTCTGCATTTACTTATTAGCAAAAGGTTTTCTAAAGTTATTCGTTGGCCGGAATAGTCCGTTTAGACAGGATTTGCGACTGCAATGATCGCGTCGCCGATTGCTTTCCTGTCGGCTAGTTCAAGGCAGGATCGGCACCACTCATTGGCGAGCACTTCCCAAACGCTGACGGAGCTTTTGTGAACCTGGTCGCCAACCAATGCATTCCACCGATGGTGATCAGGTTCCAGCATCGCGTCTTCCAGCGCCGTGAGTAATGTACCTGCACCAATCCCAAAGCGCTGCGGCAGGTTTGGCCAGCCAGCAGCCATAAGATCGGCGTAAACCATTCTCTCAGGGGCTATGTTTCCCGGAAGATTCAGGCAGTCGTTGTGCTTATAGTCGCCGTCCAGCACAGCTATGGATTTATAGGGAAGCTTGCCGTTTCTTCCTAGTTCTCCGAGCATAGAAACGACGTTAACTGGCCCCACTGGACTGATTGCAATACGACTGAGAAGCGGGCTTGTTTCTTCAGAGGATGCAAGAATCTCACGAAGCAAAATTTCTGCGTCTCTATCTTCTACAAATACATGGACCTCAGGGTGTACCTCATCATCTAATCTGCTCATCGCAAAATCAGCAGAAATTCCGTAAACAACGCTTAACCCTTGCGGTCCTGGCAAAAGGAGAATGCGGGCCTCTTGAGGAAGTTCCTCCAAGACGAATGGGCTATGTGTAGAGAGGATGACTTGTATTCGTCGTTGCCGCGCGAGCCAAAGTAGGAATCGCACGAGCCTCCGCTGAGCACGCGGATGCAATGAGGCCTCCACTTCGTCGACCAACAGAAGAGAGTGGTTGGGGAGACCTTGAAGAGTGCGAAACAAATCGAGTGTTGCGTCCTCGCCGGCGCCCTGGTGAAACTGCGAAAGCTCTCCCCATTCTCGCTCTAGTACGCCCACCATTCTTTTTTTGTCTACATCAGATGTAGCAAAGCGGGCTTTTCTGTACTTCCGCCCCAGTACATGAGATAGCCTCTCGCGGAACGTGTCGTCAATCTCCGAGCTTTCGACTTCCGCGGCGGCGGATCGTGCGATCTTGGCGTACCCTGCGGAGGCATCAAGCGGTAAAGTTCGCGCGATGTCCAGAAGATAGACATCTCTTTTAGGTGCATTCTGCGGAACGCGCCAACGTTTAGTAGGCTTAGTAATACGATAGGTGTCGACGTTTGTACCACGCTTGATGCGGAACTCGATGGTTACCTTCTCAATGGTATCCCAGTGCGTATCCACAAAGAACGATGAGGGATAAAATCGTTTATCTTTGTCCTTGTTGTCGTAGGCGCAAGCAGCAGCTTTCATTAAAGTGCTCTTTCCGCTTCCGTTTTCACCGACTAGCGCAACGACCGGAAAGTTGAACTCAACCGACTGACCAGTCCAGCCGCGAAGCCCCTCAATCTTTGCCATTTGGAGAAATTGCGGCCAGAGACCTCCCTGATACTGAGTACGAATTGTGTTTATCTCAGCGTGATCCACTGACTGCTCCATCTGTGGCGAGTTTGAAAATGTGGCCCAACTAACAGCGTCGGATTAAGTTGCGTGCGGAGCTTGGTTCCTTCCTCTCTCTGTGATTGCGCTTGCGCCTAACAGTTCTCCAGCAAGTGTGCGCACGGATTGCCTCGATGTAGGACTGCAGGAGCGCGGGCGGCGTCGGAATGACAATTTTTCGCAGTGCGTAGTAAGTCGACATTTTCAGCGACGGAGCGCCGAGGCCAGCACTGACTTATTGATAAGAACGTCGCCGAAGCAGATTCAATCGTCGACGAAAGCGTATATGGCAGGAGGTTCCTCAGATCGTCGACTTCATCGGCGACCTCCTTCGTGCGCCGCTCTGCGGCGTCGGCAGCATCTTCGTGGGCCTCGCGTTTGGCCTCTTTTGCCCCTGCCTTGGTCGCGTTCCGATTGCTTTGCAGCGCGATCTGATGCAGTGCATAGGCTCTCGCCCTGACATCGGCAGCCCTGATCTCTGCCGCTCTGTGCGCGCTTCTGCCGCCGGCAAACGCTCCCGTCGTATCTGGTCGGCGGATCGGGCCCGGCGCTGGGCTTCCGCTTCTCGCACGGAACGCGCAAGTGCCTTGGCCATGGCGCCAAGGAAGCTGGTCCTACGTCCGATATGGCCCCCTGCCATGTGATTGCGGGCTGGTTGGCGGCCCGCGTGACGCTGATGGTGGTCTGAGTGTAGTCGCAAGGTGTGCGTGTAAATCAATACTTGGCGGCAAATTTGTTTGCGACGAAGGCGGTAGGTCTGTTCACGTTTGTGTATTCGGGTTGACGCGACGCACAAAAGCGGACTGTTGGTTTTGCGAAGTCGCCAGCGAGGTGATGGGTTCATGCTCTGCCTCGACACGGAGTAACCTCTCACCTTGAGGCGCGATTGCCAGCGCCATTGGTTAGTGGTGCGGGGAGCGATCGACAGCGAAATTGTTGGAAGTCCCTCATCTCGTGTCGGGTAGAGCAGTGCGCACAGAGAAATGCGGGCGCACGCGTAGGGGACAAATCCACACCCTTGACGCCGCCCGCATCGAGGTAAACAATCCGACCGTTGCCGCCAATTCGGCAACCGGGCTTGGCAGCCCGAATGCAGGCGCACAGCGCCGCACCGAAAGACGGCGTTTTTTTACGCCCGAAATTCGTGCGGCGTGATCTGTCGATTTCTGGCGGACGGTGCGTGGGGAGCCGCAAGGCTCGCCGGTCCTGCACCGGTCTGCCAACCCGCACACCGTTCGCCACCCTTTTTCCACTATTCGGGGTGGCGACTCCACGCAAAGGGAGTTGTCCATGGATATTCGGTCTGTGTGCTTTGGCAACCGGCGTTCGTCGGGTTGCTTCGTTGGTATCGGTCGCGTTGTTCCCGGGACTGGGAGGCGCGCGCCATGACTCCTCACGGTTCGTTCTACCCCATGCGCCGCGACGTTCCGTCGGCGGATCCCGTGATGTTTGCGTTTCTCGTTGATACGCGCGCGCAGCGCGAGGCGTGGCAGTATGAGGTGATGTGCCGCCTCTCGGCGATCCAGCTGCTCAGCGAGACGGTGGCGACGGCGAAGCTGGAATCGCCGGACTCCGATTCGCACAGCGGCATTCTCGAAGCGGTCGCGATCCTGTCGCGCGATGTGCTTGGGCTGATGGAGGCGCATATCGAGGCGCGCCTGTAGATCGCCTCGCTGCCGGGGCGGCCGTGCGCCGCTCCGGCGTTTTTCCAGGTGCCGCTTTTCGTTCTGGCTGATGTCGCCGTTACTGTCCTCGCTTGCGTAGCGGCGACTCTGCGTTAGCCAGCTTCGGTTGATTTTCAGTGACGCCTGACTGGCCGGAAGTCTCCGCTGACTGCGGCGCAGCCATCGTCGGTTGGTCAGCAGCGAGCGATGACTGCCTCGCTACTTGTCGTAGGGTAATTCCTACTCAACGGTGATTTCTTCGAACGCGCCGGTCACCGCGGCGCACCCATCGCCGGGGGGCCAGCAATCATCGGTGACTGCCTGTCACTCCGGGTTGGGCAAGCTGCTACTCAACGGTGACTTCGCCGAACCCATCGTTGACTGAAATTCATCCATCGATGACTGAAAATCAGGCATTCCGCACGGCGGCTCAGGCTCCCAAGCTTGTTTGCGTGCGTTGCTAGCCGGCGCGCGATCGCCCGAAACGACGTCGCCTTCCCGGTCAGGGGAAGGCGACGGTTGCTCATCGCATTAGCCAGCAGCCCTGATCAGGCGCGCACTCAGTTGCAACCACGCCCCGTAGCCGTCCAGCTGTTCCCCGTACTGCAGCTGTAGATCTGGCGGTTGGTGCCGCAGACCTGGTAGCCGCAGTAAGTGCCGTTGGGGTCGATGGCGGCGCCGCCCAGGTGGGTGCCGCCGGAGCAGCGGCAGCTGTTGTTGTACGTCGCGCAGATGCCGTTGCGCAGTGCGTTGCATCCGGCCGCATCCAGGCCGCACCAGTTGGCGACAATCGCGTCGCGGTTCCAGCAGGCGGTGTTCCAGCCGTTGCCTTGGAAGAACGGCAGGATGTCACTGCGCGCACCGAGTATGCACTGGGTCAGCGCCGTACCGCAGTAGGCCTGGCCCAAGGCCACCGACTGCTGTGGCGAATTGCCGAACCACTCGATGCCGTCGCGTACCATGCGGCCCTGGAAGGTCGCATTGGAACCCGACGTCGGTGCGCGCGCATCGACCGGATACGTCGTCGTCGCGTTGTTGCCCACGTTGCCGCAGGTATAGACGCGCGCATCCAGCACGCTGTTGCCGTAGCCGCCGCAGCCGGTGAACGCCGAGAACATGAAGCCGTTGGCGCCGACCGCGCCGAAGCGATACCAGTTGGCCGAGCCGGACCCGGTCCAGGTCTCCGCGCCGGTGTTGGTGACGGTCGCGGTGAAGCGGCGGATTTCGCCCGGCATCATGAACGACGGAATGCCCGAATAGCTCACACTCGCGTTGCGCGCCGGCAGCACGATCGACGGCTGCGAATCCAGCCAGTACTGGCGCCAGGTTCCGCTGTAGCACAGTGAACTTCTCCACCATCCGTCCTGCGACGGCGCCACGGCGGGGTGGCACTGCTGGCCACCGCGTATCCATGGCGACGGCGAGTCGACGAAGTACATCACCGCCTTGATCTGGCCGCCGTTGGCGGCGTTGAAATCGCGCACCTTGCTCATCACGCCGTTGAAATAGGCAGCGCTCGGCGCGACCGGCAGGGGGTTGTTTTCGCTGGCGCCGGCGTTGAATTCGGTGATGTAGACCGGCTTGTTGCGCACGTTGGCGTTGCTCGCGCTGTTGATCGCGCTGAGCTGCCAGCGGAAATCACCGTCGAACGCGGTATCGGTCTGGCCGTAGGCATGGATAGCGAATCCGTCGACGGTCGTGCCCATGGCGCCGAACATCTCGGAGTAGAAGGTCGGACAGGTGCCGTCGAAGCACCCGCCCGGGCCGGACGCGAACAGGTTGCGCGCGCCCAGCGCGCCGGCATTCCAGCGGGTGATGTAGCACTGGTAGATGCGCCCGTAGGCGCGGCCGCCGATGCCCCATTCCGCGGCCAGATTCGGCTCGTTGCCGAGCAGGTAGCCGCCGACTGCGGCGGCGTTGGCATTGTTCGCGTTGGCGGCCTCGGCATCCAGTGCGCTCATCAGGCCGTTGATGCCGCTGCAGTTGGTGAAGGTGGCCGCATTGAGCAGCGCTTTTTCCGCCGCCGTCGGCTTGGCGTCGTAGCCGATGCGGAATAGGGTGCGGATGCCGTACTGACTCCACAGCGTGTTGTAGTTGGCCGACCAGCTGCTCATGGACGGCACGTCGCGCGCGAATTCGAGGTTCCAGCCGACGCGGCGCGGGTCCGTCGATGGCACGTTGCTGTAGGTGTGATCGGTGCGCAGCCAGTTGGCGCCTTTGATCTGTGCCGTGGCGCCTGTGGAAAAGAGGCAGGGCAGGACCAGCGCGGCCAGGCTGGCCGCGGTGCGGAAGCGTTTCATGGGTTGTCCTCGCAGGATGAAGGGGCGGCCCGCCCGAGCGGCGGGCCGCGTGGAACAGGGTCAGTACGCGCCGAAGCCGCTGCCTAGCGACAGCCAGTTCGACCAGGCGCCCGGTGTGGTCTCGCCGCGGTGGAACAGCTCGCCGTTCATGCCGAGCAGCACCAGTTGCACGCTGCTGTCCTGGCGCGCGGCAATGACGCCGGAGGTGAGGTAGCCGTTGAGGTTGCCCCAGCTCGCCCAGGCGCCGGCGGCGGAGGTCTGATAGATGTGCGCGAGCTGGCCTTCACCGCCGCGCGCGAACACTTCGACGCGCCCGTCGGCATGCACGGCCGCATGCGGATGCGCGGTCAGCACGCCGCCGCGGGACTGCCATGCGCCGAAGGCGCCGCCGGCGCTGTTCTGGCGGATATGGCGCAGATCCTGGGTGGCGCCGCGCGCGAACACTTCCAGTCGTCCGTCGTTGTTGCGTACCACGGATGGATGCGAGCTGATGCTGCCGCCCAATGCCTGGAATGTGCCGAAGCTGCCGCCGGCGCTGGCCTGCACGATCTGGTACAGATCGTTGTTCTGCCCACCTACGAATACGGCGACGCGGCCGTCCGTGTTGATCGCCGCGGCCGGTCCCCAGTGCAGCGTGCCGCCGTGGTCGATCCAGCTGGCCCAGGCGCCGCCGGCGCTGGTCTGGATGCGGCTGCGCAGGCCGCCATCCGGTCCGCGCACGAACACCTGCAGGCGGCCGTCGGTGTTGCGCACCACGGCCGGCGCCGAGGTTGCGTCGCCGCCGACCGGTGCCCACGCGTCCCACTGCGTCGAACCGGCGCTGATCTGACGCCGCGTCCAGATCTGGCTGTCGGTGCCGCGTGCGAACACCTGCACACGGCCGTCGCTATTGACCGCCGCGACGGGCTGCGCCGTGGCATTGCCGTCGAGCGGCAGCCAGCCGGTCCAGCTGCCGGCCGATGAGCGGCGGCGCAGCAGGGTCGCGCCATCGCTGCGGCGCGCGAAAACGTACAGCTCGCCGCCGCTGCCGACGGCATCGGCGAGTTCCACCGGGCCGGGATAGCGCTGGTAATCGGTCGACGTGAGGTTGCCGCCCCAACTGTCGCTCCAGTAGGCCGGCACATAGCCCCACTGGTTGCCGGAGTACTTCACGCGGTGCCACCACTCCTTGCCGCCGCCCTGGTCGGCGACCGCAGCGTCGGCAACGAGCGGCGTGTTCGCCGCCACGCTCGCAATCACCACGCCGCTGTTGCGGTTCGGCGTGGCGCGCACGCTCTGCGCGACATTGGAAACGACCTGGCCCGGATAGGCCGGCCGGCGCTGGAAATACTCGACGATGGGGTTGCGGTAGCCATGCTGGTCGGGCGTGGATCCCGCCGGCGCATAGCCCAGCCCCTGGCAGCCGCCGCCGGACCACGTGCCGAAGTTGCGCACTTCGAAATGCAGATGCGTGTTGCTGGTGTCGTCGGGCCAGTTGATGACCGTGGCGATCGGGGCACCGCGATTGACGATCTGCCCGGTCACCACGCTCGGCGCGTTGAGATGCCCGTACTGCGTGTACAGCTTGCTGCCGTTGGACTGGGTGTGTTCGATCACCACGACCCAGCCCGGCCAGTTGGAGTAGACCGAGCAGAACACGACGCCGTCGGCCGCGGCATAGACCGGCGCATTGACGGTGGAGCCGCTGTCGAGGGAAAGATCCAGCGCGGTATGCAGGCGGTTGTTGTACTTGGGAAACGGGTTGGCGTAGTTCTGCATGACGCGCACGTTGTGCCCGGGCACGAGCTGCTCGCCGACGATCTGGCCCATGGGCCAGTCGAGTGCGAGCGAGCCCGGCGGATCGGCGGCGGGCGCGGCGGCGCTCGCGGCCGTGGCAATTACGGCGGCGAGCAGGCGCCCGCGGCGGTGAATGGGAAAGGTGTACATCGGTGGTCGTCTCCTGGTCTGCGTGGCAGTACCGGGCTGGCCCCTGACCATCCTGGCGAGAGTCATGCTTGCCGCGGCCGCCGCCGCAGCGCGCGGAGGAAAGGCTGATCGCGCCTGATGTTTTCCTGATGGCGCGGCCGCGCCGTGCGCAAAACGGCGATGCCGTCACGTTTGTGCTGTCACGCAACGGACATGACGGCTAGGAGCGGCCAACGCACTCGCCTGCAGCGGCCACGGCCGTGGCGCTGAGGAGTCTCCGATGGAAGAAGCGACGTTGTCCCCGATGCCCATAAAGTGATCAATGCCGGTTTGCACAAACGCGGTCATTGCCACGTCGCCTGCAGGTGCGTCAGTGCGTGCCGACCAGTGCGTCCAGGTTGGTGAGCAACGCGATGTCGGCTTCTTCGCCGGCCACTTCGCTGTAGAGCAGCAGGTCTTCGGCCGCCGACAGGCTCAGCGTGCGCGGCAGCGGCGTGCCCAGCGGCGCGACCGCGGTGGCCGTTTCCTCAGAAAGCCCCCGGTGCATCAGCATGCCGTCGCCGCGCAGGTAGTACAGGCCACTGCGCGCGGCGACCAGCGCGCGCGGGCGTGAATGCGGCGCATCGTCGACGAGCAGGCGTTCCTTGCCGCTGGTCGTATCCAGCGCCACGATGCCGTTCGAACCGCGCGGCCGCAGGTAGACGATGTCGCCCTCGGGTGCCTGCACCGCATGCATGGCCTGGCCCCGGCCCAGCTGTTCGTCGCCGCTGCCGTCGAGCGCAGCGCGGTGGGCGAACCAGCCGCGCTCGTCCTCCTGCACGAACAGCAGGCGGCGGCCGTCGTTGGACCACGACGGCGAGATGCGCTTGCGCGGCTGGTCGGGCAGGCATTGCAGCAGGCCGTTGAGATCGACCACGCAGATGGTCTGCCGATTACCGCGCGAACGTTCGAAGGCGATGCGCTGGCCCGACGGGTCCCAGCTCAGGTCGCGGATATACGTGCCCGATTCGCTCCACAGCCGGCGCAACTGGCCGCCGTCGATATCGGCCAGCCACACGCCGCTCTCGCCGCGCGCTTCCCAGGGCAGCGCGATGCGGCGGCCGTCGGGCGAAACGGTGAGGTCGCGTGCGCGGTCGAGCGCCGCCGGCATCGCCTCGGCCGCGGCGGCGTCATGTCGTTCCAGCGCCAGGCGACGGTTGCGGTAGTGCGTCACGGCCACCGACAGCAGCAGGCGCGTGCCGTCCGGACTGATGTCGATCGACGGCACGCCGTCGTCGATCGCCGCGATCATCGCCGGCGTGCCGTGCAGCGGCACCCGCCACAGTTCGCTGCTCGCACCCAGGCGCCGCGTCGCTATCAGTTCGCGCGCAGTGCGCCATTGCAACTGGTGGACAAATCCCGACGGTGTCCATACCGGCTCCACCTCACTGCCGTCGCTGCGCAGGCGCAGCACGCTGGACTGGAAGCGGCCGTCGACACGGCTGAATGCGATCCAGTCGCCATCGGGAGAAAAGCGCGGCCGGTAGTCGCCCTGTTCGGCGGGTGGCGCCGGCAAACTGCGGCGCGCTCCGCTGTCGACGTCGATGAGGTACAGCGCGTTGACGCGCTGGTCCGGATCGGGCCGGTCCGACAGCACCACCGTGCGCCCGTCCGGTGACAGGGACAGGCGGCCGTTGGCCGGCGTGCAGTCGCCGATCGCGCGCGGCTCGCGCTGCAGCAGGGTCATGATCATGACGCGGCAACGCTGCTCATCCTGCCGGATGAAGGCGATGCGCTCGCCGCCGGCTGACCAGTCCGCGGCGTAGTCCATGGCCTCACCGGGCGTGGTCAGCGCCATGTCCGCGTTGCCGTCCAGCGCCCGCAGCCACAGCTGTTCACGCCCGGCCGCGCCGCGGCTGTAGAGGAACTGGCTGCCGTCGGGCGAAAAGGCCGGCATGTGTTCCAGGCCCGGGTTCATGGTCAGTGTCATCCAGGCCGGCGGCAGCGGTGTGCCGGTGCGGGTCGACAGCCACGCCGCCGTCGCGATCGCGATCGCTGCCACGACAGCAGCGGCGATCAGCGGCAGCCGCGCGCGCGGCCGCGGCGCAGCGGTCGTGGTGTCGGGTTGTTCGACCGCAGCCAGCGGACGCACCGGCTGCAGCAGGCGATAGCCGACCTTCGGCACGGTCTCGATCACCGCATCGGTGCGCGCATCGGCGCTGAGCACGCTGCGCAGGCGGTGGATGACGCGGTAGATCGAATCGTCGGTAATGACCGCGTTGTTCCAGGCTTCGGCCAGCAGCTCCTCGCGGCTCACCGTGCGCCCATGGCGACGCGCCAGCACCAGCAGCACCTGCATCATGCGTGGCTCCAGCCGCACGCTGTCACCGTCGCGCGTCACGCGCAGCGTGCGCGGATCGACCCGGCAGCGCCCGAGCAGGAACCCTTCGCTCGCGAGCGTGCCGGCGTCTGCGTAGTCGTAGGGTATCTGTGAGTTTTTCAACATGTCTGGCCATGTACAAAAAGCACAGACTAGCCTATGTACATGACCGGTCGCGGAGGCGCCGTGATGGCGATGCGGCGTGGCGGCAGTGGGCTGCGGTCAGGTGCGTTCTCGCCGGATGATCGACCCGCGCATCCCGCCTGTGCCATCGCTGTCGATGGCTGCCGCGGCTGAGAGATACGCCACGGCTTATCCCGTTGTGCCCGGCGTCGCCGCGGCCGAGAATCGGGATTCTCCACTGCGGGCGTATGACGACATGACCACCGAAGCCGCCCCGATCAGCCTCGCCATCCATGGCGCGTCCGGCCGTATGGGCCAGGCGCTGCTGCGCGCCGTGCGGTTGCAGCCCGGTGTGGAGGTCACGGCGGCGCTGGTGCGGCCGGGATCCGGGCTCGTCGACGTGCCGCTGCAGCAGCTCCTCGGTGCGCAGGCCGGCGAACTGGAATTCCGGGCTGCGCTCGATCCCGAGGTGCGCGTCGACGCGCTGGTCGATTTCAGCGGGCCGCACGCGTTCGAGGGCGCGCTGGCGCTGGCGCTGGAGCGCCGGGCCGCCTTCATCAGCGGCACGACCGGACTGGCGGAAGTCCAGCACGCCGCGCTGCGCCGCGCCGGCGAACACATTCCGGTGCTCTGGGCGTCGAATTTCAGCCTCGGCGTTGCACTCCTGACGCGTTTCTCGCGGCTTGCCGCGCGCGTGCTGCCGGATTGGGACTGCGAGATCGTCGAGATGCATCACCGGCGCAAGGTCGACGCGCCGTCCGGCACGGCGCTGAGTCTCGGCCACGCGGTCGCCGAAGGCCGCGGCCGGAGCCTGGACGACATCGCCGCGCATGGCCGCAGCGGGCAGCCCGGCGCGCGGCCGCCCGGCGAGATCGGCTTCCACGCCCTGCGCGGCGGCGACGTGATCGGCGAGCACACGGTGATCTTCGCGAGCGAGGACGAGCGTATCGAATTCACCCATCGCGCGGCCAATCGCGACCTGTTCGCGCGCGGCGCGCTGCGTGCGGCGCAGCGGCTCGCGCGTGCCGAGCCCGGCTGCTACGGCATGGACGACGTGCTCGGCGATTGAGCGCGACGACGAGCGCTTCCGGCAGCGCGGAAATCGTCGCGAGGCCGCGCCGCTGCTCGCGTTTCCTGCAGCGCGTCGCAGGAATTCGCGTCGCGCCGGTGGACACACCCCGTATCGCGCCCTAAAATCGCGCCTCGCCTCGATACCTCTCCACGCCCAATCCACGGACTGGCAGCACCAGCCCGCGGGTTTTCGCGCACCTGAATTTGACCCGGTGCCGGGCCACTACCGAAAAGGCGACCGCATGACATTGCCAGCACTCCTTGCCCTAGCCGACGGCAGCCTGTTTCACGGCACCGGCATCGGCGTCGAGGGCACGACGACCGGCGAGGTGGTGTTCAACACCGCGCTGACCGGCTATCAGGAAATCCTGACTGATCCCTCGTACTCGCGGCAGATCGTCACGCTGACCTATCCGCACATCGGCAATACCGGCTGCAATCCCGTCGACGTCGAGTCCGCCGGCGTCGCCGCCGCCGGCCTGGTGATTCGCGACCTGCCGCTGCTCGCGAGCAACTGGCGTTCCACCGAAACCCTGCAGGACTATCTGCGGCGCAACGGCATCGTCGCGATCAGCGACATCGACACGCGCCGCCTGACCCGCATCCTGCGCGACAAGGGCGCGCAGAACGGCGCCATCGTCACCGGTGCCAATATAGACGCCGACTCCGCACTCGCCGCGGCACGCGCGTTCCCGGGTCTCAAGGGCATGGATCTCGCGAAGGTCGTCAGCACCGCCACGAGCTACGCCTGGAACGAAGGCAGCTACGATCTCGACACCACGGATTTCAAGCACACGACCGCGCGCTTCCGCGTCGTCGCCTACGATTTCGGCATCAAGTACAACATCCTGCGCATGCTCGCCGACCGCGGCTGCGACATCACCGTGGTGCCGGCGCAGACCAGCGCGGTCGAGGCGTTCGCGCTCAAGCCCGACGGTGTGTTCCTGTCCAACGGTCCCGGCGATCCGGAGCCGTGCGACTACGCGATCGCCGCGATCCGCGATTTCATCGCCGCGCGCCTGCCGGTATTCGGCATCTGCCTTGGCCACCAATTGCTGGGTCTGGCGACCGGCGCACGCACGCTGAAGATGAAGTTCGGCCATCACGGTGCCAACCATCCGGTCATCGACATCGCGACCGGACGGGTGATGATTTCGAGCCAGAACCACGGCTTCGCCGTCGACGAGGCCACGCTGCCGGACAACGTCAAGGCCACGCACCGTTCGCTGTTCGACGGCTCGCTGCAAGGCATCGCGCTGACCGATGCGCCGGCCTACAGCTTCCAGGGACATCCCGAGGCCAGTCCGGGCCCGCAGGACGTCGCCGGCCTGTTCGACCCGTTCATCCAGATGATGCAGTCGCGCCAGCGCGCGGCGGCCTGAGTTGCGCCGCATGACCTCCGTGTTCTCTCTGCGCCGCTGCGCGGCGCTGGCGGTCCTCGGCTGCGCCGGTCTGTTCGCGGTCGGCGGCGGCGTCGCGGCCCAGGGCCGTGTGCGCATCGTCGACATCATTTCCTACGAACAGCTCGGCGCGTACGTCGGCGAAAAAATCGTCGTGCGCACGACGCTCGGCTCGCGCCGCGCCGGCACGCTGGTGCGCTATACGCGCACGGCGCTGCGCCTGAAGCTCGGCGCGCGCGACGGCGGCGTCGAGCTCGACATTCCTTCCAGTTCGGTGCGCGATATCGAAGTCGCGGCCGAGAACGACACGACGCCCGGAGGCGACAGTGCCCAAAAGAACTGATCTCAAGACCATCCTGATCATCGGCGCCGGGCCCATCGTCATCGGCCAGGCCTGCGAGTTCGACTATTCCGGCGCGCAGGCCTGCAAGGCGCTCAAGCAGGAAGGCTTCCGCGTCGTGCTCGTGAACTCGAATCCGGCCACGATCATGACGGACCCGGACACGGCCGACGCGGTCTACATCGAGCCGATCAACTCGGACACGGTCGAGCGCATCATCGCCAAGGAAAAACCCGACGCGCTGCTGCCGACCATGGGCGGGCAGACCGCGCTGAACTGCGCGCTGGACCTGGCCGACAAAGGCATTCTGGAAAAGTATAACGTTGAACTGATCGGTGCCTCACGCGAAGCGATCCGCATGGCCGAGGACCGCGAGCTGTTCCGCCACGCGATGAAGGACATCGGCCTCGACTGCCCGCGCGCGGAAATCGCGCGCACGCTGGAACAGGCGCTGGAAGGGCAGGCCAAGGTCGGCTTCCCGACCATCATCCGTCCGTCGTTCACGCTCGGCGGCTCCGGCGGCGGCATCGCCTACAACCGCGAGGAGTTCGTCGAGATCGTCAGCCGCGGCCTCGAACTCTCACCGGTCGGCGAAGTGCTGGTCGAGGAATCCGTGCTGGGCTGGAAGGAATTCGAGATGGAAGTGGTCCGCGACACCGCGGACAACTGCATCATCGTCTGCTCGATCGAGAATCTCGATCCGATGGGCGTGCACACCGGCGACTCGATCACGGTCGCGCCGGCGCAGACCCTGACCGACAAGGAATACCAGCGCCTGCGCGACGCGTCGATCGCGGTGCTGCGCAAGATCGGCGTCGACACCGGCGGCTCCAACGTGCAGTTCGGCGTCAATTCCGAAGACGGCCGCGTCGTCGTCATCGAGATGAACCCGCGCGTGTCGCGTTCCTCCGCGCTCGCGTCCAAGGCGACCGGCTTCCCGATCGCGAAAGTCGCGGCCAAGCTCGCGGTCGGCTATACGCTCGACGAACTGCGCAACGAGATCACCGGCGGCCTGACCCCGGCGTCGTTCGAACCGTCGATCGACTACGTCGTGACCAAGATTCCGCGTTTCGCGTTCGAGAAGTTCCCCGCCGCGGATGCGCGCCTGACCACGCAGATGAAGTCGGTCGGCGAAGTCATGGCGATCGGCCGCACCTTCCAGGAATCGCTGCAGAAAGCGCTGCGCGGCCTGGAAACCGGCAAGGACGGCCTGACCCCGATCCGCGTGGACCTGGACAGCGACGACAGCGTCGCGCGCCTCAAGCGCGAGCTGAAAGAGCCCGGCCCCGAGCGCGTGTTCTACGTCGCCGACGGCTTCCGCGCCGGCCTCTCCCTCGAAGAGATCTATGTGCTGACGCGCATCGACCGCTGGTTCCTCGCGCAGATCGAGGACCTGATCCGCACCGAGGCCGACGTCAAGGCGCGCGGCCTCGCCGCGATGGATGCGGCGCGCCTGCGCCAGCTCAAGCGCAAGGGCTTTTCCGATTCGCGCCTGGCGACGCTGGTCGGCACCGACGAGAACGCCGTGCGCCACCTGCGCCGTGCGTTCAACGTGCGGCCGGTCTACAAGCGCGTCGATTCCTGCGCGGCGGAGTTCGCGACCTCGACGGCGTACCTGTACTCGACCTACGAGGAAGAGTGCGAGGCGCAGCCCAGCGCGCGCGACAAGATCATGGTGCTCGGCGGCGGTCCCAACCGCATCGGCCAGGGCATCGAGTTCGACTACTGCTGCGTGCACGCCGCACTCGCGCTGCGCGAGGATGGTTACGAAACCATCATGGTCAACTGCAATCCGGAAACCGTCTCGACCGACTACGACACGTCCGACCGCCTCTACTTCGAGCCGCTGACGCTCGAGGACGTGCTCGAGATCATCGACAAGGAAAAACCCAAGGGCGTGATCGTGCAGTACGGCGGGCAGACGCCGCTGAAGCTCGCGCGCGCGCTCGAGGCGAACGGCGCGCCGGTCATCGGCACCTCGCCGGACTCGATCGACCTGGCCGAGGACCGCGAGCGCTTCCAGCAGATGGTGCAGAAGCTCGGCCTGGCGCAGCCGCCGAACCGCACCGCGCGCACTGCCGACCAGGCGATGGCACTGGCGCGTGAGATCGGTTATCCGATGGTCGTGCGCCCGAGCTACGTGCTCGGCGGACGCGCGATGGAAGTCGTGCATTCCGACGCCGATCTGAAACGCTACATCACCGAAGCCGTGCGCGTGTCCGACGATTCGCCGGTGCTGCTCGACCGCTTCCTCGACAACGCGGTCGAGGTCGACGTCGACATCGTGGCCGACAGCGACGGCAACGTGCTGATCGGCGGCATCATGGAGCACATCGAGGAAGCCGGCGTGCACTCGGGCGACTCGTCCTGCTCACTGCCGCCGTATTCGCTGTCGCCGGAAATCCAGGACCAGATGCGCGACCAGGTGCGGGCGATGGCGCGCGAGCTGAAGGTCATCGGCCTCATGAACACGCAGTTCGCGATTCAGGACGACAAGGTGTTCATCCTCGAGGTGAACCCGCGCGCCTCGCGCACGGTGCCGTTCGTGTCCAAGGCCACCGGCGTGGCGCTGGCCAAGATCGCGGCGCGCTGCATGGTCGGGCAGAGCCTCATTGCGCAGAACGCGACGCGTGAAGTGATCCCGGAGTATTACTCCGTGAAAGAGGCGATCTTCCCGTTCCTGAAGTTCCAGAACGTCGATCCGATTCTCGGTCCGGAAATGCGCTCCACCGGCGAAGTCATGGGCGTGGGCCGCAGCTTCGGCGCGGCGTTCGCCCGCGCGCATGAAGCCGCCAACATCAGCGCGCCGCCGAAGGGCAAGGTGTTCGTGTCGGTGCGCGATCCGGACATGCAGCGCCTGCTGCCGGTCGCGCAGGACCTGCTGCGTCGCGGCTACTCGCTGGTCGCCACGAGCGGCACCAGCGACTGGCTCCGGGCGCAGGGTCTGGACTGCGCCCGCGTCAACAAGGTCATCGAAGGCCGTCCGCACGTCGTGGATCTCATCAAGAACGGCGAGATCGTCTTCATCGTCAACACCACCGAAGGCAAGCAGGCCATCGCCGATTCGTTCTCGATCCGGCGCGAAGCCCTGCAGCAGCGCATCACCTATTCGACTACCATTGCCGGCGCCCGCGCGCTGCTGCATTCGCTGGATTATCGCGGAGACGGCAGCGTCAACAGCCTGCAAGAGCTGCATAAGGAATTGAAAGCATGAAGCGTCCGCCCTTGACCCTCAAAGGCGCCGAACGTCTGCGTGACGAGCTGGAAAAGCTCAAGACCGTGGACCGCCCGCGCATCATCGAAGCGATCGCTGAAGCACGCGCGCACGGCGATCTCAAGGAGAACGCCGAATACCACGCGGCGCGCGAACAGCAGGGCTTCGTCGAGGGACGCATCCAGGAAATGGAAGCGACCCTCAGCTATGCCGAAGTCATCGACGTTTCAAAGTTGCAGGCCGGCACGCGCATCGTGTTCGGCGCCATCGTCGATCTCGAGGACGAGGAGTCCGGCGACCAGGTCACCTACCAGATCGTCGGCGACATCGAAGCCGACATCAAACAGCGCCTGATCGCGGTCAGCTCGCCGATCGCGCGCGCACTGATCGGCAAGAGCCAGGGCGATTCGTTCGAGTTCCAGGCCCCCAACGGCGTGAAGCGCTACGAGGTCATGGCGGTTCGGTACGATTGACGAAGGTATGGATCCGCGATGAATCTAAAATGGATCCGCGTAGGTTGGGGTAAGCCGCAGGCGCACCCCAACATCGAGGTATCACCCCAACAAAGAACCCATGCCGAAGGAAATGTCTTCGCTTGCCCAGGCGCCGAATGAGGCGTTTGTTCGGCGCCGCTCGCGGGGTTCGGGCACCGCAAAGCGGAGATTCGGCGTCGCGAAGCGATGCATCCACGCAGCGCGAAGCGATGCATCCACGCAGCGCGAAGCGGTGCATCCACGCAGCGCGAAGCGATGCATCCACGCAGCGCGAAGATTTCCTTCGGCATGGGTTCTTGGATACGGAGTCACCGTGATGTTGGGGTGCGCCTGCGGCTTACCCCAACCTACGCGGACCCTGTGCTTGGCCGGTGACGTGGCAGAGGAGGCAATCGCATGAACACGCTCACCCTGTTGCTTCCCCCGCGCCAGCGCCTAGCTGCCGATGCAGCGCTCGCATCAGGCCCGATAGCACGCTGGTTCTCCCGCGGCGACACCGCGCCGCCCGTGGCCGCCGGCCGCGAAGTCGCCCTTCGTGAACTTTTCCAGTTTGCCGCAAAAACCATTCCGGTCGCTGCGCTGACGCGCGCGGCCGACTGCGGTGATGCGGCGGACAACGTCTGGCTGCGCGCCGATCCGGCGCACGTGCGCGCCGACATGGCGACCGCGCGCATGCTCGCCTGCGGCGAACTCGGGCTCAGCGCCGAGGACTGCCAGGAGCTGCTGCGTCCGCTGAAGCCGCTGTTTGGCGACAGCGGCTTTCCGATCGATGCGCCGGTGCCGTCGCGCTGGTATCTGCGCGCACCCGCCGGCGCGCAGTTGCCCGTGTTCGTGCCGCCGGACCAGGCGCTCGGCGATGATCTGCGCCTGCACCTGCCCGACGGCAACGAGGGCAAGCGCTGGCGCAGTCTGCTCAACGAGGCGCAGATCGTGCTGCACAACCATCCGCTGAATGAGCAGCGCGCCGCGCGCGGACAACTGCCGGTCAACAGCCTGTGGTTCTGGGGCGCCGGCAGCTTGCCGCAGTGGATCAAGACGCCGCTCGCCCGCGTGCTTACGCGCGATGCGGTGCTGGCCGCACTCGCCCGGCAGGCCGGATGCGCCGTGGTTGCGCCGCAACCCGATGCGCTGGCCGGCTTCGACGGCCACACGCTGGTCGACCTCGACGACGCGGCCTCGCTGGCAGCGCTCGCGGCGCAGTGGCTGCCGGCGCTGGAACGCGCGCTGGCCGGCGGGAAATTGGCCGAGCTGCGCCTGCATCTGGCCAGCGGCGAACGCGGCGTCTACCGGCACGGCCATCGCTGGCGCTTCTGGCGCGGCGTGCGGCCTCTGCGTGCCTGAGCGCCGGCGATGATGAGAAGCTGGCGATGAGAAGCTGGCGCATCGAGCGCCGCACCCCGTTGTTGCCGACTGGCGACTGGTCGACCGCGATCCATCCGGTGCTGCAGCGCATCTTCGCCGCGCGCGGTATTGCGTGCGCGCAGGACGTCGAACATCGGCTGGCCCGTCTGGTTTCGCCGCAGCAGCTGGGTGGCATAGAACGCGCCTGCGAATTGCTGGAAGAGGCGCTGCGTGAACAGCGCCGCATCGTCATCGTCGGCGACTTCGATGCCGACGGCGCGACCGGCACGGCCGTCGCCGTGCGCGGCCTGCGCCTGCTCGGCGCGCTGCACGTCGACTACCGCGTGCCGAACCGCTTCACGCACGGTTACGGACTGAGCCCTGCGCTGGTCGAGGAACTGCTGCCGCAGCGGCCCGACCTCATCGTCACGGTCGACAATGGCGTCGCCGCGCATGCGGGCGTGGACGCGGCGAACGCGCACGGCATCGCCGTGATCGTGACCGACCATCATCTGCCCGGCGATTCGCTGCCGGCAGCGGCGGCGCTGGTCAATCCCAATCACGACGGCGATGCGTTCCCGAGCAAGGCGCTGGCCGGCGTCGGCGTCATGTTCTACGTGCTGCTCGCGCTGCGCGCGCGCCTGCGCGACAACGGCTGGTTTGCGCAGCGTGCCGAGCCGGACCTGTCGACGCTGCTCGATCTGGTCGCGCTCGGCACCGTCGCCGACCTCGTGCCGCTGGACTACAACAACCGCGTGCTGGTCGAGGCCGGCCTGCGCCGCATCCGCGCGCGCCAGGCCTGCGCCGGCATGCTCGCGCTGATCGAGGCGAGCAAGCGCACGCCCGAAACGCTGTGCGCGAGCGATCTGGGTTTCGCGCTCGGACCGCGCATCAACGCCGCCGGACGCATGGATGACATGCGTCTGGGCATCGAATGCCTGCTCTGCGACGAACCGGGCCGTGCGCGGGAACTCGCCGAACGCCTGTCCGCGATCAATGCCGAGCGGCGGGAGTTGCAGGCGCAGATGGTGGAACAGGGCGAGGCCACGGTCGCGCAGTACCTCGCGCGCTACGGCGCGGCGACCCTGCCGGTCGGCGTCGTGCTGTTCGAGCCTGACTGGCACGTCGGCGTGATCGGCCTCGTCGCGTCCAAGCTGAAGGAGCGCCTGCATCGCCCCGTGATCGCCTGTGCGCCGGCCGATGAGGACGGTGAGGAGATCAAGGCTTCCGGCCGCTCCATCGCCGGCTTCCATCTGCGCGATGCGCTGGCCGAGGTCGCTGCGAAGAATCCGGGCCTGCTCACGCGCTTCGGCGGCCATGCGATGGCCGCGGGTCTGAGCCTTTCCGCCGGCCGCCTTGCCGAATTCGCCGCGGAATTCGACGCGGTCGCGCGGCGGCGCCTGGATGCGAGCTTGCTCGAACCGGTGCTGCATACCGACGGCTGCCTCGCCGCGCACGAATACGATCTGGAACTCGCGCGCCAGCTGCGTTTCGCCGGGCCCTGGGGCCAGGCGTTTCCCGAGCCGCTGTTCGACGACGAATTCCGCCTCGTCAACTGGAAGCTCATGGGCCAGACCCATCTGCGCCTGACCCTGCAGCATGCGGACCGGCGCGATCCGCTCGAGGCCGTGATGTTCGGCGGCTACACGGGATCGCCGCCGCCGCCGCGGCTGCGCGCGGCGTTCCAGCTCAGCATCGACGAATGGAACGGACGCGAGCGGCTGCGTCTGCTGATACGGCATATCGAGGCGCTGTAGCGCGTTGCATTCACGACCTCGGCCGCGCCTGTTATCCTGCGCCTCTTTTGTCCATTGCCGGCCGCAGCCATGATCGAAACGAATCCGATCTCCGCGCGCATCGACGACCTCAAGGGTCGGGTGCTGTCGCTTAGGGGGTATCTTTGACTACGAAACCAAGTCTGAGCGCCTCGAAGAAGTAAGTCGCGAACTGGAAAGTCCGACTATCTGGGATAACCCGCAACGGGCCCAGGACCTGGGCAAGGAACGCGCCCAGCTCGAAAAGATCGTGCACGGCATCAAGAGCCTGATCGAAGGCTTCGACGGTGCCGCCGAGCTGCTGGAAATGGCCATTGCCGAAGCCGACGAAGGCACGGCGATCGCGGTGTCCGAGGATGTCGAGACGCTCGCGGTCAAGGTCGACAAGCTCGAATTCCAGCGCATGTTCTCCGGCAAGATGGATGCGTCCAACGCGTTCGTCGACGTGCAGGCCGGCGCCGGCGGCACCGAGGCGCAGGACTGGGCCGAAATGCTGCTGCGCATGTACCTGCGCTGGTGCGAGAACAAGGGCTGGAAGACGGAACTCATGGAAGTCTCGGCCGGCGACGTCGCCGGCATCAAGAGCGCCTCGTTCCGCGTCGAAGGCGATTACGCCTACGGCTGGCTCAAGACCGAGATCGGCGTGCACCGCCTCGTGCGCAAGTCGCCGTTCGATTCGGACAACCGCCGCCATACCTCGTTCTCGTCGATCTTCGTCGCGCCCGAAGTCGATGACGACATCGACATCGAGATCAATCCGGCCGACCTCCGAACCGACGTCTACCGTTCGTCCGGCGCCGGTGGCCAGCACGTCAACAAGACCGAATCGGCCGTGCGCATCACGCATGTACCGACCAACGTGGTCGTGGCCTGCCAGACCGAGCGTTCGCAGCATGCCAACCGCGACCGCGCGATGAAGATGCTCAAGGCCAAGCTCTACGAGCTCGAGGTCCAGAAGCGCAACGCCGAGAAGGACGCGCTGGAAGCGACCAAGGCCGACATCGGCTGGGGCAGCCAGATCCGCTCCTACGTGCTCGACCAGTCGCGCATCAAGGATCTGCGCACGGGCATCGAGCGCACCGACACGCAGAAGGTGCTCGACGGCGATCTCGACGAATACATCGAGGCCAGCCTGAAGCTGGGCCTGGAAGCCGGTTCGAAGCGTATCGATGCGTAAATGGTAATTCGGGAGAAAGCAACGATGAGACGGCTGCTGGTTGCGATTGCGCTGTCGTGCCTGAGCCTGGCCGCATCGGCGAAACGCGCGCCGTCGGCGTCGGACGTGGTCGCACAGATCGAGGCGCGCGTGGAGCAGGGCAGCGCCGACCCGGCGCGCGATCTCGCGCCGCTGCTCGACGGGCTGCGCGCGGCAAAGGACGACTCGGCCAAGTCGACCTACATCGACGCGATCGAGGAACTCGGCGACGCGCGTGGCAGCAGTCCGGCTGCGGTCAAGGCCTGGCTCGTCGCCAACGCGCCGCCGGTGCTGCTGGAGGCCGCGCGCGGCAATGCCGGCTGGAGCGTGCGCGGCGATGCGCTGATGACGCTGCGTAGCCTGGACGCCTCCGACGCGGCCTTTGACGAGGCGATCGCGCTGGCCAAGTCCGCGCAGGGCGACGGCGCCGGCTTCATCCACAGCCGTGGCGAACTGCTGCAGGACTGGAAGGACAACCGAGGGCGGCATAGCGCGAACCCCGGCATTGCCAAGCCCATGGACGTGGCGAAAGAGCAGCGCGCGCTGGAATTCCTGCGCACGCGCAACATCGGTGCGTCGAGCGATGCGATGAATCGGGCGCTGATCGATGCCGAGGTCGAGGTAGTGCGGGCGCTGATCGACGCCGGCGTCGACGCGACCGCTGCGGGTCCCGCCGGCATGACGCCGCTGGCCACGGCGACCATGATCTCGTGCGCGCAGAACAATCCTCTGGACCGCCAGCTCGCGATCATCGACCTGTTGCTTGTGCACGGCGCGGATGTCAAACACGCGGACGCCCAGGGCAACACCGTGCTCATGAGCGCGGTGCAGCCATGCCCGCTGCCGATCATCGAGAAGCTCATCGCGGCCGGCGCGCAGCCGGATCCGGTCAACGCGCAGCAATTTACTCCGCTCAAGATGGCTTTCGTCAGCGGTCGCTGGGACGTCGCCGAGTACCTCGTCGGCAAGGGCGCGCGGATCACCGCGACGGAAGCCGGGCAGGTGTTCTTCGAGAAACCGACGGACCCGCGGCAGGCGGCGATCCTCGCGAAGGCGATCAAGCCGGCGAAATAGAACGTCCGCCGCGTCGCTGCAACGGAATGCGTTTCCACAGACGGAGAAATTTCAGATGCGTATCGAAAAAATCCTCATTGCCGCGATCATGGGCGGCGCGAGCCTGCTCGCGGTCGCGGCGGACACCAGCGCGCGTATGACGCGCGAACAGGCCGAGCAGTTGATGGAGGAGGACGGCACTTCGGTGATGCAGGAAAACCTGCCGGTCAATCTGTTCAACGCCAAGGCCGACATCGTCGAGGCGATGATCGTGCTGGGCGTCGATCCGAACGGCAAGCTGGAGCAGACGCCGCAGACCACGCTGGAATTCGCGCTGTCCGCCTGCAGTGACACGCGCCTCGCCGAAGCGGACATCCAGCGCACGATCGCGGTGCTGCTGCGCGAAGGCGCGCGGCCGAACGATGCCGGCATGATGGGCACGCTGATCCTCGCCGCGCAGCAATGCACGCCCGGCATCGTCAAGCAGCTCGTTGCCGGCGGCGCGAAACTCGATCAGCGCACGCCGCAGGGCTATACGCCGCTGTCGATGGCGTTGATCGTGGGCAAGCTGGAAAATGCCGAGGCACTGATCGACGCCGGCGCACGGCTGTCGACGGAGGGCGCCGCCAAGCTGACCGAAATGGGTGCCGGCAACGACCGGATGCTCGCGCTGGTGAAGCGCGCGAGCGCCAAGTAAGCGGGCGCCAGGTAAGTGGCCGACCCGCCCGGAATTCTGATTCGATGGGAAGAGTGCGATGAACGACGAGACCAGGGATACGAGCGAGACGCCGGGGCCGCTGGACGAGAACAAGCTGATCGCCGAGCGCCGCGAGAAACTCAAGGCCCTGCGTGCCGCCGGTATCGCGTTCCCGAACGATTTCGCGCCGGACGCCTTCGCCGGTGACCTGCAGGCGGAATTTGCCGACAAGGAACAGTGGACGTCCGAAGCGCTCGAGGCACTCGGCCGCCGCGTGCGCGTCGCCGGACGCCTGCTTGCCAAGCGCCAGATGGGCAAAGCGAGCTTCGCGCAGATCCAGGACATGTCCGCGCGCCTGCAGCTGTTCCTGCAGCAGGCCGCGCTGGGCGAGGACACCTACGCCGCGTTCAAGGGCTGGGACGTCGGCGACATCGTTGGCGCCGAAGGCGTGCTCACGCGCACGCGCACCGGCGAGCTTTCGGTAAAAGTGGATAATTTTCGACTGCTGACCAAGTCGCTGCGACCGCTGCCGGACAAGTGGCACGGCCTGGCCGACGTCGAACAGCGCTATCGCCAGCGCTACGTGGATCTCGTCGTCACCGAGGAAGCGCGCCGCGTGTTCAAACTGCGCTCGGCCGTGATCGGGCATATCCGGCAGTGGCTGGAGGCGCCGGCGCGCCGCTTCATGGAAGTGGAGACGCCGATGATGCACATCATCCCGGGCGGCGCCACGGCACGGCCGTTCGTCACGCATCACAACGCGCTGGATCTGCAGCTCTATTTGCGCGTGGCGCCGGAGCTGTACCTGAAGCGTCTCGTCGTCGGCGGCTTCGAGCGCGTCTACGAGATCAATCGCAACTTCCGCAACGAGGGTGTGTCGACGCGGCACAACCCCGAGTTCACGATGCTGGAGCTGTACCAGGCCTACGCGACCTACAACGAGATCATGGACCTGACCGAGGCGATGATCCGCGACACGGCGCAGGCCACGCTCGGCACGACCGCGCTGACCTGGGAAGAACGCAGCATCGACGTCGGCCCGGCGTTCAAGCGCTGGCCGATGGAGCAGGCCGTGCGCGAGCACAATCCCGAGATCGGCGCGCACGAACTGCGCGACCGCTACGCGCTCGCCGCGCATTGCGCGCGCAAGGGCATCCACGTCAAGCCGTCCTACGGCTGGGGCAAGCTGTTGCTGGAACTGTTCGAGGCCACGGTCGAAGGCACCCTGGTGCAGCCGACCTTCATCACCCAGTACCCGACCGAGGTCTCGCCGCTCGCGCGTGAGAACGACGCCGATCCGGGCATCACCGATCGCTTCGAGTTGTTCGTCGGCGGCAAGGAACTCGCGAACGGGTTTTCCGAACTCAACGATCCGGAAGACCAGGCCGCGCGCTTCCATGCACAGGTCGCGGCCAAGGATTCGGGCGACGACGAGGCCATGCACTTCGACCACGACTACATCCGCGCGCTGGAATACGGCCTGCCGCCGACCGGCGGGCTTGGCGTGGGCATCGATCGCCTCGTCATGCTGCTCGCCGACGCGGCCTCGATCCGCGACGTGCTGCTGTTCCCGTACATGCGGCCCGAGGCCTGAGCGCGACGACGGCGCGGCGGGGAGGGCAAGCCGCTACGGTCGCCGGCCTGGTCGGCTTTCTCGCCGTTCAGGGCGCCGACGCGAGCCTCGGATTGGCCTGGGCATGCCTGATCGTCGCCGCAGCCGCGGCGCTATGGCGCGACGCGATCGATCTGTCGCGAGCGCCGGACAGGCTCGAATGGGCGCTGCTCGCGCTGCTGCTCGTCGCCGTGCTGGCGTCGCTGGGGGGCCTGGACGCGCGGCGCTCGTTCACGCTCAGCGTGCCGTTGCTCGCGGCCGTGCCGCTGTGGTTCCTGCTCGTGCGCAGCGATGCCGGTTCGGCGCTGCTGCGCTGGGTCGCACCGGCCCTGGGCGCGGCGGCACTGGTGCAGCTGGCACTGGTGCTGGTGGCGGCCTGGCGTGATCCCGGCGCCGACGCCGCGGCCTGGGTGCGGCTCAGCGGCGCATCCTGGCTGGTCGTGCCGAACGATCTGGCCTGGATCGCCTGTCTGCTGCCGTTCCTTCGCGTCAGCGCGGGGCGCTGGCTGGAGCTGGGCGCTGCGATCGCACTCGCGTTGCTCGCGCTGTGGCTGCACGCGCTGACCTTGCTCGGTGCCACGCTGTTCGCGGTGCTGGCCCACGCGCTGCTGCGTCGCGGCCTGCGCCTGTTCTCGCTGCCCTGGCTGCTGCCCGCGGCCGCGGCGCTGCTGGGCGCACTGCTGTTCGCCGCGCTCTGGTCACCGTCGATGCTCGCGCGGCTGCAATTGTGGACAGCCGCGCTGCAGGTCTTCGCCGATCATCCGTTGGGGGTAGGCCTGCACAATTTCGTCCTTGCTTATCGGGACTCATCGGCCGTGCCGGTCGAAGCGCTCGTCGATCCGCGCCTTACGCCGTGGCCGCACAGCCTTCCGCTGGAAGTGCTGGCGGAGCTCGGCGCGCCGGGTCTGCTCGCGCTGATCGCCGTGGCTGCGACATTGCATCGTCGCGCCGCGTCGCTGTGCGGCACGCTGCGGCCGTGGGCCTGCGCGACGGCGGCGGCGCTGCTCGTGTTCGCGCTGTTGGCGATCACGGAATCCAGTTTTTTACGTTTGTGGGTATGGACCCTGGGGACACTGCTCATGGGTCTGCTCGAACGGCAATCCACCGTTTCTTTCACTGATCAGGGACATCGATGAAATCCACTGCAACCAACGGCGGTCTGCGCCGTCTTCTGTTCGCCGGCGGCTTGACCCTCACGGGCGCCGCGGCGCTGCTGTCGCCGGACTGGAGTTCGGTACTCAAGGCACAGGGCTACTACGGCAGCGTGGACCTCGGTATCGAGCTCGACGCGCAGCCGCATGTGGTGCCTGGCGAAGAGCTCGTGATGACCGTCCTCGTGCGCAACCAGGGACCGGAGACGGCGCATCGCGTGCGCACGGTCGCCACGGCGCCGCAGCTGAGCTATCTGGGCAGCTATGTCTGTGTTCCGGCCTATCCGCAGTGCGCACTGGCCGACACCCTTGCTGCCGGCGACACTGCCTTCTATACGGCGGTTTTTCGCGTGCCGGCCGACGCACGCAACCACGTGCAGTTTTCTGCGAGCGTCGCTTCCGACGATACCGAGAACCAGCCCGGCGACGAGATCGCGGTCATGAAGATACCCGTCCACGTGCCGCTGGACCTGCGCACGGATATCGCGTGCGAGCGCGTCGATGGGGCAGTGCGCGGCGGGGTCCGCTGCAGCATCCGTTTCTCCAGCGCCTATCCGCTTGGCGCCCGCCTGCCGCTGCTGCGGGCCAGCGTCGATGCGGCGCAGTCGCCGCAGTGGACCTGCGAATCGACGTTGCCGGCGCTGTGCGCGACGGCCGCGGCCTCAGGCAACGGCTACGAGGCGACGCCGACGCTGCTGGCGGGCGCAAACAGCGTGACCTTCTTCGTCGACTTGCGCGTGGGCAGCGCGCGCCCGGTCGTGACGCTGGACGCGGAGGCGCGCCTGAATCCGGCCATGGGCGAGACCGACCTCGCGCCCGGCAACAATCGCAGTCATCTGGACTATGAGCCGTCGCTGTTCGCGGACGACTTCGATCCTGCCGGCTGAGCGAGCGCCATCTGCGTCGAGACAAGCGCGACACGGCAGAACCGGGGCAATCCGCTAGAATGCGGATTCCCCGCGTTTGCGTTTGCCGTTACGCTCAGCGCCGGTTCCATTACAGCCTCGCCCGTGCCGCTGCGTTATTGCGCGGCGCTGCGGATTGCAGAAGGACCAGCACGATGTGGTATGTGATCGAAGGAACCGATGTGCCCGGCTCGCTGGCGCGCCGGTTAGACGCGAGGCCGGCGCATCTTGCGCGGCTGGTCGCACTCAAGGACGCCGGCCGCCTGCTGCTGGCCGGCCCGTTCCCGGCCATCGATGCGGCGGATCCCGGCGAAGCGGGCTTCAGCGGCAGCCTGATTGTCGCCGAGTTCGACGATCTCGCCACGGCGCAGGTCTGGGCCGATGCGGATCCCTATGTCGAGGCCGGTGTCTACGCACGCGTTGACGTGCGCCCGTTCAAGAAGGTCCTGCCGTGAGCGAACGCGCCGAGCGTATCCGCGCCGCGTTGCTCACGCTCGAGCCGGTCGAGCTGGATCTCATCGACGAAAGCCACAAGCATGCCGGCCACGAAGGCGCGCGCGACGGCCGCGGCCACTACCGCGTGCGCATCGTCAGTGCCCAGTTCGACGGTCGCGCGGCGCTCGCGCGGCATCGCCTGGTCTACGCGGCACTCGGCGACCTGATGCAAACCGATATCCACGCACTCGCGATCGACGCGCGGGCGCCGCAAGAGTCTTGAGAACGTGCTGAGCAAGTCCTGGCCCCCAGTTTTTTTTACTCGGCACCAGATCTCCACAACCCCGCCAAACGCTGCGCGTTTGGCCGGTCCGGCCCGCTGGGCGTTCAGCGTGGTCAGAACCCGCGGTTCTGAGCGACCACACTTCACCCCCTTGACTCAAGGGGGCTCCAGAATCAAATGCTAGTTTCGAGTTTTTCAGAGCTTCCTCAGGAGTCTTTCATGCGTAGAGCCATTCCCCTGCTGATGCTCGCCGCCCTGGCCGGCTGTTCCGGCGGCACCGGCGGCAAGCCGCCGGTGATCCAGTTTTCGGCCGGCGAACCCGCGTTGCGCGTGAACGACCTGCCGGTGCCCTCGGCCCTGCTCGACGAAGTCGCGCGCGGCCGCGGCCTGGACCTCGCCAATCCGGAACAGCGCCAGCGCGCGATCAAGGAACTGTCCGACTACGTGCTGCTCGCCGCGATCGCGCGCAAGCAGGCGATGGAGAACGACGGTGCGTTCAGCGCGACGGTCGAGGCGCAGCGCCTGCAGGGCGTGGCCAACGCCACCATGGAGTACTACGCGCGCACGCATCCGATCACCGAGGAAGCACTCAAGGCCGAGTACGACGCACAGGTCGCCAAGGCCGGCAGCGCGTCCTACGACTTCAGCCAGCTGCTGTTCGACAACGAGAACGAAGCGCTCAAGGCCGCCGAAGAATTGTTGGGCGGCAAGGAATGGGCCGCGATGTATGAACAGTGGAAGGGCAAGGCCAAGCAGGCGCGCGACTTCACCGACGTGCGCCTGGTGCAGCTGCCGGCGCCGGAACTCATCGAGGCGCTCAAGGCGCTCAAGCCCGGCGATTCGACCAAGGTGCCGGTCAAATCGCAGTACGGCTGGCATCTGCTGCACCTGGCAGCGACCAAGCCCGTGACGCCGCCGGCGTTCGACACGATCCGCGCCGAACTGCAGAAGCGCATGATCGCGCGCCAGGGCGAACAGTGGATGCAGAAGATGCGCGGCGAAGCGGTGATCCTCGATCTCAAGGCACCGAAGACGGACGGCACAGCGCCGGCACCGGCGGCTCCCGCCGCGCCGGAAAAATAGTCGCGAGAAACAGCAGGCCGCTTGGAGCGGCGCGCTTTCTGGATAACGGTCGCCACCTCGTGCGGTCCGCTTCATGTGTACCGTCGTTGCCTCGTAGCCCGCCTCACTGCTGCCTGCGGCCGTCTCGTCAGGACCACTGACGCGAATCTCGGCCGCAGGCAACGCGTTGCGTTTTCAGCGCGCGAGAAATTCCTGCCACGCCGCCAGACCGGTGGCCATGCCCATGCGGCCGTAGCCGACGCGGAAGCGATCGGTAGGCACAGGCAGCAGCGCCGACGTGAATACGCTGGCCGGCAACAGCAATACGCCGGCTTCTTCCACGAGTCGTCCACAATGCGTCTCGACGCCGTCGGTGCCGAGATAGCGCGCGAATCCCACGCAACCGCCGTCCGGAGCGGTCCATTCGTAGTGCTGCGCGTGCGCGGCGAAGAACGCGTTCAGCGTCGTCAGGTTGTCGCGGCACAGCGCGACGTTGCGCGAAAGAATGGACTCGCGCGCGGTGAGCGCGATCGTCGCGAGCACTTCGGACGGCGCGGAATTGCAGATCGACAGGTAGTGCTTGAGCCGCTCCATGCGCGACAGCAGCGCGTGATCGCGACTGGCGATCCAGCCGATGCGCAGGCCGGGCAGGCCGTACGCTTTCGACATCACGTTGAGCGACAGCGCCTTGTCATAGATGTCGGCCGCCTGCGGCAGGCGCAGCGCCGGATCGCGTTCCAGGCCACGGTAGACCTCGTCGCTGAACAGGTAAATATCGCGTTCCCGGCACAGCTCGACGATGCCGTCGAAGGTTTCGCGATGCGCGATGACGCCGGTCGGGTTGTTCGGGAAGTTCAGCGCGATCACGCGCGTGTTCGGCCTGAGCGCGGCGCGTATCTCGTCGAGGTCCGGTTGCCAGCGATTCGCCGCGTGCAGCGCGATGCCGGTGACGGAACCCGCGCAGTCGATCGCGAGCGTTTCCATCGACTGGTAGTTCGGCACGCTCACGATCGCGTGGTCGCCTTTTCCCAGCAGCGCGCGCAACGCGCAGTAGATGCCTTCCTCGGCGCCGGCGAAGGTGATCACGTCGGCGGCGCTCAATCCCTCGTACGTCGCCGCGATGGCCTCGCGCAACGGCGGCGTGCCCCAGGTTTCGCCATAGCCCAGGCTCAGCGCGTCCCAGCGTTCGCGTTCGGCATCGCCGGCCAGCGCAAGCAGTTCGCTCATGCGCAGCGTCTGCGCATCGCTCGCGCACATGTGATGGCGCGCCGTAAATTCCCATCTGGAAAAATAGGTTTCCAGGCGAAAGTCGGGCAGGGTGCTCATGGCGGCTCCGGGCAGGCGGACGCCGAGTGTAGCGCCGTCGTGCCTATCCCAACCGCGTTGCTCCGCATGTCGAGCGCCGCTCTTACTCATAAGTTCGCAATTTCGAGAACAACCTGCCAACAAAAGTACCTTGTTTTGCGGGGCTTCGACGCGGCCACTTGTTCCCGAAGTTGCTGACTTCTGAGTAAGACGCTTGCGCCGGCGCGTGTCGTTGTCGCGCACGGCGTCCGTACGCCATCGGATGGAATTCGCCCCTGAAATTCCTTGCATCGGCGAATGGCCGCGCTAAGATCCGGCCAGCGGGCGCTGCAGTCCAGCAGCCCGTACTCTTCCACGTTTCCACTCATGCCGCGCCGCCCTGCCGTGGTGTCGTGCAGTACTGCGTCCAGGCCGCCCATGTCCCGATGGCTTTTCGTGCTGTTGT
>JBBQZR010000027.1:0-79475 GCA_038207515.1 Lysobacterales bacterium | reverse complement strand
CATATGCCGGCTGCAGCATGGGCGAGTACTACCGCGACCGCGGCGAAGACGCGCTGATCATCTACGACGACCTGTCCAAGCAGGCCGTGGCCTATCGCCAGATCTCGCTGCTGCTGCGCCGCCCGCCGGGTCGCGAGGCGTACCCGGGCGACGTGTTCTACCTGCATTCGCGCCTGCTCGAGCGCGCCGCGCGCGTGTCCGAGGACTGGGTCGAGAAATTCACCAACGGCGAAGTGAAGGGCAAGACCGGCTCGCTGACCGCGCTGCCGATCATCGAGACCCAGGCCGGTGACGTGTCCGCGTTCGTGCCGACCAACGTGATCTCGATCACCGACGGCCAGATCTTCCTGGAAACCGACCTGTTCAACGCCGGCATCCGCCCGGCCGTGAATGCCGGTATCTCGGTGTCCCGCGTCGGCGGTGCCGCGCAGACCAAGATCGTCAAGAAGCTGTCCGGCGGCGTGAAGCTCGCGCTCGCGCAGTTCCGCGAACTCGCCGCGTTCGCGCAGTTCGCCTCCGACCTCGACGCCGCCACGCGCGCGCAGCTCGAGCGCGGCCAGCGCGTCACCGAACTCATGAAGCAGAACCAGTACGCGCCGCTGTCGATCGCGGAACTGGCGCTGTCGGTGTACGCGGCCGAGAAGGGCTATCTCGACGACCTGCCGGTCAACAAGATCCTCGCCTTCGAAAAGGGCCTGCACGCGTTCTTCCACCAGAACCATGCGGACCTGATGGGCAAGATCGTCGACACTGGCGACTGGAACAACGACATCGAAGGCGTGTTCAAGTCCGGCATCGCCGAGTTCAAGAAGACGGGCAGCTGGTGATCTTTCGCGGGACGTGCCGAACCTCGCGTCCCGTTTCACCCGGCGGCATCCGACTTACTGAATCAGCATAGCGAGCGAGACAATGGCAGGCGGCAGAGAAATCAAAACCAAGATCAAGAGTGTGCAGAACACCCGCAAGGTGACGCGCGCGCTCGAAATGGTCTCGGCCTCGAAGATCCGCAAGGCGCAGGACCTCATGAAGTCCTCGCGCCCGTATGCGCGCCTGATGCGTCAGGTGATCGGTCACATCGCCAAGGCGAACACCGAGTACCAGCACCCGTTCATGGTCGCGCGCCAGGAAATCAAGCGCGTCGGCTACATCGTGGTGTCGACCGACCGCGGCCTCTGCGGCGGCCTGAACTCGAACCTGTTCCGGCGCGTGCTCAACGAGATCCGCGAACTCAGCGACCGCGGCGTCGAGATCGACATCATCGCGATCGGCACGAAGGCCAACACCTTCTTCCGCCGGCTCAAGGTCAACCTCGTCGGCTCGGCCACGCACCTGGGCGAAAAGCCGCAGGTCGCCGCGCTGATCGGCGTGATCAAGGTCATGCTCGATGCGTATACCGAAGGCCGCGTCGACCAGCTCAAGCTGGTCTACAACGACTTCGTCAACACCATGACGCAGAAGCCGACCATTGACACGCTGTTGCCGCTGCCGCCGTCGAACGGGCTGACCACGTCGCACGAGTGGGACTACATCTACGAGCCGGATCCGGAAGTCGTCCTCGATCACGTGCTGACGCGCTACATCGAGTCGCTGGTCTATCAGGCCACGCTGGAAAATCTCGCCAGCGAACATGCCGCGCGCATGGTCGCGATGAAGTCCGCCAGCGACAACGCGACCAAGGCGATCGAGTCGCTGTCGCTGATCTACAACAAGGCACGCCAGGCCGCGATCACGCAGGAAATCTCGGAAATCGTCGGTGGCGCGGCGGCCGTATAGCAGTAAAGAGGGAGAAGAAGCGAGAAACGAGTAAGAGCGCGGTATCGCGACCACTCACTCCTCTTCACTCTCCAAAATTCAAAGCGGCAGGCCAACGGGTCTTGCCGTAAAACAGTTCAAAGCATCGGAGTTTCCCTATGAGCCAGGGCAAAGTTGTTCAGATCATCGGCGCCGTGGTCGACGTCGAATACCCCCGCGACCAGGTACCGAAGGTGTACGACGCACTCAAGGTCGAAGGCACCGAAATCACGCTGGAAGTGCAGCAGCAGCTCGGCGACGGCATCGTGCGCACGATCGCCCTGGGCTCCACCGACGGCCTCAAGCGCAACCTGATCGCGGTCAACACCGGCGAAGGCATCAAGGTACCGGTCGGCGTGAAGACGCTCGGCCGCATCATGGACGTGCTGGGCAATCCCATCGACGAATGCGGCCCGATCGGCGAGCAGGAACGCTGGGTCATCCATCGCGCGGCGCCGAGCTACGCCGAGCAGTCCTCGAGCAACGAGTTGCTGGAAACTGGCATCAAGGTCATCGACCTGGTCTGCCCGTTCGCCAAGGGCGGCAAGGTCGGCCTGTTCGGCGGCGCCGGCGTCGGCAAGACCGTCAACATGATGGAACTCATCAACAACATCGCCAAGGCGCACTCGGGCCTGTCCGTGTTCGCCGGCGTGGGCGAGCGTACCCGCGAGGGCAACGACTTCTACCACGAGATGAAAGACTCCAACGTGCTCGACAAGGTCACGATGGTGTACGGCCAGATGAACGAGCCGCCGGGCAACCGCCTGCGCGTCGCACTGACCGGCCTGACCATGGCCGAGTACTTCCGCGACGAAAAGGACGCGTCGGGCAAGGGCCGCGACGTGCTGCTGTTCGTCGACAACATCTACCGCTACACGCTGGCCGGTACCGAAGTCTCCGCGCTGCTCGGCCGCATGCCGTCCGCCGTGGGCTACCAGCCGACGCTGGCCGCGGAAATGGGCGTGCTGCAGGAACGCATCACCTCGACCAAGACCGGCTCGATCACCTCGATCCAGGCGGTCTACGTGCCCGCGGACGACCTGACCGACCCGTCGCCGGCGACCACGTTCGCGCATCTCGACGCCACCGTCGTGCTGTCGCGCAACATCGCCTCGCTCGGCATCTACCCGGCGGTCGATCCGCTGGACTCGACCAGCCGCCAGCTCGACCCGAACGTGATCGGCAGCGAGCACTACGAAGTCGCGCGCAAGGTTCAGGGCACGCTGCAGCGCTACAAGGAACTCAAGGACATCATCGCCATCCTCGGCATGGACGAACTGAGCGAAGAGGACAAGCAGGCCGTGTCGCGCGCGCGCAAGTGCGAGCGCTTCTTCTCGCAGCCGTTCCACGTCGCGGAAGTCTTCACCGGTTCGCCGGGCAAGTACGTCTCGCTCAAGGAAACGATCCGCGGCTTCAAGATGATCGTCGAAGGCGAATGCGACCACCTGCCGGAGCAGGCGTTCTACATGGTCGGCGGCATCGATGAAGTGATCGAGAAAGCCAAGAAGATGGCCGAGAAGGCCTGATCCCGGCCTCGACGACATCGAGCAGCGACATTGACCGGACCCGCGCCGCGCGCTGAAAAACCGCGGCGCATTCCAGCGAGGCAGACATGACCAGCACCATCCGTTGCGACATCGTCAGCGCCGAGGAAGAGATCTTCCACGGTGCGGCGCAGATGGTCGTGGCCACCGGCGAGATCGGCGAACTCGGCATCGCGCCGCGCCATGCGCCGCTGATCACGCGCCTCAAGCCGGGCCAGGTCCGCGTGATCCTGGAAAACGGCGAAGAGCAGTTCTTCTACGTGTCCGGCGGCATTCTCGAAGTGCAGCCGCAGGTCGTCACCGTGCTGGCCGATACCGCGATCCGCGCCAAGGATCTCGACGAAGCCGCCGCGAACAAGGCCAAGGAAGCGGCCGAGCGCGCGCTCGCCAACCGCACCGATGCGCTGGAAATCGCCCAGGCCCAGGCGGAACTCGCCCAGGCCATGGCGCAGCTGCAGGCGCTGGAGCGTCTGCGCAAGGCGCT
Organism: Lysobacterales bacterium; assembly: GCA_038207515.1. GTDB lineage: Bacteria > Pseudomonadota > Gammaproteobacteria > Xanthomonadales > Rhodanobacteraceae > Tahibacter. The sequence goes on along the minus strand of JBBQZR010000027.1, from coordinate 75,656 downwards.
CAAGCACTGATACGTCGACGGTAGCGCGGACCTGCTCACGAAGCCGCGCACCGATTTGCACCGTTTTTGCATCACTCCACGCCGGCCTCGTGCCGGCGTTTTTTCGTCCGGCGTATCGCCGTTACGCGCGATTCCCGGCCGCGTGACCGACGCGAACGGCCTCGCGCGTGCCGGCATCCGCGCAAGCGCGGGGTACGGCAAGGCAGGTTTCCTGGAGCCGTCGCGTCGCCGCATGCTAGGCTTTCCGGCGGTTGATGCCGGAAAGCGATCATGTCGGAACAGCCCGAACCAACGCGGCGCGAAGACGGATTTCTTGACCGAGGCCAGGTCGTCACGCGGCATCAGTCGTTTCTCGATGCCTCGTTCGCGTTCACCGTGACGGTACTCGTCATCGCCGGCGCCGACGTTCCGAACAGTATTCCGAAGCTCCTCAACGCGCTCAAGGCCGTCCCGACGTTCGCGGCGAGCTTTCTCATGGTCATCGTATTCTGGGCCGGGCACGATACGTGGACTCGCCGCTACGGCCTCGACGATGGTCGGGCGCGCGGCCTCGGGTTGCTGCTCGTCTTCCTGGTTCTCGTCTACGTCTATCCGTTGAAAATGCTGTTCGGCGCGTTCTTCGCGTGGATCAGCAGCGGCGCGCTGCCGACGGCATTCTCCGTCGAAACCGTGCGCGAACTCCGCGCGATCTACTATGCCTACGCCCTTGCGTTCGGCACGCTGGGCGCCGTCATGGCGCTGTTTTATCAGCACGCTTGGCTGCAGCGCGAACGGCTTGCACTGTCGGCGTTTGAGCGCCGCGCCACGCGTCGCGAAATACTGCGCTGGGGTCTGCTGCCGATGTTTGCCGCGCTGTCGGCAATGCTCGCGGCCGCGTTGCCCGAGGCGCCGTCTGGCTGGCAGCTCGGTGCACCGGGAATGATCTATGTCGGCCTCAATCTCGCGTCGCTATACCTGCGCCGCACCACGGCGCGCGAACTGAAACAACCGCAGGCCGTCGCACGCGCGACGGGGGCATGAGGGCGCTGGGACGCACGCGCCAGCGGCCATGCAGCAGCGCCCCGCGCAGCGCGTCGGGCAGCACCAGCGCCGGGTTCCGTGCCAGCCACTCCGCATGCATATCCGTTCCAGACACGGAAACGGTGTTCATCGACGGCTTTCGAGGGCTGACGTCAGCGAACAGCGCGATACGCCGCCAGCACCGTGTCGCAATCGCCGTACATCACGCTGCGGCCCTGTTCCATCCACAGCACGCGGTCGCAGAGGTCGGCGATCTTGTCTTCGTCGTGGCTGACGAGCACGACGGTCGTACCGGCATGGATGCGTTCGTGGATCGCGTGCGATGACTTGCGCTGGAACTCGGCATCGCCGACCGCGAGCAACTCGTCCAGCAGCAGCACGTCGGGCTGAATCTGCAGGGCGACCGAAAACCCGAGCCGCAACAGCATGCCGTTGGAATAGCTCGCGACCGGCTGATCGAAGAAGTCGCCGAGTTCGGCGTACTCGTTGATCGCGACGAGCCGCGCATCGATCTCGCGCCGGCGCAGGCCGAGGCGCAGGCCGCAGAGGATCGCGTTGTCGCGCCCCGACAGGTGCGGCACGAAACCCATCGACAGCGACAGCAGCTGGCAACTGACGTCCACGCGTTCGATGCGGCCGCGGTCGGGCTGCAGGATCCCGGCAAGCACGCGCAGCAAGGTGCTCTTGCCGGCGCCGTTGCGCCCGATCACGCCTAGGCGGCGGCCACGCTCGAGTTCCAGGCTGACGTCCTGCAAGGCCCAATGACGCGCGCCGCGCAGACGCCGCTGCACGCCGAAGGCGACGCCGACCTGGTGCAGACTGATCACGCTGTCCATCAGGCGGCGATCTTCGGATAACGCGGCGCCAGCCGCTGCACGCAGAAAACGCCGAGCGCGGCGAGCGCCAGCGCGCTCGCGGCCACGCGCAACAGCGCCATCCAGTCGGGCCAGCGGCCGTGCAACAGCACACCGCGCATCGCGTCGAGCAGCATCAGCACCGGATTCCATGTCAGCCATTCCGCGTACGGCGCCGGCACACGTTCCAGCGCGAATACCACGCCGGAAAGAAACATCAGCACCGTGAGCAGCTGTTCCACGACGAAGCGCAGATCGGGCAGCAGCGGCATCAGCGCGGCGAGCAGCAGGCCGCCGCCGATCGCGCACAGCGCCATGCACAGCAGCAGCGGCGGCAGGCTCAGATACGCGGCATTCGGCGGATAGCCCGCCAGCCACAGCACAACCAGCAGCAGCACGAAGACCACGCCGAACTTGATCGCATCCGCCAACAAGTGTACGAAGGGAAAAACCAGCACCGGCATGCGCACCTGGTGGATCAGCGCAAGGTTCATCCAGATCGCCTGGCCTGCATGCACGACGCTGGACTTGAGCCACTGCCAGACGATGAGGCCGATCAGCAGGAACGGCAGATAGCCCGGTCCACCGGTGCCGAGGATGCGGTCGAACACGAGCCAGAACGCCGCCATCATCAACGCCGGCTCGACCAGCCACCAGGCCAGCCCCAGATAGCTGCGCGAGCGTTCGGCGCGAAGCTCCGCGTACGTGCTGAACCACACCAGTTCGAAGAAATGCAGACGCATGCGCGATCCGGCGCGGGAGGCGGCGCGAGCATAACGGATCCGCTATTCTTTCGCGCCGCAACAGCGCTGCCGCGGAATCGGACCTTTCGTGATCTTCTTCACCATCGTCTCGCGCAATTACCTGGCGTATGCGCTGACCCTGATGCAGTCGCTCGCCGCGCAGCACCCGCAGAGCCGCCGCTACGTCGCGCTCGCCGATCGGGGTCACGACGACGCCGACCTGGCCGGCGCGCCGTTCGAGCTGATCCGCATCGACGAACTCGACCTGCCCGATTTCGACGCCTTCGTCTTCCGCTACGACATCCTCGAACTCAATACCGCGATCAAGCCCCACGTGTTCCGCTGGCTGCGCCGGCGCCACGCGCAGGAAGGCCTGGTCTATCTGGATCCGGACACGTATGTGCTCGCGCCGCTGCAGGCCGTCGACGCCGCGCTGGCACACGGCGCGCTCGCGGTGCTGACGCCGCACCTCAATGCGCCGATGACGGACCACCGCCATCCCGGCGAGCTCGCCATCCTCAACAGCGGCACCTACAACCTCGGTTTCGTCGCGATCGGCGCGCACGCATACGCCGACCGGCTCATCGACTGGTGGGCCGACAAGCTCGAATTCGGCTGCGTCGCCGATCCCGCCGAGGGTCTGTTCACCGACCAGAAATGGATGGACCTCGCGCCGGGCCTGTTCCCGGACGTGTGCATTCTGCGCGACGACGGCTACAACCTGGCCTACTGGAACCTCGCCCAACGCGACGTCCATCGTGACGGCGAACAGTGGCGTGCGAACTCGAACGCGCTCGTATTCGTGCATTTCAGCGGCGTCGACGTGGACCACCCGCACCTGTTCTCGCGCCATCAGGACCGCTACCGCAGCGGCAACCTCGGCGCACTGCGGCCGCTGTACGACGACTATCTCGAGCGCCTGCGCGCCAACGGCCACGCGCGGCATCGGCGCATTCCCTACGCGTTCGGCGCGTTCGCCGACGGCGAACCGCTGACGCGACCGCTGCGCTCGGTATACCGCCACTATTTCGACAAGGGCTGCGCCCGCGCCGTCGCCGATCCCTGGCATATGCCACGCGAGCGCTACGACGAACCCTGCGAGGAGATCGCCGCGCGAGCCGATGCGCCGATCACGCGCCTGATGTACGCGGCCTGGCGCCTGCGGCCGGACCTGCACGCGGCGTTCGATCTCGGCGAACGCGAAGGCCGCGAAGGTTTCATCCGCTGGTACCTGCGCTCCGCCGCGCGCGAGTTCGGCATTCCCGCGCGCCACATCGAACCCGTACGCGTCGCCTTCAGCCATGCGCCAGGCGTCTCGGCGCCGCACTGGGACGCGGCCGGCCGCCTGCGCGCGGCGGGCGCCTGGCCGCGCCTGAGCGCGCTGAGTCTCGCCGTGATCGACTGGAGCTGCCGCCAGCGCTGGGCGCTCGCGCTGTACCGCCAGGTGCCGGCGAACTGGCGTCATCGCCTGCGCCGCGGACTCGAACGCCAGGCCTTCGTAGCGGCCGTGCCGGAAACCACGGCACCAGCATCGGTCGCCCCGCCCAGCGCGCGCGACGGCGTGAACCTGATCGGCTATGCGCGCGGCGAGTTCGGCGTGGCCGAGATCCTGCGCAACTACGCCGGCGTGCTGCAGCATGCGCAGCTGCCCTTCAGCGTGCGCAATTTCGAGATCGGCATCGCGAGCCGGCAGCAGGACCGGCGCCTGGATGCCTTCCTCGACGAACGCATGCCGCAGGACATCAACCTTTTCTGCATCAATGCCGACCAGATGCCGGTCGTGCACGCACACCTCGGCGCATCGGCATTCGCCGGCCGCTACAACATCGGCTGCTGGTTCTGGGAGCTGGAACTGTTTCCGCAGCGCTGGCTGGGCTCGTTCGATCTCGTCGACGAGATCTGGGTGCTGTCCGCATTCGTGCGCGACGCCGTCGCCGCGTGCACCGACAAGCCGGTGCGGGTCATGCCGCTCGCGCTGCAGCAGCCGGCGCAGCCGCCGTTGCCGCGGCGCGCGCTGGATCTGCCCGATGACGCCTTCGTCGTGCTCGCGAGCTTCGACTTCAACTCCTGGATCACGCGCAAGAACCCGCAGGCGGCAATCGCCGCGTTCCGCGCCGCGTTTCCGCCCGAGCGCCGCGACGTCCATCTGCTGCTCAAGACCATCAACGGCCAGCGCCTGCCCGCCGCGCTGCGCGCGCTCGTCGACGCCGCCGCCGGCGACGATCGCATCGAAGTACGCGACGGCTTTCTCGATCGCGAAGGCATGTGGGCGCTGCAGGCCTGCTGCGACGCCTACCTGTCGCTGCATCGCTCCGAAGGTTTCGGCTTGGGCATGGCCGAATGCATGGCGCAGGGCAAGCCCGTCGTGGCCACCGCGTACTCGGGCAACCTGCAATTCATGCACGAATCGAACAGCTGCCTCGTGCCGTACCGGCTCGTGCCCGTGGCCGAAGGCGAATATCCCGACTGGCGCGAGCAGCATTGGGCCGAGCCCGACATCGCCGCCGCTGCCGCGCATCTGCGCCGGCTCGCCGACGATCCGGCCGAGGCGCACCGCATCGGCGACGCCGCGCGGCAGACCCTGCAGCGCGATTTCGGCCCGGCCGCGAGCGCCGCGGCGATCCGCGGCCGCTTGAACCAACTCCGCGCCGCCGCCCTGCAATAATCCTCGCCAACGAGCTGCCGCCACGACTTCAAGGCCGACCATGTCCGCACCGCTGCACGTCATCGTCCTCGCCGCCGGCGAAGGCAAGCGCATGAAATCCGCCCGCTCCAAAGTGCTGCTGCCGCTGGCCGGGCGGCCGATGCTCGCGCACGTGATCGACAGCGCACGCGCGCTCGCGCCGGCCGCGATCCATGTGGTCTACGGCCATCGCGGCGACCAGGTGCAGGCCGCGTTCGCCAGCGCGACCGATCTGACCTGGGTGCTGCAGGCCAAACAGCACGGCACCGGCCACGCCGTCGGCCTGGCCCTGCCGTCGATCCCCGACGACGCGCGCGTGCTCGTGCTCTACGGCGACGTGCCGCTGATCACGCCCAGCACATTGCGACCGCTCGCGCAGTCCGCGGCGAGCCTCGCCGTGCTCGCCGCCGACCTGATCGACCCCAGCGGCTACGGCCGCGTCGTGCGCGACGGGCTCGGCCAGGTCCGCGCCATCGTCGAGGAAAAGGACGCCAGCCACGAACAGCGCGCCATCGACCTCGTCAACACCGGCATCGTCGCGGCTTCCGCGCGACATCTGCGCGACTGGCTCGCGCGCATCGGCAACGACAACGCGCAGCGCGAGTACTACCTCACCGACGTGTTCGCGCTCGCGTCCACCGACGGCGACCCCGCCGCCTGCGCCATCTGCAGCGATCCGCAGGAAGCCTTCGGCGCGAACGATCCGTGGCAGCTGGCCGAACTGGAACGCCACTACCAGCGGCGCCAGGCGCGCACGCTCTGCGGCGCCGGCGTGCGCCTCGCGGATCCGGCGCGCTTCGACCTGCGCGGCAGCGTCACGGTCGGCCGCGACATCGAGATCGACGTCGACGTGATCCTGGAAGGCAGCGTGCAGCTCGGTGACGACGTCAGCGTCGGTCCTTTCTGCCGCATCAAGGATTCCTCGCTGGCCGCCGGCACCCGCGTACACGCGCACTGCGACCTCGACGGCGTGGTCACGCACGGCCCCTGCGTGATCGGCCCGTACGCGCGCCTGCGCCCCGGCACCGAACTCGCTGCCGGCGTGCACATCGGCAACTTCGTCGAGACCAAGAAAGCCGTGCTCGGCAGCGGCAGCAAGGCCAATCACCTGAGCTATCTCGGCGACGCGGTCATTGGCGCCGGCGTCAACGTCGGCGCCGGCACCATCACCTGCAACTACGACGGCGTGAACAAATCCACCACGACGATCGGCGACGGCGCCTTCATCGGCTCCAACAGTTCGCTCGTCGCACCGGTCACGATCGGCGCGAACGCGACCATCGGCGCCGGGTCGGTCATCAACAAGGACGCGCCCGACAACGAACTCACGGTGGCGCGCGCGCGGCAACAGAGCCTGCCCGGCTGGAAGCGGCCGACGAAGAAAAAGTGAACAAAAGCTGCGGCGCGACGCGAGGATTGAAATGACCGACACCACCGTCCCCGATTTCTTCGACCGCTTCGCGATGCAGCGCGTGCACAGCGGCGCGCTCGCTGCCGTGCTCGCCGACGGCAGCGCGTCGCTCGATGTGCTGTTTCTCTGGGGCCGCGATTGCCCCAACTGCGATATCGCCAAACGCGCAATGCTGGCCCAGCCCGAACGCCTGAACTGGCCGCGGGTGCGCTGGCTGCACTGCAATGTCTATGACGACGAAGCGATGGCCACGCGCTTCGGTCTGCACGGCATACCGACGTTCTTCGTCTTCGCCCACAGCAAGCGCCTCGGCCGGATCACGAGCTGGCCCGGCACCGAGGCGTTCCGCACCGCGATCGACGGCATCCTCGCGCGCGACCCCGCGTGAGCCCGACGCGACGTGCGGGACATACGTCCGTGCCCACGGTGTGACCCTCCGCAGCGGCTTACCGTGCGGCCGACGACCGGCTGCGAGCGTGCGCGCGCAAGTACGGCGCCTATGTCGGTCTGCAACGCGCCGCCGCAAAAGCGCGCCGCGTGTCGGGACCCACGCCATCGGCGACTGTCAACGGCAAGTCCGCAAATCCCTACCCGCCTTTGGTCCCATACGGCCATGGATGTTTTCCTGCTAGGTTCCGGAGTGGAACGCACCGGAGCGTCCATTCGAGCCCTCAGCCCGCGTGCGTGGACCTGTATCGGAACTGGCCGCCAGACACGGGCCGCCGCGCGTTCGACCGTCCACATCCAGGGGGTTATCCATGTCCAATTCGTTGCGTCGCCATGCCTTGGCGACCGCCGTCGCTCTCGTGTTCTCGTCATCGTCGATGGCAGCCACGCTGTATCTCGAAGACTTCCAGACCCGTATCGATCCCGATACGCAGCTGCCCGTACTGCGCTGCAGCGGTCCCGGCGGCGCGGGCACCTATCCGTTCCCGAGCGGATGGCTGCTGCGCAACGTCGACAACCGCACGCCCGCGGCCAACGTCTCCTACGTCAATGAAGCCTGGGAAGTGCGCGAGGACTTTCAGTCCGACTCCACCAATTGCGTCGCCTTCGCCACGTCGTGGTACACCCCCGCCGGTGCAGCGAACGACTGGATGTGGACTCCCGCCATCGGCCCGATCCCCGCCATCGGCAGCACGCTGTCCTGGCGCGCCAAGAACTACGACCCGGTCTACCTCGACGGCTACGAAGTGCGCGTCATGACCGCGCCGAGCGTCCCCACGGGCGGCACCGGGGTGATTGGCAATCAGATCACCAACAGCACCGTCGTGTACTCCAACGCCGCCGAGGCGACCGCCTGGACCAGCCATACCGTGGACCTGACGCCGTACGCGAACCAGACGGTCTACATCGGCTTCCGCCTCAATTCGACCGACAAGTTCCTGCTCGTCGTGGACGACGTCAAGGTCGCCAGCAGCAGTGTCGATCTCGGGACTTTGGCGGCCACGCCGCCGTTCGCGGTGGTGTATCCCCGCGTGCCCGCGGGCATCAGCGTCGACGCGAACTACAAGGTGGCGGTCAAGAATATCGGCGGCACGGCACTGACCAATGTCACCGCGACCGCGCAGCCCTCGCTCGACGGTGCGCCGTTCGGTGCGCCGCTGACGGCCGCAAGCATCCCGACCCTCACGGCCGACGTCACGGCCACCATCGCCTACACACCGCCGGCGGTGCTGTCGACGCCGGGCATCTGGGGCGTGACGTATACCGCCACGTCCGACCAGAACGCGCTGGACACGGTCCCGAGCAACAACGTGCTGACCGCGACCGTGACCACGATCGGCGGCAATGAGTGGACCCGCCACGAAGGCGCCGTGAGCGGCACGCTGGGCATCGGTGCGGGCAACGGCGGCGAACTGGGTACCTCGTACACCCTGACCCAGACCGCCACGTTCGAGGGCATCCGCTTTGCGATGGGTCCCGTGACCGATCCGCCGCCGCCCGATCCGCCGAGCAGCTGGCCAGGCCAGAACGTGGTCGCCAACCTGCGCGCCACCGGCGTCAACGGCAAGCCGGCGGCGGTGATCGCCACGACGCAGGCGATCGTCAGCACCTACATCGGCGGCGTCTACGACGTGAAGTTCGTCGGTGGACCGCAGACGCTCGCGCCGGGCACGTACTTCGTCAGCGTCGTCGAACCGACCGGCGGCAGCGCGATGCCCTTGCAGCTCAGCCTGGGCCGCTATGTCGATACCGCGAACTGGGTGAACTGGCCGACCAGCCCCAGCGGCGACTGGGCCAACCTGTCGACCTTCGGCCCCACCTTCCAGCGCGTGCCGCACGTGTCGCTGCTGAGCGAGGTGTCGCTGTTCAAGAACGACTTCGAGCAGCATGCCGATGTGCCTGTGGCCCGGCCGGCCAGCGCAGCGCCATCGCCGACGACGCGCAACCCGGGCGAACGCGCCGCGCTCGCCAAGCCGCCCCACCGATGAGCACGTTGCTCTAGCCGCCCCGTGCGCGCCGAACGTCGCCGCCGTCGCCTCGACGGGCATGTCAGCCAGGGCCGCTTCGATGCGGCCCTGGTCATTCTCGACGGCTGGCAGGCCGAATCACCACAGGACATCGAACCGGAACTGCTGCGCGCGCGCGTCGAGCTGCTCGGCGGTCGCTACGTCGCCGCGCGCACCCGTTTCCTGGCGGCCGTGCGCGAACGCATTGTGCCGCCGTCGCTGGCCCCCGAAGTCGTCGAAGGCTTGCGCCTGTTCGTCGCGCACGACGCGCTCGCGTACTGGGCGCAGGCCTATCCGCAGCGCGCCCTGCTCGCGCCCGCGGACCAGGCACGCACCGCCGCTGCGCTCAGCGCGATCGGCGCTCACGCCCTCGCCCGCGACTGGGCCGATGCCGCCGTCACCGCGGCGCCCGGCGACGGCTTGTGCCGCGTCAATCGCGCGCTGATCCACCAATACGCCGGTGCATTCGACGAAGCCCGCGCCGACCTCGATCAGGTGCTCGGCACCCCGCAGGAATCGGCGATGGGCTACTGGCTGCAAGCGCGCCTGCGCCGGCAGACCGCCGATGCCAACCACGTCGCCGTGCTGCGCGAGCGCCTGCAGCGCCCGCTCGATCCGCGCGACCGCGAACTGCTGCAGTTCGCGCTGTTCAAGGAACTCGACGACCTCGGCGACACCGACGCGGCGTGGGAAGCGCTGTCCGCCGCATGCGCATCCGTCCGTGCGCGTGTGCCCTACGATCGCGCCCGGCACGAGCGCCTGTTCGCGCTGCTCAAGCACCCGATGGACGCGCCCGCTGCGGCGCAGGCCGCGACCGCGTCCGACGCGCAGCGCACCGGTGATCACCTCCCGATCTTCATCGTCGGCCTGCACCGCTCCGGCACCACCCTGCTCGAAAGCATGCTCGGCGCGCACGCCCGCGTGCACACCTACGGCGAATCACCGCGCCTCACCGCCGCGCTGCGCCACGCCGCCGACTACTACTGCCCTACCCTCATCGACGAACCGCTCGCGCGACGCCTGCCGCAACTCGACTACGCACACGTACGCGAAGCGTTCATGGGCGAAGGGCACCACGCCATCGGCACCGCCACCCACGTGACCGAAAAGCGGCCCGACAACTTCCAGCTCATCGGCGCGATCCGCCGCGCCTTCCCCGACGCCAAGGTGCTGCACGTGCGCCGCGATCCGCTGGACGTCTGCTTCGCCAATCTGCGCGAGCACTTTCCCGAAACCATCGCCCACGCCAACGGCATGGAAGAACTCGCCCACTACCACGGCCTCTACCGCGACCTCATGGCTCACTGGCATGCCGCGTTTCCGGGCTTCGTACTCGATGTCGACTACGAAGACCTCGTCACCGATCCGCGCGAAACCTCGCGCCGCGTGTTCGACTTCTGCGGACTGGCCTGGGACGACGGCGTCATCGATCCCGCGCGCTGGCGCGCACGGTCGATCACGACGCTGAGTTCCGTGCAGGCGCGCAGCAGCGTGAATCGCGCGAGCGTGGGCCGGTGGCAGGCGTATGCGCGCTGGCTCGAACCGTTGCGGCAGGGTCTCGGCGTGTAGCACGTCATCGGGGCCGCAGCGCGCATCGACGGGCGGACGGAACGCGTGTGCCGCCGGATACACCGACAACGTCGACGCGGCAAACCCTTGAACGGACGCGCCGGACGGTAGCGCCGCAACCGTAGCGGAATTCGCTGACAGCACGCGTCGACGGACCGCCGTTCGCTCGCGCACGGCCGGTGCAAACGAACCCTTCCCGTTTCTCGCACCGATCATCCCGGTGTAACCCGCATGTCGCCGCGGCCTCCCATGCTCGCAGCGGGCGGCCGTTGCTGTCCGCGCCACGACGGCGCGTACGCAACGCCGCTTCGTCGACACTCTTCAGGGGATAGTGCGCCATGAAATCCGGACGACGCCCGCACGCGCGGGCCTTCGCCATGTGCAGCCTGCTGGCCTTCACCGCGCTGCCGGCATCAGCGCAGGTCGCGCTGACCACGCTCGGCACCGCGTATACGCAGAACTTCGACACCTTGCCCGCCAGCGGCACCGCCGTATGGGCCAACAACACCACGCTGCCCGGCTGGTATCACGCACGCACCGGTAGCGGCAGCAACCTCGTCGCCGACACCGGCGGCAGCAACGCGGGCAATCTCTACAGCTACGGCGCATCGGGCAACGCCGATCGCGCACTCGGTTCGGTCGGCTCCGGCAACGCCGCCGTCGGCAGCCTGTTCTGGGGCCTGCGCCTGAAGAACACGACCGGCTCGACCATCACCGCGCTCGCCATCACCTACACCGGCGAGCAATGGCGCAACAGCGCCGCGACCGCCCAGGCTATCGCATTTTCCTATGCCATCGCGCCGAGCTTCAGCGGCACGCTTGCCGAATTCCAGAGCACCGGCACCGCGGTCGCGAGCCTTGATTTCACGAGTCCCGTCACCGGCGGCAGCGCCGCCGCACTGAACGGCAATCTCGCCGCGAACCAGCAGGCGCGCAGCGCGACGCTGAGCGGCATCAGCCTGCCCAACGGCAGCGAAATCCTGCTGCGCTGGTCCGATCCCGATCACGGCGGCGCCGACCACGGCCTGGCGATCGACAGCGTCTCGGTCACGCCGCAGGGCAGCGGTCCGCAGCCGACCACGCTGAGCATCGCCGACGCGAGCCGCGACGAAGGCAACAGCGGCACGTCAACGCTGACGTTCACCGTCAGCCTGTCGCAGCCCGCGCCGACCGGCGGCGTCACATTCGACATCGCGACCAGCGACGTCAGCGCGATCGCGCCGTCGGACTACATCGCAAAAGCGCTGACCGCGCAGACCATCGCCGCCGGCGCTACCAGCTACACCTTCGACGTCGTCATCAACGGCGACACCGTCGGCGAACCCGACGAGAACTTCCGCGTCACGCTCAGCAACCCCCTCAACGCCGTCATCGCCGACGGCCAGGCCAACGGCACCATCGTCAACGACGACGCGCTGCCGCTCGCGAAGATCCACGACGTGCAGGGCAACGGCGCGACGACACCGATCGGTGCCGGCACGAGCGTCACGGTCGAAGGCATCGTCACTGGCAGCTACCAGGGCAGCAGCAAGCTGTCGGGCTTCTTCGTACAGGAAGAAGACGCCGATACCGACGCCGATCCGCTCACCTCCGAAGGCATCTTCGTGTTCTGCGCCGCGTGCCCGACCGCGGTGAACGAAGGCCAGCGCGTGCGCGTGACCGGCCTGGTCAGCGAATTCTTCGGCCTGACCGAGATCACCGCGAGCACCGCGGGCGCCGTCGCGATCACCGACGCAGGCAACCGCCTCGGCGACATCACGCCGGCCGCGATCACCCTGCCCGTCGTCGGCGACGTCGATGCGTTCTACGAGGCGCGCGAAGGCATGCTGGTGCGCTTCAACGACGCGCTGTTCGTGTCGGAATACTTTGAACTCGCGCGCTACGGGCAGATCGAGCTGTACCAGGGCGGCCGTCCGCGCCAGTTCACCGAAGACAACGCGCCCGGCGCCGCCGGCAACACCGCGCACCTCGCCGCGCTCGCGCGCCGCCGCGTGATCCTCGACGATGAGAACAATGTGGAAAACTGGCCACTGACCCTGGCCGACGGCGCGCAATACCTGTTCCATCCGCAGGCCAACGGCGGCTTTTCCGCCGGCAACCACGGCAGCGACTTCTTCCGCGGCGGCGACCGCATCGACAACCTGACCGGCGTGCTGCACTGGTCCTTCGCCGGCTTCACCGGCACCGATGCCTGGCGCATCCGCCCGACCCAGGCCACGCCTGCGGTATTCACGCCGGTCAATCCGCGCACCGCAACGGCGCCCGCCGTCGGCGGCGCGATCAAGGCCGCCGGCGTCAATGTGCTGAACTACTTCACCACGCTCGATACGACGTCCAGCTCGTCGTCGGGTCCCTGCGGTCCCAGCAGCAGCCAGGACTGCCGCGGCGCCGACAACAGCAACGAACTCGACCGCCAGCGCGAACGCACATCCATCGTGCTGTGCGCGCTGAACGCCGACGTGGCCGGCCTCGTCGAGATCCAGAACGCAGCGACGAGCGACCCCATCACCGACCTGCTCGGCGCCGTCAACGCGCGCTGCGGCGGTGCCCATCCGTACGTCGTCGCCGGCACCGGCGCAGCACTCGGCACCGACGCCATCCGCAACCAGCTGATCTATCGCAGCGGCGTGCTGTCGCCGGTCGGCGGCACGCTCGTCGACAACGACACGATCCACAACCGCCCACCGCTCGCGCAGACCTTCGACGTCGTCGAAACCGGCAACCCGGCCTTCGGCCAGCGCTTCACCGCGATCGTCAACCACTTCAAGTCGAAGAGCTGCTCCGGCGCGTCAGGCAGCGACGCCGACAGCGGCGACGGCCAAGGCTGCTACGCGTCGCGTCGCACCCAGCAGGCCAGCCGCCTGCTGACGTGGATCAACACCACCGTCGTACCGGCCGCCAACGATCCCGACGTCCTGCTGCTCGGCGACTACAACGCCTATGCGAAAGAAGCACCGATCGCGACCCTCGCGAGCGCAGGCTACGTCGACCTGCTCACCGCACTCGGCGGACCCGACGCGTATTCCTACCTGTTCGACGGCCAGCTCGGCCACCTCGACTACGCCCTGGCCAGCGCCAGCCTCGCACCCCAGGTCGTCAGCATCGCCCCCTGGCACATCAACGCCGACGAACTGCCGCAGCTCGACTACAACGATGACGTCCGCGACACCGGCGAAGCGGCCTATGAAGAAGAACCCAACGGTTCAACGCTGAATCCACCGCGCACATTGGTGATGCCGGCCAGCCCCTACCGCGCGTCGGACCATGATCCGGTGCTCGTGGGGTTGTTCGATGATGGGGTGATTTTCAAGGATGGGTTTGAGTGAGTTGAGTAGCCGCGCGATATAGAAAACCGTGGCAACTGGTTTGTTCTGGTGCATCGATCTTCACCAGATCCACGGAAGTGAGCCCCCCGGCGAAACCGGGGGGCTCAGTCATGTAAGCCGCTCACAATGGCCTGGGACGCGTCGCTTGCGGCACACGTTCCTCGCTCTTGGCGTGATGCTGTATCGCTACGACCCTGTTCGGCATGCGCAGGACTCGGGGAAAGCGCCGTCCGCCTACGGTTCTCCCTCGTCTGGCAGGATCGTTTCGTAGTCGTGGCCGCCGCAGTAGACACCGAGGATGGACACCACACCCGCGTCCACCATGAAGGCGATAACAACGCGCTTGCGATAGTGAGTGACCCTCAGGCCTGGAAGGACATCGTCACGTTTGTTGCCGCGTCGCGGAAAGGTTGAAGAGGCTCTCGCAGAACTGAACGATGCCATCGGTGAAGCGATCAGCGATTTCGGCGTGTGACGCAGACGCTATGTACCGGTGCAAGGCCGCAAGCAGTTCCTCGGCCTCAGGCGCGAAGACAACCCGGTAATTCACCGTGACTTGCGGCGCTCAGTGGCAAGACGTGCTCTTACCGCATCAGGAGTGACGGCCCGTGCGGGATCCACCTTCAGCGCGTCGAACGCTGGCCCGACTTGGTTGTGCAGCCAAGCGTCGACCGCCCGATCACGCGCAAGCAGTACGCGCAGCCCATCGCGAATGACCTCGCTCTCGGCGGCATATTCACCGGCCTGAACCTTTGCCTTGACGACATCGGCCATTTCGTTCGGCAGCGTGATGCTGAGTTGTTGGGTGGTCCGCATCGTACTTCGCTCTGGCGGCAGTAGGATCAAATTCTACCCGGTGTTCGATAGGCGGCAACGGCTGAGAACAGGCGCACTTGTGTTTCCAGCCCGAAGCGGCCGCTGAATTCTCAGAATGCCCGCAGTCGTCTTACATTGCGCTGCGGCGGCTCGCCGAAAACGCGGCGGTATTCCCGGCTCAACTGCGACGGGCTCTCGTAGCCGACGAGTCCGCTGGCGTTGCTGGCGTCGATGTTCTGGTTGAGCATCAACTGCCGGGCTTCCTCGCCGTGAAGACCACTTGCGGGAGAACCTGGGTGCGCTCGATGTCAGTTTGTCGCCTGCCGATCTCCGCGACCGGGAGTCGGAATACGCACTAATGACGGTGCATGGACTCCGCATGCGTGAGGCCAACATGCAGGCCATCGACGGATGGCCTGAGCACGATCTGAGAACGAAGCCAAGCTACAAAAATAGGTCCATGACGGGCGAGAACGTTCGGCTCATCACCGGAGTAGGTCGCGGCCCGGCGTCCCCAGGATTCGCGAACCCCAATTCCGGCGGCCCTCCGGCGCACGTCACCCCGCCACCCGAGGCGTTCCTCCGGTGGAGTTAGCCATTCTTGCCTCAAGTCGCGCCGCCTTTTCCGACGTATCGATAAACTGAGCCAGGATGGGCCTTGGCCCGAAGACGTGGCTCCAGATAATCTGGATTCCCCACTCGCTACGCAGCGCCTCAATGCTGATGGTCGGCACCAGCGCGGAATACTCGCGTACTAGATCGTCGCTCGACCTATCCCTGCCAATTGTCAATCGATAGGCGAACTGCGCGATTGTTCGGTTGTAATCAAGGACCTCTGTCCGATCCTCGACATCTCTGTGGCGCGAAATGATGTTGGTGGGTTCGATCCTGCTTGATCCGCGCAGAAGCATTCTCGCGGTCATCGGAAAAATTAGTTCTATCTCCCCAGAATGGTCATAAGGCATACGCAGGAACGGCGGTTGTGACGGGTTGTAACTGCAGACGGGGTTATCTGATGTCAGGAACGGCAGATCGGACTCGTTGTGCAGCACCTCGAAGCCAAGCTGGAAGCACAGATCTCCGTGCTTGTTGAACTCACCGACCATCGCCAACAACGTTTTCTGCGGATCTATGCCAACTGGAACTGTGTCGAACTGCCCGCGATATTGCTCCAGCTCAGGAGGTAGCTTGCCCAGTTCTTCGAGAACTTTGCACTCTTGGCGTAGCTTGGCTTCCAGGATCCGGGCATGGCGATCGCGAGTCGCCGGCACTCTGGCGCACATAATCGCCTGCATACCTTGAACGTTGAACGAGATAGCGGCCGATAGCCTACGCGATTCCAGAGCCCTTACGGTCTCAGGCCAGACAGTCTCGATACCGTTCCACAGATCTTCAAAGCGATGGGTTTCTTGCCCGCCGTCCGGGAGCTTTTGGGAGTAGTAATCTTTTTCGTACGCGGTTGCCCGAGGCTGCATTGGCTGGGGATTTCCTGGATCCTCCTGTCGATATATCTGGACTCGACCACGCGCATCTGCGAATCCGCGCATATAGACGACTGAGACAAAGTGGTGCTTTCGGTTTCCACGATCGGTTCCGCCGTTGTAGGGATCGATCGTGCTGAATGGTCTAACATCGTCGTCAACAGGGACGCTCCCCCATTCGTTAAAGTAGGTGACTGGCTGCTTCATAGCATTCCACGCCTGTTGTTCGAAGATCGACACCAGCCAGCCCCAGAAAGGCTTGCACTAAATCAGATGTCTAGCTCCAGAATGTACGGGAAGACGGTCCGTCCTGCATTCGAAACGTGAGTGGTCGCGGCATGTCATTTTCGGATAGCCGCACTTCGTGAGATTTCTAGGCCGCACTGCTGCTAGTCCGCAACGTGCGGACTAACCTCATAACGGCAACGCGGCAACATTGAGCACGGCCATGCTCAGAACTAATGCTACTTTTTCCACATTGATTATTCACCCCTGCTGTCCGATCATCTATCGATTCGCACCGATAGACAAGCCGAGTGGGAAAGGTCATGAAGGCCGCTACGCGCGTCCGCAACCTCAGGAGATGCCATGACCATCGAGATACCTGATCAGCCCGAAGGCTTCGCCACGCTGTGCGAGATGACGGGACTAGCCGTGATGCTCGGCCAGAAGGTCCAGTATGCCCTCGCCGGCTACTTCGCCACCTACTCTGGTGCAAAACTGGGCGCCACCGTCGATGCTGTGAAAGCGCAGATGGCCTCACATCTGTCCAAGCCTATGGGCGCAGTGATCGGGGATATCGATAAACACGCGCCGCTCGCACCCGAGATCTGGGAGAAAGTGAAATCATTCCAGACCGAACGAAACTGGCTGGTGCACGACTTCGATGAAGAAGCAACACCGCATCTCGCGGTCGGTGAGAAAATCCCCGACTACACCACCCGGATGGAATCCATAGCAGGGGCAGCCCTGGAACTGATGCAACTCCTGGATGGCGTCGGGAAAGACCTGACAGGCGTGTGACCTCTCTCCTACCGCCCTGCTGATGAGAGAGCTACAGGTGTTTCGGAGCACCTGCTGTCGCAGTGGAGCTTGGCAGGTAGAGCGTGCATCTCCAATAGGTAGATTGGCGGCGAATGGGCTGCTCGTTTCGTCTGCAATCTGCGCCGGATCGCAGCGGGCTACCCGCGTTGGAGCCACCCGCAGTCGTAGTTACGTGGCCGCCACCCTGCTCTTCTGCCTGGCCTTTCGTAGGACCGACGTGACTCGATTGCCGGATGCTTCAAACAAACTGCTAATGCTGAAGCACTGCATCGCATCCGGCGCAACGGCACCGACAGATGTAGGTGGATCAGCAGCGGTAACGACAAAATGGTCGAGTGTCACGACGTCGATCAAGCTCAGCGCTTTGGTAATTTCGCGCGTGATGGCGACGTCGGCGCAAGACGGCCAATTGCCACCCGAAGGATGATTGTGCGCGAACAGCGCAGCCGCAGCGTTGTGGCGCAGCGCAGACTTGACGACTTCGCGTACCGGAACGGGTGCGCCGTTGATCGTGCCGCGGAAGAGTTCTTCGAACGCAATCAATCGGTGGTGCTGGTCGAGCCATGCCGCGGCGAAGACTTCGTGTTCGTGTTCGGCGAGACGCAGGCGGAACCAGTCGGCGACTACCGAAGGTTTATTGAGCAGTACGCCGGGGCGGCGTGCGCGGCGCTCCAGTGAGCGAAGGGCGCGTCGAACCAGATCGTCGTGCGCGGATCGCTTGGCAAGTCTGGATTGACTCGTAGTCACCATAGTTGCGCCCTCCCCTTCCCTGGTTTTCGTGGTGCTTGGGAGGTGCCATCCGTGGCATGCAGCTCCTGCAAGTAACCATACATTCCTCACTACGCTTTGCCAAATCAGTTTCGTTGATAGCAAATCCAACGAAATGTAGTGCTTCGAACTAAATTAACAGCATCGTTTGGTTGGCACGGCCGTAGTAGTCTCTTCCCCAGCGGCAATGACAACGATGTGCAGCGGTACCGAAACAATCGTCCTTGAAGTCGTAGCGGCGACGAGGGCAGTCTCATTGGAATGTCGCTTTGGCGGCGCTCGGCGATCCAGGAGCCGTACGGGATGCTCAATGACTCCCTCTGATCATCTACCGATTTCCTGTCGCAAGAGCGCGACTGCCGCGATAGCTCGGCTGCCGCCGCGTCCTCGATGACTTCGCACCACGCTTCGTCTTCTGAAAATCACTCAGCGTTGATTGATTGCCAGAGGCCGATGACTGCGCGAGACGCACCGATGGCCGATTTCCCTACGCCGACGACTGGAAATCAGGCAGCGATGACTGAAATTCAGAGGACGACGGGTGTAAACCGCTCGCCGGCCTCTGATTTTCAGAGGACGGTGATTGACGATCAGTCATCAATGACTGGCGAACACTCATCGGTGCCTGAAAAGCAGACACCGATGGCTGATAGTCAATCTCGCGTGAGTGATTTTCAGGCATCGTGCACGAAAGCTGCCGGTTTCGATCGGCCTGTCCGTCTATGGGCGCGTGGAGAACCGCGTATCAATGACCAGGGGCACAGCTCCAGGTTGTACCTCCACCGCAGCGGGTGCTCATCTACCCTGAAATGACAAAGCCCCCGAAGCGGGGGGCTCTCAGTGCCGGCCAGAACGCCAGCCGCCAGCTCGGCTTTCCGGCACGCCCCATCAATCCAACCGTTTCCAAAACCGATCCGACCGCGGCACGTAGTTGTTCTCGTAATTCAACGACATCACGATCCGCTGCGTGCGCCCTCCGATCTCGTCGCGCGGTACGAAGCCGATGACGCGGCTGTCGGCGCTGTTGTCGCGGTTGTCGCCCATGGCGAAGTAGTGGCCTTCGGGGACGGTGACCGGGCCGAAGTTGGCGTTGGCGGTGAGGTGGGGGCTCAGGCGTACGCGGTGGGTGATGCCGAGCAGGTGTTCGTTCGCGAAGACGGCGTTCTGCGTCTCTTCGATGCCGTCGTACTGCGCGGCGACGCCGTTGACGATGAGGCGGTTGTCGATGAGTTGCACGCGGTCGCCGGGGATGCCGACGACGCGCTTGACGAGGCGGGTGTTGGCGGCGGCGGAATCGAAGATGATGACGTCGCCGCGCTGGGGATCGGCGAAGCGCGCGAGGCTGAGGTGGGTCAGTGGGACGTTGAGATCGTAGGCGAGCTTGTCGACGAGGATGCGGTCGCCTTCGACGATGCTCGGCAGCATCGAGCCGGTCGGCACGGTGTTCCAGTCGGCGAAGGAACTGCGGAACACGACCATCAGGACGACGAACGCGAGGAAGCCGCGATTGCGGCGGATCAGGCTGGGCGGATGCGTGGTGGTCATGGCGGGATCTCGGGGCGCGGGGTGGAGGTGCGGAAACGGCCGGAACCGGGTTTGGACGAAGCGGCGCCGCTGAAGTTCCGGCGCGGCGCCGCCGGGTCCGATGGCGCGGCGCAGGCGTCGCGCGACCTGCTGACGATGCCCGGCGATGCCGACGGGATACCGCGTAACGTGACGGCTGTATAGCCGTCCAAACCGCGCACCGATCACGGCCGTTTTCCGCTGATAGTTTCCGTCACCGAATCGCGCTTACGCGCGCAGAAAGCCGCAGAAAACTACGCCAGTGTATGTATTGTTTTGTTTTTTATTCGCGTTCTATACTCGCGACGCCCAGCCAAGCTCAGCACCCAGCCAGGGGAAAGCCATGCGTCACATCGTTCGATCGAAGGCGCGTTTCGCGCCGGTGTTCGGGGTCGTTGTCGTTCTGGGTGCAGCCGCCACGGCCGTGGCCCAGCAGCCGGCCATCACGCCGCAGGTCAGCATCGACCAGGCCCGGATCCACGACTATCCGCTGCGCAAGATCCTGGAATCCGGCGGCGATTTCCACACCACGCCGTTCACGCCGGAAGACGGCCACGGCGAGGGCCAGGAAGGGCCACGTGCACGCCAGCGCCAGGCGCTGTATCCCGAGGCCTTTCCGAACTTTCCTTTCCTGCGCGTCAACGGGCTGGACTCGCAGAGCTGCTACGAATGCCATAACACCATCGGCAGCTACGTGCCGCCGGACTATTCGACCCAGGCGCTGCTGCGCAAGCCCAGCCCGGTCGGCGGCTCGGCAGGCCTCGCGAGCAATGCCTTCATCAATCCGAATTTCCCGTGGCAGCTGACGTACCTGATCCGCAATCCGCCGCATGTGTTCGGCACGGGCTATGCGCAGTCGGTCGGCGGGGAAATGTCGACAGAGCTGGGGCTGCGGCGCGAGATCATCACGCGCGCGGCGATCCGCCTCGCGAAGATCGAAGGCCGCCCGGTGTCGCTCAGCATTCCTCTGCGCGCCAAGGGCCTGCCGTTCGGCACCTATGCCACGCAGTGCGATCCCACTGGCCAATGCACGCCGGACACCAGCAAGGTCACCGGCGTGGCATCTGACCTGATCGTGCGGCCGTTCCAGTGGAAGGGCATCGCCTCCAGCGTGCGCCACTTCGTGCGCGATGCGCTGGATTTCCACTTCAGCATGCAGGCGGTCGAGAAGGTCGGCCATATCGACTGCGACCGCGACGGCAAGATCGACGAGATGACGCTGGGCAATGTCACCGCGCTGACGTCGTTCGTGACGATGACGCGCCCGCCCTATGTTGTGATACCGACAGACAAGCCGGGCAAGGACCGCTTCGAACGCGGCAAGGCGATTTTCGAAGGCACGGCGAAGGATCTCGACGGCCGCCTCGCCGGCACCATGTGCGCGAGCTGCCATCTGCCGAGCTTCACGCTGGAACTGCCGGAACTCGTGGTGGAGGATCCCGGCGTGGCCGATGTCACGTCCATGGACGGCTGCCCCAGCGAAACGCTGCTGATCAATCCGGAGCCGCCGGAACGCCACGCGACCACGCGGCAAGTGAAGCTGCGCGTCGCGGCGATCCTTGCGCACAGCAATGCCGCCGCACTCAACCTCGAGGCCACCGATGCAAAGGCGCTGAATGCCGATGCGATCGACGCGTCGGTGAAATCGCTGCTGGCCAGCGTGCCAGTGCCGTCGCTCGGCGCGGGCGACCTGCGCATCAACCTGACCAAGCCTGGCGACGCGCCGGCCTATGTCTATCCGCGCCTGCCGGCACCAACGAACACCGCGCCGGTCACCGTGCCGCTGCTCAGCGACCTGCGCACGCACAACATGGGCAGCGGCCTGCAGGATGTCGGCGTGCAGGGCGCCGATGTCACCGGCATCAATATCGCGCCGCCGCTGTTCCTGACCCGCCCGCTGTGGGGTGTCGCCGATACCGGTCCCTGGCTGCACGACGGCCGCGCGCGCACGCTGAAGGAAGCCATCCTGTTCCATTCCAGCCCGGGCAGCGAAGCCAATCCGGTCATCGATGCGTTCAAGCAATTGAGCGACGCAGACCAGCAGGCCGTGGTCGCGTTCCTGCTCGCGCAGCGGCTGCCGATCGCCGTCGACATCCACCAGGGCAAGTAGCACGCCCGCCACTGCCCGCTCCCGGACGCGGTTCGTTCGCGCAGCGGGCGACGCGGTGTCGGCGCGCGTCGACGCTGCAATCCGATCACTGCACGACAAGCCCCATCGGGAACCGCTGCCATGAGCGTTGCTGCCTTTGTCTGTCCGCCCGAACACGTCGACGTGCTGATCGTCGGCGGCGGCGTGTCCGGTCTGTATTGCGCCTATCGCCTGCTCGATGAAGACCCGGCCCTGAAGATCGCTATCGTCGAGAAGGACGGCCGCGTCGGCGGGCGCCTGGATACCGATCGCGTCGTGATCCTCGACGACAGCGGCAAGCCGGTCGAAGCGAAGGATGAAGAAGGCGGCATGCGCTTCAACTTCCAGATGCAGGAACTGATGGAACTCGCGCACCGGCTGAACCTGGATTCGCGGATCGTCCCGTTCGGCATGGGCGATGCGAACAACCGCTACTACGTGCGCGGCCACACCTTCACCGTCGGCGAGGCCGCGGCGAACGGCAATGCGATCTGGAGCCAGCTGTATACGCTCGATGTGCGCGAGCAGGGCCTGAGCCCGGGCCAGCTGATCGACAGCGTCTATCGCGCCATCCTCGCGCAGAACCGCTGCGATCCGCCGGCGAATCCGACGCCGCAGTTCTGGCAGCGCTTCCGCAACGCCTTTCACTACGACGGCACGCCGCTCAATGCCTGGGGCCTGTGGTCGCTGCTGCGCCGCTACGGCTATTCGCAGGAATGCATCGCGATGCTCAGCGACGTGCTCGGCTTCGCCGGGCCGTTCCATTCCAGTTCCAACGCCGGCGACGCGCTGCAGATCCTGCTGGATTTCCCGAGCGACCCGAAATTCCACGCCTTCGACCAGGGCTTCAGCACGCTGATCGATGCGCTCGTCGCGCAGATCGAGGGCAAGGTTTCGATCAGCATCGGCGCGACGGTCGGCGCGCTCGAAGCCGCGACCGACGACCGCATCGGCGCGCAGTGGCAGTCGACGCCGGGCGTCTATCCGGATGCGCCGCAGCACGGCCACATCAGCGCCGGGCGCGTGATCCTCGCGCTGCCGAAGAACGCCTTGCAGACGCTGACCGCGGCCTCGCCACTGCTCGCCGGCGACGGCGATGCGTACGCGCGG
The DNA here is from genome assembly GCA_038207515.1 of Lysobacterales bacterium. Lineage (GTDB taxonomy): Bacteria > Pseudomonadota > Gammaproteobacteria > Xanthomonadales > Rhodanobacteraceae > Tahibacter. Next base: position 52,687 of record JBBQZR010000027.1, on the reverse strand, counting down.
CTGCAGTGCAATCTTGAGGCGGCCGTGGGCATGGTGCTGACCAAGGTGAACCTGTATTTCGACAACGCGTGGTGGCGCGACAGCAGCACGAATCGCGCGCCGATCGCCGACGGCCCCTCGTTCACCGACCTGCCGGCCGATTCGTTCTACGTCTTCGATCCGATCGCCGGCACCTCGGCGACGGGACCGGCCGCGCTGACCCTGTACTGCGATTTCAACAACGCGGATTTCTGGCAGGAACTGCAGGAAATCGGCCCGGCCTTCACGTCCCCGCTGCAGCAGCACTACGACGGCGAAGTGCCGCAGGTGCTGTTCGCCGCCTCGCAGGCCGTGGTCGACGAAATGCGCCGGCAGCTGCAGGAAGTATTCGCGACCTTCACCGTGCCACAGCCCGTGCTGACCAGCTACCGCCGCTGGGGCGACAGCGAATTCTTCGGCTACGCCTACCACCAGTGGGCGCGCGGCGCCGATGACCGCGACGTGATTCCGCAGCTGGCGCGGCCTTATGAAAACCTGGCCTTATATACCTGTGGCGAGGCGTATTCGGACCAGCAGGGCTGGGTCAACGGCGCGCTGCGGTCGGCGGATATTGTGTTGACGACGTATTTCGGGGTGAAGGCGTGGGTGGCGGATGGCGGGACGGATCCGGTCGGGGCGTGAGCTCTGGCGAACCCTATACGTCATCGTGCAGCGGAACTCGTGCCCGGCTGAAACGCAAATCAAGCCGCGAGTTAAGCCCTCTCCTTCAAGGGGAGGGCTTTGAGCATTCCCGGCATTGCTCTCAACCAAACGCCAACCCCAACGCACGCGCCACGTCCAGCACGTCGGCCACGGCGACATCCAGCACCTCGCTCCGGCGCGCAATGCGCGGCCGTGCGTCCAGCGTGCAGGTCAGCGCGGCGTCAAGCAGAGTCGCGTGCGCGCGGGCTAGCAGGCCGGCCTGTTCGTCCGACAGCAACGCGTGCGCGGAAGCGATGCGGATCAGGTTCGCGCTGTTGCTGGATTCGAGCAGCGCGGGAATCCGCGCGGCGTGGGCCAGCACCAGGGCCTGCAGCAGGAATTCGATATCGAGCAGCGCGCCGGCGCCTTGCTTGATGTCGAGCTGGTCCGGGTTCGACCGGTCGCGCTCGGCACGCCAGCGCGCGCGCATCGTGGCGACGTGTTCGAACACCGCGCCGGTTTCGCGCGGCAGGCCGAGCACCGTCGCGCGCGCGCCGGCGAAGCGGCGCGCGAGGGTGCTGTCGCCGGCGAGCAACCGTGATCGCACCAGCGCCTGATGCTCCCAGGTCCAGGCGCGTTCGCGCTGGTAGTCGGCGAAGCCCTGCACGCTGGTGACGAGCAGTCCCTTGCCGCCGTCGGGGCGCAAGCGCACGTCGACTTCGTACAGCCGGCCGGCGCGCGTCATCGTGGTCAGCAGGTGCACGACGCGCTGGGCGATGCGCGCGTAATAGCGCTGCCCGTCCAGCGGTTTCGCGCCGTCGCTGTCGACCTGGCCCAGCGCTTCGTCGTAGAGAAAGACCAGATCAAGATCGGACGCGAAGCCCAGTTCCGCGGCACCGAGCGAGCCGTAGCCGATGATGGCCAGTCCGCTGCCGCTGCCGAGGTGGCCGGGCAGCTTGCCGTGTGCTCGCATCGCGTCGCGCTCGGCGTGCGCGAGCACGGTCGCGACGAGGGTTTCGGCGAGCACGGCAAGCCGGCGCGAGGTGTCGACCGCGTCGGCGCGCTTGCCGAGGAACGCGAGGCCGAGGCGGAAGCCGAGGCTGTGCTTGATCTCCTGCAGCAGTTCGATTTCCGCTTCGGCGTCACCCGCATCGAGTGTCGCGACACGGCGCGCGATTTCCGATTCGATCGCGCCGCGGTCGACCGGCACGGCGTCCAGGCGCGGGTCGAACAGGTCGTCGATCAGCAGCGGATGCGCGATGACGCGCTCGGCCAGCCACGCGCTGTCGGCGAACAGCGCGATCAGGCGCTTGCGTGCACCGATCTGTTCGTCGAGCAGCACGAGATAGACGGCGCGGCGCACGATCGCGTGCAGCAGGCGCACGAGGCGTTCGAGGCAGGCCGCCGGCGCGCGGCTCGCGGCGGCGGCCTGCAGCAGTTGCGGCATCAGGCGGTCGAAGCGTTCGCGCGAGCCGCTGGCCATGCTGCGCACGGCGGGCGAGCGCACGAGGCCGAGCAGCGCTTCGCGCACGGGTTCGGCGGGCACGAAGCCGGCGGCGGCCAGTTCGCTCGCAGTGCCGTCGTCGCGGTCGAGGTTGCGCCACAGCTGCAGCCAGCTGTCCGGCGTCAGCGGCGTGGCGCCCTTGTCGAGCGGCGCGAGCAGGTTGCGGAATTCTTCGGCGACGCCGTCGCGTTCGTGTGCGAGCGCGATGGCGAAGGCAGCGGTGTCGGCATGGCCCAGCGCCTGGGCGATGCGTTCGACGAGTTGGGGGTCGGACGGCAAGGCGTGGGTCTGTTCGTCGCGCAGCATCTGCAGCCGGTTTTCGGCGCGGCGCAGGAACAGATAGCTGCGGCGCAACTGCTGCGCGCGCGCTTTTTCCAAAAAACCTAATTGTTCACACGCGGCGAGCGCCGGCAGCAGGCCGCGCACGCGCAGGCTGGGCTCGCGGCCGCCGCGGATCATCTGCAGCAGCTGCACGATGAACTCGATCTCGCGAATCCCGCCGGGGCCGAGTTTCAGATTGTCGGTGAGGTCCTTGCGCACGACTTCGGCGTCGATCAGCGCCTTCATCTCGCGCAGGCCGCCGAAGGCGGTGTAGTCGAGATAGCGCCGGTAGACGAACGGCCGCAGCGTTTCGCAGAGGCGTTTGCCGGCGGCGAGGTCACCGGCGACGGGCCGCGCCTTGATCCAGGCATAACGCTCCCAGTTGCGGCCTTCGCGCTGGTAGTACTGCTCCATCGCGGCGAACGACAGCGCGACGCGGCCGGCGTTGCCGAACGGGCGCAGGCGCAGATCCACGCGATAGACGTAGCCGTCGACACTGACCTCGGCGAGCAGCTTGACCATCTGCTGGCCCAGCCGCGCGAAGAAGGCTTCGTTGTCGAGCGGTCGCGCGCCGTCGGTCTGGCCGTTCTCGGCGTAGGCCAGAATCAGATCGACGTCGGAGGAGAAATTGAGTTCGCCGCCGCCGAGCTTGCCCAGGCCCAGTACGACGAGGCGCTGCGCCTGGCCCTTGGCGCCGCGCGGCAGGCCGTGGCGGACGCTCAGATTGGCTTCGGCATAGCGCAAGGCGGACTCGAGGCAGGTTTCGGCCAGCGCGGTGGAGCCGTCGAGCGTGTCGGTCACGCTGTCGAGACCGTTGACGTCGCGCCAGATCAGCCGCAGCGCCTCGCGTTTGCGGAAGCGGCGCAGCAGCGCCATCTGGCGCGCTTCGGTGCGCTCGGTCGGATCGATCTGCCACACGCGCGCGTCGGCCGGACGCGGATCGCTCATGAGCATCAGCGCCTCGGGCGCGAGCAGGGCCGGATCGCGCGAGAAGCAGTCGTAGGCGAAGTCGCTTGCGAGCAGCACGCGCTGCAATTGTTCGGCCACGCCGGCATCGTCGTAGAACGGCACGCCGGCCTCGCGGCAGCGCGCGAGCAGGTGCGCGTAGCGGTTCTCGAGGAAGTCGGCGAAGGAAGGCGCGGCGCGGGTCATGGGCCGTCGATTCAAGCAGATTCGCAGGGGGATTGCGCGCCTGTCGGCACAGCCCAACGAAAAGCGGGACCGGCGCCGCCGCAAGGCGAGGCCGGTCCCGCGAATGAATCATCCCGGCCGCTCGCGCGGCCGGGAACGGGGCTTACAGCTCGAAGCCGTTCTTGAAGATCTGATCCACGCCGTTGGTGCAGGCGCTGCCATAGTAGAGACGGACGTCATCGAGCCAGAAGCCCGCACGTGCAACCGACGAGTCGCTCTTGAAGTGGAAGCGGAACTTCGCGTTGGTGCCGGCGAACGCGCTGAGGTTGACGCTGGAGCGGATCCACGCCGTGCTGAAGTCGCCATGCCAGGCGGTGCGCGCACCCCAGGCGCCGGACGCGTTCATGATGCCGTTGTAGCCACCGGTGATGAAGCGGTTGGCGTCGGCCGGGACCGCGCCCTGGGCACCGAGGATGTCGGTCCAGGTGGTGCCGCCGTCGAGCGAGTATTCCAGCAGCGTGCCGTCGTAGCTCGCCTCGTTGAAGTAGCGGATCCAGAACTCCAGCGTGGTGCCGGCTGCCGCAGGCACGGCAACGTTGCCGTTCATCGTCAGGGTGCGGTCGCTGACCACGTCGGGATCGGGCACGAAGAATGAGCTGGTCGGCGAATGCGCCTGCGTCGTCACGAGTGCCCAGTTGGCGCCGCCGCCGCTACCGGCCGAGGTCCATTGGGTCAGGCCGGATTCGGCGTCGTCGCTGAACGCAACGGTGTCCGGGCCGGACGGCTGGGCCGACTTCTGCACGGTGTTGGTGTCTTCCAGTCCGGCCGCGCAGACTCCGCTGCCGGCGCCGCTGGAATCCTCGGCGTGCACGACGTAGTGGTAGGTGTTCGCACCGCTGACGTTGGTGTCGCTGAAGGTCGTGCCCGTCACGCAGGTCTGCACCGCGTTGCCGGCCGACGGGGTGAAGCCCGGAGTCAGCGAACGGTAGACGTTGTAGCGGATCTGGCCGCCGCCGCCGCAGTTCGGCGTCGCCGCCGCCCATGCCAGGTTGACGGCGCAGCTGGCGGTACCGGCCGTGCTGGCGGTGGTGAGGCCGGCAAACGAGGGTGAAAGCGAGCAGACACCGGTCGCCGTCGCGCTGGAACAGCCGCTCTGGGCCGAATCGCAGGGCTGCACGGTGTCGCGCGAGCTGACCTTGTAGCTGTAGGTCGAGCCGCCGGACACGGTGGTGTCGGCGTAGGACGTGCCCGAGGTGACTTCCGCGATCTGCGTGTAGTTGCTGCCCGGGCAGGTGCCGGTGGAGCGGAACACGCGATACGTGGTGATGCCGGCGGCCGCGGTCCAGTTGACCGTGATCTGGTTCGGCGCCGTGGCCGTCGCGACCACGCTGGTCGGGCCCGCCGGTGCGGTGCACTCGCCGCGGCCGTCGATGAAGTCCGGATTGGTGCCGCCCGGATCAAGGTAGCTCTTCATCGCCGTGGTCGGCGTACCCAGGCCGTCCCAGGCATGCGCGAGCTTGCCGTAGAAGTCCGACAGGTTGGCACCGGTGGAGCCGCAGGCCGACGGGCCGCCCGAGAGCACGCCGATCAGGCGCTGGTTCGCGTTGTACAGCGGCGAACCGGACGAGCCGGGCTCGGTCACGCTCGGCGTCAGCGCGCCACCGGCCGGAAAGTTCGGCAGGTTCGGCGGTGTCGGATCCCAGAACGGATGCCAGTGCACGCCGGTGGCGCCGGAGATGTTGCCGGTCTGCATGGTGGCCTCGACGAAGGTGATGCGTTTCTCGTCGACGCTGGGGTGGTGGATCGAGGCGCAAAGGCCTGTCGTCAGGGTCGGGTCGGCCGGAGCGGAGCAGACCGGATCGAGGTTGCGGCGATCCCAGCCGGCCCAGTACAGGTTGTAGGCCGGATTGGCCGGCTGCAGAAACTCCAGCAGCGTCCAGTCCGAGCGGTCGCCCGCCGGCGCCGAGCCGGAGAACGGATTGGCGGTCTGGGCGAGGAAGCGCACGCCGGAGCTGGTGGTGTTCGGGCGCGGCACGATCTGGCCGCTGGCCGAGGATCCCGGCCGGCGGCAGGTCGGCGACTCGTAGTTCCAGTACGCCACCACGGTGGCACCGACGGTGTCATTGCTGATGCCGCAATGCGTCGCGGTGGCGAACAGCATGCGCTTGTCGCTGAGGGTGTTGTTGACCAGCGAACCAGTACAGGTATCGCTGCCGCCGGTGGTGTAGGCCGCCACCGAGCGGCGCGGGTTGTTCCAGGGATCGCCGGTGGAAAGGCAGGCGACGTCGGTGTTGCAGGCGCCGGACTTGCAGTGCTTGGCGGTCGCGCCGAAGCCGCGGTAGCCGTGGCCGATGCGGACGATGCCGAACTTCAGCTCGGCCATGCGGCTGGCCGGCACTTCGAGTTCGATGATCGCGGCTTCACCCTTGAGCACGGGGGTCCAGAACTGGCCGCTGGGCAGGTTCTGCTCCGCTGTGTACGGGCCGAGCTTGTCGAGGCCCTGCGTCGACTGGATCACCAGGCGCGCGCCGTCGGGCAGGAAAAACGGGCTGAAGCCGAAGTTCAGGTGGGCCGCGTCGGGCGTCTCGACTTCGAAAGTCCAGACATTGATGCCGTCCGGCCGGATTTCCCAGCGGCCGTGACCGGCGGTATTGATTTGCACATCATGAGGTACTGCAAAACGGTACTTGCCATAGCCCTTGATGTCGCCAATCGCGTCTTCTTGCGCGACCCGGTCCATATCCAGGGCATCCAGGATCAGCTTGCTCTTGTCTGCGCTGAGTCCCGCTGCGGCGGCACCCCCCGCCAATCCGAATCCGAGCATCAGTACGATGCCGATTTTGTTCAGTTTCTGCACGTTGATCTCCCAATCTAGCCGTGAACTGCACGCGGCCCCGTACACCCCAGAACATACGGCGCCGTCCTGGATTCTGTTCCTGGGCAAAGACGGCCACATCCGCCTCAAGGCGGTATTCGCCGCCACGCAATCCGGTCTATCGGCTGATTGTGACGGGGGTCACGCGAGAGGTCGGCATCAATGGGCGGATGGCGCTTCGTACCCATCGCTGCAGGGGACAGGCAGACGCCGGCGCCAGACAAAAAACCCGCCACAGCCCTGGAGCCGTGGCGGGTTCCCTCCCGGCAGGCTCTAGGGCCTGCGCGAAGCGATTGTGACCGTTGCAAAACCCGCGTCACGCCGCGCTGCAGCAGCAACGCCTACCGGGCAGGCGCAAACCCGCGCCGCTGCAGGTTTTCCGAGCCCGCCGACGGACATACCCTCGCGGCATAACCGAATAACCCCCCATCCTTTCCTGAGGTCTTCACGCAGGCCTAGCATCGTCGATCACTGGGCGTTTGGACGTCCATACGACTTCGGTGACATCCATGTCCGCCCATCCCGCGCTGCCCCTGATCCCGCTGCCCGAGGCGAAGGCCGGCGAGCTCGCGCGGCTCGTTGACGGACTGGACAATTCCTCGCTGTGGTGGCTGTCCGGCTATGCGGCAGGCCTGGCCAGCCAGGCCGGCAACAGCGTGGCGCGCGCGGTGTCCGCGGCACTGGCCAAGGATCCGGTCAGTGCGCCGCGCCTCAGCGTCGTCTACGGCAGCCAGACCGGCAACGCCAAGCGCCTGGCCGAACAGTTCGCGCAGAAAGCGGAAGCGAGCGGCCTGCAAGTGCGTCTGCTGCGCGCCGACGCCTACCCGACACGCGAACTGAAGGCCGAACGCCTGCTCGTCGTCGTCGTCAGCACGCAGGGCGACGGCGAGCCGCCGGACGACGCGCGCGGCTTTGTGGACTTCGTACTCGGCAAGCGCGCGCCGGAACTCAAGGAGCTCAAGTTCGGCGTGCTCGGCCTCGGCGACAGCAGCTATCCGCAGTTCTGCGAGATGGGCCGCGCGCTCGACGCACGCCTGGCCGAACTCGGCGCCACGCGCCTGCTCGATCGCGCCGATGCGGACCTGGACATCGACACCGTCGCCAAACCCTGGGCCGAGCGCGCGCTGCAGCTGGCGCGCGAGCAGGTGAAGAGCACGGCACCGCTCGCGACGGTCACGCCGCTGCGGCCCGCCGTCGCGGCGGCGTGGTCGCGCGAAAAACCCTTCAGCGCCGAAGTCCTGGCGAACCAGCGCCTGACCGGCCGCGGCAGCGACAAGGACATCCGCCATATCGAGCTGTCGCTGGAAGGATCGGGCCTGAGCTACGAACCCGGCGACGCGCTCGGCCTGTGGCCGCGCAATCCGCCGGCGCTCGTCGACGCCGTCATCGACCTGCTCAGGCTCGACCCGAATACGCCCGTGAGCGTGGACGAGACGACCCAGCCGCTGCGCCTGTGGCTCAGCGAGCAGCGTGAACTCACGCGCCTGACACGACCGCTGATCGCGCAGCATGCGGCGCTGGCCGGCTCGGCCGAACTCAATCGCCTGCTATCGCCGGACCACGCTGCACAGCTGAAAAAACTGCTCGCCGACTACCAGGTCATCGATCTGCTGCGCGCGTATCCGGCGCAGTGGTCGGCCGAGGAACTCGTCGCCGCGCTGCGTCCGCTGACGCCGCGCCTCTATTCGATCGCGTCGAGCCAGAAGGCGGTCGGCGACGAAGCTCACCTGACCGTCGCCCACGTCGCCTACGACGCGTTCGGCAGCGCGCACTGGGGCGCGGCCTCGCACCATCTCGCGCGCCAGGAGGAAGCGGGCCGCGTGCCGGTCTTCATCGAACACAACGAGCGCTTCCGCCTGCCGCGCGACCCGTCGCGCGACGTGATCATGATCGGGCCGGGCACCGGCGTCGCGCCGTTCCGCGGCTTCGTGCAGGAACGCGCCGCGATCGCGGCTACAGGCCGCAACTGGCTGCTGTTCGGCAACCCGCATTTCCGCAGCGATTTCCTCTACCAGCTCGAATGGCAGGAAGCGCTCAAGCGCGGCCATCTCGCGCAGCTCGATCTGGCGTTCTCGCGCGACCAGGAACGCAAGGTCTATGTGCAGCACCACATCAGCGGGCATGGCGCGCAGCTGTATCGCTGGATCGAGGACGGCGCGCACCTGTATGTGTGCGGCGACGCCACGCGCATGGCCAAGGACGTGCACGCGGCGCTGATCGAGGTCGCCGTGACCCATGGCGGCAAGACAACCGAAGACGCGGCCGCCTACGTGAACCAGCTGCAACAGCAGGGCCGCTACGCCCGGGACGTGTACTGACATGAGTGCGACGGCTTCACCGGTCGAGAAGATCAAGGCCGACAGCAACCTGCTGCGCGGCACGCTCAAGCAGAGCCTCGCCGACGGCATCACCGGCAGCCTGCGCGACGACGACCAGACCCTGATCAAGTACCACGGCAGCTACCAGCAGGACGATCGCGACATCCGCGAGGAGCGCCGCCAGCAGAAGCTCGAACCCGACTACAGCTTCATGATCCGCACGCGCACGCCGGGCGGCGTGGCCACGCCGCAGCAGTGGCTGGCGCTCGACGCGATCGCGACGCGCTACGCGAACCATAGCCTGCGCGTCACGACGCGCCAGGCATTCCAGTTCCACGGCGTGATCAAGCGCGAGCTGAAAACCACGCTGGCCGCGATCAATGCGAGCCTGATCGACACGCTCGCCGCCTGCGGCGACGTCAACCGCAACGTGCTGTCGGCGGCCAACCCGCTGCTGTCGTCGGTGCACGCGACGGTGTACGAACACGCCAAGGCCTTGTCCGAATATTTCCTGCCGAAGACCCGCGCGTACTACGAGATCTGGCTCGACGAGGAGCAGGTCGCCGGCTCGCCGGAGCACGAGCCGATCTACGGCACCACGTATCTGCCGCGCAAGTTCAAGACCGCATTTGCGGTGCCGCCGGTCAATGACGTCGACATCTTCGCCAACGATCTGGGCTATATCGCGATCGTCGAGGAAGGCGTCGTCGTCGGCTACAACGTCACCATCGGCGGCGGCTTCGGCGCGACCCACGGCGATCCGACGACGTATCCGCGTCTGGCCGACGTGATCGGCTTCGTCACAACCGCGCAGGTGATCGCCGTAGCCGAAGCGGTGCTCACGACGCAGCGCGACTGGGGCAACCGCGCCGAGCGCAAGCGCTCGCGCCTGAAGTACACGATCGACGATCGCGGCCTGGACACATTCAAGGCCGAAGTGGAACGTCGCACCGGCTTCGCCCTGGCACCCGCACGCGCCTTCGCGTTCGAGCACAACGGCGACCGCTTCGGCTGGGTCGAAGGCGAAGACGGCCGCTGGCACCTGACCCTGCGCATCGAGGCCGGCCGCATCGTCGATCGCGGCGACCGCCGGCTGCTGTCGGGGCTGCGCGCGGTCGCACGGATCCACGAAGGCGATTTCCGCCTGACGCCGAACCAGAACCTCATCGTCGCGAATGTATCGGCGAGCATGCGCGATGCGATCGACGCGCTCGTCGACGAATACGGCATGGACCTGTTCCGCCGCGCCTCGCCGCTGCGGCTCAACGCGCTGGCCTGCGTTGCGCTGCCGACCTGCTCGCTCGCGATGGCCGAAGCGGAACGCTATCTGCCCGATCTCGTCGGCAAGCTCGAAAGCCGGATGGCCGCGCACGACCTCGGCGCCGCGCCGATACATCTACGCATTTCCGGCTGCCCGAATGGCTGCTCGCGGCCGTATCTCGGCGAGATCGCGCTCGTCGGCAAGGCGCCGGGCCGCTACAACCTCATGCTCGGCGCCGACCATCGCGGCCAGCGCCTGAATCGCCTGCACAAAGAGAATATTGCCGAAGCCGAAATACTGGACACGGTGGATGCGCTGCTCGCGCGCTACGCGGGCGAACGCGGCGACGGAGAACGCTTCGGCGATTTCCTCGTCCGCAGCGGCATCGTCGCCGCGAAACCCGGCATCCCGCTGGAGATAAAAGCATGAATTTTCCCGATCTGGTCAGCGCCGCCGAGGACGGCCGCGCGCTGGCCGAGCTGAATCGCAGTCTCGAAGCGCTGCCCGTCGAGGAACGCGTCGCCTGGGCGCTGGTCAGCCTGCCGCAAAGCCGCGCGCTGTCGTCGTCCTTCGGCGCGCAGTCGGCCGCGGCGCTGCACCTGATCACGCGGCAGACGCCGGATATCCCGGTCATCCTCGTCGACACGGGGTATCTGTTCCCCGAGACCTACCGCTTCGCCGACGAACTCGCGCAGCGCCTGCAGCTGAACCTCAAGGTCTACCGCCCGTCGATCAGCCGCGCCTGGATGGAGGCGCGCCACGGCCGCCTGTGGGAAAACGGCGTCGATGGCATCGACCAGTACAACACTTTGCGCAAGGTCGAACCGATGCGCCGCGCGCTCGACGACCTCGCCGTGCGCACCTGGTTCGCCGGCCTACGCCGCACCCAGGCACGCACGCGCCACGACGCGCAGGTGCTCGAACTGCGCAACGGCCGCTGGAAGTTCCAGCCGCTCGTCGACTGGACCGACCGCGACATCTACGTCTACCTGCAGCGCTTCGACCTGCCCTATCACCCGCTCTGGGACGAAGGCTACGTGTCGATCGGCGACACGCACACCACGTCGCGCTGGGAACCCGGCATGCGCGAGGAGGAAACGCGGTTCTTCGGCCTCAAGCGCGAGTGCGGCATCCATGTCGATCTTTGAATTGCCGCGCGGCGTCGCGCGGGAGCGATGTTGTCGGTCATAGCCGCCTCTACGCCTCGGCGGTGAAAGTCCGCAGCAACACCATCCCCACCCAACCCTCCTGCCCGTCGGGCGTTCAGGACGATGAGAACCTGCGGTTCTGAACCATCGTCCTTCACCCCCTTGAAGGGGAGGGTTCAATACCTCCCCAGGCGCCGCGCCTGCGGCCGCGACCGAGCGCACCGCGCTCACACCAGGACCCCGCTCATGTCGAACACCGCTACCGCCCTCAACACCGAATTCCGCGACACCTTGAATCCGCCGCACGGCGGCGAGCTCAAGGATCTGTACCTCGCCGCCGATGCGGCTGAAGCGCTCAAGCAGCACAGCGCGACACTGCCGGGCTGGGATCTGAACCAGCGCCAGCTCTGCGATCTCGAGTTGCTGCTCAACGGCGCATTCTCGCCGCTGACCGGATTTCTGACACGGCGCGACTACGACCGCGTCGTGCGCGAACTGCGCCTGGCCGACGGCACGTTGTGGCCGATCCCGATCACGCTCGACGTCAGCGAAGCGTTCGCCGCGTCGATCCAGGCCGGCGCCGACGTCGCGCTGCGCGACTCGCAGGGTGTGCCGCTCGCGGTGCTGACGGTCGAGGACATCTATTTCCCCGACAAGCTTGTCGAAGCGCGCGAGGTCTACGGCATGACCGATCCCACCCATCCCGGCGTGGCCGACCTGCTCCAGCGTAGCAACCCGGTGTACCTGGGCGGCACGCTGCGCGGCATCCAGGCGCCGCAACACTACGATTTCGCCGAACTGCGCGAATCGCCGCGCGAACTGCGCGAGCGCTTCGCGCGCCAGGGCTGGAACACTATCGTCGCGTTCCAGACGCGCAACCCGATGCACCGCGCGCATCGCGAGCTGACCGTGCGCGCGGCCGAACAGGCCGGTGCGAAGCTTTTGATCCAGCCCGTGGTCGGCCGCACCAAGCCCGGTGACGTCGACCACTACACGCGCGTGCGCTGCTATCGCGCGCTGCTCAAGCACTATCCGAAGAACGACGCGACGCTGTCGCTGCTGCCGCTCGCGATGCGCATGGCCGGCCCGCGCGAGGCGGTGTGGCACGCCATCATCCGCAAGAACTACGGCGCCTCGCACTTCATCATCGGCCGCGACCACGCCGGTCCCGGCAACGACGCGAACGGCAAGCCGTTCTACGAACCGTTCGCGGCACAGGAACTGCTCGCGCGCCACCAGCAGGAAATCGGCATCCGCGCCGTGCCTTTCCCGGCCATGGTCTACGTCGCGAACCGCGATACCTATGTGCCCTCGACCGAGGTGCGCCAGGACGACACGGTGCAGGACATCTCCGGCACCGAGTTACGCCGCCGCCTCGTCGCCGGCGAAGACATCCCGGCGTGGTTCACCTTCCCCGATGTCGTCGACATCCTGCGCGAGCGATATCCGGCCGGCGCGAACAAGGGCGTCGCGCTGCTGTTCACCGGTCTGTCGGGATCGGGCAAATCCACGCTGGCCGAAGCCGTCATCGCGAAGCTGCTGGAACGGTCGAGCCGCCCGATCACGCTGCTCGACGGCGACGAGGTGCGCAAGAACCTGTCCAAGGGCCTGGGCTTTTCGCGCGAGGACCGTATCGCCAACGTGACGCGCATCGGCTGGGTCGCTAGCGAGATCGTGCGCCACGGCGGCATCGCGATCTGCGCGCCGATCGCGCCGTACGCCGAAACCCGCGCGGAGATCCGCCGCCTCGTCGAACAGCACGGCGCGTTCGTGGAAATCCACGTCTCGACGCCGATCGATGTCTGCGAAAGCCGCGACCGCAAGGGCCTTTACGCCCAGGCGCGCGCCGGCAAGATCCCGCAGTTCACCGGCGTCAGCGATCCGTACGAAGTACCGCAGAATCCCGAGCTTGCGTTCGACACGACGGCGGCCGATGCCGGCGTGCTGGCAAATCAGGTGCTGGCGTTCCTGCGCAATCGGGGGCTGCTGGAAGGCTGAGGCGGGCCGGGCATCACGACTGCACCGGGGCGCCTGTCGGCGCTTCGTTGCTCCGGGCGATGGCACGCCAATTGAGGGGCGATACGGGTGAGTGGTTATCCGATTTCTTCGACCGGCTTCTTCGGCGAGGTACAGGGCGGGCGACGCCCGAGGGTTCGCCGATGATCCGTTTTGGCGGATGGTTTGTCTGAGTCCGGCCGATCTCCTAATCTGGGGCGTTTGATGCGCCAGATTCGCGGGTGTCCGGACTTCAGCCACAGGCGAAGCGCGGATCGGAGCGGCGCGAACAGAGCTGGGCACTGTCGTTTCGGTGATTCGGCGCTAGCGCAGACACTCGCCTCTGACGCATCCGATGGACGCCGGGACGAGCTCTGCTGCCGCTTGCCGCGCCAAGTAGTCGATGGCGGTGTCTTGCTCGCCGAGTATGCCGCCATAGCCAAGCCTGCCTTCAACTTTTCTTGTCGCGGCAACGTTCACTGGGCTCAACAGACGTGTCCCGTTCCGGTCGAATACCTCGAGGTGCAGAGTGACTTTTCCGGCCACGACCATGAGTGGGGAGTTCGCCTCCACCGCGCTAGAAGCGAATTCGGCCGGTGCTCGAACATAATTTATATGTACCTTTATCTTGATTGCTCTCGGAAAGTTGTTCGCCGCGCTTTGGCTGCCCGCGGGCACACTCACCACTGAGAAATTCGCTCCGACAAGCGCGTCCAAACGCTTTTCGATCGCGTCGCGAATCCGGGCTTCGTAGCCATCCTGAAGGATGTCGAGGAAGTAGACGGAGTGTTCAAAAGACATGGCCACAGCGTACGTGCCTTCCTCGACACGGCTGTTCAGGTCTACCGCACCGCTCGCCCAGAGTGCCGCCTGCGCGTCGGCGCCAACGTCCTCCAACGCACGCTGCACCGCATCGACGGTAGCCTTCCTCTTCAACACGTTCGCCCGCCACCCGGCGATCAGTCCGGGAAGCAATGCTTCCGCCTTGGCATTGAACTCGTCCCGTATGGAAGCGACCTCACTCTCCTCGACACACGACGGCAATCGATTCCAGAAAGACTGCCTCGCGTGCGTGACGCGTTCCCGCCATTCATCGGGCGTGTCATTCACCCACATTCGGCCTTTGCCGAAGTCTCTGTATACGGCCGCTTCCAAGCGACAGTTCTCGAAAGCCCGCGCTGGCGACTCGAAGTTCATCTCCTGCGCGGTGAGGACGACACCAAGCGCAATCAATGGACTGGCCCACATCGTGGAGTCGAGAAGAACCTTCCTCCATCGCCGAGACAACCGCAACGTCGTCTCCGACGCGGCGGGCCGAGGGAGCTTACCCAGAAGCGGCAGCAACGATGAGCGCACGTCGAATCCGGAAATCTCAAGCAAACGCTCATTAGGCCGGAAATATTTGTAGGCATGGAGCGCGGGTGTCCAGTCGTCGGAGAACGTGACCAGACTCACGTCATCGCGAGAATCCGGCAGATCCTTAGGCAGTACTGCGTTGATCAGCGGCCTCAATGCCTGAAATCGACTTGGCCGCTTCGCCGGGCTCGGGATGACAAGAAGTATTCGCTGCGGATCCGCCTGCCGCACGAGCGCGGCCAGTTCCCACATCGCACCCTTGCTGTCGCCGGACTGCCAGATGACGATCTGCGCCGCCCTCAATAACATCTCGACTTGCTCCTGCCAGCGATCCTCCCGCATGTAGAGGCGCTCGGCGCCGATGGTTTGTATCTTCTCTCCGGGCCTTCCGATCGCGACCATGGGCCCATAGTCGACCAGCCCGGCCTGCAGTTCCTGTTCCAGCGTTCGATTCAACGCGCCCAAATAACCTTTTACTGTCCGGCGAATCATGCCTATCACGGGTATTGCGACCAGAAATTGTCCGAACCAGCCGAAGCTCTCGTCACCGAGAAGATCGTGGCTTCCGCGAGCCTGACCGTCATCATCAAAGGGGCGCAGGAAAACCACAGGCGCACGAGGGTCTTGAGCTGCCGATTCGGAAGGAACCGCGCTCGCAAGCCTGAGGCCGAGATAGATCATCGGCGGAGAGCAGATCACCGCGAGCACAAATGCGAGCATCGAATGAATCGGCGCCATCGAACGCGGATCTTCCGCCACTGCGAAAAGCAGGTAGACCCAAGGCAGCACGATCCACAGGCGCCCAAGCAGCACCAGCGCGAACCCCAATATCCAGGACCTCGCCGGCATCAGTTGGCCTCCACGGACCGGTTTCTTCAGCTCAACGCAGATGCGTCGATCGGTCCGCGCATTCGGACCAGCCCGCAAGCCTGACTCCCCGGGACATGCAACTCGCCCTGCGGCGCCGGTGTGGCTGCAGCAAGCAATCGAGTAGCCGGACCGCGGACGATAAGAAGGCTGCCAAGCGTCTCCAGCGTACGCTTTGACAGGCGGTTGAGGAACGGCCTGCCAAAGCGATCCCTGGAAATGAATCGCCAAAAACTGCCGCAATGATCGAATCGCTCGCGCCGCAATGCGGCATCGCTGCGTCGCGCAGCCCTCCGGTGACGCCGGTTTCACCGTCACCGGAATTCTCCGAGCATGACGCCAGCCGAAAACCGACGCGTACGTTGATCCCGAAACCTAGGCTGCACTCCCCTGACTTGAAGTCCTCCTCATGCTTCGCGTCCTTCTGCTGTTCGCGTTGGGACTGCTGATTGGCCGCGCCGGCGCCGCATCGGTTTATAAGTGTACTGACGGAAAAGATCACATCGCGTACCAGGCCACGCCCTGCGCGCCGCATCTGAGCACGCGGGTGATGCAGCTGCGCCGCGGTCCCGTCGCCGCCGCGCCTTCCGCCGCCGATGGCGCGCGCGCAACGAAACCGGTGACGTCCGCGCAGAGCCGGTCCGCGACCGCGCAGCGCACAGCCAAGGTCCGGTCGGCGCGCGGTCGCGGCGCAGGCAACACGAACGCGACGGCGATCGGACCGCGCGCTGCCGGATCCGAACCGTAGTCCTGGCAATGCCGCATCGGCAACGGCGAGGTCTACTACCAGCACTCACGCTGCCCGCTTACCGCAATCGTTAGCGTGGAGTTGCGCGACAGCAGGACATGCGGCCGCAGCCGCGGCGCCGCACGGGCCGTGCCGGTATCCGCCACGCCACTGTCCCGCACGAAGCCTGTCGCCGCATCCACGCCGCCAGCGTGAGCGGCCGCGCCGGGCACGAACGCGACGAGGACGTCAGCAGCTATGAACGCAGCCCGGGCCGTGATCCCTGTCTCTGAGCGGCAACCGCCGGTTGCACCGCGGGGCCATGTTTCGTCGCTTGCGAAAAGCGCCGGTGCTGCCACCGATGCCGCACCGGTTAGTGGACTGCAACGGATGAATCGGTAGGGGGATCGCGAAGGCACGGTTATGCAGGAGGCCGCTGCGGAGCGCGGTCAATGGCCCGCGCTAATTGGCCAAGTGAGCAGCAAGTACTGCGCGGCCAAGCCGAGCGAGCTGCTATCGATTTGTCCGTTACAGGACACTATGGCCACGGCCGGTTTCTACGAACAGGCCGTGGCCGAATGATCGCTAAGGCGTGCAACCACCGTCGGTATTGACGTTGTCGAGCGTCACGTCGTCGACGTCGAACGTGCTGCCGTTCGAGCCCGATTCCATCACGCCGCCGAATTCCAGCAGGCGCATGTGCGCGTTGCCCGCGACGCCGGTGCAGATCGTCGCGCCGTTCAGGCACACGCGCAGCGCCTTGGTCGCGCGCTCGACGACGATCTTCACTTCGAAATACGCAGCGTCAGGCCATAGCGCACCGGTGTCGACGAAGCCGCCCACCGCAGCGTCGTAAACAGCAATCGCACGCGTGCCGCGGTCGAACTTCACGTACGTGATCGGCGGCGTCAACTCTTCATTCACCGGCTTGAAGAACCAGCTTGAGCCGGTGCCGATGTTGCCGATCGCCATCTTCGCGGTCGCGATCGAGTACTGGGTCGCGCCTTGCGCAAAGGTCGGCGAGATCAGCGCCGACGCGTTGTGGATCGGGTAGTTGCCGCCCTTCGACAGCACGCGCGCATGCTGCACGCCGGTTGCGGGATTCGCGTTGAAGATGCCGTTGCCCCCGAGCCAGGCGTCGAGCCACCAACCGCCGCCTTCCTCCATGACGCTGCGGTCCGAACCGTGGCGCCAGCGGAACGTCACGTCGTGGCCGGCCATAGCATTGGGCAGCACGATATTGACCGCCGACGTGCCGGTGCTGCCGCTGCCGGTGTTCGTCACCCAGCCGTACGGCGCGAGGGGCTCGGCGCTGCAGTCGGTTACGGACGGATCGCCACCGGCATATGCATCGTCGGTTCGGCCGGATTGCTCGGCGTCAGTACGATCTCGCCGAGTGCCCAAGCCGCTTCGGGCAGCAACTGGCTCTGCACTGTAATGGTCAGCGCGCGCGTGCCGGAGCTGCCGATGGTAAAGCCCACCGGCGTTACCGCGACGGCTGCGGCGGGGAAGCCGGTCGTCGATACGGTGTAGGTCTGCGAGCCGGCCAGCGCGCGGCGCACCGTGCGCGTGAACGTGCACGTGCCGACGCATGTCGCGGTGGCCAGGCTCGGCAGGTTGAGGTTCGCCACGTTGCCGCCGGTCGCCGGGTTCGCCGCGAGGAAGTTCGCGCCGGTTTCGTCGAGCACGAGGCCGGCCGTTGCTGCTGCCACGAGATCGACGCGGCCCGCGCCGCGGTCCCACGCATCGCTGGGCTCGCCGCTCTGCTTGACCAGGCCCGCGGTCCTGGACGTGAGCATCAGCGCCGACTTGATCTGCATCGGCGTCCACGTCGGACGCAGTGCGCGGATCAGCACGGCAGCGCCGGCGATGTGCGGGGTGGCCATTGATGTGCCGCTCTGCAGCGCTGCTGCGTTCGGGTTTGGTGTCGCGCCGACGTTGGCTTGGTCCGCAGCGAGAATGTCCACGCCGGGCGCGGCGATGTCGGGCTTGACCAGCCACTGGTTGTCGTCCAGGGCGCGCGGACCGCGCGAGCTAAAGTCGGCGACCACGTCGCCGGCGCCCGGATAGGCGCGCGCCGGCCGCGTTATCGACACGGTGGCGGTGGCGGGATCGAGCAGCGCCAGGTTGTCCCAGTCCGCACGCCGCATCGACCAGACATTTCCGGCCGCGCCAAGGTTGATATAGAACGGATCGACGAAGATCACGCCGACCGCGCCGGCGTTGACCGCTGCCGTCTGGCGCGCGCCGCTGCCGCAGCCGGAATTGTTCTGGTCGAGATTGAGCACGGCGATCGCGCCGACCGGCGGCGGACTGGCCACCGGCGGATCGAAACCGTCGGCAAACACGCGGTCGGGCGGCGGTGCGTACGGCCGCGTGAACGTGTTGGCCGGGAACGCGCTGCAGCCGTCCGTGCTGCCGTCGGCGAAACCGGGACTTTTGACAATGGCTACATTGTTGAAATTGACCGCCTGGATCGGCGGCACGCCAGGACGCA
This sequence comes from Lysobacterales bacterium, assembly GCA_038207515.1. Classification (GTDB taxonomy): domain Bacteria; phylum Pseudomonadota; class Gammaproteobacteria; order Xanthomonadales; family Rhodanobacteraceae; genus Tahibacter. Next base: position 34,027 of record JBBQZR010000027.1, on the reverse strand, counting down.
ATGCAATCGCCTGCGTGTTCGCCGGCGGCGTGCCGGGGCCGGTCGCGTCGAGATTGAAGCCGAGCACTCGGTCGTGCGTGGACGCTGCGATCGTTTGCACCCACGGTTCCTGATGATCGGACGTGCCGGCCGCCGGACCGCTGTTGCCGGCCGCCGCGGCGATGAAGATGCCGGCGTCGTGAGCGCCGAGAAGCGCGATCGAATTCGCCCCGGTCCACGGCGAGGCACCGCCGGAGATCGAGAAGTTCATGACATCGACGATGCCGTCGGCTACGGCCTGGTTCGCCGCCTGCGTGATCGCCGAGCTGGAGCAGCTGCCGATGCAGACCTTGTACGCGATGATGTTCGCGTGCGGCGCGACTCCGGAGAGGCGGAAGGTGCCGCCGCCGAACGTGCCGTCCCAGGCGTTGCCCGCGACCGTGCTGGCGGTGTACGAACCGTGGCCGTTGTTGTCGGTCGCACTGCGCGTGGGCGCTGTCGAGGTGAAGTCGTACATGCCGATCAGTTTGGCGTTGCAGCGACCCAGATCCGCGTTGGGCGGCGTCATGCCACACAGGCCCAGGTAGTTGCCGGCGCCGAGCGGATTGACGTGCACGAAGCCATCGATCGGTCCGGTCGCGGCGAACGCGGGGCTTTGCCAGTTGATGCCGGTGTCGAGCACGGCCGCGACGATGCCTTCGCCCTGGGTGGCGATGCCGCCGGTCGCGCTGCCGTCCCAGATCGACGGCGCACCGATGAACGCGGGACCGCGATCGGTCAGTTCCAGCTGGCGCTCGCGTTCGACCAGCATGACGTCGCCGCGCTGGTGCAGCGCTTCGGCTTCGGCGTCGGACAGATCGAGAATCACTGCGTTGACCGCATGGCGAAGCGTGACGTCGGCAGCGAGCGTGCGACCGACTTGCGTGGAGGCGTTGGCGATGAACGTGTTCTGCTTCTGCGTGAGCAGATCCAGGTACGCGCGCGCCGCGGACGAGTTCACGTCCACGCGGCCCTGATGCGCACCGTTCCTGCTGCGCGGCAAGGTCGGATAGCCGTTGAATGAGCCGTCGTATGAGGCAAGCGGTGCGTCCTCGAGCACTACGGTGTGGCGCGCGCGTTCCAGCGACGACGGTGCCGTCAGCATTTTGGGCTTGGCACCGCCGCCAGTGTCGGCCTTGTGCCGCTGCGGTCCGGTCCCAATGAAGCCCGCGGTGGTCAAGCCCGCCTCGTGCAACGCTTGTGCAACCAGAGGTGCGGAAACGGAAGCGGGGACTGCAAACCCCGACCAGAGCGTGGCCGCCAGTGCGACCGTAAACGGCGACAACAAAGACTTCATGGAATTTCCCGACAGACGAACAAGGCCGCGCGCATCCGTATCGCGTCGGCTGGCTGCATAACGGAAGTTCGTGCGCGAATGATCGTCTTGTTCAGGAAAACGTGTTGTTTGACAACAGACATCTGCATACCTCGATCACGTGCACTACCGGTTTCGAATACAGCGGGACAGCGCCTAGGCGAAGTTCGCGGCGATGCCGGCCATACAGGGTCGATGCAACGGAGCAGCCACGGACGCGAATCCGCGGGCTCGCCGCTATTGCAATGACACAGCGTCGCACCGGTCGATCCGCAGCCCTACCTCGGGGTGCCTGACTTTCAGATGTGCGCGCTACGCGTAACGAAGGTGCGGCATCAGGTACGACATGCCGCGGTGAACGAATTTTTTTACAAAATCGTTGCCGCATCGATGGCACTTGATTGCAATGACAGCCTCGACGGCACGCTTCGTCGTTTGATTGCCTCGAACGCCGCCAGCCGACAGCCGTACGCGTGAAGCTCGACGCAGTCGCAGCACGAAGTCCGACTTCGTTCTGCGCGACCACGGCGGACCGATAGTCGCACTCAGGCACGACCGCCCTCTTGAAGCGACACCGACCGGTGCCGCGGCGGTTGTCCCGCGCGGCTACGGGCGCCTGCACGGCATGCTGATGCCGAATCCGGTGCCAAGCCGCACGTCCCTTTTGTAATCACGTGCCAACAGGAACACCATGCGTAACCCATCGACCACAGCAATTCTCGCCGCGCTGATCGGTGTGATCGGCGTTGTGCCGGCGGCCGATTCAGCCGGCGCAAATACCGAACCGCTTGCGAACTTCGAAAAAACCGCGCTCGCGCCGAAAGATGCGTTCGCCCATCGACAGGCCGGCGTAAGGCCGATCGAGGATTACCGCAGTTTCGCGCTTTACCGGATCGACACCCCGGATCGTCGTGCAGTCGCCGGACATGGAGATCCAGCACGATGCCGATGTGCTGGAGTTCGCGGCCTACCCGTTCGACATTCAGCGCGACGGTCTGCGCGTGTCGGCCCCGTTCTCCGCGCAGGCAGCGGGCGCGGGATCGCAGACCGTGCAATTCGTCGGTCCAGTCAAGCAGTCCTGGCTGGATGCGTTGACGGCGCGCGGCATCAGGTCGGTCCAATACGTCGCGAAACAACGGCTACATCGTATGGACCGACCGTGCTGCGCAAGGCGCCTCGACATGCTGCACCGCGAAGCATCGTGGCTGCAGTTCTCGGCGCCGCTGCACGATTTCCTCAAAGTCGATCGATCAGGCGGTCGTGTCGCTGCTGCCGTGTCGAACGGCAGCACGAGCGCCGTGCTGCCGTTGAACGTGTTCGTTCGCTCGACGCGCATGCCGGAGTAACCGGAATTCTCCGAGCATCGCGCCAGCCGAAAACCGACGCGCACGTTGATCCCGAAACTTAGGCTGGACTCCCCTGACATGGAGTCCTCCTCATGCTTCGCATCCTTCTGCTGTTCGCGCTGGGTCTGCTGATCGGCCGCGCCGGTGCGGCGCCTGTTTACAAGTGTACCGATGGAAAAGATCACGTCGCGTACCAGGCCACGCCCTGCGCGCCGCACCTGACCACGCGGGTGATGCAGTTGCGCCGCGATACCGTCGCCGCGCCCGCAGCCGATGACGGCGCGCATGCGGCGAAACCGGAGACGTCCGGGCGGAGCCGAGCGGCGATTGTGCCAGGCGTCGCCAGGGCGCGGCCTGCGCGCGGACGTGGGTCCGTTGGCCGAAGCACGATGACAAAGCGTTCGGACGCCGCCGCATCCGCACCGCAATCGTGGCAATGCCGCATCGGCAACGGCGAGGTCTTCTACCAGCATTCGCCGTGTCCGCGCACGGCGATTGCCAGCGTCGATCTGCGCGACAGCAGGACGCGAGGACGCAGCCGCAGCGCCGCGCAGGCCGTGCCGGTATCGGCCATGCCACTGACCCGCACGGAAGCCTGCCGACGCGTCCATGCCGCGAGCGCGAGCGATCGCGCTGGACACGAGCGCGACGAGAACGTGAGCAGCTACGAGCGCAGCCTGGGCCACGATCCGTGCCGCTGAGGCTGCGGCCTCACGGCCCCGGTCTGGGCCGGCAGACGACCTGTGGATCGCAGACCAGCGTGTCGAGCGTCGCCGTGTTGTGCACGATCAGTCCGATGTGCAGCAGGTAGGAAGTCGTGTCCATGACGACGACACTCGCGCTGCGCGCGTCGCTCGCCACCATCGGCTCGCCGAGCTGGCCGCGCGCATCGCTGCTGACCAGCGTCTCGACGATGAAATCCTTTGACGTGTCTTCCGACAGCGCAAACACCAGCGTGGTCTCGCGCTGCTCAACCAGGATGTGGTCGCGCTTGTAGGCGAAGAAGTAGCGTCCGCCGCCGGTATTGCCGCCGGATTCGACGTGCGCCACGCTGATTTCGACGGTGATCTGGTTTCTTCCGGGGGCCATGCGATTACTCCTTGGGGGGATGGTCGTGCAGGAAATGCTGGTGGTCGGGATGGCGGTAGCCGGCTGCCGCGAGCGCGTCGCGCAGCGAGCCCGCAGCCGGGGTGTCGCCCGCGAGCAGCGCCGCGCGCAGGCGCAACGCGAGCGTGTCGGCATCGCTGCCGAACTGCGGCGCGGCGAGCAGGCGGCGAGCTTCGGCCAGTGCGTCGTTGGTCACGCTCGCGGTCGAGGGCTCAGGTGGCGCCACTGCTTGCGCAGCCACTGCCGATGGTGCGGCCGTTGCTGTGGAAGCGATGGCAGGGTCCGGTTCGGCGGATGTGTCCAATGCGCCAGTTGCGGCGGCCGGAGCGGATGACGCCGATGATGGCGATGGCGCTGACGACGTCGCCGACGGAGGCGCCTCGCGTCGCGGTAGCGCATCCGGCAACGCCGCGCGCGCGAGCAGGACTTCCGCAAGCACCTTCGCGCCGAAGCTGCCGGCGCTGGCACGACCGCGCAACGTGGCGGCGATGGCATCGAGCTGCGCCGCGCGGACAGGCACCGCAGGCGCCGACAGATACAGCAGGCGCAAACGCGCCAGTGATTCCAGGGCCGGCACGTCGCCGCCTTCGCCCTCGGCCGCAAGCGCCTGTAGCTGCGTCTGGGCGGCGCGCAGGTAGTCGCGGGCGCGTCCCGGCTGCGCGTCGCTCAGCGCGATGCCCGCATGCAGGCCGGCCAGCGCGGCGTCGCGGCGCCACTCGCGGTTGCTCGCGTCGGTGGCCACGAGTCCGTGCAGCGCGTCGTGCGCGGCGACCAGCAGCGACGACGACGCCGCGGCATCGCCGCGTGCCAGCAGCGTGCGCGCGAGATGATGGCGCGCCAGCGCTTCGCGGTGAATCCAGCGCTGGTCGTCGGGACTCGCCGTGCGCAGGCGCTGGATCATCTCCAGCGCAGCGCGTTGCAGCCTTTCCGCCGCGGCCAGCCGCGCATCGGCTTCATCAACCTGGCCTTGCCAGGTCAGGCTGTCGGCGAGGTCCGCGATCACGCTCTCGTCGCCGGGCTGTGCGCGCAGCACCTCGCGCTTGAGCGCGCTGGACTCGGCGAAGCGCGCACGCGCCTCGTCGAAGCGCAGCGCCTGGAAATCCAGCGTGGCCAGGTTGTTGAGTGCGTAGGAAAGTTCCAGTTGCGCTTTTGCATCACCGGGCCGCAGCGCGAGCAGGCGGCGCGCTGCGGCGTGATAGCGCTGCCAGTGCGTCGCCGCCGTCGCGACATCGCCGTCCTGGAACGCGGACTGTCCACGCCAGAATGCGGCGTTGCCGAGTTCGAGCCAGGCGTCGGCTGCATCAGGTTCGCGCTGCACGAGCCGCTCCGCGAGGTCGAGCGCATGCGAGAACGCGGCCACCGCGGCCGGCTCGGCGCGCGCGAAGCGGATCTCGCCGATCTGGCGCGATGCGCGGATGCGCAGCAGCTGCGTCGAGAGGCTGCTGTCGTCCTCGGGGAGTGCGACAAGATAGTTCAGCGCCTCGTTGCCGACCGAGTCGAGCACATCGAGCTTGCCGAGGGCGCGCAGACGCTCGGTCAGGTCGCCGAGCATGTAGCCGACGAGCCCCTCGGCCTCGACGCGGCGCCGGTCCGCGTCGGCGCGGGCCAGCACGGCCAGCGCGCCGGCCGCGCTGGCCGCGAGCGCCGAGGCCAGCACCAATGCGATCGCGACAAAGGCGCGCCGGCGCTGGCGGCGCCAGCGCCGCACCGATTCCCCGACGAACTCGCGCAGGCCTTCGTCGAGTGGCGGCGCGTCGGCCAGCAGCTGGCGCGCGTCGTCGAGCTGGCTGCCGGGCGGCAGCAGGAAATCACGCGGCCGGCCCTCGTCGCGCCAGCGCCGCCACGCAGCGGCCAGGCGCGCGCGTGCCAGCAGCAGGCGCCGGTTCTCGCCGACCCAGTCGCGCGCCCGCGGCCAGTTGCGGAACAGGGATTCGTGCGCCGCCGCGACGCCCGGCACGTCGGTCCCGCCGGCCGCAACGAACAGGCGCTGATCCACGAAGGCCTGCACGAGCTCGCGTGCCGGCCCTTCGGTGAGTTCGCTCCAGGCGATGCGCCGCCCTACGGGCAGGGCGTCGTCGCCGGCCAGCGTCAGCATGACCATCAGGCGCAGCACGCCGGGCAACTGCCGCTGCGCGGCCGCCGACAGGCCGGCGAAGGTCTGCTCGGCACGCTGGGCCAGCGCCCCTTCGAGTCCGCCGATGGCGCGATAGGCGGCGAAGGTGAGCGTGCCGCCGGCACGCTGCCGGTAGATTTCCAGCAGCGCATGTTGCAGCAGCGGCAGCGGCTGCGGCTGGCGCACGGCGGCATCGCGCAGCGCATCGTCCAGGCGCAGCGAACTCGCCGCGTCGAACTCGAAGCGCAGGCCGGCGGCCAGCGCCGGCGCGCGGATGATCTGCGCCAGCTCGCCCGGATTGAGCAACGGCAGGTCGAAGCTGCCGCCGTCCGCCTTGAGCGCGACCAGCGCCGGCAGTGCGACCAGGCGCGGGTAGAAATCGTCGCGACAGGCGACCAGCGCCGCGACATGGCCGCCGCGCAGCAGTCCGGCCAGTGTCTGGAACAGCAGTTGCGGCTGGGTCGCGTCGTCGCCCGCGGCGAGCAGGCATTGCTCCAGCTGGTCCAGCTGCAGCAGCACGATCTGCCGCGCGCCCGGCGACGGCGCGTGCCGCCGTGCGAGGCGCTCGCCCACGCGCGCGGCGAGCGCCGCCGGATTGTCGGCCAGCGCGGTGCGCAGGAAATCGCGTTCGCCGGACAGGAACAGCGCCTCCCCATCGACATGCCAGCCGAGCATGGCCTCGACCAGCGCGCCCAGCGCATCGGTGCCGGCCTGCGCGCCGTCGATGCTGGCGCTGGCCAGGACGCGGCAGCCGTCGAACCCGCCGGGCTGGGTCAGCAGCGGAACGACGCCGGCGCGCAGCAGCGAGCTCGTGCCGCAACCGCTGGGGCCGAGCACGAGCAGGAAGCCGCGCTCCTCGTCCAGGCTGCGGCGGAGCAGCGACAGCACCTCAGCCTGCGCACGCGCGCGGCCGAAGAACACATGGCGGTGGCTGGCCTCGAACGCACCGAGGCCGACGTACGGCGATCCGTCGGCCCAGCGCGGTGCGGCGCGTCCGCCCGGCCCGGCGTAGCGTTCCGGGAAGGTGACGTCGGCGACGACGCAGTAGCCGCGCTTGCGCACCGTCGCGATGTAGCGCGGCTCGGTCGCACTGTCGCCGAGCGCACGGCGCAACTGGGCGATGGTCTTGTGGACGGGGTTGTCGCCGTAGAACGTGCCGCGCCAGCACTCGATCAGCAGCTGCTCGGCACTGACCACCTCGCCGCCGCGCTCGCAGAGCACGACCAGCACGTCCATGAGCCGCGGTTCGACCGTGATGCGCGCGCCGCCACGTTCCAGAGCGCTGGCCTCCGGCTCTACCAGCCAGTCCCCGAAGCGAAAACGCGGAATCGCGGAATGGCCGGCTTGCGCCATGGCGACGTGAATCCATACGGGAGCGGAACAGGATAGTACAAGGCTCCGTTTTGGTCGAAGCAGCCTTGTCGCGATTGCGTCATCAGCAGCGCATTCCACCTTGCGCACATCAACCGCACCGCGCGAAGCCACTGATAGAACAGCAAATTTCCGATCGTAAGGTTTCCGTAAGGCGGCACGGGGCGAGCTTTGCGCAGATTGGCCGCAACGGCGCCGGACCTGCAGCGCCGTCTACGCACGACGCGGCCGGCGCCCCTGAACGCCGTACGCCACCCACCGTGGTGGCACCGCGCCGGCGACACGCAGGCATCGACATTACAAAGGCAGAGGATTCCATCATGTCCAAACTTTCCATCACCACCCTGGCCAAGGACGCGAACAAGACCACGGAGGCGCCCGACGCGCCGGTCTCACTGTTCCGCACCGGCGCCCGCTCGCGCAGTCTGGCCCGCAGCGCACAGGCCGCCGACTCGCGCGTGCTGGCCGCCGGCGATTTCGACCAGAAGCCCTGGGGTCTGCTCTACCGCGCCCTGGTCAACAGTCTGGGTACCAGCCCGAACAACTTCCAGCTCATCTATCCGTTCACGACCTGGACCTGGCCGACCCAGTCGGCCGGCTTCATCAGCGCGGCGCAGTACGATTTCTGCTCCGTCGCGCCGCAGTGGAGCGCGGTCGGCGCGTTCGTCTCCAGCGGCGACCGCATCAACCAGGCCTATAGCGCGTTCCTCGACGTGATCCTGGCCGCGACCGACGATCCGAAGCTGCGTGAGGAAATCCGCGTCTCGGGCGAGGCCCTGACCAACGCCGCGAACGACTACACCGTGGCCGTGAACCAGGCCAGCACCATCTACGGCGATCAGGTCAAGGACAACAAGCCGACCTTCACCGAGTGGCTGGCCACGCCGCAGGGCCGCGGCTATTCGATCAAGATCGACGCGGCCTACACCCGTCTGAGCCAGGCGCAGATCAACTACAACGTCGTCGTGGCCAAGGCGAACACGCCGGGGCTGGCCGACGCGCAGGCGCAGTTCGCCAACACGGACTTCTATTCCCGCCTCAGCGATCCGGGCCTGTCCAAGTTCCCGCTCGTACCGTATTTCCAGGTATCGCAGAACGCGGCCGCCTGGGTCGATGCGGTCAAGGCCGGCAGTGGTCCGGGCGGCGCGACCATGGGCTTCACCAATCGCGAGGCGAGCTACGACTATTCCAAGACCTGGGCCGGCACGAGCCTGTCGATCTCGCAGTTCTTCTGGGAAGTGCAAGTCAGCGGCAGCTGGGAGCGCGTGACCGAATTCGAGACCGACAACGAACTGGAAGTGTCGCTGGAGTTCGAGGCCATCGACCTGATCGGCATCACGCCGAGCGACTGGTACAACGGCAGCTTCGTGCGCAGCCACGCGACCGGACCGTTCACGCGCGGCTACAGCGCGTATGGCGGCGACGGCACGCAGGCCGTGTTCGGCAAGACGGGCTTCTTCAACCTGCTCAAGACCGGCATGTACGTCGGCTACAAGCCCAACTTCACGATCCGCGTCAGCAAGGCCAGCTATTCGCGCTTCCAGGAGACCTTCAAGGCGGCGACGGGCCTGCGCATCGGACCGTTCACGTTCAGCGCAGAGGGCGGCAGCGTGAAGGCCGGCTGGACCGCGAACGAGGCCGGCCAGTCCTTCACCGGCACCACGACCTCCGACGCGCCGCTGATCCTCGGCGTCAGCATCGCCCAGATGCCGGCCAACCCGGACGGAAACCTGGAGCTGACCACGGCGGAACAACTCGGCAATGTATACCGCTTCGAAGGGGGCGAAGGCGACATCATTGCCCGCAACGTCAGCGAACGCGAAGCCGAAGGCATGGGCGGCCATTGGCATGCGCCGGCCCAGGTCGCTGCGGTCACGCCGCTGCGCAATGTCCGCATCGCCGAACAGGGCCCGCCGTTCACCGCGGTCATCAACGGACCCGACGCGGAGATGCAGCTGCTCGACGGCGTCCTGCACGTCAGTGTGATCAAGCCGTTCAACACGATCAACGGCGGCCCTGACCACGTCCACTACTACCGCATCCGTGCGACCAACGCGCTGACCCACCAGCCCGTCGATCTGCAGAACATGCGTTTCGGCGGTATCGCACCGTTCACCGGCGCGGCCCGCTTCGCCGACCAGTAAAGCCCAGTCGGCGCGACGTCTGTTCCGGGCGCTGCGCCGGCATCCAACCGGTATTCCGCCGGAAGGCAGTTGACCGGTGCAGCAGTGGCACCGCGGCGGACCACCGTCGCGGTGCCTTCGGCGCGTCTGGCCACGCAGCGCTGCCGCGACAGGTTCTGCGTTGCCGCCAAAGCCGTCACAATTTCGCTAGTTGCTTATTGCGTTTTGTTTTATGCGTGCACCGCCAATCTCGAAAAGCACTGCGTACAGGTACGATTCCGCCGATGCCCGGCCGCGACGGCTATACAGCGCCGCAACGATCCGCGACACTTGCGCCGCGCCAGCGCGCACCCGCCGGGGGGCGGGAAAACAGCTCGGACAGACACCCGCAGAACGCGAAGATCGCGCGTGTCGTCCGGCGCCAATCCGTACCTGGGAGTCGACCGATGAACCTGTCCGCCAAAGGACGCGCCACGCCGCGCGCCGCACTGTATATCGCCTTGATCGCCGGCCTGGCCGCACTGCCCGCTTACGCGCAGAACACCGCCGGGGAAACCGACGCCGACAAGCTCGAAACCATCAACGTGATCTCGACCGGCACGCGCGCCGGCAACCGCTCGGACACGGACACCGCGGCACCGGTCGACGTGATCGGCCGCGAAGCAATCGAGGCCACCGGCGCGATCGAGACCGGCAAGCTGCTGCAGAAGCTCGCGCCGTCGTTCAACTTCCCGACCAGCTTCGTCAGCGACGGCACGGACCTGATCTGGCCGGCCACGCTGCGCGGGCTGGGTCCGGACCAGGTGCTCGTGCTGGTCAACGGCAAACGCCGCCACCAGCAGGCGCTGGTCAACGTGCAGCAGTCCATCGGCCGCGGCTCGGCCGGCACCGACATCAACACCATTCCGATCGCCGCCATCGAGCGTATCGAAGTGCTGCGCGACGGCGCATCGGCGCAATACGGTTCCGACGCGATCGCCGGCGTCATCAACATCATCCTCAAGGACCAGACCGACCACACCGACCTCGGCATCGAAATCGGCGAAACCTATGCGGGCGACGGCGACCAGTATCGCGCCGCGCTGAATACCGGCTTCAAGCTCGGCGGCGAAGGCTTCATCAACATCACCGCCGACTACATGAAGCGCCTGGAAACCAATCGCGCCGGTCCCGACAGCCTGCGCGTGGATCCGCCGCGCGTGACCCAGCGTCTCGGCGAAGCGGACATGGAAGCCGCGCAGCTGTGGATCAACGCGGGACTGCCGCTGGCCGGCGGCGAGCTGTACGCGTTCGGCGGCGTGTCGCGCCGCGAAGGCAATTCATCGGGCTTCTTCCGCTCGGCCGGCGACGGGCGCACGATTCCGCAGCTGTATCCCAACGGCTTCCTGCCCACCCTGCTGACGACGACCGACGACCGTTCGCTCGCGGTCGGCTACCGCCACGCGATCAACGATTCGTGGAAGTGGGACTTCAGCGTCAACCGCGGCTGGAACCAGTTCGAGTTCGCCTCCGAAGGCACGGCCAACGTCAGCTATTACTATGAACCGCGTCCGGGCGGCGGCATCTTCGCCGAGACACCGACCTCGGCCGAGGACGGCACGTTGCGCTTCAAGCAGACCACGGCGAACCTCGATCTCAGCGGCGACGTGGACTGGGGCATCGGTGCCGAGCCGCTGTACCTCGGGGTCGGTGCGGAATGGCGCCGCGACGGCTACCAGATCATCGCTGGCGATCCGGCCTCGTATCAGTACGGCCGCACCAACAACCCGGGCATTTCCATCATCAATGCCACCGGCGGCGTCGCCGCGGCCGGCATCCAGGGCTTTCCGGGCTTCACACCGGCGACCGAGATCGACGCCAGCCGGCGCAGCCTTGGCGTCTACGTCGACGCGGAATCCTACGTCACGCAGAACCTGCTGGTCGGCGTCGCCGGCCGCTTCGAGGACTACAGCGACTTCGGCACCAACTCGACCGGCAAGCTGAGCCTGCGCTACAACTTCAACGACGCGTTCTCGCTGCGGGGGACCGTGTCCAAGGGCTTCCGTGCGCCGAGCGTGCAGCAGCAGTTCTTCAGCCAGGTGTCGACCAACCTCAACGCCAACGGCGTGCTGACCGACACCATCACCGCGCGCCAGGGCAGCCCCGCCGCGCTGGCCTTCGGCGTCAAGCCGCTGAAAGAAGAGTCGTCCAACAACTTCTCGCTCGGTTTCGTCTGGAAGCCGACCGCGGAGTTCTCGCTGACGACCGACGTGTACCAGATCAACATCGACGACCGCATCGTGTTCTCCGGCGCGATCGGCCCCGAAGCCAACAGCGCGAACTGCACTGACCCCACGGTGTGCCCGATCGCGCTGCTGCTGCGGCCGCTCAATGTCGGCCAGGCCACGTTCTTCACTAATGCGATCGACACCAAGACGCGCGGCATCGACGTCGTCGCCGAATACGGCACCGAGCTGTCCAGCGGCGCGCGCCTCGGCGTCTCGGCCGCGTTCAACTACAACCAGACCGAAGTGCTGCGCATCAACTCGCCGTCGACCTTCGTGCCCGCCTCCACGCTGTTCGGCCGCGAGCAGGTCACCCTCGTCGAGGAAGGTCAGCCGCACCAGCGCGCCACGCTCGGTACCAACTACCGCAGCGGCGCGTGGTACACGGACCTCGCGTTCAACTACTACGGCTCCGTATCGGGCGAAGGCTTCACACCGGGCCTGAAACAGAAGTGGGGCGGCAAGTGGCTGACGGACCTGTCGGTCAGCTACAACTTCACCGATGACCTGCGCGTGACCCTCGGCGGCAACAACATCTTCGACGTGTATCCCGACAAGTGGGAATCCACCGGCCCGGACCAGAACCCGTTCCCGTACCTCGGCTTCAAGTACGGCTGGGAAACCCTGCCCTTCGGCCTCAACGGCGGCTATTACTACGCGCGGTTGAACTACCGGTTCTAGCAGGTTGTTGAGAAAGGAGCGAACGCTCCTTTCTCAATCGAACGGTGCAAGCAGAGCTTGCCCACGTTCTCCGAGAATCAGTCGCTTACGCGATCCGACTCTCGCGCGATCCATTCTGGATCGCACTAGCAGGCTGTTTCTCAACAGCCTGCTAGAGTTTTGCGCGGCCTGCGTTACCCGCGCGCGGACGCGCGCGGGCCTTGTCGCAACGATGCGATCCGATCCTGCCGCCGAGGCTGCAACGGCCTCGGCGTGGCGGTCTCCTCGTTCATCCGGCGGACACGAAAACCCCGTTCAGCTGCGCTAGAGTGCGGGCCGTGCCGTGTCTGACATGGCCTTGCGGCGGATGGGGATGTTCGCTGAAGTGCCGCCGCAACGTTGTTGCTTCATCGCCCATCAGGGGTGATGCCATCGTTTATTGAGGAGAACCCGATGATCCGCTTCGCTCGCCCGCTTATCGTCACCTGTGCCGTCCTCGTACTGGCCGCCTGCCAGAAGCAGCCCGAACCCGCCAAGCCCGCCGCCACGCCGGCTCCGGCTACCACTCCCGCAACCCCGCCGCCGGCCGCAACTCCGCCGCCGGTCGCCACCGCTCCGGTGGCCGTCGACTCGGTCGGCGTGCCGGAATGCGACAACTACATCACCAAGTACACCGCCTGCGTGTCGGGCAAGGTTCCGGAAGCCTCGCGCACCCAGCTGCAGGCCAGCCTCGACCAGATGCGCACCGCCTGGAAGCAGGCCGCGTCGACCCCTGAAGGCAAGGCCGGCCTGGCCCAGGCCTGCACCGCCGCGAACGATGCCGCCAAGCAGTCGATGACCGCGTTCGGCTGCTCCGATTTCTGAGCGGACTGACCGCGCGGAAACAAAAAATCCCCGGCCTTCGCCGGGGTTTTTTTGTTTGTGCACATTTTATCGTTTACGCAACACACTGCGATGACGCGAACCGGCCGTCGATGATGGCTTCATCGGCACGCTGTCGGACCGGCCCAGGACGGGTTGAACCGTCTCATCACCGTCAGCGTTGTGTCCGACCAGCGCGTGCGTCGCGCACCACCACAGCGCACATCGTGCCACCGTGACGCGTCCGTCCGGGCTGAAACGGACGGACGCGTCGACGATCGCTTACAGGCACACGGCCGGGCCGCTCCAGGACACGTTGAATTCACTCGCGCTGACGAAGGTCGTATTCCACGACGTGTTGTCGGAACCGGAGCCGCCGAAGCGCCAGTCTTTCGAGTTCGACTGGTTGCCGGTGATCGAATCGCTGCCGCCGTTGCCGAACAGCAGGTCGGCGTTGTCCGAGCCCGACGAGTAGTAGCCGTCGACCGTATCGTCGCCGCCATTGCCGAACGCGAGATTGCGTCCTTCGACCGCACGCAGACGATCATTGCCGTCGTTGCCGAAGCTCAGGTCGTTGCCGCTGCCCGAGTTGATGCGGTCGTTGCCCTGGCCGCCAAACAGCAGGTCGGTGTCGCCGCCACCGTCGATCGTGTCGTCGTTCGCGCCGCCGAAGATCAGGTCCATCTCCGAGTCGCCGCGCGCGAAGTCGTTGCCGTCACCGCCGAACAGCAGATCGAGACCCGTACCGCCGACCAGGTAGTCGTTGCCGTTGCCGCCGAACGCCAGATCGAGCCCGCTTTCGCCCGACAGAAAGTCCGCATCGTCGCCACCGAACAGCAGATCGGTGTCCGCGCCGCCCTTGATGTTGTCGACGCCGGCGCCGCCGAACGCGATATCCAGACCGTTGCCGCCTTCGATGAAATCGCCGCCAGCGCCGCCGAACAGAAGGTCGACGCCGTCCTGTCCGCGCAGGTAGTCGCAGTCGTCGCCACCGAACAGCAGGTCGATGCCCGCACCGCCTTCGAGCGTGTCGATGCCGGTGCCACCGAACAGCGCGTCGAGACCGTCGTCGCCATAGAGGAAATCGCGGCCGTCGTTGCCGAAGATCAGATCGGTCCCGTCGTTACCGTTGATGCGGTCGTCGCCGCGATTGCCGAACAGCAGGTCGAGATCGGCGCCACCTTCGATGACGTCGTTGCCCGAGTTGCCGAACACGATGTCGATGCCGGACTCACCGTAGAGGAATTCATCCTTTTTCTGCGAGTTGTCATTGCCGAAGATCACGTCGGTTGACGCGCCGCCGCGAACGATGTCGGACTCGCTGTTGCCGAACAGCAGGTCGATGCCGTCGCCGCCGTTGATCTGGTCTTCGCCGCTGCCACCAAATACCAGGTCGACGCCGTCGTTGCCGTCGATGATGTCGGCATCGTTAGCGCCGAAGATCAGGTCGATGCCATTGCCGCCGAAGATGCGATCCGCGCCGTCGCGGCCGAACACGAGATCCATGCCGTCGTCGCCGTAGAGCGTGTCGTTGCCGTCGCCGCCGAAAACGAGGTCGATGAGTCCCGCACCGCCGCGCACCGTGTCGTTGCCGTCATTGCCGGTCACGAGGTCGTTGCCGTCGTTGCCGAGTACCGTGTCGTTGCCGCCCGACCCGAACGCGAAGTCCATGCCGGTACCGCCGTCGATGCGATCGTCCCCGTCAGAGCCGAATACGAAATCGACGCCGGCATTGGCTGCGATGATGTCGTTGCCCTCGTTGCCGAATATGAAGTCGCCGAGCAGCGGAATGACGCCGATCGCGGTCGTGTTGCTGCCGACGATGGTGTCGTTGCCGATGCCGCCGAAGAAGAACGTGCCGAACGGGATGTCGATACCCTCGATGCGGAATACGCCGGGATCGATATTGGTCAGCTGGTCGTTACCCTGCTGACCGAACAGGAAGTCGATGCCCATCTCGCCGTCGATCTGATCGTTGCCCGGCGCGCCGCCGAAGACCAGCAGGTCGCCGAAGATGAAGTCGGTGTAGCCGTTCTCGTCGACATTGCCGTCTTCGCCGCGGTCGGCTGCGACTTCGCCGCCGAAGAGGCGATCGTCGCCGGCCTGTCCGACGATCAGGTTGCCGAGGTCGAACTCGAGCACGACCGGACCGGCCGTCACCGTGTACGAACGGCCGGCACCGCCGTGGATCTCGTCGTTGTCGCGACCGCCGAACACGAAGTCGTGGCCGTCGCCGGCGTAGACCGTGTCCTCGCCACGACCTGCGATCACGAGATCGTGACCGTCATGGCTCTCGATGCAGTCGTCGCCGGCGAGCGCCACGATGATGTTGAGATTGTTGCCGGTAATGATGTTGTCGTTCCACGGCGTGCCGATGACGACGCTCGCCGCGCCGAGGCCGAACTCGACGACCCAGGTCTCGTCGCCGCACAGTTCCTCGCCACCCTTGAGGGAGCCGGCCGCCTTTTCTGCCTCGGTGACCGCTTCGGTCGCAGCGGCGATTTCCTGTGCACGCCGGGCTTTCGAGCCCGGCACGGATGGCACGGACGGGATGGTCGGATCGTCAGCCGTGTAGGCCGGGCTGACCCAGTCGGCGAAGGCGTCTTCGAGGGCCAGTGCGTCGGCGGCCAGGGTGGAATTCTCGATGCGCGCGGCCTTGTCCATGCCGGCAGCCTCGAGTGCGAGGCGCCAGGCCTCGACGCGCGGCTCGATGTCGTCGAGCAGCGCCTGCGCGGCCGCTGCGATCGGCTGGTAGCCGGCGCCGTTCTCGTCGACGCCGACGACCGGCGCGTAGTTCTCGAGTTCGCTGCTCTCGATGCAGGCCAGCAGCTGGGCTTCGAAGCGCTGGAATTCGGCTTCGGCAGCGGCGATCTCGGCTTCGTTGCGCTCATTGTCAGTCTCGTCGTCGGTTCGGACGACCAGCCGTGCCTCGAGCGATTTCATGCGGTCGCTGATCTTGGCGACCTGCGCGTTGACGCAGTTGAGCACCGGTCCCTCGTAGCGTGCCGCCTGCTGGTTGCCGGTCAGCGCGATCTGCGCGGCCTGCGCCTGCAGCTCAGTCAGGTCGAGATTGACCTGGTTGAGGAACGCGTCGTGGCGCGCCTGGATTCCGGCAGCCACCTCGTCGAGCAGCGCCTGACCGACCGGGCCTTCGTGTACCTGCGTTTCATAGAAGTCGACGAGTTCGGCTTCGGCTTCGGCGCGGAAGCGTTCGACCTGGTCGCTGTGCAGCAGGGTGACGTCCTGCACGCGCTGGAACAGCGCGCGCTGGCTGTCGATCAGCGCGAGCAGTTCGACCTGTGCCGGCGCGACGACGACGATCTCGTCGGGCACGGTGATCGCCGCCAGCGGCGCGAGCGCTCCTGCCTTCAGCGGAATCGCGATGCCGCCTTCGGCGATCTCGCCGCGGAACGCGAGCCGGTACTGGTCGCCCGGGCCGCGCAGGTTGTCGGCATAGAGCACGCCGGTGACCGCATCGCCGATCTCGACCGCGACGATCTGATCGATACTTGCGTCGATCGTCGCACTGGCCTTGCGCTGCACCGTACCGGCCGTCGCATCGACGATCCAGAAATGCAGCGCGCCGGCGTCGCGGCTGACGTAGAGCGCGCCCGTGCCGTTGACCACGATGGACACGTCGGCAGCCGCCTTGCGCGCGGCCGGTGCCTTGGCCGTGGCGGCCTGCGCGTTCGCGCCAGCGACGGCGGCAACGATGCTGCGCGGCGCGGTATCGGCCGCGGTTACGGCGCCGGAAACCAGCGCCACAGCGGCCACGGCGGCGGTCAGCAGACAGCGCTGCAAGCCGCCGGCACGCCGCCGCGGATTCGGGATCGGCAGCCGGGCGCCGGCGGCGCTCGGAAATTCAGGGTTAACGGACATGTCGGACTCTCCCAGGATGGTCGGTGGCGACGTCACGGCAGCACGGCGGCGAGCGGCACGGTGCCTCGTGACGACGCATCGACTTCAGCAACCGCAGGGGAAAGTGGCGAGCGAAAACCCGGGGTCGACACGGGCTGTCGGCGGGCCGCGGCAGGAACGACCCTTAGCTAAGCGATTGTTGCATTGTGCTTTTTTCCGGCACTTGAACCCGTATTCCCTCGTGCTGCCGATTGGCGCGCCGAGGTCGATGGGTTCCTTGCGCAACAAGCGCGATGCGTCGACGACGGCAGCAAGCGCGGCGTGCACGCCTCCCCCCATTCGATGTGGCGCTGCGGCCAGCTCACTACGCAGCGAATGCCGCATAGGGGAATGAGGGAATTCGTCTGTCTGCGGCGCTTCCTGGTGCTGGGACGAGCGATAGGACTGGCGATGGCCGGTCACGATCGCCGACGTCCTGCGCTGCTCCGCATCTCGCGGACAGCCCCCCCCCCTGACTTCGCGGAGCGCAGCATGAACACCAACGATACGCACCCTGCCAGCAGCAGCCTGACCGGAACATCGCTCTCCTCGCCCACCGCCGACGCGGTGCCGAGCGAGTATCCGCAGCAGTTCGCCTACCGCGACACCCCGTATGTCACGACCGTGCCAGCGGATATGCAGCAACTCGTGATCAGCATCGCCGGTGGCTACGGCGGTTATGGGTCGGGCAATTCGGGCGGGCCGGGCCACGGAAGCCGAATCAGCGCCATTGTCCCGGTCGTGCCCGGCGAACAGTTGACCATCACCGTGGGCGGTTCCGCTCATGGCGTGCATCCGGGTACGGGTTTCCGGCCGGGCGGCAGCGGCGGCAAGGGCGGCAACGATCCGGGCGCAAACGGCGGCGGCGGCGGCGGATCGTCCGCGGTGGTCGGTTCCGTGAGCGGCCTGCTCATTCACGCCGGTGGCGGCGGCGGCGCCGGCGGTCAGGGTGACCTGGGCCTGGACGGCGGAGATGGCGGCAGCGGCGGTACTGGCGCTGCGGGCGGCAATGGAGCCGCGCTGCGCCCGCTGGGTCATGGAGGCCGCGGCGGCGCCGGGGGCGACCCACGCCTCACGGCCCAGGGCGGCAGCGGGGAGTCCGCCAACAGCACCTCGACCTCAGGTGGGGGCGGCGGCGGCGGCGGCGGCGCCCACTGCGGTGACGGGGGCGGCGCCGGTTCTCCGGGCGGCGGCGGCGGCGGCGGCGGCGGAAGCAGCTACGTTTCATCCACGGCCGGAAATGTTTCAGCGGGCACCACGGACGGTGGCAACGGGCACGTCACGCTCTTCACCGCGCGCAATCTCTACCGGATCGTTTCGGCACTGAGTGGCCAGGTCATCGCCGTGGCCGGTGCGTCGGAACAGACGGCCGCGCCACTGATCCAGTATCCGTACACCGGCGACAGCAGCCAGCAGTGGCAGTTGGTGTGGATTGGCGACAGCCGTACCCGGTGCAGGCTGGTGTCGCTGCTCAGCGGCCAGGTCATCGCCGTGGCCAGTGCGTCAACGCATCAGGGGGCGCGATTGATCCAATACCCCTATACGGGCGACACCAGCCAGCAATGGGACGTGGTGCCGGTTTCATCCAACCGGGCAAAACTGGTGTCGGTGCACAGCACGCAGGTGATTGCCGTCGCGAGCGCATCGCAACATCCCGCAGCACCTCTGATCCAGTACCCCTACACCGGCGACAACAGCCAGCAGTGGGAACTGGTGGCGGTCGATCAGTCTTGACAGGGAAGTCCTGACCCGCCGCACCGGCCGGTGTCGATGGCCGGCGCGGCGCTGTACTGCCGGCTTGCAGGGCCCGGCGCGAGGGGTAGCATTGCAGGCCGCGCCGGCTTCTGACGGCGCGGCCTGGAGACGCCCGTCCCACGGCGCCGAGGCTCGGCGGCGCAAACCGCCCCGGCGCGACCGTTGGCCCGGATTCGCACCCTGCTCGTACTTCGGCGGCCGCTACGCTCGCCGGGACGCGCGCTGCTCTTTCTTGTCGGTCCGGCGTAGGGTCGAGTCACCTGCCTCCGCGCGGCGCATGCGGGCTGCGTGACGACAGCCTCGCTAAGGACAGGCGCGAGGCATGCGGTTTGCTTTGTCCACAAGTGCGCGCCGTGCCGCCGGACCAGGGACGCCGGCCGGATGGCGACACCGGAGCTCCCCGCCACGGCAAAGCACGCGCTTTCGCCGTAACCGGGCCGCTGGCTGTTGACCCCGGCACTCCCATCCGCGCCGGCGACTGCCTGCGCCGCGCCTGGAAAATGCGACGCGGCACTGCGTCTACCCGAGCAGCAAGAGCCTGCCGCGACCAGCGCCGCTGCATCGCACCGGCGCTTCCGGATGGCGCCCCGGCGCCACTCACACGGGGCGATCATTCAAGGCGGCGCCAATGGCACCTGTCTTGGGCCCAGTGCGCCGCCCCGGCCATGACCGGGCTGCCACGGTCTTCGCCGCCCGACTGACACCGCCGCAGGCCGCGATCTCCGGCGTTCACCGACTGAGAGACCGCCGCCCACCTGATATCCTCGGACTCGCGCGCCGTCGATTCTTTCCGAATGAACGCTCTCGATCAGCTCCCGATCACGAACCTCCTGGGCGAATGGCGTAACGGCGACGCAAGCGCGCTGGACCGGCTGGTCACGTTGGTCTACCGCGATCTGCGCGCGCTCGCCCAGCGTCATCTGCGCCGCGAAGGTTCCATCACGCTCAACGCCACGGAGCTGGTCCACGAAGCTTGCCTGCGCCTGATCGGCCCTGCCGTCGAGTTGCAGGATCGCGCGCACTTCTTTGCGATCGCCGCACGTCAGATGCGCCATGTGCTGGTAGACCACGCCCGCCGCAAGCAGCGCGTCAGGCGTGGCGGTGGCGCGGCCGCGATCACCCTCCAGGCCGACGACCTCCAGGACACCCGCTCGCCGCCTGACGTCCTCGCCTTCGATCAACTCCTGACTCAGCTCTCGGCGCTCGACCCGCGCAAGCGCGATGTAGTGGAGCTGCACTATTTCGGGGGGCTGTCCTACCTGGAAATGTCCGTCGTACTGGACGTATCCGAGGCAACCATTGATCGCGACCTGCGTTTCGCCAAAGCCTGGCTACGCCAGGCACTGCTGGCGTGAGGGCAGATGGAGCCCGCTTTCAGCGCCTCGAAGTGCTGTTTCACGCGGCGCTGGCTCTGCCGCCGGAACACCGCGACGACTTTTTGAAGGCGGAGTGCGCCGACGATGCATCGTTGCGTGCTGAATTGGCCGGACTGCTGGAAGCGGACCCGCAGGACGAACCCGGCCCCGCTACCGCCCTCCTGGACAAGGCCAGCCAACAGGCCGTGATGGACCATGCTCCGCTGCCGCAGGGCGCAGTCCTGGGCGCCTGGCGTCTGATTCGCGAATTGGGTAGCGGTGGTATGGGCAACGTCTACCTGGCCGAACGGACCGATGGCGTCTACCGGGCGTACGCAGCGCTCAAGATGCTCAGCCCCTGGCTGCGAGGCAGCGCCTTCGAAACGCGCTTCGCCCTGGAACGGCAAATTCTCTCCGACCTCAGGCACCCCGCCATCGCCAGCCTGCTCGATGGCGGTGTTGCCGCCGACGGCACTCCTTACCTGGTAATGGAATATGTGGAAGGCGAGCCGATTACCCAATTTGGTCAAACGCGCGCACTGGACATTCCCCAGCGCCTGCGCTTGCTGCTCGCTGTCTGCCAGGCCGTGCAGCATGCCCACCAGAACCTGGTCGTCCATCGCGACCTCAAGCCCGGCAACATCCTGGTCGCAGCCGACGGCTCGCCCAAATTGCTGGATTTCGGCATCGCGAAACTGCTGCTGTCCGTCGATGCTCAGCGTTCGGACGAGGCGCCCGAAGCAACGCGCCTGCTGACCCCAGAATATGCCAGCCCCGAACAGGTGCGCGGCGAGCCGGTCACCACGGCCAGCGACGTGTATTCGCTGGGCGTCATCCTGTACCAGCTGCTCGTGGGCCAACGCCCCCAGTTCCCCGGGACCGATCCTTCCGTGCCCCCGCCGCGACCGAGCAGCGCCGTCCTGCAACGAGACCCTGCAGCGCCCCCCTGGAACACTCCGGAGCGACGACAGACCTGGTCGCGCGAACTGCGCGGCGACCTGGACACGCTGGTACTCACGGCCCTCGCCGCTGAGCCGCAGCGGCGCTACGCCACAGCGCAGCAACTGGGCGATGACATCGAGCGCTACCTTCACAGCCAGCCTCTCAAGGCACGGCCGGATACGCTTCGCTATCGCGCGCGAAAATTCTTCCGCCGCCACCGCGCCGGGGTGGCCCTGGCCGCCTTCGCACTCGCGCTCATCGTGGGCGCGGCAATAGCGTTGGCAGTATTGGCGGTACGACTGCGGGACGAACGTGATCGCAGCACCGCAGCGCAGGACCGTGCCGAATACCAGCGCAGGGCCGCCGAGCGCGTTGCCCAGTTTCTCGCCCGACTGTTCGACGGTGCCAATCCCAATCCCGCCGAAGGTTCGGCACCGAGCTTGCGCGATGTGCTCGATCGCGGTGCCCAGGACGTGGGCGAACAGCTCCGGGACGATCCACCCGTGCAAGCGCGGCTACTGGTACTGATGGCCAACGCCTACCGCCAGCTCGGCGAGTACCGCAAGGGCATCGCGCTGGCCGAGCGCGCAGTCGCCCTGAGGCGCGCCCAGAACCCGCAGGAACCGGCTGAACTGGCCGAGAGCATCGACGCCCTGGGCGAGCTCCGGCGCACCAATGCCGACTACGCCCAAGCCGAGCAACTGCATCGGGAAGCACTCAGCCTGCGGCGCGAAATGGTGCCGGCCGACCCTGTGCAGTACGGCCGCTCGCTGAACAATCTTGCGCTCACCCTGTATGACGCGGGTCGCAACGACGAAGCCCTGCCGCTTTACGAGGCGTCGCTGACTCTGCGCCGCCGCGCGCTGGGCGACTCGGCGCCGCCCGTGCTGTCCACGCTGGTGAACATCGGCCTGCTCCGGCGAACCCTGGGCGACTACGCCCTCGCCGAAGCAGCCTTCCGCGAAGTGCTCGAGCAGCGCCTGCGGACCTTGGGTGAAAACCATCTGGCCACTGCCAATGTAATGACTCACCTGGGACGCACGCTGATTTCGCGCGGGCGCATCGACGAGGCCGAATCCCTGCTGCGCCGCGCCCTGGCGGTCCGGCGCAGCGTGCTCGGTGAGGGTAGCGCTGATGTCTCCATCAGCCTCTACGAGCTGGCCTACGCCCTGCAGCAACGCGGTGATCTGGACAAGGCCGAGACCATGCTGCGCGAATCGCAAGCGATCGATTTGCACCTGTACGGGCCTGGCCATGCCGAAACCGCGCAGACCCTGGCGCGGCTGGGCAACGTACTGCTGGCCCGAGGCCAGCTGGAGTCCGCCGAACAGGCGCTCAGGGAGAGCCTGCGCATCGTTGAGCGGCATCTGGAGCCGGGTCATCCGCGCATCGCCGCGGCCCAAAGCTACCTTGCCGACGTGCTCGTCGCCCGCGGGCAGCCGGGCCATGCGGAACCGCTCTATCAGGCAGCACTGGCGACCCAGCGCAGCCGTCTGCGTGCCGCTCATCCGGAGGTCGGCCACAGCTTGCTGGGGCTGGCTCAGGTCGCGCTGTTGCGCGGTGACCGGGTTTCGGCCTCCGCGCGGCTGGACGAATGCGAGCCCATACTCCACCGCGCGCCGGCCGATTTCGACGACCAGCGCCAGCGCATGCAACGCCTGCGCGCCGACTTGACGCAGCGCGCCGCTGCCACGCGCCCCGCTTCGCGCTAGCCCGCCTTCCCCACACCCGTTCGTAGCGAGGCCGTCGAGACGCCGTCTTGTGCGCGCCGCGGACTTCAGTGACGGCGAAGGCGCAGCCGACCCTACGTCGAGCCGGCACGAGGGAGCAGCGCGCGTCAGGGCGAGCGTATCGGCGGCCGCAGCAGAAGGGGCGTGAGAAAGGCGGGCCGGCCCGTTTGTGTCTTGCCACGGAGCGGCGGCGGCGCATTGCCCCGTCCCGGACGGTTCTGCCCACGACGCGCAACGGCGATGAGGGAATCCGGCGCCGCTTGTCGCTGATATCGCCTTCTCCTCAGAGTCTTTCGCCATGCGCACGATCGCCACCCTCCTGCTTGCCGTCTTCCTGGGCCTCGCCGCTGACGCCGCGCGGGCCGTCGACGTTCCCGCCATACGCACGGCCAATGGGTTGTCGGCGAACTGGCGCAACATCATCGGGGCGAACCAGAGCGCGACTGCCGGCTGGTCGTTCCGGGTCGGCCCGCGCGCAGTGCAGGTCCAGGCGCTGGGGCTGTACGACGACGCCAACGGGCTGAAGGATCCCCATCCCATCGGGCTGTGGACGGCGAGTGGCACCCTGCTGGCACAGGCCACACTGCCCGCGGGCACCGCGGCGCTGCGGATCGGCAGCTACCGCTACGTCGCCATCACGCCCCTCACGCTGGCCCCCGGGCAAACCTATGTTGTCGGCGCCTATTTCGGGCCCGTTGCCGACCAGTGCGGCACGGCCTGCGGCGACGTGATGCTGTACGCGGGTGACGAGACCTATGACACGCGCATCAGTTTTGGCCAGTCACGCCAGACGCTTTCTATCGCCGGTGCCGGCCCGCTGGCCTACCCCGGCGTGTTTGCCGGCGTCAACGAGGGCTTCTTCGGCCCGAATTTCCTGCTCTCCGCCGACTTCACGCCCGATCCTTTCGCGTTCCCCGCACAGACCAACGCAATGCCAGGCACCGTGGCGACGTCCAATCCCATCACCGTCAGCGGCATCGACAGCCCCACCGCCGTCAGCGTGGCAGGAGGCACCTACGCCATCAACGCCGGTGCGTATACGGCGGCGGCAGGCACGGTGTCGCAAGGTGACTCGGTGACCGTGCGGCTTACCGCCGCGCCGACCTTCGCTACCCCGGCAACGGCCAGGCTGACCATCGGCGGCGTCAGCTCGGATTTCGTCGTGACCACGACCGCGGCCGATACCACGCCCGATCCCTTCACCTTCGCCGCCCAGACCGACGCGGCGCGAGGTAGCGTCGCCACGTCAAACACGATCGTGGTCACCGGCACCAACAGTCCCAGCGTCATTGCTATCGTCGGCGGCCGCTACTCCATCAATGGCAGCGCCTACGCAGTGGCAAAGGCAACGGTGTCGCCGGGCGACTCTGTGACGCTGCAGCTGACCGCCGCACCCACCTTTGCCACTGCAACAACAGCGACGCTGACCATCGGCGGCGTCAACGCTGACTTCGTTGTGACCACGGCGCAAGCCGATACAACACCGGCTCCCTTCGCCTTCATTCCGCAGTCCGGTGTCGCCCTTAACACCTGGGTGAATTCAAATCCCGTCACAATCAGCGGCATCGACAGCCCTAGCGCCGTCGCGATCACGGGCGGGGCCTATTCGATCAACGACGCCGCCTACACCAGTGGTGCGGGCACCGTGCAGAACGGCGACACCGTCAGCGTCCGACTGATGTCACCGACGAGTTTCGCCACGCTTGCCCAGGCGACGCTGACCATTGGCGGGGTCAGCGGCACGTTCGAGGTGACCACGCGCGCTGCTCCGCCGCCGATCCCCGTAGCGATGCTCGGACGCCACACAACCCTGCTGCTCGCGGCGCTGCTGGCACTCGTCGGCCTCGCGGCAGCCCAGCGGGCACTGCGGCACTGACCACGCATTCTGCTGCGCTGCCGGTACCGTCGCCGAGGCTGCGCCGCAGATGCGAGGCCGTCCGACGTGCGCTGCAGCCACCACCCGCACTTCCGCGACAAACGGCCATTCTGATCGGCATACCCGGCGTCAGCCCAAACACCATCCCCACCCAACCCTCCGGCCCGCTGGGCGCTCAGAACGATGAGAACCTGCGGTTCTGAACCATCGTCCTTCACCCCCTTGAAGGGGAGGGCTTTTCACGGCTTTTTTGCGGGCTGGCTGAGCATTGGGTATCCGCTCCAAGGCACCACGCTACAGCGCAATCACCGGCCGACACACCGCGACGCCGGAGTCGAGGTCACTCGATGGCATGCGCATCGACGACAGGCACCAGACCCATTCCTCGTCCTGCCACGGCCAGAAATACGCGCCGCCGCCCTTGATCGTGCGCGTGCCGGCCAGGCGCTCCGCATCAACTGCGTGGCTCGTCGCGAACTCATCGCCGCACCACTCGGCGAAGAACAGCCCGCCGATGCCGAACGCATTGCGCGCCGACGTGGCATCGCGCAGGTCGTAGCGCATCCACGGCTCGAGTTCGGACTCGGCCGGCAACGCATCGCCGAACGGAAACACCGGATCGGCACCGGCTTTCGCCGCGCATTCCCACTGCGCCTCGCTCGGCAGCGTCGCGCCGAGCCGCTGCACGGCAGCGAGCGCCGACGCGTCGTCGAGATAGGCGGGAAATTCGGCACGCTCGTCATGTCCCTGATCGACGAGCACGCGCGCCGCTGCGACCGACAGCGGCAGTTCGGCGATCAGGAAGGCCGCAACGTCGACGCGGATCAGCGGCGTCATTTCCTCGACGCTGATCTGCGGCTCGTCGCTGATGCGGTGTATCGCCGCGAGATTGTCATCGCTGAGTCCGACCGGCACCGCATGCGCCGGGATCAGCCGGAACGCGATCTTCCCCCCGAGTTCCGCGTAGTCGACGACCACGCGCGGCGCGATGTATTCGTCACGCGACAGCGCGAACGGCTGCGGCAGTGACAGCTCGCCGGACAGTCGCGCGAGCACGGTGTCCTTTTCCCCGTCCGACAACGCGATCCATTGCGGCAAGGCCGGGAAGCTGCTCAGCATGGTTTCTTCTTGCCGCAGTCGCAGGACAGCTGAGGGTAGTTCCACTCGCCGTCGTTTGTCATGTAGGTGACCTTGACGCCGCGTTCGCGCGCGAACGCATCCATCGCCGACTGGCAGCCGCGTCCGCCCGGATTGCAGGGCGGCCGTTCGCCGAGTATCACGAGATGATCACCGGGCGCGGCAACGCCGGAAATCTTCGCCATGATCTTGCGTTCGGTGTGCACCATCAGCTGTTCCTGGAAGTTCAGGCGGCGGCCCGGTTTCTTGTCGCAGCCGCTGAACTCGATGCCTTCGGCCTTGAGCTTGCCGTTCGCATCCATGAGTGCCCAGACGGCCGTGTGCTTGAGGCCGTGCGGGTCGATCCATTCGAACGGGTTGGGCGCGTACTGATAGAAGTTCGGCCCCCCGGCCAAGCCCACCGGATCCTGGCTGATGAAGCGTCCGATGTCCGGGTCGTAGTAGCGGAAGCGGTTGTAGTGCAGCCCGGTTTCCGCATCGAAGTACTGCCCCTGGAAGCGCAGCGGCTGGTGCACGGGTTCCGCGAGCGGCGCGGCCGGCGGATCGGGATACTCGACCAGCGCCGTATTGCCCCAGGCCCGATAGTTTGCGCGCCAGGCGATGCGGCCGTCGGACTCGCTGAGTTCGCGCGGCGCACCACTCTGATCGGTGTGGAAATAACGCACGGTCGCCGGTGGATCCACCCGCGGCACGGCCGGTCCCGACAGCGATTCGAGTTGCGCGACCGGCACGAAACCCGTGTCGTCGTAGACATAGGTCAGGCAGCGCCGGTGACGCGTCTCCTGCAGCAGGCGATTGCCGTCCCAGACGAATTCAGTGGTGCCGAAATCGTCGCGCTTCCAGGTGCGGCGACCAAAGGCGTCGTAGCCGTAGGTCACGCGCTGCTGCACGCCGTTGCGTGAGATTTCGGCGAGTTCCAGCCGATGCTCGGGATCGTAGTGAAACCGGATGCGGGTATGGCCAGCGATGCGCTTCTCGACGAGATTGCCGTGGGTGTCGTAGCGGAAGCGCCTGTCGTCGAACGCGACGACACGATTGTCGCCGACCGCATGGCTGGCCGTGTCGACGAGGTTGTGCGCGGGATCGAACGCAAAGCGCTCGGCATTCGCGCGCGTCAACCGTCCGAGCGCGTCGTAGCCATAACTCGTCTGGCCGAAACGGCGGTCGCTGACCGCGGCGAGATTGCCGTCGGTACCGTAGACATAGCGGCGCGCGACGATGTCGTCCGCCGCCACGGCGCTCTTGCGCGCACGCTGGCCGACGCGGCGGCCGACGACGTCGTAGTCGAAATAGCTCGTGAGCGCGCCTTGGCTGCGCACGGTTTCGCGCTGCATCGCATCGCGCTCGATGTCGCTGATCGTCGTGCCGTCGAGCGAGATCTGGTGCAGGAATCCTGGGCCGTAGAAACGCTGCGTGAGGACACGTCCATCCGGCAGTGTGGTGGCCACGCGGTTGCCGAGGCCGTCGTACGCGTAGGTGACACGACGCTGGGCACCGAGCACCAGGCTGCTCTCCTCGACCACCTGCGACAGATCGTCGTAGACGAGACCGACACGCCCGCCCGTGTTCGTGCCGGCGATGAGCCGGCCCGCCGCGTCGTACTCGTACTGCGTGCGCTGGATCCGCTTGTCGCGCGCGCGCGCCACGATTTTCTCGACGACCCTGCCGGCTTCGTCACGCCGGTACTGCGTGCGCAGCCTGTGCGGGGGTTCGTCGGCATCAGATATAGCGCCGCTCGCGGCCTGCGTGCCCAGTTCGCACTTTTCGACGACCCGTCCGGCCGCGTCGTAGACGTAGCGCGTGAGGCGTGCGTCGAAGCCCTGCTCGGCGATCAGGTTGTCGTTCGCGTCGAAGGCAAAACGATAGCGCGCGTCGTTTTCGTTGATGAGCGCAACGAGCCGGCGCGCACCGTCGTAGCCGTAGCGGGCGACATGGCCGAGTGCGTCGGTGCGCGCTACCGGCTTGCCGTCGGCGGCGAGTTCCCAGACCGTCTCTGCGCCGGCGACATCGACGCGACCGACCATGCGTCCGAGCGCGTCGTATTCGTAGCGTTCGCTGGCGCCATCGGCATAGCTCGCGCGCAGCAGGCGGCCGCTGCGGTCGTACTGGTAGTCCGTGCGCGTGCCGTCCGCCTGCACCAGCGCGGTCTGGTTGCCGCGCGCATCCCATTCGTAGCGCGTCGTATGCCCGACGCAGTCGGTATGCGCGATCAGCTGGCCGTAGCGATCGTAGTCGAACGATTGCCGGCCCCCGTGCGCGTCGATCACGCGCACGACCAGGCCGCGCTCGTCGTGATTGAATCGCGTGACGTTGCCGGCTGCGTCGGTGCGCCGGACCAGATTACCCGCCGCGTCGTAGTCCATGCGCGTCGTGGCGCCGCTCGCATCGATCAGCGCCACCGGCAGGCGCCAGGTCTCGTGGTAATGGATTTCCGTCGTTCCGCCCGGCTCGACGGTGGCGGTGGTGTTGCCGTAGGCATCGTAGCGGTAGCGCGTGATCGCGCCGCTCGGATCGGTGATCGAAGTCGGCTTGCCCCAGGCGTTGTGCTCGTAGCGCGTGACGCCGCCGGCCGCATCGACGATCGCGACGAGATCCTTGTCGTCGTCATACTCGTAGCGTGTCTGGCGCCCGAGGTTGTCCGTCACCGTCGTGACGTGCGGCGCGTAGTCGAACACCCAGAACTGATCGACGTTGGTCGCATGGCGCAGCACGCGCCCACGCGGCGTGTACTCGTCGTACTCGTAGCGCGCCACCAGTCCGCCGGGCTGCGCGTGCTCGACGAGCAGGTGGTTGCGATAGCGGAACTCACGGCGCACCTGCCCCTGCGCATCGATCACGGCAGCGAGGTCGCCGTCGGCGCTGTAGCGGTAGAACACCAGCGGCTCGACCTGTGCGACCGACCAGGTACCGTCGCTGCCGGGATCGCCGTGGAGCTGCGCGACACCGCCGAGGCGCTGACGCGGGCCCGCGCGGGTTTCCAGCGCATCGAACGTCATGCCGAAAACGCGGCCGGCCGAATCGTTCACGAAGGTCGGCAGTCCGGCTTCGCCGTAGACGACGCGGATCTGATTGCCGTTGCGATCCTCCAGCGCCACGAGCGGCAGATACGTGCTGCGCAGCCCTTCCGGATCCGACGCGTCGAGATCCAGCGGCGCAAAGATCTGGTGGCTGCCGCCGTTGGCGGAGCTGAGCCGGTAGCGGCCGTTCGCCTCGCGGCGAATCGCGATCGACTCGTAGTGGTCGAAATGCGCCTCGCCCGCGTCGAGTTCCGGCAGTTCGACGTCGCGACCGGTGCTGTCGGTCAGGACCAGTCCGTCGGAACGGCGGCGCAGATGGACCGCGAGCGGCACGGACCAGCCCTGCCCCAGCCAGCCGTTGCCGAGCTGATCGGAAAAATACGTGCGCTGCCAGGCGAGCGGCAGCGGCGCGGGCAGGTCGAAGTCGAGCTCGTCCTCGCCGATCAGAAACTTGATGCCGAGTACCGGATTGACCGGCGCACCGACACACGTCTTGTTCTTGCAAGGTTCCTTTTTCTTACCTTTGCCTTTTACACCGCCGCCGGCGTCGCTGCCGGCGTTCTTCGCGGTCTTCTTGCCGGCCGCTTCGGCGCCTTCCTTGGCCGCCTTTTCGGCAGCTTCTTTTGCGGCTTTCTCGGCCGCCTCTTTCGCCGCCTTCTTCGCCAGCGCCTCGGCGCCTTCCTTCGCGACGGTCTTGCCGACGGCAACCGCCGCCTTGCCCGCCTTCATCGCCGCGCCGCCGCCGGGAATCAGGTTCGCCGCAGCGGACGCGCCCGAAATCGCCGCGTTGACATAGTCGCCTTCGGCCGCGTAGATCGCCGCGTTGGCCCCATCGGCGACGATGCCGATGACCGGCACGGCACCGAGGATGTCGAGCCCGGTGTGGACGACGTCCCCCCACTGGCTCCACCAGCTTTTCTTCTCGGGAGGATTGCCGCTGCCGGCCGGCGTGCTTTGCGGCAGCATCGGCTCGTTGGTCAGCTTTCCTATCGTGTTCCCTACGGACATGTTCGCTTCCGCTCAAAGAAGATTGCGCTTCCGTCTGGTGTCTGTGCCCCCCGGCTGCCTGCTCGCACAGGCCACGAACACTCCCCCGTATCGATTGCGTTATCGGTGATGCGGATCAGTGCACCCGCAGCGGTTTGCCGGGCTCCTGGCCGCGCGCGCGCATGCGTTCCTGTTCGGTCTCGCGCGACGCCGGCGGCCAGGCCACGCCCATCGCAACGATGCGTTCGCGCAGTTGCAGCATCTTTTGCTGTGCCAGCGAACCTTCCTGCTGGCGGCCGATCTGGAACTGCAGCTGCCCGGCGAAAGAGACGCCGTTGATGTTGACGAAGTCGGGCGTGGCGCCATGCGTGAGCAGGTACTCGACCTGATCGAGCTGCATCGTCGTCAGGCCCTGCATCAGCGCGGTGTTGCCGAGCGAGTCGCGCTGGTTGACGTCGGCGCCGCGCTCGACGAGCAGCTTCAGCGTGTCGAACGTCGCCTCGCGCGTCGCCTTGAAGAGGATCGGCGTAGTGCCCTCGAGCGTATTCGGGTTCACGCCCGCGTCGAGCAGCGCCTTGACGTAGAGCGGACTGGCCGCCTGCAGCGAGACGCCGAGCACGCTGCCGACCTCTTCGACCTTGTGCAGCGGATCGGCGCCGGCCTTGACCAGGTGCGTGATGATCTGCAGCTGCGCGGGCTTTTCGCCGAACGCCTTCTGCAGCGCGAAGAACAGCAGCGTCATGTCCGCAGCACCCGGACGATTAAGGTCGACCGTGCGCGCCAGCGCATCGACCTCGGCCACGTCGCCCTGCTCGATGGCCTGGGCCAGCGTGAGGGTGGGGCCACTGAAGAATTTCTCTGCCGGTTGGGTTCTCATGCCTGCACTTTCCGAAAGTCCCGACGACAGGATCGCCGCCACTGCCACACACCATCGCCACATCGCAGCGCGCCACCCCATCGTCGCTAACCAGCGCCGCGAATGATGGCCTGGTCCTCGTCCTTCTGTTTTTCTATGCCGTCGATGACCTGGTCCATGCCGTGACGCGAGACCGGGTTGCCGTGGCCGTCGAGCGGGAACTTGTTGCCGACCGCGTCGGGCATCGACGCGCTCAAGCCGAGCTTGGCCAGTCCGCCGGCCGCGGCACCAATCAGCGCGCCGAACGGCCCGCCGAACATTGCCCCGGCTGCGGCCCCTGCGCCGGCACCGGCGAGCGTGCCCTTCCAGCCCTGCTGCTGCAGGCCGGTCAGCACTTCGCCGGCGACCTGGTAGGCGTTGACGTTTTCCGTGCCCGGCACATGATTGGTGCCGCCGTAGCGCGTGACCGTTTTCGGATTGAGGCCGGCGGAGTTGAAGGTCCAGCCCGGCGCACCGCTTGCGCGCGATGCGGCCGAGGCCATGCCGCCGCCGAGCGAGTGGCCGACGATATCGACCGAGGCACCGGAATTGCCGACCGAGTTGCCGATGCCGACGGCGCGCTCGTAGTACGGCGAATTCATGTTCAAGCCCTGGCCGAAATTGTTCTTCCAGTCCGTCATGCTCGACGGATTCGTGCCCTGGAACACGACCGACGGACGCATGTCGTTGCCGAACACGGCCGGATCGGGCTCGTAGACACCGGCGCGGAAGCTCGGCGTGCCGTCGATGCGCATGTCCTCGGACTTGAGGCCGTACTTGGCCAGCGCCTCCGGGTCGTTGCTGATGTTCTTCCAGCCCTCGGGCGGCCCCTTGTCCGGGTTGTAGATGTCCTGCGCGAGCTTGGCCTTCTCCACGCCGACGTTGTTGCGTTCGAGCCGCTCGGCCGCCGCGCGCACCTTCGGATCGGAACTCTGCTTGCCCTGCTCGATGAGGCGCTTGCGCTCTTCCCAGCGTTCCTTCTTCGAGAGGTTCTTGCCGGGCGGCTTGTTGAAATTGCCGTTCATCCAGAACATTTCGCCGTTGCGCACGACCCAGCGCTGGCCGATGCGCGTATCCGGCGAATGCGTCATGGCCCAGCAGTCAGCGCCGACGGTATGGCTGACCACGCCCTTGTTGATGCCGGCCTGGTCGCCCAGCGTCTTGGGCGCCTTGCTCGCATCGAAGACGAAGGCGGGCTTCTTGTTGAGGCGCACCGACGTGACGACGTTCCTGGAACTGCCCAGATCCGAAGTCACCGGATACGGCACCGGCGAGGGCACGCCCGGGGTCAGGCAGAAATCCGGCGCGAGGAACACGATGCGCCATTTTCCATCTTTGCGCGCGGCAAGATTGCTAGCCATGGGCGGGCTGTCCGGCGGGTTTTGGCATCAGGCTCGGCGGCAGCGGCACGAATTCGCGCACGGCCGGATCGGGATTCATGCGCGCGGCCTTCTCGCGCTGTTCGTCGCGTTCGTCTGCGGCGATGTAGCGCAGCTGCACTTCGGCGATGTCGAGTTCCTCGGCCAGCGCGAGGCGATACGTGCAACGGACGCGGCGCGCATCCATGTCGACGACGATGGTGTCGAGCGTGAGGTCGCGCGTGAGGCCGATGCCGCGCTCGAGTCCGACCAGCGCGAACACGCTTTCGACCGGCACTTCGAAATACACGCCTTGCGCTGGCACGTCGCGCGCGGGCACGAGGTTCTGTGTCGCGATCGGCACGCTGCTCAGCGGCTTGGGATGCTCGAACTGCTGCGCCTCGGGCGCGCCATTCCAGAAGTCCATGCGGAAATCGCGCGGCAGCAGCGGATGACGCTCGGCCTGCCAGGCCGCGTCGGCGGTGCCGGCGTATTCGATGCGACCGCGCCAGCCGCGGCCGACGAAGCCGAAGCCCGCCGCCGGCAGTTCATCGCTGATGCCGCGCAGGCGGTGCTCGTAGGATTCGATCTGCGGCGCGGGCAGCAGGTCGCCCTTGAACTGGCGCAGGAACTCGACCGGATACCAGCCCATGCCGACGATGTTGGTCGCCGCGGCATAGTCGCGGTCTTCGATGTGGTGCAAGCCGCCGCTCGCGTATTCGTAGCGCAGCGCCAGCGCGGACAGCGGCGCCGGATCGGTCAGGGCCCAGCCGGTCACGCCGCGCTTCCATTGGCGCGGGCCGCTGACCAGCACGCTGCGCGTGCGCTCGTAGACGCGGATCGCCGCGCCGAACGCGTCGGCCGGCGTATCGCCGGACGCATACGCCGTGCCGTTGACGATCACGTCGAGGCGCGGCTTGTACGGCGCGATGTCGCTTTCCAGACGCGTGCTCGTGCGATCCGGCTCGCCGTAGTGCTCGTCGGCCATGCACAGCGGCGCCTGCTCGGCGCAGAACCGCAGCGCGGCCACGCCGTCCTCGGCACGGATCACGAGGTCGTAGCTCACCTGCGCGGCGAGCACGCTGAAACCCGCATCGTGCTGGTCGAGCGCGTCGAAGAGCAGGGCCGGGAAGGCGGTGTGATTGATCAGCTCCGCCATGGTCAGTTGATGTCGATCAGCTTGCCGTTCACGTCGACGTGCTTCTCGCCGATGATCTTGATCCTGTTGCCGCTGATGGTGACGGTGCCGTTCTTCTCCAGCACGATCATCGAATCGCCGCAGATCAGCGAGAGCTTGTCGCCCGCCTCATAGGTAGAGGAATTGCCGGCGCTGACGCTGATCGTCTTGCCGACCGTGACCGCGAGTTTCACGCCGACGTTGTGCAGGTGCATGAGACCGACATTGCTCATCCAGCCCGCGCCGACATTGAGCGCATAGGCGCCGCCGATATTGGTGACCTGGGCCAGTCCGACATTCAGCATCGAGCCCATGCCTATCGTTTCGATCTTGTTCTGGCCGATGGTGACGGTGCGGTTCTTGCCGATCCCGACCTTCTCGTTCTGACCGACGTCCTCGGTGCGATTCTGGCCAATCGTGATCGTCTCGTTCTTGTCGACGGTCTCGGTGCGGTTCTTGTGCACCGTGATCGTCTCGTTGCCGTCGACCGTTTCGGTGCGGTTCTTGTGGATCGTGATGGTCTCGTGGCCATCGACGGTCTCGGTGCGATCGTTGTGCACCGTGATCGTCTCGTTGTGATCGACGGTCTCGGTGCGGTCGTGCTTCACCAGCACGGTTTCGTCGTGATCGATCGTCTTGGTGCGGTCGTGACCGACCCAGTGCGTCTCGTCGTTCTCGACTTCGATGTCCTGGTTCTTCTCCGCGTGCAGCCAGACCTGCTCC
>JBBQZR010000026.1:0-79491 GCA_038207515.1 Lysobacterales bacterium | reverse complement strand
GGAAGGCGTGGAGATGGTGATGCCGGGCGACAACGTCAAAATGACGGTGACGCTGATTGCACCGATCGCGATGGAAGAAGGTCTGCGTTTCGCGATCCGCGAAGGCGGCCGTACCGTCGGCGCCGGTGTCGTCGCCAAGATTTTTGCGTAATACAAAGCGGTATTTGCTGCTCCGTTAAGAGCGGAGCAGCCCCTACAGCGAAAAGAGGCACAGGAAGTGCCTCGTGTTCGCCAGACACGGAGTCGTCGCGTATCGAGCCCGCTTGACGGGCGCCTTTGCGCGTACTACACTTTCTTGTCTGGGCGGACCAGTTTTCTGGTCCGCCCGATTTTTTGGGGACAGGCACATGAAGTTGCCCACTCCCGTCGCTCTTTTACTGAAGGATTTCGGCCATGGCGGACCAAAAGATCCGTATTCGACTGAAGGCATTCGATCATCGCCTGATCGACCGCTCCGCGAGCGAAATCGTGGAGACTGCGAAGCGTACCGG
Source organism: Lysobacterales bacterium (assembly GCA_038207515.1). Classification (GTDB taxonomy): domain Bacteria; phylum Pseudomonadota; class Gammaproteobacteria; order Xanthomonadales; family Rhodanobacteraceae; genus Tahibacter. The sequence goes on along the minus strand of JBBQZR010000026.1, from coordinate 79,000 downwards.
CGCCCAGGTGCGCGGTCCGATTCCGCTGCCGACCAAGATCGAGCGTTACACCGTTCTGACATCGCCGCACGTCGACAAGGACGCGCGTGATCAGTACGAGACGCGCACCCACAAGCGCGTGCTGGATATTGTCGATCCCAATGACAAGACCGTGGATGCCCTGATGAAGCTCGACCTCGCCGCCGGCGTGGACGTGCAGATCAAGCTTTACTGAGTCCGGGCGTAACACAGGCAACAGGACACGAACATGAGTATCGGATTGGTTGGCCGCAAATGCGGCATGAGCCGAGTCTTCACCGAAGACGGTCGCTCGATCCCGGTGACGCTGATTGAAGCAACGCCGAATCGCGTTACCCAGATCAAGACGGTTGAGAACGACGGCTATAACGCGGTGCAGGTTACGGCAGGCAGCAAGCGCGCCTCGCTGGTGAACAAGCCCAGCGCAGGTCATTACGCCAAAGCCAAGGTCGAAGCCGGCCGTGGTTTGTGGGAATTCCGCGTCGACGCCGCCGAGATCGGTGGTTTCAATGTCGGCGGCGAAGTGAAGGCCGATGAGGTTTTCAAGGTAGGTCAGAAGATCGACGTGCAGGGCGTCAGCAAAGGCAAGGGTTTCCAGGGCACGATCAAGCGCTGGAACTTCACCATGGGCGACGCGACGCACGGTAATTCGCTGTCGCATCGTTCGCCGGGTTCTATCGGCCAGCGCCAGACGCCGGGTCGTGTGTTCCCAGGCAAGAAGATGTCCGGCCACATGGGCAACGTCACGCGCTCGGCCATGAATCTCGAAGTCGTGCAGATCGACACCGAACGCCACCTGATCGCCGTCAAGGGCGCGGTGCCGGGTTCGACCGGCGGCGACGTCATCATCCGCGCGGCTGCCAAGGGCTGAGGAGCGACGCCATGGAACTCAATGTTATCGGTGCTTCGCCGCTGAACGTTTCCGACGCCGTCTTCGGCAAGGAATTTCGCGGTGACCTCGTGCACCAGGTCGTAACGGCCTATCGCAATGCCGGTCGTGCAGGCACCAAGGCGCAGTTGTCGCGCTCGGAAGTGTCGGGCACCACCAAGAAGTTCAAGAAGCAGAAGGGCGGCGGCGCGCGTCACGGCGATTACCGCGCTCCGATCTTCGTTGGCGGTGGCGTCACCTTTGCCGCCAAGCCGCGCGACTTCTCGCAGAAGGTCAACAAGAAGATGTTTCGCGGCGCGCTCGCCTCGATCCTGTCCGAGCTGATCCGCCAGGATCGTCTCCAGGTCGTGACCGAGTTCGACGTCGACGCTCCCAAGACGCAGGGGCTGATTGCCAAGCTCGGTGAGATGAAATTCACCGGCAAGACGATCATCGTCAGCGAAAGCGTCAGCGAGAATCTGTATCTCGCCGCGCGCAACAACTACAAAGTGCTCGAAGTCGTCGACACCAATGCCCTGAATCCGGTCGCTCTCGTGCGAGCCGATCACGTCGTGGTGACGGTCGAGGCGATGAAGAAGATCGAGGAGTGGCTGGCATGAACGAGCGTCTCCTGAATACGATTCGTGCGCCGCGCATCTCGGAAAAGACTGCGCGTCTCGCCGAATCCAACCAATATGTGTTTGAAGTCGCGTCGACCGCGACGAAAGCCGACGTGAAAGCCGCCATCGAGCAGCTCTTCAGCGTCACAGTCGAGGCGGTCAATGTGGTCAATGCCAAAGGCAAGACCAAGACCTTCCGTCAACGCTCGGGCCGTCGTTCCGACCAGCGCAAGGCCTATGTCCGCCTTGCCGAAGGTCAGAGCATCGACGTAACGGCCAAGGCTTAAGGTGGGAAACCCATGGCACTGATTGATTACAAGCCGACTTCTGCTGGACGCCGCGCGATGGTTCGCGTGGTTACGCCGGGCCTGCACAAAGGTTCGCCGTACGCCGCCCTGACCGAAGCGCAGAACAAGACTGGCGGCCGCAACAACAACGGTCGCATCACTACCCGTCACAAGGGCGGTGGTTCCAAGCAGCATTACCGTCTCATCGACTTCAAGCGTGACAAGGAAGGAATTCCGGCACGCGTCGAACGTCTCGAATACGATCCGAACCGCACCGCGCACATCGCGCTGCTGTGCTATGCCGACGGCGAGCGTCGCTACATCATTGCCCCCAAGGGCGTGAAGGAAGGCGATCAGCTTATGGCTGGCCGTGATGCCCCGATCAAGGTGGGCAATTCGCTGCCGCTGCGCAATATCCCGGTCGGTTCGACCGTGCATTGCATCGAAATGAAGCCGGGCAAGGGTGCGCAGATTGCGCGTGCCGCCGGTGGATCCGCCCAGTTGGTTGCACGTGAAGGCGGTTACGCCACGCTGCGTCTGCGCTCGGGCGAGATGCGCAAGGTTCCGGCCGACTGTGTCGCTACCCTCGGCGAAGTCGGCAACTCCGAGCACAACCTGGAGAACATCGGCAAGGCCGGTGCACAGCGTTGGCGAGGTGTTCGCCCGACAGTTCGCGGCGCGGCCATGAACCCGGTCGACCATCCGCATGGTGGTGGTGAAGCACGCGCCGGACAGGGTAATCCTCACCCGGTCTCGCCGTGGGGCATGCCGACCAAGGGTTACAAGACGCGCAAGAACAAGCGCACTTCCCAGTTCATCGTGCGCGATCGTCGCAGCTGATAGGTACTTATCATGGCTCGTTCACTGAAGAAAGGCCCGTTCATCGATCTCCACCTGCAAAAGAAGGTGGAGGCCGCTGCTGCCGCAAACAACAAGCGCCCGATCAAGACTTGGTCGCGCCGTTCGATGATCCTTCCCGATATGGTCGGTCTTACGATCGCCATCCATAACGGCAAGGCCCACATCCCGGTGCTGGTCAACGAAAATATGGTCGGCCACAAGCTCGGCGAGTTCGCCATGACCCGTACGTTCAAGGGTCATTCCGGCGACAAGAAAGCCGATAAGAAGTAAGGGGCACTGCGATGGAAACTAAAGCAATCCTGCGCGGCGCGCGCATTTCACCGCAGAAGGTCCGCCTGGTCGCTGATCAGGTCCGCGGCATGCCGGTCGACCGTGCCACCAATCTGCTCACGTTCAGCGATAAGAAGGCCGCGCACCTCGTCAAGAAGTTGCTGCTGTCGGCTATCGCCAATGCCGAGAACAACGACGGTGCTGACGTCGACGAACTGAAGATCGCCAAGATCTTCGTCGACGAAGGCCCGACCCTGAAGCGTTTCGCCGCCCGCGCCAAGGGCCGTGGCACGCGCATCATCAAGCGGACCAGCCACATCACTGTGGTTGTCGGTACCGGCAGTTAAGCGAAGGACTTAGAACGATGGGTCACAAAGTTCATCCTACCGGTATCCGCCTTGGCATCGCCAAGGACTGGAACTCCAAGTGGTATGCCAACAAGCGCGATTTCGCCGGCTACCTTGCCGCTGATCTCAAGGTGCGTGAGGTTCTGAAGAAGAAGCTCGCCCAGGCTGGCATCAGCAAGATCCTGATCGAGCGTCCGGCCAAGACCGCGCGCGTGACGATCCACACCGCCCGTCCGGGCGTGGTGATCGGCAAGAAGGGCGAAGACATCGAGAAGCTGCGCAAGGAAGTCTCGACGATCATGGGCGTACCCGCCCATATCAACGTGACCGAAGTGCGCAAGCCCGAACTCGACGCTCAGCTCGTGGCCGAATCGATCGCGCAGCAGCTGGAGCGCCGCATCATGTTCCGTCGCGCCATGAAGCGTGCGGTGCAGAATGCGATGCGCATCGGCGCGCTCGGCATCAAGGTCAACGTTGCTGGCCGTTTGAACGGCGCGGAAATCGCTCGTTCGGAATGGTACCGCGAAGGCCGTGTGCCGCTGCACACCCTGCGCGCCGACATCGACTATGGCTTCGCGGAAGCATCCACCACCTACGGCATCATCGGCATCAAGGTGTGGGTCTACAAGGGCGAGATCTTCGACCTGGCTCAGGCGGCTGAAGCTGCCAAGGTCGAGGCCAGCGAAGAGCGTCCGCAGCGCCGCGCGCCGAAGCAAGGAGCCTGATCATGTTGCAACCCAAGCGTACCAAGTACCGCAAGGTATTTAAGGGCCGCAACGATGGCCTGAGCTTCGTCGCGAACAAAGTGAGCTTCGGCGAATATGGCCTGAAGTCCACCGAGTTCGGCCAGCTGACCTCGCGTCAGATCGAAGCCGCCCGTCGCTGCATCACCCGTTTCGTCAAGCGTGGCGGCAAGCTCTGGATCCGCGTGTTCCCGGACAAGCCGATCACGAAGAAGCCGATCGAAGTCCGCATGGGCGCCGGTAAGGGTAATGTGGAGTACTGGGTCGCACCGATCCAGCCCGGCCGCATGTTGTACGAAATCGAAGGTGTCGATGAAGCCGCCGCTCGCGAAGCGTTCCGCCTCGCTGCTGCCAAGCTCTCGGTCAAGACCCAATTCGTGACCCGGACGGTGCTGTGATGGAATTGAAAGAACTTCGTACCAAGTCCGCGCAGGACCTAACGGCTCACGTCGTCGAACTGCGCAACGAGCAGTTCAAGCTGCGTATGCAAAAAGGTTCCGGCCAGCTGACCCAGACGCACGAGATCAAGCGCGTTCGTCGCGAGATCGCGACGGTCAAGATGCTGCTCGGCCAGAAGAAGTAAGGACCGACGCCATGACCGATACCGAAAAGGCTGTACGCACCGTCCAAGGGCGCGTGGTCAGCAACAAGATGAACAAGACGGTGACCGTACTGGTCGAGCGCCAGGTGCAGCATGAGCTGTACGGCAAGATCATCCGTCGCTCCACCAAGTATCACGCCCACGACGAGAAGAGCGAGTGTCAGGAAGGCGACGTCGTCCGCATCCAGGAATGCGCGCCGTTGTCCAAGACCAAGAACTTCCGCGTGGTCGAGATCGTCACCCGCGCCGCGCAGTAAGACAGGTCTGAGGAGAAACAATCATGATTCAGATGCAGACCTATCTCGCCGCCGCCGACAACTCGGGTGCGCGCGAACTGATGTGTATCAAAGTGCTTGGTGGTTCCAAGCGCCGCTACGCCGCAATCGGCGACATCATCAAAGTCACGGTCAAGGACGCAATTCCCCGTGGCAAGGTGAAGAAAGGCGAGGTTTACGACGCGGTCGTAGTGCGCACCAAGAAAGGTGTGCGTCGCGCCGACGGCTCGCTGATCCGTTTCGACGGCAACGCCGCCGTGCTGCTCAACAACAAGCTCGAGCCGATCGGCACGCGCATCTTCGGACCGGTCACGCGCGAACTGCGTGGCGAGAAGTTCATGAAGATCGTCTCGCTCGCGCCCGAAGTGCTGTAACGGGGTTTCCGCCATGAATCGTATCCGCAAAGGTGATCGCGTCATCGTGATCACGGGCAAGAACAAAGGTCAGTCGGGTGAAGTGCTGCGCATCGCGGAAGATCGCGTTGTCGTTGCCGGCTTGAATCTGATCAAGCGCCACACCAAGCCGAATCCGCAGGCCAACCAGCCGGGCGGCATCGTCGAGCGTGAGGCCTCCATCCATAATTCCAACGTGCAGCTGGTCAATCCGGCGACGGGCAAGGGTGAACGCGTCAGCTACAAAGTCCTCGAGGACGGTCGCAAGGTGCGCGTGTTCCGCAAGTCCGGCGAAATGGTTGACGTCTGAGGATTGCCGCAATGACCCGCTTCCAAAAACATTACAAAGATGTCGTCGTGCCCAAGCTGATGGAACGCTTCGGCTACGCCAACATCATGCAGGTACCTCGCCTGACCAAGATCACGCTGAACATGGGCGTGGGCGAAGCGGTCGGCAACAAGAAGGTGCTTGAAAACGCGCTGGACGACATGAGCAAGATCGCCGGTCAGAAGCCCGTCACGACCAAGGCGCGCGTTTCTGTGGCCTCGTTCAAGATCCGCGAAGGCTGGCCGATCGGCTGCAAGGTCACCTTGCGCCGCGCTCACATGTTCGAATTCCTGGATCGTCTGGTCAGCGTCGCGCTGCCGCGCGTTCGCGACTTCCGTGGTGTATCGGGTCGCGCCTTTGACGGCCGCGGCAACTACAACATGGGCATCAAGGAACAGATCATCTTCCCGGAAGTCGACTTCGACCAGGTCGACGCCATGCGCGGCATGGACATCTCGATCGCGACCACCGCGAAGACCGACGAAGAAGCCCGTGCCCTGTTGGAAGCCTTCAGCTTCCCGTTCCGCAACTGACCCAAGGATTCCGAAATGGCAAAGACCTGCATGGTGAATCGCGAAGTCAAGCGCGAGAAGCTGGCCAAGAAGCACGCCACGAAGCGCGTCGAGCTGAAGAAGATCATCAGCAGCCCGACGGCCTCGTACGAAGACAAGATGGATGCTTCGGCCAAGCTGCAGAAGCTCCCGCGCGACTCGAGCGAATCGCGTCAGCGCAACCGTTGTGTATTGACCGGCCGCAGCCGCGGCGTCTACCGCAAGTTCGGCCTCGGCCGCAACAAGCTGCGTGAGGCGACCATGCGTGGCGACGTCCCCGGACTACGTAAAGCCAGCTGGTAACCCCAGCGGATATCGGTGCTAACTTAAGGATTCACTGCAATGAGCATGACTGATCCCATCGCCGACATGTTTACCCGTATTCGCAATGCCCAGCTAACGGGCAAAGCAACGGTGCGCATGCCGTCCTCGAAGATCAAGCTGGCCCTGGCCAAGCTGCTGAAAGACGAAGGCTACATCCGTGACGCGCAGGTCAATGCCGTCGAGGGCAAGCCGGAGCTCGAGATCGCCCTGAAGTACTACGAGGGCAAGCCGGTCATCGAGCGCCTGGAGCGCGTGTCGCGTTCCGGCCTGCGCGTATACCGGGGCAAGGACGCACTGCCCAAGGTGCTGAACGGTCTTGGCATCTCCATCGTTTCGACGTCCAGCGGCGTCATGACCGATGCGCAGGCACGGGCCAAGGGCCTGGGCGGCGAAGTCATCGGCCTGGTCGCCTAAAAGGAGATAGCCAATGTCCCGCGTAGCAAAATTGCCGATTGCCCTGCCGAAGGGCGTCGAATGCCAGGTGGCCGCCGATGGCGTCACCGTGAAGGGCCCCAAGGGCACGCTGAAGTCGGTCGCTTTTCCGGGCGTCGAAATCGCTCTGAACGACGGCGAGCTGCAGTGCAAGCCCGTTTCGGCCGATAACGACAAGCTCGCCGGCACTGCCCGCGCCGTGATCAACAACATGGTCAAGGGCGTCAGCGAAGGTTATGTGCGCAAGCTCGAGCTCGTCGGCGTCGGTTACCGCGCCGCGATGCAGGGCAAGGATCTGACCCTGACGCTTGGCTTCTCGCACCCGGTCGTGTTCAAGGCGCCGGAAGGCGTTGCTCTGGAAACACCGAGCCAGACCGAAATCCTGATCAAGGGTGCGGACAAGCAGGCTGTCGGCCAGGCTGCCGCCAAGATCCGCGGTTTCCGTCCGCCGGAGCCCTACAAGGGCAAGGGCGTGCGTTACTCCGGCGAAAAGATCACCTTGAAGGAAGCCAAGAAGGCCTAATTGCGTGAAAGCCCGCCTTTGCGTCGGGCTTCTCCAATACCCTTCAGCTTCGGAGAATGACGATGGACAAGAACGTTTCCCGCCTGCGCCGCGCCAAGTCGACGCGCTCACGCATCCGCACCCTCGCGATCGCGCGTCTGACCGTGCATCGCACCGGCCAGCACATTTACGCCCAGGTCATCGCGCCCTCGGGCGACAAGGTCATCGCAGCGGCTTCGACCCTGCAGGACTCGGTCGCCGAAGGCCTCAAAGGCACCAAGAACAAGGCCGCCGCGGCTGCCGTGGGCAAGGCGATCGCAGAGCGCGCCAAGGCTGCCGGCATCGAAGCGGTCGCGTTTGACCGCTCGGGCTTCAAGTATCACGGCCGCATCCAGGCGCTGGCCGATGCGGCCCGCGAGGCCGGCCTCAAGTTCTAAGCACCAAACCGGTACGACGGCACTTGGGAAGCGGATCGGCGTCCTCAATTCGATTCCCGCTCGTCGCACGGCAGAAACAACACAACTCCAAGCGGCCCAGGCCGTAAGCAACGTGTCTCGCTCCGTCGAGACCACCAAGGTGCACTATGTCTTCTAACGAACGTGAAAATAGCGACGGCATGCTGGAAAAGCTGATCGCCGTGAACCGCGTGGCCAAAACGGTCAAGGGCGGTCGGCAGATGAGCTTCACCGCATTGACGGTCGTCGGCGACGGCGATGGCAAGGTCGGCTTCGGTTATGGCAAGGCGCGTGAAGTGCCGGTCGCCATCCAGAAGGCGATGGAACGCGCGCGCCGCAACATGACCAACGTCAAGCTCAACGACGGTACGTTGTGGCATGCCGTCAAGGCGAACCACGGTGCCGCCAAGGTATACATGCAGCCGGCGTCGGCCGGTACCGGCGTGATTGCCGGCGGTGCGATGCGCGCCGTACTCGAAGTTGTCGGCGTCAAGAACGTGCTGGCGAAGGCCGTCGGTTCGCGCAACCCGATCAATCTCGTTCGCGCGACGATCAAGGGCCTGGCCGCGATGGCCTCGCCGGATCGCATCGCCGCCAAGCGTGGCAAGAGCGTTGCTGAGGTGACTGGTCATGGCGAATAACACTGAAAAAACCGTTCGCGTGCGCCTTGTGAAAGGCCTGCGCGGCGTACAGGCGCGCCATCGTTTGAGCGTGAAGGCCCTGGGCCTGAGCAGGATCAACGACGTGCGCGAACTGAAGGACAGCCCGCAGGTGCGTGGCCTCATCAACACGGTCTACTACTTGGTAGCCGTGGAAAACCAGGCCTGAGCCCTTTAGGAATTCGGAGTACATCATGCGTCTCAATACGCTCAAGCCCGCCCCCGGTGCCCGCAAGGATCGCGTTCGCGTAGGCCGCGGTATCGGTTCCGGTCTCGGCAAGACGGCTGGCCGTGGTCACAAGGGTCAGTTTGCCCGCAGCGGCAAAGGCAAGGTCAAGGCCGGCTTCGAAGGCGGCCAGATGCCGCTGCAGCGCCGTCTGCCCAAGGTCGGCTTCCGCTCGAAGACGGCTCACGAAGTCAGCGAAGTGCTGCTGTACAAGCTGGATTCGCTCAACGTCGATGTCATCGATTTCGAAGTGCTGCGCGCCGCTGGTCTCGTCGAGGCCCGCGCCAAGCACGCCAAGATCGTGAAGAAAGGCGAAATCAAGCGCGCGGTCAAGCTGAAGGGTCTGGCGGTCACCGCCGGCGCCAAGGCCGCGATCGAGGCAGCCGGCGGTAGCACGGAGTAATTCCATGGCAGCCAACCAGGCCAATGCGCTCGCTTCGCTCGGCAAATTTGCCGAAATCAAGCAGCGCATCCTGTTTGTGATCGGCGCGTTGATCGTCTATCGCCTCGGCACCTTCATTCCGGTGCCGGGTGTCAATCCTGAAGCCATGACCCGCCTGATCGAACAACAGGGCGGAATCCTGGACATGTTCAACATGTTTTCCGGCGGTGCGCTGGAACGCATGTCGATCTTTGCTTTGAACGTCGTGCCGTATATTTCGGCGTCGATCATCGTGCAATTGTTCACGACGGTGGTTCCCAGCCTGGCGCAACTGCGCAAGGAAGGCGAATCCGGTCGTCGAACGATTACCAAGTACACGCGCTTCGGTGCGGTGGGCTTGGCGGCGTTCCAGGCTTTCGGTGTTTCTGTTGCGCTGTCCGGGCAGACGGGTGTGGTCTACAACCCCGGGCCTGGCTTCGTTTTCGCCGCAGTGGTGGGTTTGACTGCGGGCACGATGTTCCTGATGTGGCTGGGTGAGCAGATTACCGAGCGTGGTATCGGCAACGGTATTTCGCTGTTGATCTTCGCCGGCATCGTCGCTGGTTTGCCGGGTGCCGTCGTGCACACGCTCAACATGGCGCGCGAAGGCCAGCTTAATCCGCTGATGGTCATCACGGTGCTTGCGATCGTCCTGCTCGTGACGGCGTTCGTGGTGTTCGTCGAACGCGGCCAGCGCCGTATTACGGTGAACTATGCGCGGCGCATGGGTGGGGCGAAGGCCTACATGAACCAGAGCTCGCACCTGCCGCTGAAGCTCAACATGTCCGGCGTCATCCCGGCGATCTTTGCGTCTTCGCTGATCATGTTCCCGGCTACGGCCGCCACCTGGTTCAGCAAGTCGGGCGAAGTGCGCTGGCTGCAGATCCTCACCACCGGCCTGACGCCGGGCCAGCCAATCTACATGATCGTGTTCGCGGTGTTGATCGTGGTCTTTGCCTTCTTCTATACGGCGCTGGTGTTCAATTCGCAGGAAACCGCGGACAACCTCAAGAAGCAAGGTGCGCTGATCCCGGGAATTCGTCCGGGCAAGTCCACCGCCGACTATATCGACCGCGTGCTGACTCACCTCACTGCAGCCGGTGCGGTTTACCTGGTTGCCGTCTGTCTGATTCCCGACATTCTGCGCAACGCCTGGAACGTGCCGTTCTATTTCGGCGGCACCTCGCTGCTGATTGTCGTCGTGGTGGTGATGGATTTCACCGCGCAGGTTCAGGCCCATCTGGTGTCGCACCAGTACGGCAGCTTGTTGAAGAAATCGAATTTGCGCGGCCGTTGAGCCGCGCAGTCCCCGCGAGAATGCGGGGCATAGGGGTTACCTCGGAGCTTGCTCTGTGGCGGGATTTGTCAAAACCCGCGAATCAAGGTACAATTTTCAGTTCACTGCGCTTTAAGCCCGTTTCGGAGAGATTTACATGGCGCGCATTGCAGGTGTCAACCTGCCGGTCCAGAAGCATGTCTGGGTCGGTTTGCAGAGTATTTACGGCATCGGCCGCTCGCGGTCGAAGAAAGTTTGCGAATCCACTGGCGTCAAGTCGTCCGCAAAAATCAAGGACTTGACCGAGGCGGAAGTCGAGAAGCTGCGCCATGAGATCGCCAAGTACACAGTCGAAGGCGACCTTCGCCGCGAAGTGGGCATGAGCATCAAGCGCCTGATCGATCTGGGCTGCTATCGCGGCCTGCGTCATCGTCGTGGTCTGCCCGTGCGCGGTCAGCGTACCCGCACCAACGCTCGCACCCGCAAGGGTCCGCGTCGCGCGATCAAGAAGTAATGGATTCGGACAGAACTCATGAATAAGCCGGCAGCAGGCAAGACCAAGAAGAAGATCAAGCGTGTCGTTACCGACGGTATCGTGCACGTGCAGGCCTCCTTCAATAACACCGTAATCACGATTACCGACCGTCAGGGCAATGCATTGTCCTGGGCGACCTCAGGCGGCGCGGGCTTCCGCGGTTCGCGCAAGTCGACTCCGTTCGCTGCGCAGGTGGCTGCCGAGAAGGCTGGTCGCGCTGCACTCGATTACGGTCTGAAGACTCTCGAAGTTCGCATCAAGGGCCCCGGTCCGGGTCGCGAATCGGCCGTGCGCTCGTTGAACGCGCTGGGCTACAAAGTCACCAACATCATTGACGTCACGCCGATTCCGCATAACGGCTGCCGTCCGCCCAAGCGTCGCCGCGTGTAAGGAGCTCCGAAATGGCACGTTATATCGGTCCCACCTGCAAGCTGGCGCGTCGCGAAGGCGCTGACCTCAGTCTCAAGAGCCCGGCCCGTGCGCTCGACTCCAAGTGCAAGCTCGAGCAGAAACCCGGCCAGCACGGCGCAGCCCGCAAGGGCAAGCTGTCTGACTACGCCGTGCAGCTGCGCGAGAAGCAGAAGGTCAAGCGTATTTACGGTTTGCTGGAACGCCAGTTCCGCAGCTACTACACCAAGGCGTCGCGCAAGAAGGGCAACACCGGCGAATCGCTGTTGCAGATGCTCGAACAGCGTCTCGACAACGTCGTCTACCGCATGGGTTTTGCGGTCACCCGCACTCAGGCGCGTCAGCTCGTTTCGCACAAGGCGATCGAAGTCAACGGCAAGAAGGTCAACCTGGCTTCGTTCCAGGTCAAGGCCGGCGACCAGATCACGATCAGCGAGAACTCGCGCGCACAGCTGCGCATCCAGGAAGCACTGACCCTCTCGCAAGAGATGGATCTGGCGCCGAACTGGGTCGAAGTCGATGCGAAGAAGTTCAGCGGGCTGTTCAAGTCGGTGCCGGAGCGCTCGGATCTGCCGTCCGACATCAACGAAGCGCTGATCGTCGAACTTTATTCGAAGTAATTCTGGAGAGTCGGGTACATGGCCCATTCGTCTACCACCGTTCTGCGCGCCCGTGGTATCGGCGTGGAGCGCGTCGGCGCCAACCGCGCCAAGGTGATTGTCGAACCGCTTGAACGCGGTTTCGGCCACACGCTCGGCAACGCCTTGCGTCGCGTGCTGCTGTCGTCCATTCCGGGCGCGGCCATCACCGAAGTCGAGATCGATGGCGTGCTGCACGAATACACGACGCTGGAAGGTCTGCAGGAGGACGTGATCGAAGTCCTGCTCAACCTCAAGGACGTCGCAATCCGTATGCACGGTCAGGACGAGGCGACGTTGAGCCTGTCCCGCAAAGGCAAGGGTGTCGTCACCGCCGGCGACATCAAGGTCGATCACAACGTCGAGATCGTGAATCCCGAACATGTGATCTGCCATCTGACCAAGGACATCACGCTCAACATGCGGCTCAAGATCGTCCGCGGCGTCGGCTACCAGCCGGCTACCGCGCGTCGTCTGCCGGAAGAAGAGTCGCGTCCGATCGGCCGGCTGCAGCTCGATGCGTCGTTCTGTCCGGTGCGCCGCGTAGCGTACGAAGTCGATGCAGCCCGCGTCGAACAGCGTACGGACTTGGATAAGCTCGTGCTGGACGTCGAAACGAACGGCACGATCGATGCTGAGGACGCCGTCCGCAAAGCCGCTGAAATCGTGCAGGACCAGTTGTCGGTATTCGGTGACTTCACGCGCCGTGAAAGTGCTGACACGAAGGCGGAGAAGGGCGGTGTCGATCCGCTGCTGCTGCGTCCGATCGACGACCTGGAACTGACCGTGCGTTCGGCCAACTGCCTCAAGGCCGAGAGCATTTACTACATTGGCGATCTGGTGCAGAAGACGGAAGTCGAACTGCTCAAGACGCCGAACCTGGGCAAGAAGTCGCTCACCGAGATCAAGGACGTGCTGGGTGCGCGTGGCTTGTCGCTCGGCATGAAGCTCGAGAACTGGCCGCCGATGGGGCTGACCCACGGCATGATGGGCTGATCCCGGCTGGGATCACGAAGGAAATACGACCATGCGTCACATGAAATCGGGCCGTAAGCTCAACCGGACCAGCAGCCACCGCGAAGCGATGTTCAAGAACATGGCTTCCTCGCTGTTCAAGCATGAGCTGATCAAGACCACCTTGCCCAAGGCGAAGGAACTGCGTCGCGTCGCTGAGCCGCTGATCACGCTGGCCAAGACCGACGGTGTTGCCAATCGTCGTCTGGCTTTCGCGCGTCTGCGCGACAAGGTCGCCGTCGGCAAGCTGTTCGTCGATCTGGGTCCGCGTTACCGCGAGCGCAAAGGCGGCTACCTGCGCATTCTGAAGTGCGGGTTCCGCGCCGGCGACAACGCGCCGATGGCCTATGTCGAACTGGTCGACCGTCCGGTCGCGGCAGCCGAAGCAGCCGAGTAATCGCAGCACTTGTTCGACCGAAGCCCGGGCTGGCGACAGCCCGGGCTTTTTCGTGCGAGCGCGTCGCGCTCGAACCGTCGTGCGGCTGCACGCCTTGTCGTAGCAGCGTGGCAAACCGCCGCAACCGCGGCACTTTCCGCGACGCTGGTAGTCCATCCGTCAGTGCGCCGATACTTGCGGTTTGTCGCATGCGCCCCTTCGCAGGAGAGAAACCGATCCCATGAAACTCAATCCGTTTGCGTGGTCGTTCCGCATCCAATATCTGTTCGGCGCGATCTGCGTCGCCGCGCTGCTGGGCTACGCGTTCTTTGCCCAGTTCCAGCTCGGCAAGGATCCGTGCCCCCTCTGTATCCTGCAGCGCGTCGCCTTCTTTGCGATGGGTGTGTTCTTCCTGCTCGGCGCCCTGCATGCCCCGCGCGCCGGTGGACGCAAGTTCTACGCCGTACTCGTGAGCATCGGCGGTGTCATCGGAGCTCTGATCGCGGGTCGCCACGTCTGGCTGACCACGCTGCCGGCCGACGAGGTACCGGCATGCGGCCCCGGCCTGAACTACATGCTCGACGCTTTTCCGCTCATGGAAACCTTGCGCAAGGTTCTGACCGGTTCGGGCGAATGCGCGAAGATCGACTGGACGTTTCTGGGCCTGTCGATGCCGGCCTGGTGCCTGATCTGGTTTGTCGGACTGACCCTGTTCGCGCTGATCGCCGCCTGGCGCAAGCCGCTGCGTCCGTACGCGTCGTTACGCTAAATTGCCATATGCGTCGAGGCTCGCGCTCATGCGCTTGCGTCGTCGTGGCACTGTGGCAAGATCGTTTTCCGCATTGCAGCAAGGCTGTGTCATGAGTCAGATCGAGCGCCATATCCATCCCGTGCGCGAAGCCAAGGACTGGAGTCCCTCGTCCTGGCAGTCCCGTCCGGCGGTCCAGCAGCCCAGCTATTCCGATGCGGCGGAACTCGAGCGCGCCCTGACCAAGCTGCGTGCACTGCCTCCGCTCGTGACGTCGTGGGAGGTCATCGCGCTGCGCAAGCAGATCGCCGAAGCTCAGGAAGGGCGGCGTTTTCTGCTGCAGGGCGGTGATTGCGCTGAAAGCTTTGACGATTGCTCGTCGGCGCTGATCTCCAACCGCTTGAAAGTGCTGCTGCAGATGAGCCTCGTGCTCACGCACGGCCTCAAGCTGCCGGTCGTGCGCGTGGGCCGCTTCGCCGGCCAGTACGCCAAGCCGCGTTCGGCCGATACGGAAACCCGCGACGGCGTGACCTTGCCCTGCTATCGCGGTGACATCGTCAACGCGCTGGAGTTTTCGCCGACCGCGCGTCGACCCGATCCGCAGCGTCTGGTCGAAGGCCATTCGCATTCGGCGCTGACGATGAACTTCGTGCGCGCCCTGATCGACGGCGGTTTTGCCGACCTGCACCATCCCGAGTACTGGGACCTGGGCTGGGTCCGGTACTCGCCGCTGATGAACGAGTACCAGCGCATGGTCGAGTCCATCGGCGATTCGCTGCGCTTCATGGAAACCCTGCACGGTGCGCCGATCGGCAGTTTCTCGCGCGTGGATTTCTACACTTCGCACGAGGCGCTGGTGCTGCATTACGAACAGGCGCAGACGCGCCAGGTGCCGCGCCAGTGGGGCTGGTTCAATCTGTCGACGCATTTCCCCTGGATCGGCATGCGCACAGCCGACGTCGACGGTGCGCACGTGGAATATTTCCGCGGCATCCGCAATCCGATCGCGGTCAAGATCGGACCCTCGGTCAAGCCGGACCAGCTCAAGCGCCTGGTCGCCACCCTGAATCCGGACAATGAACCGGGCCGTCTGACCCTGCTGCACCGGATGGGCGCGGAGAAGATCGAGCAGCACCTGCCGACGCTGGTCGAAGCGGTCAAGGCCGAAGGCGCGCGCGTGCTGTGGAGCTGCGATCCGATGCACGGCAACACCGAGTCGACCTCGTCGGGCATCAAGACGCGCCGCTTCGAAAATATCCGCAACGAACTCGATCGCGCGTTCGACATTCATGCGGCCTGCGGCACGCGCCTGGGCGGCGTGCATCTGGAACTGACCGGCGAAAACGTGACCGAATGCCTCGGCGGCGCGCGCGACCTGACCGAAACGGATCTTGCGCGCGCGTACAAGTCGAACGTCGATCCTCGTCTCAACTACGAACAGTCGATCGAGATGGCCATGCTCATCGTGCGCAAGCAGACCCAGTCCGCGCCGGTGACGCCGGCCGGGAACTGAAGCACGGTCCAGTGCGGCATGCGGGCAGCACGCCCGAATCCGCATTGCTCTGCCCGGCGTCCTAAGCCGGGTAACCAGACTGCCCACCCGCGCGATCGCCACAGAGAGCGTGCGGCGAGGATGCCGCATCGTGCAGCCATTTCACCGTCCTCACTCCGCGGCGGATAAGAGCGCTCGCCTAGACCACCGTCGCAACCATGACTTTCGTCCTGTGTCTCGCGCAGCCAGGTCGCTATGCTCGTGCTTTGCCGGCTTGCATGGGGATGACAGGGATGGCGACGACACGACGTTGTCTGTGGGCAGTGATTGCAGGCGCAATCTGCTGCGGTGCTGCAGGCAGGGTCGCGGCGGCACAGCTGCCCGGTATCGATCCGGTCGAAGGATTGCGCGACAACACTCCAGGTTTGATTGCGCTGACGCACGCGCGGCTCGTCATCAAGCCGGGCGTCGTCGTCGAGGACGGCGTGCTCGTGATGCGCGACGGCGTGATCGTTTCCGCGGGTGCGTCCGGCGCTGTTCCGGACGGTGCGTTGGCGATCGATCTCCGCGGGAAGACCATCTTCGCCGGCTTCATCGATGCGGACAGCAACTATGCGCAGACCGCCGATCCCACGCCCGCGAGCACACCGCCCGCCGTCGCCGTGCCGTATACGCCGACGCCGCAGCAAGGCGCCCGCCACTGGAACAACAAGGTGCGGCCCGAGCGCGACCTGTCGCAGCAGTTGCAGCCCGATCCGAAAAAAGCCGAAGCGCTGCGCAAGCTCGGCTTCACGAGCGTGCTCAGTGCACCGGACAAGGGTGTTTTCCGTGGTCAGAGCGCGCTGCTGAGTCTTACGGATTCGACGCGCCTCAACGACGTTTTGCTCAGGCCGCGCGTGGCCCAGCATCTCGCGTTCGAATTCAGTCGCTATCCGTCGGCGGAATATCCGGCCTCGCTGATGGGGTCGATCGCGCTGGTGCGCCAGACCTGGTACGACGCCGCCTGGCAGCGCGACTACCTGGCGTGGTCGGCGAAGAACGCCGGTTCGCCGCGCAACGAGGCCAATCTCGCGCTGGATGCCTTGCAGGACAGTCTGGCTTCGCGGCAGACCGTGGTTTTCGCCGCCGCGGACGAACTCGACTACGCCCGCGTGCTGGAGATCGCGAGCGAGTTCAAGCTCAAGCTGGTGATCGAAGGCAACGGTCGCGAGTATCGCGAGATCGCGCGTCTCAAGAACGCCGCGGTGCCGGTGATCGTGCCGCTGAATTTCGCCGAGGCGCCGCTCGTGGAAGACCCCGAGCGTGCCCTCGAGATCGCGCTGTCGGATCTGGAGCACTGGGAAGCCGCGCCGTTCAACGCGCGTCGGCTGGCCGATGCCGGCATTCCGTTCGCGCTGACGGCCGCGGGCCTGAAGAAGCCCGAGGAACAATTCTGGAGCCAGTTGCGCAAGGCGGTCGCGAGCGGCCTCGATGAGCAGTACGCGCTCGCCGCCCTGACCGTGCAGCCGGCGGCGATGCTGGGACTGAGCGCGCAGCTGGGCAGCCTCGAGCCCGGCAAGGCGGCGCAACTGCTCGTCGCCGACGCCGACCTGTTCCGCTCCGACAAGGCTCGTATCTACGAATCCTGGATCGACGGCCAGCGCTATGTGCTGCTCGACAGTGCCGCACCCGATCCGCGCGGCAACTGGGAGTTGCGCTGGAGCGGGTTGAGCGGACCCACCACGCTGGAAATCAGTGGCGACATCGGCGATCTCAGCGCCAAGGCCGGCAACCAGAGTTTTCCGGTGGTTTACAGCGGACGACAGCTGACGCTGTATCCACCGGGCTCGCTGCTGGGCCAGCGCGCCGAGCGCTTCCCGGTCAGTCTCGAGCTGCGCAGCGGCGGCGCCGAAGGACGCGGTCTCGTCGACGGCCAGCGTGAGTTCCAGGTCAGCGCGACACAGGCCGCCGCCAAGCCTCGCGTTGCGGCGAAACCAGCGGCCGTGCCCGCGCTGCCACCGGTCGAATCGCGCTTCCCGGCCGGCGAATTCGGCCGCGCGCAATTACCCAAAGTGCAGAATGTCGTTCTGCGTCATGCGACCGTCTGGACCCAATCGGCGCAGGGCCGGCTCGATGACGCCGATCTCGCGATCACCGACGGCCGCATCGTCGCGGTTGGCCGCAACCTCAAGGCGCCCGCCGGCGCGATCGAGATCGACGCGCGCGGCAAGCACCTCACACCCGGCATCATCGACACGCACTCGCACATGGCCGTCGCCAAAGGCGTCAACGAGGGCACCCACGCGGTGACCAGCGAAGTGCGCGTGAGCGACGTGATCGATCCTACCGACATGAGCGTCTACCGCGCGCTGGCCGGCGGCGTCACTACTGCACAACTGCTGCACGGTTCAGCCAATCCCATCGGCGGGCAGGGTCAGGTGATCAAGCTGCGCTGGGGTGCAGATGCCGATGGCCTGCGTTTCGCTGCGGCGCCGGCCACGATCAAGTTCGCGCTGGGCGAAAACGTCAAGCAAGCGAACTGGGGGCCGCAATTCAACCAGCGCTATCCGCAGACACGCATGGGCGTGGAGCAGATCGATCTCGACAGCTTCCTTGCCGCGCAGGACTACGCCGAGGGTCTGGCTAAACCGCGCAAGAACGCCGCGCCGCTGCGGCGCGATCTGCGTCTGGATGCGCTGGCCGAAGTCCTGGCCGGCAAGCGCATCGTCCATATCCACAGCTATCGCCAGGACGAGATCCTCGCGTTTGCGCGCCTGGCCCAACGCTTCAAGATCGTGCCGGTGTTCCAGCACATTCTCGAAGGCTACAAGGTTGCCGATGTGCTGGCCGAACTGGGCGCCGGCGCCTCGGGTTTCAGCGACTGGTGGGCCTACAAGATGGAAGTGCAGGATGCGATTCCACACAACGCGGCGCTGCTGCAGTCCCAGGGCGTGGTTGCCAGCTTCAATTCCGATTCCGATGAACTGATCCGCCACCTCAACACCGAGGCTGCCAAGGCCATCAAATACGGCGGTTTCAGCGAAACCGATGCGCTGAACCTCGTGACGCTGAACCCGGCCAAGCAATTGCGCGTGGCGCAGAAGGTCGGTTCGCTCGAACCGGGCAAGGACGCCGATTTCGTGCTCTGGAATGCGAGCCCGCTGTCGGCGTTCGCGCGCCCGGAGCAGACCTGGATCGACGGACGCAAATATTTCGACCGCGGCGAAGACCTGGCGGAGCGCGCGCGCATCAATGCCGAACGCGAGCGTCTGATCGCCAAGGCCTTGCCCGAGCGTATCAAGGCCCTGGCCAAGAAAGACAAGAAGGACGGCGAGAGGAAAGACGGTGAAAAACCGTCGGAAACACCGACTGGCGAGCAGGCCGACATGGATGCGGTGCACTACGCCAACCTGCGCGGTCCCTACCACGACAGCGAACCGGTGAATACCTGTTCTGCGCAGGAGGCGCACTGATGAAGCGCATGAGTCTTGTGGCTTTTGCCGCATTGTTTGCTTGTTTCCAGGTGTCCGCGGTCGACGTCGTATTGACCGGAGCCGACCTGCACACGGTCAGCCACGGCGTGATCGAACGCGGCGAGTTGCTGATCCGCGACGGCAAGATCGCCGCGCTCGGCCTGCGCGTCGATGCGAGCCCCGATGCGCAGCGCATCGCGCTCGACGGCAAGCGCATCTATCCGGGGTTGATCGCCGCGGACAGCCTGCTCGGCCTCAACGAGATCGATGCCGTACGCGCGACACTGGATTTCGCCGAAGCGGGCGCGATCAATCCGAGCGCGCGCGCGCTGGTCGCGATCGATGCCGACAGCGAACAGATTGCCGTCGCGCGCGCCAACGGCGTGCTGACGGTGCATGTGGTGCCACGTGCGGGCGGGGACGGTCTGCTGACCGGCCAGTCGGCGCTGATCAAGCCCGACGGCTGGACCTGGGAGCAGATGCGGCTGGTCGAGCCGGTCGGTGTGCACCTGTTCTGGCCGACCGCGCGAGTACCGCCGTGGATGCCGCCGCAGGCGCAGGAAAAGGCGGCCGAATCGCTGCGCAAGCAACTCTCCGCGATCGACACCGCGTTCCGCGAAGCGCGCGCCTATCGTGCCTCGCGGCAGAAGTCGTCGGCGACTGCGGACGACCTGCGCTGGGACGCGCTGCTGCCGGTGCTCGACCGCAAGCAGCCGCTGTTCGTGCATGCCGACGATGCGCTGCAGATCCGCGACACGCTGGCCTTTGCCGAGCGTGAACAGGTTCGCCTGGTGCTCGTCGGTGGCATGGACGCCTGGCGCTTCGCCATGACACTGAAGGCGCGCGATATTCCGGTGATACTCGGCTCTTCGCACAACCTGCCGCTGCGGCGCTGGGAGGCATACGACACGGTCTATGCCTCCGCGGGCAAGCTCGCCGCCGCCGGTGTGCGGCTGGCGATCGCGAACGAATCAGGCTCGTCGAACGAGCGCAACCTGCCGTACCAAGCGGCGAGCTACGCGGCGTTCGGGCTCGATCGCGAAGTCGCGTTGCGCTCGATCACGCTGAGCGCGGCCGAAATCCTCGGCGTCGAGCAGCGTCTGGGCTCCCTCGACGTGGGCAAGGATGCGACGCTGTTCATCGCCGACGGCGACGCGTTGGAAAACTTCACGAAGGTCGAGCGCGCCTGGATCCAAGGTCATGAAATCGACCTGTCCAACCGCCAGACGCGGCTCTATGACAAATACCGCGGCAAGTACGAAGGCAAGGCGAAGAAGTAGGGCGTCGGCCGTGAGGCGAGCAGTGGACGGAATCGATGATCGCGTCGGCGGACGGACGGGCGACGTTCGATCGCGTCGTGGTCCGCGGCGAGCGTTCTAGCGATTTTTCCGGCGATACAGCGACAAGGCGGGACTGCGTTCACCGTTCCAGTCCTCGCCGCGCCAATCGCGCCAGCGCGCGATGCGCTCCAGCCCCGCGACGGCGGCCCAGTCGTCGAGCAACTGTGCGTCCAGCGCGGAGCGCCGCACGCGATACGTGCGCGGCCCGTGTCGCGTCGACAAAGCGATGTCCACATTTTCACAGGTGCTTTCGTCCTGCCGGGCAAACGTGGTTTCCAGCAGCAGATGTCCATGCGGGAGCAGCGCGGCGGCGAAGCAGGCCACGGCCTGCGCCTGGCGCTGCGCATCCGGCAGCAGCGACAGTGTGTCGACGAGGCAGACGACCAGGCTGAACCGGCCAGGCGCGGCGACGCGGGAGAAATCACCGAGCGTCGTCCTGATCGCCGCACCACCGGGTTTGCGCCTCAGGACGTCCAGCATCGCCGCCGATGCGTCGATGCCGTGCACGGCGATGCCGTGGGCTGCCAGCGGCAGCGCATAGCGCCCGGTGCCAATGCCCGCTTCGAGCAGCGGGCCGTCGCCCGCCAATCGCTTCAGGCAACTCAGCGCCGTGCGCGAGGGCGGCGGATAAATCTCGTCGTAGAAATCGGCGCAGCCTTCGCCGTAGCACGCTGCATCGTCGTCGGCATCCATCCGCATCGCAGTGTCCTGGCGCACTGAGTCCAAAACGAAAACGGCGACCCTGAGGCCGCCGTCTCGATACCGCTTCGTCGCTTATGCGGCGCGCGCGTTTTTCTTGCGGTCGTTCTCGGTCAGGTGCTTCTTGCGCAGGCGGATCGCGAGCGGCGTCACTTCGACGAGTTCGTCGTCCTCGATGAATTCCAGCGCCTGTTCCAGCGACATCTTGATCGGCGGCGTCAGGGCGAGCGTGTCGTCCTTGCCCGAAGCGCGGAAGTTCGTCAGCTGCTTGGCGCGCAGGGCGTTGACCGTGAGGTCGTTGTCCTTGGCGTGGATGCCGACGAGCTGGCCTTCGTAGACTTCCTCGCCGGCATCGATCAGCAGGCGGCCACGTTCCTGCATCGCATACTGAGCGTAGGCGGGCGAGGGGCCGGTGCCGTTGGAAATCATCACGCCGTTCTGGCGTGCGGCAATGGCGCCGTCGGCCTTCGGACCGTAGTGATCGAATACATGGAACAGCAGGCCCGTGCCGGCGGTGATGGTGCGGAACTCGGTCTGGAAGCCGATCAGTCCGCGCGCCGGAATCAGGTATTCCATGCGCACGCGGCCACGGCCGTCGGGCTCGATGTTCTTGAGCTGCGCCTTGCGCTCGCCGAGACGCTGCATCACGCCGCCCTGATAGGGTTCTTCGAGGTCGACGACGAGCTGTTCGTACGGCTCCATCGTCTGGCCGTCGATCTGCTTGATGATGACTTCGGGACGCGACACCGCGAGTTCATAGCCTTCGCGGCGCATGGTTTCGATCAGGATCGACAAATGCAATTCGCCGCGTCCGGAAACCTTGAATTTTTCCGCCTCGGACGTGTCCTCGACCTTGAGCGCGACGTTGTGCAGCAGTTCGCGGCTCAGGCGGTCGCGCAGCTGGCGCGAAGTCAGGAACTTGCCGCCCGAATGTTCTTTTCTGCCGGCGAACGGCGAGTTGTTGACCTGGAAGGTCATGCTGATCGTGGGTTCGTCGACGGTCAGCGCGGGCAGCGCTTCGGCGCCATCGGGCGAGCACACCGTGTCGGAGATGCCCAGGCCTTCGATGCCGCTGATCGCGACGATGTCGCCGGCTTCGGCTTCGGCGACTTCATGTCGCTCCAGGCCCATGAAACCCAGCACCTGCAGCACGCGGCCCTGCTTCTTCTTGCCTTCGCGATCGATGATGACCACGTTCTGGTTGGTCCTCACCTTGCCGCGCTGGATGCGGCCGATGCCGATCACGCCGACGTAGGAGTTGTAGTCGAGCTGACTGATGCGCATCTGGAACGGACCGTCCGGGTCGACTTCCGGTATCGGCACCTTGTCGAGGATGGCCTGGAACAGCGGATCCATGTTGCCTTCGCGCACCGAGTCGTCCAGGCCGGCGTAGCCCTGCAGGCCCGAGGCGTAGACGACCGGGAAATCGAGCTGTTCATCGGTCGCGCCGAGGCGGTCGAACAGGTCGAACGTGGCATTGAGCACGTAGTCGGGACGCGCGCCGGGGCGGTCCACCTTGTTGATCACGACGATGGGCTTGAAGCCCATCTGGAACGCTTTCTGCGTGACGAAGCGAGTCTGCGGCATGGGGCCGTCGAACGCGTCGACGAGCACCAGCACAGAGTCGACCATCGACAGCACGCGTTCCACTTCACCGCCGAAGTCCGCATGTCCCGGCGTGTCGACGATGTTGATGCGGTAATCCTTCCAGCGGATCGCGGTGTTCTTCGCGAGAATCGTGATCCCGCGTTCTTTTTCGAGATCGTTGCTGTCCATGGCGCGGTCGGCCAGTACGGCACGCTCGCCCAGGGTGTCGGACTGTTTGAGCAACTGATCGACGAGGGTGGTCTTGCCATGGTCGACATGGGCGACGATGGCGATATTGCGCAGCTTTTCAATGGACATGGCGATGCGCCCGCCGGTGACCGGAGGGACTCTGGCTTGGAAAGAGAGGCCGGATTATACCCTGTAATGCAAGGATTTTTGCGGCGTCGCAGCAGGCGGGGGCGCGAACGGCGCGTCGGGACCGTCCCTGCCCCCGCACCGGATGCGCCAGTGCGGGGGCGGGGTGGGAAGCTCGCGCTAGGGCGCGGGAGTTGCCGCCGCGGCGCGGGCCGTCGGTCTGGACGGCCCGGGTGCCGCTACGGCCGGCAATCGCTAGGCAGCAGCTTGGCTGGCGCGGTCGTCGTCTCCGCGGTATTGCTCAGGAGCCGGGCTCCCGCATCGATCGCGCTGTCGCCGCATTGCCAGACGACATTGCCATCGAGTTCGTACGGCTTCAGCACCAGCGTGGTGCCGGCCAGCGACGTGGTGACCTCGTCGCCGAATTGCAGCACGATGGCGCCGTTGTCCACGTAGTGTCCGCTGAGGAACTTAAGCGAGGGGCCGAATCCGGCCACATCCAGATCGTCGTCGCCGGCCGGTATCTCGCCGCGGGTCATATAGTGCTCGGCGACTGCCGTCTTGACCTGCGCTGCATCGTTGATTACCCCGGCAGCCTGCGAGCGGGCGACATAGTCCTGGTAGGCCGGAAGCGCGACCGCCGCGACGATGCCCGCGGTCGCCACCGCCGCGAGACCGCCGCTGCCGAACAACACTTCGGCCGGATTCTGCTCATAGGTCAGGCTGATGCCGACGCGGTCCTTGGTCGCATCGAGCGTGAGTCCGGTCGCGCCTTCCACCGGCAGTTTCAGTCCGGCCGCATGCGGCAGGGCGGAGAGATTGATCTTCTGCCCGAGCGCATCGGCAGTGGCCTGCAGTGCGCCGAGGTAGGCGTAATAGACCTTGCGCTGAGCGTGGCGGGTTTTGCCGGTGAGGCCGAGCACGGTCGCGTTCGGATCGTAAGACTGGTTCTGCCGCAGCCACTCGTCGAGCTGGCCGTCGAGTTTCGCGTCGGCCCGATCCGCCAGCGCCTGCGGCACTTCGGCGAACACGAGGTAGTCGCCTTCCTCGACCCAGTACAGGTGGCTGCCGACGCGCGAATACAGCTGCAGCCAGGCGTCGGCGGCGGTTTTCTCCTCACCCTCTTCTTTGGGCTTGGTCAGATTGAAGCCGGGCAGATAGAGATGGTGCACCGTCGCCTTGCCCGACGTGACGGTTTCGCGCGTGCCCTTGAGCTTCGCCAGCAGGGCGTCGAGCTTGGAGTAGAACGCCGTGCGATCCGGCATGTGGATGGCCGAATACAGGCCGGCCTCGTCCTCGAACGCGACCACACTGCCGCCGAGCATGCCGAGCAGTTCGACGAGGTCGACGCCAAGCTCGGCATACATTTTTTCCTTGCCCTTGGCGTAGGTCTCACGGGTGCCGGGGCCGAAGTCCGCATCGAGATTCGCCTCGATCGCCGCGATCTGCGCCGCCGTTGGCAGCGCCATCGTCAGCGCCCATTCGGGCCGCCCGGCGGTCTTCACGGCGGCCTTGAAATCGGTCGGCGCGAAGTAGGAAAGCAGCCGCGCATCGGGTGTGACGAACTGCATCTGCAGCTTGCCGCGCGCGCCAGCCGTGCCCCAGCCGCCGGCAATGCTCTGCCCCTTGTCGAGGAAATCGCGCAGGGCCGTGCCCGGCTTCGCGGCAGGGATCTGCGCCGAGGCCATGCCGGTGACACCCTTGAGGCTCATCCAGTAGAAAAGCCCCTGGCCCGAGCTGTCGATGTCCTTTTCGGTGGCATGCATGGGATGAGCGCGAGTCTGCGCGGTCTGCTGGACCAGCAGATCCAGCGCCGGCGCCGAGGCCGCCATGCCGAACAGGCAATACAGACGCTGCGAGGCCGCGTCGAATCGTACGAAACCGTTGCCGGTCAGCTTGCCCTTGCCGTCGGCGGCGAGCGGCTGCGGCAGCAGGGGCGTCTTGAGTTCGGCCAGGCGCGCGTTGAGCGCGGCCACGTCGGCGAACTTCAGCGGTGCGGACAGCAGCACATTGCTGGCCGGGTTGGCGATGTCGCTGCCATCGACGACGGCGATCTCGACCGGGCCGGTCAGATCGTCCAGCAGCAGCGCCATCACTGGTGCCGCGCCGGCCTGCATCAGCAGCGAATCCTTCGCGATACCGGCGCGCAGGTCGGCGATCAGCCTGGTGTGCGCTTCGCTTGCGAGCGCCACGTCCAGTGCGCGGCCATTCGGTGCTGAAGCGAGTCCCCAGGGCGACGGAATACGCACATACGCCACGGTGTGTTCGGGCAAGCGCTCGCGCAGCCAGGCCGGGCCGGCGATCGCCGCGGCGGCGCGCTGCGCGGCCGCGCCGTCGAGCTTCAGCGCCATCGTTGCCGTCGGTACCGTCGGTTCCTTGTTGCAGGCGGTCAGACCGAGGCCGGCGACGATCGCGGCCACGAGCAGGGAGTGTCGGATCACGGACATTGGGTTTTCATCCTTGGCAACGGGGGAGGGCGGCCCCAACTGGGTGGCGCGGCCGGACTGGCATGGTAACCGACGGGTCCGCTGTCTCCGCCCGGCAATTCTGTCCAGCGAAGCGCCGGGCTATCATTCGCGACCCACTTTGAGGAGTACCGCATGAGCAACGAACTGATCGCCCACATCGCCACCGGCCGCGGCACGATCAAGGTGCGCCTGCATGCCGACAAGGCGCCGCTGACCGTGGCGAACTTCGTGAACCTGGCGCAGCGCGGCTATTACGACGAACTGAGCTTCCACCGCGTGATCCCGGACTTCATGGTCCAGGGCGGTTGCCCGCACGGCAGCGGCACGGGCGGCCCGGGCTACAAGTTCGAGGACGAATGCCGTCCCGATCTCAAGCACAACAAGCCCGGCATCCTGTCGATGGCCAATGCAGGTCCGGGTACCAACGGCAGCCAGTTCTTCATCACGCATGTGCCGACCAATTGGCTCGACGGCAAGCACACGGTGTTCGGTGAAGTGATCGATGCGGACGACCAGAAGCTCGTCGACGCCGTACGCGGCGGTGACAAGATCGGCTCCATCCGCATCGTCGGCGACGCCTCTGCGCTGCTCGCATCGCAGAAGGCGCGTGTCGACGACTGGAATGCGAAGCTCGATGCAGCCGGTTTCAAGGCCAAGTAAATAGAAAACGGCGGGGCCATTGCGGCCCCGCCGTCGTTTCAGGCGGCAGGCAACAGGTCCTGCGGCGCGTTTACGGCGTGCGTGATTTTGTCGCCATGCGATAGAGGAACAGCAGGACCAGCGCGCCGATGATGCCGCCGATATAACCCGACGGCTGGAAACCGGTCTGCGGTGTGCCAAAGATCATGCTGCTGAGGAATCCGCCGACGAACATGCCGGCGACGCCGATCAGGCCGGTCACGAAAAATCCGCCCGGATCCTTGCCCGGCATCAGCAGCTTGGCGATCAGGCCGATGATCAATCCGGCGATGAACATCCCAATCCAGTACATCATGTGCACTTCCTCCGTGGTCAGGGTTTGACGCCCGCGCACTGTACCGCGCCGCGCTTATGGCCAAAAGTCGGACAGGATGCTGCGGCGCACTGTGCTAGCATTTCGCGCCGATTTTTCCTTTGGTTTCCCGCGAGAAAAAGCATGCTCAAGTTAGCCGAGCGCATGGGGCGCGCAAAGCCCAGCGCCATCATGGCCGTTGCCGATAAAGCCAAGCATCTCAAGGCTGCCGGCCGCGATATCGTCAGCTTTTCCATCGGAGTGCCGAACTTCCTGCCCGGCGAGCACGTTTACGCCGCCGTGCGCGAGGCGCTGGCCAAGGATTCGGGGCAGTACGGCTCCAACCGCGGTTCCGATGCGCTGCTCGACGCGTATCTGCATCATCTCGAAGAAGCCGGCCTTACCGGCTACACGCGCAAGAATGTCGCGACCGGCATCGGCGCGAAGCATGTCCTGTACAACCTCGCCGAGGCGCTGCTGAATCCCGGCGACACGATCGCGTTCGCGGTGCCGTACTGGACCACCTACGTCGACATCGCCGACATCGTCGGCGCGGAAAAAAAGCTGCTGCCTTGCCCTGCGGAGCAGAACTACAAGCTGACGCCGGCGCAACTCGACGCGGCACTGCCCGGCACGAACGTCTTCCTGTTCAACAACCCGTCCAATCCGACGGGCATGGTCTATACGAAGGATGAAATCGCCGCGCTGGCCGACGTGCTGGTCAAGCATCCGGACGTCTGGATCATCTGCGACGACATCTACAACCGCATGGTGTTCGACGGCATCGGCTATCACAACTTCGTCAGCGCGCGTCCGGAACTGCGCGACCGCGTGATCCACGTGGACTCCATCTCCAAGACTTATGGCATGCCGGGCTGGCGCGTCGGCTTCATCGCTGGCCCCGAGATCGTCGCCCAGGCCATGGTCACGATGAACTCCAACCACATCACCAATATCCCCGAGATCGTCACCGCCGCCGCAGTCGCCGCGCTGACCGGCCCGCAGGATGTGCCCACGCAGAAGAACGCGGAATTCCAGGCCAAGCGCGACCAGGTGCTGGCCATGCTCGATGCGATCCCCGGCGTGAAATGCCCGCGGCCGCAGGGCGCGTTCTACGTGTTCCCGGATATCTCCTGCGCGTTCGGCAAAAGCCACAGCGGCACGAAGATCGGCAACGACGTGGACTTCTGCAACCTGCTGCTGGAAACCAAGGGCGTGGCCTGCGTGCCCGGTTCGGCCTTCGGCGAACCCAAGGGCCTGCGCATCTCCTACACCTGCCCGACGCCGCAACTGGCCGGTGGCCTCGAGCGCTTCGCCGAGTTCTTCGCCGAACTCACCTGAAAATGAGCCTCAGTCCGCTCAAGCTGCTTGCGATCACCGGTGCCGTGCTGCTGGCCGGGCTGGTCTGGCAGAAGAACCGTGAGATCGCGCGCGCCGATCCGCGCCAGCACACCGGGCAGAGCGGCATCGTGATGCTCGGTGCGGAGTGGTGCGGCTACTGCAAGCGCCTGAAGGCGGGGCTGGACGCGGCTAAGGTTCCGTATACCGAACTGGATGTCGAGGACGGCGCAGCGGGCGAGGACGCCTTCGCTGCGCTCGGCGGCCGCGGCGTGCCGGTCACCGTGATCGGTCAGGAAGTCGTCCACGGTTACAACACCGCGCGCCTCGACAAGCTGTTGTCCGAGCACGGCCACGCCGTGCAGCTGCAATAACCCGTTCGAAGTTCTGAGCAAGTCTTAGCACTACCGCTTCTGTACTCAGCACCAGATCCCCACAACCCCGCCCAATGCCTGCTTCACAGGCATTGGGCCGCCCGGCCCGTTGAGCGTTCAGAGTGATCAGAACCTGCGGTTCCAAGCGATCAATCTTCACCACCTTGACTCAAGGGGGCTCCAGAATCAAAAGCGCATATCGACGTGTTTAGAGGTTCCCTTTGTCGGAAGCGGGCGCAGCCCGCTTCCCCGTGAACGGCGGGCGCGGCCCGCCACAGAGCCAGGAGTTATCCATGAAAGCCCCCGTTCGAGTTGCCGTTACCGGTGCCGCCGGCCAGATCGGCTACGCGCTGCTGTTCCGTATCGCCGCCGGCGACATGCTCGGCCCGGACCAGCCGGTCATCCTGCATCTGCTCGAAATCACGCCGGCGCTGCCCGCGTTGCAGGGCGTGGTGATGGAGCTCAACGACTGCGCGTTCCCGACGCTGCACGGCGTGGTCGCGACCGACGACGTCAACGTCGCGTTCAAGGACGTCGACTATGCGCTGCTCGTCGGCGCCCGCCCGCGCGGTCCCGGCATGGAGCGCAAGGACCTGCTCGAAGCCAACGGCGCGATCTTCGCCCCGCAGGGCAAGGCGATCAACGACCACGCCAAGCGTGACGTCAAGGTGCTCGTCGTCGGCAATCCGGCTAACACCAATGCGCTGATCGCGCAATCCAACGCGCCGGATCTCGATCCGAACTGCTTCACCGCGATGGTGCGCCTGGATCACAACCGTGCGATCAGCCAGCTCGCCGAGAAGACCGGCGCGCTCAACACCGACATCACCAACGTCACCATCTGGGGCAACCACAGCTCGACCCAGTACCCCGACGTGCATCACGCCTCGGTCAAGGGCAAGCCGGCGCTGGAGCAGATCGACCAGGCCTGGTACGAAAGCACCTTCATCCCGACCGTGCAGCAGCGCGGCGCCGCCATCATCAAGGCGCGCGGCGCGTCGTCGGCCGCTTCCGCCGCATCGGCCGCGATCGACCACATGCGCAACTGGGCGCTGGGCACGGCCGACGGCGACTGGGTTTCGATGGGCATCCCGTCCGACGGCAGCTACGGCATCGAGCCCGGCGTGATCTACGGCTATCCCTGCACCTGCAAGGACGGCAGGTTCGCCATCGTGCAGGGCCTGGCCATCAGCGACTTCTCGCGTGCGCGCATGGACGCGACCGAAAAGGAACTGCGCGAAGAGCGCGCCGGCGTGGAACACCTGTTCGCGAAGAAGTAAGCGTCTCGCGCGAAATAAATAAAAAAGGCAGCTTTGGCTGCCTTTTTTATTTGTAATCCCTGGCGGTAGATTCCCGCGAGCCGCAAAAACTCCCTCTCTTCCGAGCCGGCTCGGGAGATAGGGCTACTGCATCACTCCTTCGCCAGCACGAACTTATAGATCACCCCACCGATCACCGCGCCGACCAGCGGCGCGAGCCAGAACAGCCACAGCTGCTCTACCGCCCAGCCGCCGGCGAAGACCGCGACGCCGGTGCTGCGCGCCGGGTTCACCGAGGTGTTGGTCACCGGGATGCTGATCAGGTGGATCAGGGTCAGGCACAGGCCGATCGAGATCGGCGCGAATCCGGCCGGGGCGCGGCCATCGGTGCTGCCAAGGATGACGATCAGGAAGAACGCGGTCAGCACCACTTCGCAGATCAGCGCCGCCTGCAGCGAATAACCGCCGGGCGAATGCTCGGCATAGCCATTCGACGCGAAGCCGCCGATATCGAAGCCGGCCTTGCCCGTCGCAATCAGATAGAGGATGCCGCCGGCCGCAATCCCGCCGAGCACCTGCGCGATGACATACCCCGGCAGATCCTTGGCCGCGAAGCGTCCACCGACGACGAGGCCCAGCGACACCGCCGGATTGAAATGCCCGCCGGAGACATGGCCGACCGCATACGCCATCGTCAGCACGGTCAGGCCGAACGCGAGCGACACGCCCGCGAAACCGATGCCCATCGACGGAAACGCCGCCGCGAGCACCGCGCTGCCGCAACCGCCGAGAACCAGCCAGAACGTACCGAGAAACTCCGCGCCGAGACGCTTGCCCATGCTCATGCCTGCCTCTCCCCATCGTCAGGACGATGCCGTTCGGACCCAGGTCTGGCGCATCGTCCCCGTCTCCGGCCTGGGCGTATCCGTCCTGCGTGCGGCAGGGTGGACTCGGCCATTGTTAGCACGGCGAGCGGACGGCCGAAAGTTAATTTGTATCATTTCGCCGTATACGACCGTCATGTTGCGACGCAATGCAGGCGGTCATTGCTGATCGCGCAACAAGCGCATACGCTGCCCGACGGTGCCGCGTCTGCGGCGCTCACTGCCGGGGGGCAGTGCCTACATCACACCGAGGAACACGTCATGCAGAAATTGTATGCAGGTTTTGCCGTGCTTGTGTTGGGGATGGGAGGAATATCGGCGGCCACGGCGGCCGGACTGGAGCTGCGGCTCGGTCAGGCCGGAACAAACGACTTCGGCAGCGGCAAGATCGTCTATAGCCTGAGCAACACCACCGCCTCACCGGTACAGGTGCTGCGCTGGCAGACGCCGCTCGACGGCGTCGACAACGACCTGTTTTCGGTCACGCAGAACGGCCAGCCCGTTGCGTACACCGGCCGCATGGTCAAGCGTCCCGCGCCGACCGACAAGGACTACATCGAGCTCGCGCCGGGCCAGAGCCTCAGCGTCGAAGTCGATCTCAGCGCGTACTACGACATGCGCAAGGGCGGCCAGTACACGGTGCGTTATGACCGCGATGCGGAACAGGTCATCCGCGCGGCATCCGAAGCGGCGCGTGGCGGCGTGCAGTCCGGCGTGATCGAGTTCGATCGCAGCGGCGGCGACAGCGTCAGCGTGTTCGCCGACGCCGCGCCCGATGCGTTCGACGAGGGGGACAAAGCCGGTGTCGGCATTCTCGCGGCGACCAACAGCTATGTCGGCTGCAGCACGACGCGCAAGAACCAGATCACGACGGCGCGCACGTCGGCGACGAGCTACGCGAACAATTCGAAGAGTTACCTCACCGCCGGCACGCAGGGCAGCCGCTACACCTGGTGGTTCGGCAGCTACAACAGCTCGCGCTATTCGACGGTACGCACGCACTTCAACAACATCTACAGCGCGTTGTCGTCGCAGCCGTTCACCTTCGACTGCACCTGCACGGACAGCTACTACGCCTACGTGTATCCGAACCAGCCGTACAAGATTTATTTGTGCAATGCGTTCTGGTCGGCACCGAACACCGGCACCGACTCCAAGGCCGGCACCATCGTGCACGAGACCAGCCACTTCACCGTCATGGGCGGCACCGACGACTGGGCCTACGGCCAGAGCGCGGCGCACAGTCTTGCCGGCAGCAATCCCGCGCGTGCGGTCGACAACGCCGACAGCCACGAGTATTTCGCCGAGAACACCCCGGCGCGCAACTGATCACGCGGGAATACGGGCAACACGACGGGGCCGGATTTCCGGCCCCGTTTTTTATGGGGAATTCGAGCGATTTTTCGCAAGATCCGCGCCCGCAATCTCCCGCCGCCGGAACCATCCCGCGATGCTCAGCCGCTCGCGGCGTGCCGGCAGTACTTCGTGTTCGATCTCGTCGGAGAGAAACAGCACCAGCGTGCCGCCGACAGGCGCCATATCGGTCGTGCCGTCCGGCAGATGCAGGCGCAGTGCGCCGCCGTCGCCGGCCTGCCAGTCGCGATTGAGATAGACCACCGAGGACAGCACGCGCGCGTCGTTGTCGCGGAAGCGGTCGCGGTGGCGCGCGTAGCCGGCGCCGGCCGGGTAGAGCGCGTAATGCGCTTCCAGCGTCTCCATGCCGAGCAGCAGGCGGCGGTTGAGCGCCTCCCGCACGGTCTGCATCGCATCC
This sequence comes from Lysobacterales bacterium, assembly GCA_038207515.1. Taxonomy (GTDB): domain Bacteria; phylum Pseudomonadota; class Gammaproteobacteria; order Xanthomonadales; family Rhodanobacteraceae; genus Tahibacter. The sequence continues at coordinate 46,855 of JBBQZR010000026.1, read as the reverse complement.
CAGTACGCCTGCTGCGCCGGGCTCAGCGCGGCATCGTCGAACCAGCGCGTGCGGTCGCCGCGCAATGTCGACGCAGTGCGGTCGACGCCGCGGCCCGTCGTCGCGGCGGTCATCGCGGCGGCGGCATCCAGGGCGCGGCATTCGGTCGCCAGGGCATCGACGAGGTCGTGCGCCAGAAACCCCGGCACGACCTGCCAGCCGCGCGCGCGCAGCGCCGCGGCCGTCGTGTCCGGATCGTCGGTTTGCGGCATCATGCGCGTTCGTGTCGTACCGGCAATCCGGCGGCCCCCCAACAATACCCGCCGTTGCGACGGCGCGACAGGATTGCGCATGCTCAACCAGATACCGCCCGTCATCCGCGTCCTGCTGATCGCGAACGTCGCTATCTACCTGCTGCAGATGATGCTCGGCGACACCCTCGCGCTGGACTTCGCGTTGTGGCCCTTCGGCGAGCAGACCGGCCGCGCGCCCGACGGCAGCATCGTCACGGTCGGTTTCCAGCTCTGGCAGCTCGTGACCTACGGCTTCCTGCATTCCGGCCTGCCGCACCTGTTCATGAACATGCTCGCGCTGTTCATGCTCGGCGGCGCGATCGAGAGCGCGCTCGGCTCGCGTCATTTCCTGATTTACTACTTCGTCTGCGTGATCGGCGCGGCGCTTGCGCAACTCGTCACGATCGAATATTTCACCGGCGGCTTCTATCCGACGGTCGGCGCGTCCGGCGGCGTGTTCGGCGTGCTGCTCGCGTTCGCGCTGCTGTTCCCGCGCGAGAAGCTGATCCTGTTTCCGATTCCGATTCCCATGCCCGCGTGGCTGTTCGTCACGCTGTACGGCGCGGCCGAGCTGTTCTTCGGCGTTACCGGCACCATGGCCGGCGTGGCGCATTTCGCCCATCTCGGCGGCATGCTCGGCGGCTTCGTGCTGCTGCAGTATTGGCGTGGCAAGCTGCCGTGGAAGCCGCGTAATCGGCTGACGCTGTGAGCGCGGCCCCGGTGCACACTCCGGCCATTGTCGCCCACGCATGAACGCGCCGCTGGTCACGGTCTGGTTGGCCATCGCCAACGTCGTGTTTTTCGCGGCGCAGCAGTTCCTTGGCGACCGGCCGCTGCTGCGCTTCGCGCTGTGGCCACCGGGCGAGCATCTGGTCGGCCTGATCGGTGATCGTCGCATCGTCGCGGGCTTCGAGCCCCACCAGCTGCTGAGCTACGGCTTCCTGCATGCGGATTTGCTGCACCTGCTGCTCAACCTGTTCGGCCTCGCGATGTTCGGGCCGCTGCTCGAGCGCTGCATGGGCATGCGCGCGTTCGGGTTCTACTATTTCTTCTGTCTCGTGGCGGCAGGGGCGTCGCAGCTGTTGCTGGGCCTTGGCGACGGCCCTCCCGCAGCGACCATCGGCGCATCCGGCGCCATCTATGGATTACTCGCCGCGGCGGCATCGCTGTATCCGGACCGCAAACTGCTGGTGCTGCCCGGCGTGCGCATTTCCGTGCGCACCCTGGCCTGGATCCTCGGCGCGAGCGCGCTGCTCCACGGCGTGCTCGGCACGGGTGCCGGCATCGCGCACTTCGCGCATCTGGGCGGCATGGTCGGCGGCTGGCTGCTGGTGCTGTACTGGCGTGGCCGCCTGCCGCTCAAGCCGCGGCAGTGGTTGGAGCCGTAGGCGGGCGAGAGCCGCCCGAGCCGTGCGCGAGCATGGCGCGCCGGTGGCCCCGAACGCTTTGCCATCACCCGCAGCCGACGAGGTCCGTTGTAGCATCGCCACCCGAAGCGGTCGCGACCGGGACCGGCACTCACCGATCAAGGAAGTTCCGTCATGAGTGAAAAAAACCACTTTTCCATGATTCGCGGGTTTCATCTGGCCGACTGGTTCACCCTTGCCAACGCGGCCTGCGGCATGGCCGCCGTCTTCGCCGCCATAGCCAGCATTTCGCCGGGCAGCCGCATAAGTCTTCTGCTCGCCGCCGCGTTCATTCCCGCTGCGTTCGTGTTCGACGTGCTCGACGGCCGCATCGCACGCTGGCGCCAGCAGCAGTCGGCGCTGGGCCGCGAGCTGGATTCGCTGGCCGACGTGATCTCCTTCGGCGTCGCGCCCGCAGTCATCGGCTATGCCTCCGGCATGCGCGGCCTATGGGACTGCCTGATCCTCGGCTACTTCGTCTGCTGCGGTGTCAGCCGCCTCGCGCGCTACAACATCACCGCCGAGGCGCTGTCCTCCAACGACAGCGGCAAGGTCAGATACTTCGAAGGCACGCCGATTCCGACCAGCCTGCTGCTCGTCATCGTCCTAGCGGTCGCCGCGTGGCAGGGCAGTATCGGCGAGGCCCTGTGGCTCGGTGCCGTCGACATCGGACCGTGGACGCTGCACCCGCTCGTCGCAATCTTCGCCGTGTCCGGCTCGCTGATGATCAGCAAGACGCTGCACATTCCCAAGCTCTGAGCGCGCCCCGGCGCGATCCGCGGTTCTTGCCGGATTTCCATTAGCGCTCAGGCCAGCCTGCAGATCGCCCGCACCGCCGGCTTCGCGGTAGGCGTCCTGCGCGCACGGGCGCAACGCAATCCGTTCGCCCGGGCTGAGAGATCAGCTCCGAACACGACACTGTCCTTTCGTCAGCGCGGATAGCGCCGGTAGCGATCCTGCCGCCGACGGACCGCGCGCGAGTGAAGGGAGTCGCCATGTTCCGTAATACGTTTGTCTACCTCGCGCTGTGGCTGTGCCTGGCCTGCTCCGCCGGCGTCGTTCGCGCCAGCCAGCTCGCACCCGAATCGGCGGACGAGCTTGCCGCCGCGCCGCGCATCGTCGTCGCCGATCTCGAATCGACGCAATCGCGCTGGAATTCGCAGCGCACGCTGATCGTCACCGACTACACCTTCCGCCGCGTGGAAACCCTGCGTGGCACCTTCGACAGCATCTTCGTGCTGACCCAGGGAGGCGGCACTGTCGGCGACGAAACTCACCAGCTCAGCGATCTGCCCGAATTGCGCAGCGGCGTGCGCTATCTGCTGCTGCTCAACGCAGCCGACAATCCGGTGTTTTCCTCGGTGCGCTACGGCGCGGCCGGCGCGATCGAAATTGACCGAAGCAGCGGCCGCCTGCACGGCGGCGGCGAGCTCGCGGTGTTCCGCGCGCAGGTGCTGCGTACCGCCGTCATCGACGATGCCGCGTTGCGGCCCGCACCCAGCGGCAAGCATTATCCGGCTCGCGCCTGGCGCCTCGACGGCGCACCGGCGGTGCGGCCCGTGCAGCGCCCGAGTGCGAGCGGCGACATGCCGATGCCGCCGGAACGCGACCGCAGCGCCGCCGGCACGGCCACGCTCCACACCGGTTTCGCCGACGCGACATCGCCGCACTTTTCCGGCAATTTCCTGCCCGACTATCTCGTGCAACGCTGGCCGGCACCGACCATCGCGTTCGACCCGCTGCCGCTGACCTGGGTCTGGTCACCGGCTGACCAGAACATGATGGCCGAGTGGAATCGGTACGGCGACATCTTCCGCGTCTACCAGACACCCAGCAGCACATGGGCCTGGACCAACGGCCGCTACGAACTCGCCGGTTTTCCGAGCGATGCCGACATGCTCGCGCAGTTCGGCGCACCCTGGGGCGCGAGCACGCTTGCCATCTGCTATACGCGCTGGAGCGGCAATGGCCCGATCATCGAAGCCGACATCGCGCTGAATCCCGCCTTCGACTGGACGCTCGACGATGCCTTCGGCACCGAAAACAACTCCAGCCCGTGGAGTTTCCGCCAGTCGCTGCAGCACGAGCTCGGTCATTCCTGGGGCCTGAAACATCCGTGGGAAACGCAGAACGTGTTCTGGCCTTCCACGATGAACTACGGCCCCAAATGGGCGCGCGATCCGGCCCTGCACAGCGACGACGCCGCTGCGATCCATTCCGTCTATCCCGGCATCAATCCGCACGACGGCAGCCTCGCGATGTACCGCACCAGTGACAACGCCAGCAGCAACCACGCCACGTATGCGGCCAGCACCACCCTCTCCGGCAGCTACACGCATGGCCAGAGCATGAGCTTCGCCGGCGCCGTCACGCTCCAGAACCTAGGCACCAGCAACATCGTGAACCCGGCCGTCGACGTGTACCTCAGCGCAACGCGCCGGGCCTATGCCAGCACCGTCTACCTGGGGCGCAGCACCTACACGATCACGCTCGCGCCGTTCCCGAACAGCCTGGCCACGCTCATCCTCGGCAGCTATTTCCTGAGCAGCACCGTACCGACCGGCATCTACTATCCGGTCATCTACCTCGCCACGACCGGCGGCACCGACGCCTTTCCCGCCAACAACTCCGCGTGGGGGCTGCACGAGTTTCCGGTCACCATCAACAACGTTACCGGCCTGCTGCTGCCCACGCCGCTCACGCAATACACCGGCACCGGCCGTATCGGCCCGCGAGGCCAGTGGACTTATCGTGTCAACGCCCAGGCCGGCCATACCTACCATTTTTCCACCTGTGGACTAGCGAGCTTCGATACCGTCATCGCCATCTACGGCAGCTTCCCCACCGTCGGCAATGACGATGCCTGCGGCGCTCAGTCCGACATTTACTGGCGCAGCGCGACCAACCAGACTGTCACTGTCATCGTCAGCGGCTTCGGCTACGCCGATCAGGGCAGCTTCCAGCTCAGCTACGCTGGCGACAACGAGCGGCTGTTCGTGCACGGCTTCGAATTCTGAGCGGCGCAACCGCGGCGTTGCCCTATCGCGCAGCGCCGCGGGCCATCGGCGAGGCCGGTGAATTCTGCGCACAGCCGGCGTACGCCACGTGCTCCGGCCGCGCTGCACACGGGTCCGCGCGCGACAACGCGTACGCCGCCGATGCTGCAACGCACCTGCGGTGGCACATCGCGGCGCCCGCGCGCCGTATCCCGCGTTGCCGCAGCGCAACACGGCCGGCAACCACAATCGGGCGAAGCGCTCAACCCACTATTGTTCTTGCGTGTGCCGGCGCAGGCGGCCGACACTGGCGCATCGCCTTTGCGCCAGGAGTACGCCGTGGAAACCACCGCCAACCCCGCCGCCGCCGCGGCACCGACCGACACCTTGCGCCGCGACGTCAGCGTCGCGAAGAACCTGTTCTTCGGCGAAATCGTCGAGGAGAACCTGTTCCCCTATCCGAAGATGCGCGACAAGGATCGCGAAGTCCTCGGCGCGATGATCGATGCGCTCGACGATTTCCTCGCGCCGAAACACGCCGATCTCAAGCACTACGACCGCGACGCCGAGCAGCCGCCCGAATTCATCCAGGCGCTGCGCGACATGGGCCTTTTCGGCCTGATCATCCCCGAAGAGTTCGGCGGCCTGGGTTTGTCGAACGCCGCTTACGCGCGCGTGCTGTCGCAGACCAGCGCGCACGATTCCTCCGTCTCGCTGACCATCGGCGCGCACAGTTCCATCGGCATGAAAGGCCTGCTGCTGTTCGGCACCGACGCGCAGAAGGCGAAATACCTGCCCAAGCTCGCGAGCGGCGAAATGATCGCCGCGTTCTGCCTGACCGAATCCGGCGCCGGTTCCGATGCCGCGTCCGTGCGCACGAAGGCTACGCGCAATGACGACGGCAGCTGGATCCTCAGCGGCGAAAAGATCTGGATCACCAACGGCGGCATCGCGGATTTCTATACCGTCTTCGCCAAGACCGACACGCCCGAAGGCAAGATGACCGCGTTCATCGTCGAGGCGAAGCAGCCCGGCGTCAGCCACGGCCCGCACGAAGACAAGATGGGCATCCGCGCCTCGAGCACGACGACGGTCGCCTTCAGCGACGTGCACGTCCCGGCGGACAACGTGCTCGGCGATGTCGGCAAGGGCTTCAAGGTCGCCATGGCGATCTTGAACAACGGCCGCACCGGCCTCGGTGGCGGCGCCGTCGGCGGCATGAAGACGCTGATCAGGCTCGCCTGCGCGCAGGCCAAGGACCGCAAGCAGTTTGGTCGCCCGATCGCCGAATTCGGCCTGGTCCGCGAAAAAATCGCGCAGATGACCATCGACTGCTTCGCGGCCGAAAGCGCGGTGTGGATGGTTGCGCACTACATCGATTCCGGCTGCACCGACTATTCGGTCGAAGCCGCGATCAGCAAGGTCTTCGCCAGCGAAGCCGTGCAGCGCGCGAGCTACGAGGCGCTGCAGATCGCCGGCGGCAACGGCTTCATGCGCGAATTCCCGTACGAGCAGATCACGCGCGACACGCGCATCCTGTCGATCTTCGAAGGCACCAACGAAATCCTGCGCCTCTACATCGCGCTGTCCGGCCTCAAGGACGTCGGCACCACGCTGAGCGAACTCAAATCCGCCGTCGGCAATATCTTCAACGATCCGATCAAGGGCTTCGGTGTGCTAAGCACCTACGTCCGCCGCAAAGCCAGCGAAACCACCGGCTACCGCACCGACAAGATCCTGCGCGAACTCCACCCCACGCTGCGCAAGGCCGCCGCGACGTACGAGAAATACGTCGTCGAACTCTCGAAGGCCGCCGACGCCCTGCTGCGCCAGTACGGCAAAGCCATCGCCGACCAGCAGCACGCGCAGAAACGCATCGCCGACATGGCCATCGACCTGTTCGTCGGCCTCTGCGTGCTGTCCCGCGCCGATACTCTGGTGAGAGAAGCGCATCCCGAGCAGCAGAGTGCTGTGACGATCGCCGAAGTGTTTACGCGGCAGGCGCGGCGAAGGCTCATGCGCAACGTGCGCGGGATGACGATCAACGAGGACAAGGCGATCGAGGCGCTGGCGGGGAGCATTCTCGATAGGGGCGCGGTGGGTTGGGACGTGATCTGACCGCCGAGTGCATTGCGTAGTCCGCGAACTATGCCGCAGCGCTGAATCGCAATGGTTTCGCCGGACGTCGTGCCGGCTCTGCGGCAAGCCGTCGCGTATCGATCGCGCGCGCCAGTGTCTACGGACTGGCGCAATGGCATGGGCAGTTGTGCAGGAGGCTACGGTATCAAGAACTTTATCGTTATCCTGATTTTCGGCGGCTTGGCGTGGACGGGCTACCAGAAGTACGCCTCGCTGACTGCGCCATCGCTATCGCCACCGGCTCCTGTCCAGCGAATCGTACCGCTTGCGTCGCGGCCCGTGCCGGCGAGCGAGCGTGCAACTGCAGCGCCGTCATTCGCCTGCGACGGCCGTACGCGCTGCCCGCAGATGCGTTCCTGCGAAGAGGCCACCTACTTCCTGCAGCATTGTCCCGGCACGAAGATGGACGGCGACAACGATGGCGTGCCGTGCGAGGACCAGTGGTGCTCGTGAGCACTGCGACGCGGGCTGAGTCAGTGGCCGCGCAGATGACTTTTCCCTCGACTGTCATCAGTTGCCTTTCGGTCCTTCCGCGATGAAATTCCCTAGCCACACTGACGATCTTCCCGAATCCGTCATCCGGCTCTATACGAAATCCGAGGCTGCTGATCTGGCGGCGCAATGGCTGGACGTGTTCGGCAAAAATCGGCGCGGCATGAACACGAAAGATTTCCTCTGGCACGTCTTCAGCGGTGCACGCTACCCCAGCCTGTCGGGTGCGGCCGCGCTGGCGGAATACGACAAGCAGGTCGATGTCGGACGCCTGCGCAGCGGCCGCTACAGCCTGGTAATCGCATCGCAGCGGGAACCCGTCAACGGCTTGCCCATGGCCGGCGTCGCCTGGGTCGTGCAAACCACCAGCCTGCTCTGCACCTTCAGTGCGGCGACCGCGGAACGCTGGATCGCGAGCAACCGCCTCGGCGTCGGCGCGCGGCAGGCCGACAGCGGCTTCGGCAGCTCGTTTGCGATCGGCGACTTCAACGATGACGGCGCGAGTGACCTCGTCATCGGCGTGCCGAACCTCGACGACGGGCCTGACGCAAACGCGGGTGGCATACAGGTGCTTTACCGGAGCGGATTTATTTTTCGAGATGGATTTCAGTGAGTGCGCTGGCCAATGCAGCGGCTGCTGACCGACGCCCGCGTGGAACGCCATTTCCTTTCGCCGAGTGACCCTCGTGCCGCGCAGGCTGCTGCGCATCGTCGCAGCGCCGCTGCACATGATCGAGTACGTGGAAGCGGAAAAGCCAGCGAGGTCTGCGCTTCCCTCCGAATGGTCGAAACCTTATGAAGTGCACTGCGCTTTATAAGTTTTCCCTGGAAACCTTATAAAGTGACGGTCACTCCATAAGGTTTTGGCGCTATCGTTCCCGACACCCGGGCGATGCACGGCCCGCCTCTCGCCTAGCCGCCGTCGGGAAAGCCCATGCGCCGCGACCAGATTGCCGCCGATCGCCAGCGTTACCTGGTACCCGCCTTGGGGTATGCCAACGTCTACGCGTTGATAGCCCCCCCGACCCCGCGGGTCCTTCCCTCCGGCGGAATACACCAGGCGGGGCTGGTGGACGCCCATGCTGCCTTGGGCCGTTTGCAAAGCGCGCTGGCCCACATCCCGAATGCCGATTTGGTCACTCGCACGCTGGCACGGCGCGAGGCGGTCAAAAGTTCGCAGATCGAAGGTACCAGGGCCAATCTGCCGGAGCTGCTGACCTACGAAGCGACGCGTGGCGTCGGCACCATGCCACCCGACGTCAAGATCACCGAGCGCTACGTGATGGCACTGCAGCAGGGGCTGGATCGCATCCACGAAGGAGGCCGCGACGCGCTGGACCTGCGCCTCATCCATGAACTCCATGCCGTGCTGATGCACGACGATGCCAACCGGTTTCCCATCGGTGCCTATCGGACAGAACAGGTCTGGATCGGCCCGGGCGAGCGGATCGAGGACGCCACCTTCGTGCCGGCGCCGCCGGCCGAAGTTCTGGGCTGCATGGAAGAGTTGGCAACCAGCATGCTGAACTATGCCCCGCGCGAGGACGAGCAGATGGTGCTCTCCATCCTCGCTCAACTGGCGATCGTGCACGCCCAGTTCGAAACCATCCATCCCTATCACGATGGCAATGGACGGACCGGTCGCCTGCTGATGCCACTGCTGCTGGCCGCGGAAGGCTACCCTCCGCTCTACCTGTCCGGCTCCCTGTTGCGTGCCAAGCCCGCCTATTACGCCGCGCTGGCCAGCGTTCAGCTGCGCGGGGACTGGAGCCCCTGGCTGCAGCTGCTGTGCCGGTCCGTCGTGGACTCGTGCAACGAATCCATCGCCATCGCGCAGGATCTCGCCGCACTTGTGCAGCGTTGGGAGCGGCAGCTCGCCGGCTATCGCACGCATTCGGCGACGCGCCGCCTTCCGCAGTACCTGCTGGGTCACCCGGTGCTTTCAGTACTGCAAGCGGCGGCAGGGCTGGATATTTCGCAGCCGGCAGCCAACACCGCGCTCAACAACCTGCTAGCCGCCGGAATTGTGCGATTGGTCAACGAGCAGCGTTGGGGGCGGGTGTTTCAAGCCACGGAGATCGTTCAGCGCCTGGAGCAGGCGCCGGGGTGAGGGTGCCGATGCGCGTGCGCTTTTTTTATATTTTAATATGTTGTTAACTATTAAAAATATGTACTGTTTCTTCTGAAGCGTAAGACCAGGCGCGCCGGCGCCGCGTCATCCTTGGTCAACGCGAACCCGGGTCGAACTGCGCTCGGTGGATCAGCCTAACTGCTGGAAACAGACTTTTACTCCGCGATCCTGGAGGGAACACAACTTGATGGCGCCGCGTATGACAACGGCACCCTCTTTCCGGCGACGAGTCGCGATGACATATCGCGGCGAACGACGCCCGAATTATCACTGGAAGTTGCGAGACAGGACACAGACGGCATGGTGAAGGTCTGTGGCGCGTCAGTGGAGCCGAGCCGGTTCATGCGTTGAACCGCTGCAGATCTACTCCACACACCGCGTCGCCATCAGCTTGCGCGTTGTCGGATACACATCGACCTCCGCGCCCGGTAACGCGAGCAACGCCTGGCACGCCTGCGCCAGTGGCATCGTCGGCACGGTCGGGTCCGCGGCCGACCGGCACGCGTCGAGCAGCAGGTGAATCTGCGGCCGCGTGATCGGTTCGGCCATCGTGTTGCCGTCGCCCAGTTCCGCCAGCGCGGCGCGCAGCAGCGGCACGGCTTCGTCGCAGCGGCCCCTGCCGACGAGATCGGTGCCGATGAGAAAGGCGGCGAGCGGAACCTTCCAGCCGCGCAGCGTGATGTCGGCGTGCTGGCCGGCCGCTTCGGCGGTCGCGAGTGCGGCGCGGAAATCGCGCTCGGCGTCTGCGCCGGCCATTTCCTCGGTAATCGCGAGTTCGCGCACCGCCACGGCCGCCGCGACCGAAGTCTTGCCCTCGCGCGTCTCCTGCATCGCCACGGCGCGGCGCTGCCATTCGATGGCTTCGGCATGCTTGCCCTGCAGCGACAGCACGACCGCGAGGTTCTGGTGGTCGTGCGCGCTGCCCTGGCCGTTGTCGCCGCGCTTGCGTGCAATCGCGTCGCGCAGCGCGGCTTCCGCGTCCGCGGCGCGCCCGGCGCGCGCCAGCGCGTAGGCGAGGTTGTTCTTCGCGGTCAGGGTATCCGGATGATCCTCGCCCGCGCTCGCCGCATAGCGCTGCACCACCTCCTGCTGCAATACGATCGCGCCGGCAAAGTCGCGGCGCAGGATGCGCACCAGCGCCACCATGTTCAGCGCTTCGTTGACCTTCGGGTGATCGTTCGGCAGCACGCTGCGGATCGTTGCGAGCGCTTGTTGCGCGAGCAGCTCCGACGCGTCGAGGCGGTATTGGTCCGCGTAGACGCCGGCCAGGTTGATCTGGGTGAAGGCCACCAGCGGATGCGCCGGCCCGTAGATCGCGCGGCGCACGGCCAGCGCGCGTTCGAGCAGCGCCGCCGCCTCGTCGTAGTTTCCCGAGCCGGAGAGGTGCACGCCGAGGTTCGCGAGTGTCGTCGCAACATCCGGGTGCTCAGGTCCCAGCACGCGCTCGCGTATCGCCAGCGCGCGCCGTAAAAGCGTGAGCGCCTCGCTGCGCCGGCCCATGTCGTCGAGATTGCCGGCGTAGTCGTCCAGATGCTTCGCCGTCTCGACCGAGTCTTCGCCGAAGCGGCGCTGCGCCGCGTCCGCGGCCTCGGCGAACAGCGCGTTGGCCGCCTGGAAATCCCCTTTTGCACTTTGCAGCGCAGCCAGATGTGCAAGGCCGTCGATGGTGGCGGGATCGTCATCGGGCAGCTGCGCGCGGCGCAGTTCCAGCGCCTCGCGCAGCAGCGGCTCGGCGCGCGTGTACTCCGCGCGCAGACGCAGGATATTGCCGACCTGATCGAGACTGTCCGCGCGCTCGATGGCATCGCCGTCGGACTGACGCAGCGCCAGCGCCTCCTGCGCTGGCGACAGCGCGCGGTCGTAGTGACCGAGCGAGACATAGCTGTCGGCCACAGTACGCAACAACCGCGCGCGCACCAGTGGCTGCAGCCGCGTTGCGCCATGCAGGCGCGCATTGCCCTGGTCGAGCAGGTCCAGCGCACTGAGGCTGGCGCCGCGGGCCACGGTCGGATCGGCGCCCTGGAACAGGCCGATGAGGAATTGCGTCGTCTGTCGCGAGACCTCGGCTTCCTGTCCCTTCGCGCGCGCCTCGCGCAACACGAGTACCGCACCGACACCCACCGCCAGCAGCCCCGTGGCGAGCATCGCCAACGGCCAGCGCCATTGCCAGACCGTCTTGCGCAGCCGTTCGCGCGGACTGCTGATCCCGCTGCGCAGCGGACGCCGTTCGAGCCAGTCGCTCAGATCTTCCGCGAGCATCGCCACGCTCGCGTAGCGCTCGCCCGGCGCCTCGGCCGTGGCCTTGCCGATGACGCGACCCAGATCGCCGCGCAGCAGCGGGTTCGCCACCGACGCGGCATCTGCCGCCTTGCCCACGATCAGTTCGCGCAGCACCACGCCGAGCTGATACACATCGGTCGCCGTCGTGGCGGTCTCGCCCGCGCGCTGCTCCGGCGCCGCATACGCCAGCGTCATCGCGGGTATCGCCTGGGTCTGCTCCTTGGCCTCGGCATCCACCAGATGCGCGATACCGAAATCCAGCAGGCGTGGCCGGCCGTCCGCATCCACGAGCAGATTGCCGGGCTTGAGATCGCGATGAATGATCAGGTTGCGATGCGCGAACGCCACCGCCTCGCACACCGGCAGGAACAGGCGCACGCGCGCCGCGACATCGAGCCCGCGCGCCGCGCACCAGCTCGTGATGCGGTCGCCGTCCACATATTCCATCGCCAGCCACGGATGCCCCGCCGGCGTCATGCCGCCATCGATGAGGTGCGCAATGCCCGGATGCTGCAGCCGCGCGAGGATCTGGCGTTCGCGCAGGAACCGCCGCGCCAGATCCGTCGTCACCGCCGTCGCGCGCATCAGCTTGATCGCGACTCGCTGCTCGAAGCCTCCCTCCACGCGCTCGGCGAGAAACACCTCGCCCATGCCGCCACTGCCGATCCGATTCAGCAGCCGGAACGGACCGAGCTGTGACGGTGGTGCCGGCGCGACACTCGCGACCAGATCCGTTTCATCGAGTTGCTCGATCAGCAGGCGAACGTCGTGCGCGATCAGCGGCGAGGATTCGGCCAGGCGATCGAGTTCGGCGGCGCGCTGGGACGATTCAAGTTCGACCAAGGCGTGGAAGGCGGCGCGCACGCGGGCGAAGTGTTCGGGGGCAGCGTTGGGGTCGACGTCTGACATATCGGGGCTTACGCCATTGGAGTCGGAGTCTGACAGGACGGCGCCGCCGTCCCGCCGTTGCTGAACACCGGTGCTATGCAGCGGCCCGTCGTGCGCGAGCGGCCGATCAGGGACCGGCGCGCCAGCCGTGTGGCCGCGGTGAGAATACGCCGACCGATTGCCTTTCCGTGCCCGGACAGTCTGCGGGGTCTTGGGCCTCGCCATCGCTTTCAACGCGCGTAGTCCGCCCTGCAAACCGCGTGGACTCCGCGCCGCCAGGCTGAGACGATCCCCTGCCATTGCCCCAAGCGATCAGAGCGCATCATGAGAACGTTGGGTTTGCTCGTCAGCGCAGGGCTGCTGGCCGGATGTTCCGGATCGTATAGCGATCTCGAAGCGGCATTCGCGCGGGATGCCAACAATGCACCGGTGGTCGCCAACGAATTCGTGGTGACCAGCCAGAAACGGGAGGGGCTTGAGCGTTTTTCCGCCTTCGCCAGCGTGCGTCCCTCACCCGGGCGCATCGACCTTTCACCGAGCCTGTCCTGGCGGCGTAGTGTGTCGATTCCGGCCAGCGAAGTGGCCTACTGCAGCATGACCTGCTTCGGAACGGCCGATCCCCATGTTGACCTGCTCGTGCCACGAACCGGTTCGCTCATCAGAATCCGCAACAAGCAGGAATTGCTCGACTGGTGCTGGACGCATCGCATCCCGATCCTGTCGAGTGCCGACAAGCGCCGCTGGCTCTACAGCGGCGCAGCGTTGCCGCCGCCGTCCGGCTATGCAACACAATTCGACGACCGTGGCGCATTCGACAAGCAGGCCTATCAGAGTTGTCTGGGCTATTGATGCGGTGCATGTCGTCGCGCGGCGGGACACGCCATGGGGTCGGGCGAGTGATCGCAAGCCGATGCGGGTCAGTGGCGCAGCGGCGATTCCTGTCGGCGGTCGATTCGGGCGGCGGGGCTGATCCCGTTGTCAAACGAAAAATACTTAAATGAAAAAATTCGTCATTCGCGACAATTTCGGCGAGCCATTGAAAAGCGTGCCACTTGACGAGCGTCGCGGGCTGGCTGGGGCCAACCTCGACGGAATGGTCGCCCCTGGCGCGCAACTGCAAGGACAGAGCCTTTCAGAGACAAACCTATACGGCTGCTTTCTGGCGGGAGCAGACCTCAGCTTCGCGCTTCTGATGAACGCAGATATGCGCGGCGCCAGTCTTGACGACGCATCTTTGCTTGGAGCGAATCTGCGAAATACGAATCTGGATCGCAATGCGCTCGGCGGGGCGGCGCGACTACTGGGAACCGATCTATCCTCGGCCAATCTCAATTGAGCAAAACTCGCGGGCGCGAAGTACGACGACGCCACGATCTTTCCGAAGGGTTTCAACCCGGAAGCCTGCGGCATGGTGAAGTCAGGGAGCTCATGACGATTCCAGCAAGTGAACTTGACCCCCTGATGGATGGAGCGGCTTTGTGACATTCCCGCGCTGGCTCCGGTGTACGAACGCGAGATTCTCTACCGTGTGCTGCAAGGTCCGCAAGGCCACCTGCTGCGACAGGTCGCGACGCCTGACTCGACGCTCGCGCGCATCAACCGCGCCATCCAGCGTATCCGCCGCGACTTCGCCCGGCCACTGCGAGCTGCCATACTGGCCGAAGCCGCATCGATGAGCGAGTCGGCCTTTCATCGTCACTTCAAATCCGTAACCGCCCTGAGCCCGCTGCAATACCAGAAACAACTGCGGCTCCTGCAGGCGCGGCAACTGCTGGCCGTGCACCGCCAGAGCGTGACCGCTGCCGCGCTGGAGGTGGGGTACGAAAGTCCCACCCAATTCACCCGCGAATACGCGCGCGCGTTCGGACTGCCGCCTACGCAGGATGCGGCACGCATCGTTGCTGCATTTCGGCGCGCGGATTGAAGCTGTGGGCACCCGAAAAGTGAACCTGTCGCCGTTCGCGAAATCGCCAAACATGCACGTACGTCGCCGAGCAACACCACACCAGATGTGCCCACGAACGGAATCTGCTTGACTCATCGCGCAGACGAGCGTGAGCCAGTCACCTGGATGCGATCACTGTCAGTCGTCGATCCGTGCAGTAAGTTAACTAGCCCCCCCGTCGTTGCTCGTACTAGTTTGCAGCCGGCGGAGGTGAAGGTCCATGCATGAGTTCGTACTCGTCCCGCGTAAGGCACTCGCGCGGGTCCAATGCTTCTGGTGTCTGTTTGCCGACTTCATCAAAGTATAAGCTTGCGTGTATATATGTATATTGTGCGCAGGCGGCCGCACGCTGCATGTCGCGTCTGAACTCTCGCAAGATGGGTGCGGCGAAGCGCCCATTTTCTATGGATAGCCAGTTCCTAGCTGTTTCCATCAGCTCATTCGCATGAATTGTCACCATCGCAAGATGATGTGGCCCGGGACTGTCGAAAGCTCCAATATTGGCGATGGCTGTCTCGACAAACGTTGTCCGTATCTTGATGGCGTGATTAGCGATCGCCGTCGCCGTCTGGTGAGTGAAGTCTTCTGCTCTGTCGAAAAAGGCATTGCGAATGTCAGCGATCCGTGCGCGCTGAAGGTAGAGCTCTCGCGATATAAGGGTGGCCGACGCCTCTTGATTTTCCGTACGCGCACGGTGGGCGCGCCGCTCTTCGCCACCCGCAATGCGCAGTGCAGCGATGACTGCAAGAACCGTCGCAACCGCGCCAAGGAACGACATTGCCGCCCCGACTGCGTCCCAGTTGAACTCATTCAGATCGGATACGGTGGGAACGTTCGTTGCCAGAGATGTCAGCAGAAATCCGGTGGCCGCGAGAACCAGGCCGATGCACAAACACACCAGCGCCTCAAGCAGGTTAGTGCGCATACCGCCCCCGGCGGTCGTTGGTTGAGAGCAATGTATACCAGAGAGCGGACGAGGCAGGTTGCATGAGCATCCGACGGCCTGGAAGTTGACGTTCGATCTCAAGGGAGTGTACGAGCAAATCCGCAGTGATCCGGGCATGGAGCCTCGGCGCCGCCGTGCCCAAGGCGCGCCCGTTCCGGTGGTGGTACGCGTCGACGATCGCACGCTGGCTGCGCTGCTGACCGACAAGAGGCAAGCGGACTGCTTCGGCCGCCGCGGCTGCGCGTGGTAGCGCGGACGGTCCGACGCAGGGAACACGGAGGAGCTGCTGTATGGCCCCGGCTATGTCGACACGGAAGCCGGGTAAGCGAGCATCGCCCTTCAGCAGCCGGTGAAGAACGTTACGCGCGAAGCCCCTCCGGGAAGCCGGAGCGGCGCGACTAACAGGGTCAGGTTAACCTCCTGAGTTTCGCAAGTAAGCTAGCCGGGCAGAGTTTTCGACAACATCAAATGCTACATCTCGAACTTCTTGTCGAGCATGCGGCTCAGCTCGATCGCCCGGTCGTGGTCGTAGCGACCCTGTAACTCGATCATGTAGACCACGACGTAGTAGGCGAAGGCCTCGGCGAAATCTATCAACTCACGGACGTCGGTGTCTTTGAACGAGCACCCGACGCCATCGCCGTCAAGGTACGGCCCGACGATCCTCATTCCGCCGTGTGTTAGTGAGTGTAGTGCGTCTTTCATGCCGAAGACTTTGGAAAAGATCTTCGCCTCCGCAGGATACTTGGCTGCGTCAAGGCACGCTTCAATCCGATCACAGGTTTCTCGCACTGTGCCGCCGGGAAATTCATCTTTCTTGCAAAAGAAAACGGCAGACTTTTCGTCGCCACAGTAGACAAACCACGCCCCGCGTAGAAGCGTTTCATACATAGGTCGAGCAAGAGCAAATGCAGAGCCATCGAGCTCCATCTTCTGATTCGCAAGGATAAAAGCGATAGAACGCGCGTGATCAAAGGAAATTCGGAATAGCGCTAGTGCTAGTTTGTCCTTCGCGGAGACGTTGGCCAAAGCTATTTCCGAAGCTACAGCGCCAAGTCCGTCTAAGCTCTCGATTGCTGCAACTGCGTAGTCTACAATCTCTGACATTAGTTGATTCCTGGCTTGGAACTACGGAATTTTTTCCCACGTCGTGAAAACACTGATTGTGAAAGGGTCTACTCTGTGGTGTGAGCGGATTGATGGTTCATTTTGGCAGCGAGTCGACGTCCAAAAATTCGAGGAACTCATTTCCGGTCTGTGTTACGGAAATCTTGACGCGGGGCTTCTCTGGCGGCAGCGGATTTTTCCATCTATCGGTGCCCGGTGATTGCTGTATTTCGTACTCAGTCGCCATCAAACCTAGCCCCACAAGTTTCGCGGTGGCGCCTTCAGACATCGCCATGGCTGCTCTCGCTTCGTCTCCGCTTTCATGTCGCTGCATGCCAAGTGCCGTTCGCCGAAAGTCGTGATCCCCAAGCCCTGCGTGTGCAGCAAGAACAATAATGTCAAGGTCCGACATTTGATTGAGCAACGAAAGCAGGTGCGATGCACGTAGCTTATTCCTGCTGACATCTTGCAAGCTAGACGCAACTAGGTTCGCAAGGTGCGCGCGCCGCATGGCCGAGGCGGCAGCCGCGGCTTGGCGTGTCGACTCTTCGACAAGTTCAGCGACGCCTTCCTTCTGTTCATTGAGTCGTTCGATCGAAACCTGCAGGTCCTGAACCCTGAGTCCGAGTCTGGCCAGAAAGTCTGCGATACGATCGACGCGCTGACGCGGAATTGTCGACCCAATGATCTCCTGAAGAAACCCGCCAGCATATGGAATCGCATTCGCAAACCCTTTCGCGATGGAAACAACGTAGTCAGTGGCTTGGTTATCTAAGCCTGATGAGGAAGGTTCAGAAGTCTTCATATTCTGCTCGTGTACGCTCATTAGAGAAGTGGCCAAGCATAGAACGGACCAAGCTGCTTACGTCAGTCGATGGCATGTACTGAGTCACTCTACGCGGCATGCCTATTCCATGTTCGTCGCCGTGTTATCCCTTCACCTCCGGATGAACCGACGGCCCTTAGATTTCGGCTGCTATTTGAGATCAGGAGCGGCTGTCTGCGAGCGAAAAAAGCCCCCGGCCCTTATGAGCATTTCCGCTGGTCGGCTAAGGCCTAGTGTCGCGACTGCGTGAAGACTCCCACTCGGCTTAACTTAGCGCAACTGGATCTGCATACTCGAAGTTGCGAAGCGCGCAGTAGCCCGTCGAGGCATCGAATATCTTGGGTTATATAATTTGCAAACGGCGCGCGCCGGCCTGACCTATTAGGTTAGCTTGGTGCCCCCGCAACGCAGTGGAAGGAAATTCCAACCGGCATCTGGCAACCTGCTAGTCGCTTTGCCAAGAACGGAGTCATGTTTATTTGTCGCGTAGCCGAAATTGATCACATCGCATGCATGTGATCGGGTCAGTCGTCTATCCGTGCTGTAAGCGAACCTCCGTGTCGTTGCTGCACTCTTTGCCAGCAATGAGCGGCGCGTTGCCTGGATGCGACATGTGCGAAAAATAGTACTTTAGTCTCTGGACCAACTACACCTTTGCCAAGAAGATCACTGCAACGCAATTCGCGGTTGCAGGAGTGATCCATGAAACCCATCGGTTCCTTCCACCCCCTCCCCACCGAATTCCGCAACGCCGAACACGTCCTGTTCGCCTTTGCCGTAGATACCCCCAAGCAGCGCCGCGCGGTGCATGACGAAGCCATGTCGCGCCTCAAGGCGGCGAGTCTGCTGAGCGAGGCGTTGCTGACGACGGCGGTGGAGTCGCCGGACGAGCAGACGCATGTGGCGTTCGTCGAGGCAATTGCGATTCTGTCGCGCGATGCGTTGGGGTTGTTCCAGGTGATGGAGCCTCCCGAGGTGCTGTAGCCATCCGGGATCGCGATGGCGCGAGCGGGGCAGGGGACGGTTCGCTAGCGGATGGGCGGGGCGCTGATGGCGATCCCGCCACCAGCGCAGTGGCGTGGCTATCGGAGGACGCTGTTAATCGGCCCGGTGCGGGCAAGAAGTTGTTTCAGTCCGATGATCAGGTGCCAGTAGGGGCGGTGATTGGCGCCTTGATACGGACCTGAGCGGATCTGGCAGATCTGCGCCATTTTCTTTTTTCTTGCGGCGCAGTGCGCTGGGCTTCTCGAAGTAGCCGTAGCGCTTCTTGGTCCAGCATTTGTATTCGTACTGCAGGCTGATTTCGAGGCGGTGCAGGGCTCGGTCGATGGACTCGCCGTCCTTGACCTGGATTCGTCTTCCGACGAAGCGTTTGCGGCTCACGAACGTGCGTCTTAACGGGCGACGCAACCGGGACTTTGGTTTGGCCTGGGACGCCGGCCGGCGGCGATGGGCAAGGGCGCCATCGCGGCGGGAGTATGCGGTGTGTTGCGCGGAGCGGCAACGGGGCGTGCGTGCAGTAGCTCGGCTGTTGGCGACGATCACGTACGGACCGTTGGTCTGGCGCGACGCTGCTCGCCGACGCCCAGTGATATCCAGGACAACACGTCAGCCGTTGCCGTCCGGTGCATATTCGCCTTGCGAATGCTTCCGTACCAGCCGAAACCCAGTTCGCCGCTCGATGACGCCCACGGAAACGGAAGCTGCCATGCCCTTGACGTTGAAGATCCGGAATTTTGCGCATCTCAAGCGTGTCGACGTGGCCTTCGGCGACCTTACTGTCCTCGTCGGGCCGAATGGGGCGGGCAAGAGTCTGGCGCTGCAGTGGCTCAAGGCCGCCCTCGACGGGCGCCAGCTTGTCGAAGCCTTGAAGGCGGCAGGACACCCGACGGAAGACCCTGCGGTCCTGATTGATCTGATCTTCGGCTCCGGCATGGCGCCGGCATGGCGCAAGGAAACGGAAGTATCGTTCGGCGGCAGGAAGGTCACGCCGAAGGGGCTTGGCCGCATGGCGAGCACCACGGAGCAACTGTTCTTTGTTCCGGCCCATCGTTCAATGCTGATCAGCGATGGCTGGGCATCGCCGTTCCAGCGCTTGACCGCCGATACGCCGGTGGTTGCGCGCATTTTCAGTCAGAATCTTTTTGACCGGTTCAACGGCAAGGACGCGGGTACGCTGTTCCCGGTTGAAAAACGGCTGAAAACGGATATCCGTGAAAAGATCGACTCGGCCGTGTTCCATGGCGGAAAAATCAGGATCGAAGAGGACAGTCAGCACGCGAGACGTCTGCGCCTCGTGCACGGCAGGATGCATTTGCCGTTCATGACCTGGACCGCGGGCCAGCGCGAGTTCACGCCACTGTTGTTGGGCCTGTACCACCTGTTGCCGTCGACGCAGAAACGCAAGCGCGAGGGTACGGATTGGGTGGTGATCGAAGAACCCGAGATGGGTCTTCATCCGCGCGCCATCACCGCGGTGATGCTGCTGGTGCTCGATCTGCTGTGGCGTGGCTACAAAGTCGTGCTCTCCACTCATTCGCCGCACGTGCTGGCCATGGTGTGGATGATGCGTCAGCTTCAAGCGAACCATGCGCGCTGGCAACTGGTTTGCGAGGCGTTTGGTGTCGATAACAACGCGGCGATGCGCGGTGTCGCTGAGGCAGCGCTGACCAAAGACTACCGCGCTCACCTGCTGGATTTCGACAGCCGCGGGAAAGTGAATTCGCTGGATATTTCCACATTGGATCCGGGTGCTCGCGACGAGCGAATCTCGGGGTGGGGCGGTCTGACCGAGTATTCGTCACGCTTCGGGGATGCCGTTCGCAAGGGAGTGAACGAGGCTGACTCGTGAAAAAATCCGCGAGGAAAACGCCGATACGGCGGGCGTTGCTCGACGAATCCGAACTGCTTGCACGCGTGGCTGACGGCCTGGGGGCGCTGAAAAGAGCCGACCGTGAGTGCTTCGAGCGGGAGATCCGGAACGCCTTCGCGGACAGCCTCGACCTCAATGAAGCCATGCGGCCGGGCCGGGATCGGGATCATCGCTGGGACTGCCTGCTCGGACACCACGCTAGCGAAACCGTCATTGCTGTTGAGCCGCATTCTGCTGCGCAAGGCGAAGTCAGCGTGATCATCAGCAAATGCACGCGTGCCAAGGAACAGCTGCGCGACCATCTGCGCGACGGCGTGAAAATCGCAAAATGGCTGTGGGTAGCGTCCGGGAAAGTGACGTTTTCCGGCATCGAGAAGGCCGCAAGGCAGCTCGACCAGCATGGGGTCGAGTTCGTTGGTACGCGAGTCGCTGCCAAGCATTTGCCGGCAGCGTCTGCCTCGGGCAATGCGCGTGTAGCGAAGAAGCCGGGTCGTTCGCAAAAGAAGTGATCAGTGCCGGGCGCGACACGGCACTACGCACCGCTCGTCGCTATCGCCTTACTCCAACGTATCCGCAAATATCTCATCGTGCGTCATGCCCATCATCATCTGCATGCGGCCATTGGTGCCGGTGAAGACGACGCCGCCGACGACAATGCGGCCGGGCTGCATCAGGATCGGGCCGGCGGACTGGCCATGCTGGCTGGTGGTGGAGACTTCGATGGTGTGCTGGATCTTGCCGCCGTTGCCGAAGCTGGTATCGACGGCGAAGTTGCGTTTGAGGCGGACGAGAGCGGTGGCCGCGTATTCGCCCATTCTACTGCTGGCGACGATGACGTACTGGCCGTTGGCCTGGCGCGCGATGCTGCTCGCGGAATCGTAGTTGTCGTCGGGGTCGGCCGGGTTGGGGCCGGCGAAATCGAGCGCGTACTGGCGCACGCCATTCGCGCCGATGCTGGTGTCGAGCTGGCCGTCGGGGCGCCAGCGCAGCAGGAAGATGTCGCCGGCGGAGCTGAGCTGGTTCGACTTCATGCTGCCGACCTGGATGACCGAACCGTTGGATTCCATCAGCGAGGCGTAGACACGCGGCGATTCGGTGAGGCCGAGCGGGCTTTTGAGGTTGATCTTGGACAAGCCCGCGGACACGTTGCCGAAGGATGGGTCCATCGCGCCGTTGGTCAGCATCCGGACCACAAATTGTTTCTTGTCGGATACCGCCTGCGAGGTCTCCGAGATATGACCCGTGACGACGATGCGGCCGTCGGCCATGCGATACAGGCCGGTGATGCCAGGAATCTCCGGCACCGACCATTCCATCGGCACGGTGAGCTTGCCGGCGGTGCCGAAGCCCGCGACCGGCAGGCCCGCGGCGGTGTAGTGGGCGATGCCGAGGTTGCGCGTGGTCGGGGTCGTCACGGTGCCGGCTATGAGGATATTGCCGTTCGGGGTGGTGGCCACGCGCTGGCTGCGGTCTTCGTTGCTGCCGCCCTGGTTGAACGGCACGCTGAGCACGCCGCTGCCGGCGAGGGTGAGATCCAGATCACCGTTGGGCAGGAAGCGGTAGACGGTGAAGTCGGGGCAGTCGTTGATCGCGACCACGAGCCGGCCCTGCGCATCGAGCGTCGCATCGCCGACGCTGAAGTCGGTACACGGCGCGACCACGGTACGCAGGCCGCTGTCGCCGAAGTCCATGTCGGGATAGCCGTCGGCGTCGGTGCGGGTCAGGCTCAGGCGATAGGCGCCGGGCGCCTTCATGCGGCCGACGACCCAGATCTTGTTGTCGGCCGCCTTGACGACCGCGCCGACGTAGTCGAGTGTGAAGTTCGGCGTGCCGTTGGGATTGACGTAGAAACCGTAGCCTGGGAATTCCGCGTCGGTGCCGAAGGTGGAATCGAGCGCGCCATCGGCCGCCGAGGCGTTGCCGGCGAAGGCGGCACAGGACAGGGCGGCGGCGAGAAGGAACTGGCGCATGGCAGGCACTCCGTGGGGATTGCCCTCGCATACGCAGGGGGACACGGGCAGGGATCACGGCGTGCGCCGTGGAAAACCCTCACGAGCCTCTGACAACATGCCGAGCCGAGTAGCGCCGGTGGTGAAAGCCCTCCCCTTCAAGGGGGTGAATGGGCAACCGCTCAGAACCGAAGGTTCTGGTTGCCCTGAACGCCCAACGGGCCGGAGGGTTGGGTGGGGATGGGGTTGATCTTGCTTCGTCGGCAAAGCGCGCTTCCAATAAAGCCAGTACAGCGTTTTGCGCCACGCCCTACTCTCACGCGCACACCATCCCCACCCAACCCTCCGGCCCGTCAGGCGTTCAGGGCGATGAGAACCTTCGGTTCTAAGCCATCGTCCTTCTCCCCCTTGAAGGGGAGGGCTTCCGGATTGCGCTTGCTTGACCCGAACCAGGTATCTACCACCGTGTTCATGGGCTCCGTGACGCGCGATGGCCACGGACTGCTGCAGGCGGCTGCCGGATGGCGGCTCGTGTTCGAGCCTATTTACCTTTCGGCTTGCTGTACCACAGCGCGTTGACGATCAGCCATTTATCGCCGAACTGGCCCATGTGGAAGTAGTCGACGAACCACGGCGTTTCGAGGCGTACCGACGCCGCGGTGCCGGTGATGTCGAGAATCGTGCAGGTGCGGTCCCATTGGTCGGCAGGCGTCTTCAGTGCGCCTTGCTTTGTCAGGTCTACGAGTTCCTCCTTGCTCATGCGGCGCAGGCCGAAGCGTTCGTACGGCGTGTCGCCGATCACGGCGCGCTTGGCGAGGTCGGGATGCAGCGCGCGCGCGACGCGATCGGGGTTGGCTTCGAGCTGGCCGTCGATGTAGTCGAAGCACGTGGCATTGATTGCATCGACGGTTGCCGGATCGGGTTTGCCGGCCGGTGTGCCGGCGGCCAGGGCAAGCGTTGCGATCAGTGCCAGCGGAGTCATGTCGTTGCCTCGATGGGGTGGTGAGTGTCCGCGTCGCCGGGATGCGGGGACGCGGGCGGGCCGGGTTCAGTGCGTGGACGGGGTCGAAAGTTCGCGCGGGTTTCGGCGAACGCGCGAACGCCGCAACAGCAGGCGTCCTGCCCTCAGGGAGCGTGTGCCTGCAAGGCTGTCCGGCGCGCCGAACAGGGGGGGCTCAGCCGTCGGACGCCCGTTCCTGACCTATCCACAGCCGATTGCCGTCCGGGTCGTCGAGCCGGCATTCCGTCATGCCGTAGAACGTCGTCGTGAGGTCGGGCAGGTCGATGCCGTTGGCGCGCACCCGCTGGTGATACGCGACGATGTCGTCGGGATACAGATACAGCACGGACTGGCGCGGCGCATGGGGATGGACGTTGATGGATTCATCGACCATGAGGCGGCAGTCGTCGAAGGCCAGCATCGCCCAGCGCCATTCGTCGTTGCGGTCCTCGACCTGGAAGCCGAGCTTCTCGTAGAACGCGACGCTCGCGGGCATGCTGCGCACGGGCAGCATCGGGATGATCTGGGTCAGTTTCATCGGAGCTTCGCAGGACAGTGAAGGACGTTGAAGACGAACTCGGGCCGGCCGGCAACGCGAGTCGGCCTGACGAAGTGTCGGCTATCGCCGCGGTCGTTGTGAAGCGAGGTGCCGGCGCGTTTGCTGCCCGGTCGCGGCAAGCAGTCACGGTATGGACGGTGTGCAGGCATCGCCGCCGCAAGATTCGGGCTGTCGGCCGCCGCGCGTGGTCGTTCGCACGCGGCTGCGTAGGCGCGGCGCCTTGGACCGGGAAACTTCGCTGGCCCCTGTGTGCCTACGGTTGCGTGATGCTCTTTCGGGCGCGTCGCGCGTCACGTCAACGCGGCGTCGCCCTGTCCACGCCGGCAAATCCGCTTGCCGCTTCCCGTTCGTACGAAGGCGTCTGCCGATGAAACCGATGCGTCTCATGCTGTTTCTTGCGTTATTCACCGCGGTTGCCGCCGACGCGGCGCAGCGTGGCCCGAACGTGACCTGCGAGTCGTACAACGAATCGCGCATGCGCTGCGACGTGCCCGGTGACGGGCGGGTCTGGGTCGATGTGCTGCTGAGCAAGACGCCGTGCATCGAAGGCGAAACCTGGGAGCGCACGTCGACCGGCATCCTCGTCGACAAGGGCTGCCGTGCGATCTTCGCGACGACACTGGCAGAGCCCGAGCCGCCGAATCGCAACACCTATGTCGATCTGATCGGCGCCCCCGCCGATAGCGCACGCGGCACGCTGTCCGAACGCGGCTGCGCCTATATCCGCTCCGGCCGCGAAGAGGACGGGCGGCAGCCACATTATTTTCGCGCGCCGGATCGGCGTGGCTGCCTGCGCGTCGTGGAGCGCAACGGGCACTACGACGATGTCGGGGGCGTCGAGGCGCGCCAGTGCGACCACCCGTGATCGTCCGGATCCGATCACGGAGGTCCTCATCCGTTCCGGTCCGGACCGCGGCGATGCGACAATCGCTGCCCTGTGTCGGAACAAGGCCAAGGCCGTGCATACCGGATCCTGTCTCTGCGGCGCGGTGCGTTTCGAAGTCAGCGGGGCGCTGCATCCGCCCGACGCCTGCCACTGCACGCAATGCCGCAAGCAGTCGGGCCATTACTGGGCTTCCACCGACGTGCGGCGCAGTGATGTGACGATCCACGGCGGCGACGCCGTCACCTGGTTCCAGTCCTCCGAAAAAGTGCGGCGCGGCTTTTGCTCGCGCTGCGGATCCGCATTGTTCTAGGACGCGCTGCAGCGGGACAAGATCGCCATTGGCATGGGCGCTTTCGATCAACCCACGGGCGTGAAGCTCGGCCTCCACATCTTCGTGGCGGACAAGGGCGACTACTACGAGATTGCCGATGGCCTGCCGCAGAATGCGCGGTGATGGGCTGCGCCGATGCGGCATTGCCGTCAGTGTCGTGCTGACGGCAATGCACGGCCCGATGGTCGTCATTCGCGCTGCTTCAGAACCCACTGCTCTAGCTCGGCCTCGAGTTCGACGGCTTTCACGAAGTCGCCGCGCGCGCGGCATTTCTGCGCTTCGTCGAACAGTTGATCGCGAAAGCGCCGCGCTTCCGCCGTCATCCCGGACGACACGGCCGGTTCGTCGAGTCGAGCGCCGAGCGAAAACTTGAACGGCGTCGCGTCGTCGTCGGCCCGGATCGGCAATGGAAGATTCGCCACATAGGCACGGAAGCGCAGCGCGTTGTCCGGCCCGATCAGTTCGGAAAGCCGATGTGGCGCGGCGGCGGCAACTCCCGCGGCCTGCTCCAGCGACACGATCCCAAGTTCGCGCAATTTCTCGCGCGCTGCGTCGTCAATCGGTGCATCGGCAGGAATCAGTGTTTTCATCGTGCCTCTACCGGATGATCCAGGCTTCGTTGCCCCAGCGACTGATGTAAGCGTAGGGGATAGTGCCATAGCCAGGCGCTATGGCACTGCTGGGCGCCCAGCCGGTGCCCCAGCTGTTTCGCAGGATGAAGTAGCCGCCGCCCGGGTATTGCGGTGACGGATCGTTGACATAGCCGACGACGCACACGGCATGGCCGCTAGTTGCCATTTCGCCGGGCAGCGGCAGTGCCAGTTCACCGGTCTTTCGCACGTACGGATTGAGATACCACGAGTCGAACACCGGAATTGAGATGGCGATGCAACGGGCCGCATTGAGTGCGCGCTTGTACTCGGTCACGACGTTCTTTCCGATCTGCAGCGTGGGCGCGCGCCGCGCCGCAGCAGCGACGATCGCGCCCGCAGGCGGCGGATCCTGCGATTCGTTCGTCGGTATGAGCTTGTTCGGCACATATCGCCAAGTCGCCTCGTCGCAGACGCCGTCCTGTGCCAACAGCGTCATTGCTGTCACGACCCAGGTGCCCTCCTCGGTGGGGCGACCGTCATTCATCTTGCAGTTCCAATAGAGGAACTGTTCCGACAGGTCCGTGCCGCCCGGGAGCCGATGTTCGAATGCGGCCAGCGCGGCAAATGCGACACAGGTACCGCGCTGGCCCTGGTCGCGTACCGGTGGCATGCTGGGACGCAAATCGACAGTCGCCGGAAGGGCGGCCACGGTAGCTGGACTGGAGACCGGCGTGGCGACCATTGCTGCGCGGCGACTGCCGCCGGAGAGTGCCAGCGGTGGAATATCGATGGCGGCGCCGACCGGACAGGGCAGCGCGGCAAGCTGCTGAATCTCCTGGTTCGACATCGATGGCTGCTGCTGGATCTGATCGTTGACCAGTTGCGCGATGTCGATGGGACTGATCTCAAGATAGGTGGCGAGCGGACCCGGCGCGGCTCGCGCGGCGCCGAGTAGCTTGTCAAGACCATTCGGTCCGGCAAATCCCAGTTTTTCAAGCTTGTCGGAATAGCGACTGAAGCCTGTGCCATCGGAAAGTTTCATGTGCGTTCTCCCAAGGATGCGTTGTGCGACGAGGTCCGTTGTGCGCCGGAACTGGCTTGGTTCCGTGCTGTAGGTGCTGGTGTGGCGGACGCGCGCTTTCTCGCATTCCGCCGAACCGATGGCCGCTACAGTTGCCAGTCAACCGCCAGTGATCTGGACAGCTGCTGGTTGCTTTCGCGATGCGGATACTTCCGGAAGCACGAGGTCTGATTGAATTCCGACGCCAATTTGCTCAGATGTCCGCGCAAGGCAATCGGTCTGTAGCGACCACCAACGCCAGGGAAATGCATGAATACGAGACCGCAGTGTTCGCCGCTGACCATGTCGGTTTTCAGGCCGGCAACCGCGCGTGGATGTCGATGAGCCGCCTGTTACTGGGCGCCGGAACGGCTCTGCTGGCCGCCGCCGCGTTCTACCGCGGCGCCACGCCGAAACCCGCCGAACTCGCCGCCGACGTGCGCGAGGAGCCGCGGCAGACGGCGACGCGGGTCAGGCCGTTCCCGGTACACGCCGATGGCGTCGACTACCGCATCGATCCGGTGTTCGACTACGACATCGCCGGTCTCGTCGTCAGCCGCCACGACACACGGACCTGGTGGGATACGATCCATGCCGATGCGAACGATCACCTCAATGTCGCCGACCTGTGCCTGGCCTGGGGCGCCAATGCGGCGGACGGCGCGTACGAGTACATGTCGTTCCACAACGCGCAGTTCTCCTGCTACTACAGCTATCCGGGCGGCACGCCGGTGACGCAGGCGCATGTGCGTGCGATCTCGAACAACCATCTGCTGACCGGCGACGCCGCGGTCGCGCGCACGATCCGCAACCTGCGTGTCGGCGATCAGGTGCGGCTGCAGGGTCAACTGGTCAGCTACAGCCACAACGCCGGCTTCGCCTTCACGCGGGGCACGTCGACGAGTCGCGACGACACGGAAAACGGCGCCTGCGAAACGATCTTCGTGAATCAGGTCGACGTATTGCGGCGTCGGCCGGCGTGGCCGCGCGGGCTGGGCTGGATGGGTACGTTGCTGCTCGCCGCGGGACTGGTGGTCTGGTATCGGGCACCGAACAGCGAGCGGGCGTGGTGAGCGCGCGACAGCGCGTATGAATCACCGGCGCTGCCGCAGGTCGGCCGCGGCCGTTACACGGCGCTCGGGGTGAGAGGTGAAGTCCGTGCGGAACACTTCAGTTCCGACGACGGCGGGCGCGCAGCGGGAAGCGCGGATGCCATGCGAGGTTGGGGAGCCGATATGCGCGCGATCGTGGTGGCTATGCTGGCCGTGGGCCTGTACCTCGTCCTGACGACATGGGTGGGTTCGATGACGCAGGGCATCGAGGCGTTCCTGCTCTACGTCGTGCCCTTCGCGGTGCTGCTGCGGATTGTCGGGACGTCGGCGAAGCGTCTCGACGATCGCTCGAGCCAGATCACGCGCAACGAACGCTTCCGGCGGCGGTGTGGCGATGACGACGGACTGACGCCGCAGGAGCGCGCCGAGCGGCTGTTCGAGTTCGAGGGCGTGCTGTTCTTGCGCCCGTTCGCCGTCGACACGCAGTTCCGCGTGCGCAATGCGCGCAAGGATGGGTTCCTCACGTTCTTGGTCCCGTTCTACGGAATGCTGCTGCCGGACTCGTCGAGCCTCGACGACGCGTTCCGTCTGCAGTGCCGGTCGACCGGCGAATTGCTGGCGATCGGCGACGATGATGCGAGCACGATCGGCGCGACGCGGGTCGAGTCGAGCGACGCGCGCTGGCGAGCGGACTTTCGTGTGCTGGCCCTGGCAGCCCGCCGCATCATCGTGGTGCCGTCGCGTCAGGACGGCATCGCGTGGGAAATCGGTGAAATCGTCGCGGACGCGCGGCTGCTGACGAAATCGGTCTTCATGCTAACGCCCGAGCGCCACGACGACCGTATGGGATTCGCGGCACTGGCTGACGTGATCGTGAGTCTGCGTGCAGCCGGCCTGCGCATACCCGACGATGCGAAACATGGCGAAGGACTGGTGTTCGATGCTGATCGCGAGATCCGCTTGCGCAAGCCGGTCATCCTCGCGGGCATCCTGGAAACCCGCGTCGCGGCCCGTGCGCTACGGCAGTGCCTGGCGGCCGCTCAGCCGGTGGCGGGGCCGCCCCGTCGTGGCGTCGCGCAGACGCGCTGACGCGGGCAACAGTGTACGGGCGCAGTGCGCGGCCGTGATCCGTCTCGGTAGACGTACGCGGTGTCGCGCCACCACGATGCTGATTCGACGTTGTCGGCCCAGCCTGACGGAAGATCGGACGCGCGCACTGGCGTTGTGTCCCGTACGCTTGCGCCTCTGCGTATCGTTCATTGGCGGTAGGACTGATCGCGCAGCAGGCGTTCGGAATCATGCGCGTACTGGATCGCAGGTTGCGCAGAACCTTGGGGAATCGTCATGAAACCATTGCTGATCATTGTCCTGGTGCTGTGCGCCGGCTGCGCGCCGGTGAACTATCGGCCGGTCGTCGATTCCGGCATCAGCCGTGGCAGATACGAGGCCGACCTGGCCGATTGCCAGTACCTCGCCGAGCAGCGTCCCGCTGCCGCGCAGGCCGCCGGCGCGGCGACGGCGGGCGCGGCGCTCGGCGCGCTGTTCGCACTCGCCGTCGGCCTGCGCGGCCATGACGTCGCCCACGTCGCGGCGTGGAGCGCGACCAGCTACGGCATCGCCGGCGGCGTCGAGGGTTCCTACGAGCAGCGCGCGATCGTGTCGCGCTGCCTGGAAGGGCGCGGCTACAACGTGATTGCGGATTGACGAGGCGCCGCCGGCATCAGTCGATCCGATCCGGGCCGTCTTCCGAGCGCGGCCGTAAGGCGGCGTTCGCGCGGCGTCCGCGCGGGGCCGAAGAGAACCCATTGCCACGGAGAGGGGCGTGCTCGGTACGGTCCCGTCCGTAGCCGCAACGATTTCTTTCGTACCTCGTGCACGGCGTGGGAGGCCCAGTCCCCAGATTGCACAAGTGAGGAAGCGACGGACGCCTGCGATGAAACGCGGGGACGCCGGCCGCGATCCATTCACTCCGGAGCACACCGCATGGTCCAGGGCCCTGCCGGCAACCGCGCACGGACGATCCCGTTGACGGCGTTCAAGGGGCAACTGCGCCAGATCAACGCGGACTCCGTGAGCACCGACGGATTGGCCATGCTGCGCATCTGCGCACCGCATTTCTTCGAGCTGGACGAGGGTTGCGGAATCGACCGCCTGGGCGACTTCCCGTCGGAGGCGGCCGCAACGACGGTGCCGCCGATGTTCCTGCGCACACAGTTCCGCCGCTACTCCGGCGACGATGGCTCGCCCGGTGCCGGCACGCAATTGCCGCGTGCGCGTTATTTCTCGGTCGCCAACGGTGCCAACGGCGATGACAGTGGCGTGCTCGCCGAAGAGCTCAACGCCTATCGCAATTTGCGCGACGACCTGTACGTGGAGTTCTGCGACCTGATGCGTGAGGACATCGCAACGGCGCTGGACGTGCCGCGCGGCTGCTTTGTCCTGCTCTCGGTGCGCGAGGCGCGTTCGTTGCTGCCGTTCTGCGCCGGTTTCTCGCCGACCTTGCGCGAGGCGATCCACACCAACGCGGCGCTCGGCCATCCGTTCCTGATGACCCTGGGCACGGTGACGGCGAATGCGGAACTCGGCGGTGTGCTCGATCTGCGTCTGCCGGCGGCGCAGCAGTGGTTCTTCGCCGAGTTCGTGCAAGGCAGCCTGTTTCCGACGAGCGCGCGGCGCTTCGAGGAGATCCTGCCTGAATTGCTGGCGTTGGCACTTGGCGGTTCCACGCCGGATAACCGGCGCCTGCAGGCGATCGGCAGCTACCTGCGCGCGCGCGGCACGCAGGCACTGGTGTATCCGTCGGCACGCACCGATGTGGCCGTGCGCTATCGCGACGGCGAACTCGCCGGCTGGCATGGCTGGAATCTGGTGATGTACGGCACGAGTCCGGCCAGCGACACGATCTACATCGATCTCGGCGGTTGGGAGACGCAGTTTCCGCCCCAGGTCGAGTTCGAACGCGCGCGCGATGCCGGCACCGGCTGGTGCGTGCGCGGGCTCAAGGCCTGGAACCACGGCCTCTACGCGATCCGGCGCAACAACGGCGAGCGGCTGCGCGGCAATCGTTCATAGGAGCAGCGGTGCGGCACGCCTGCGGGGACCTGAATCGCAGCGCGATCTGGCCCGTCTCAATCACGAGTCCGTCACCAATCCGTACGCATGCTTGGGTCGCGAGGATCGCCTGCGGTTGCACGGAAGCGCGTGAAGTCCGTCGACCACGACAGACGCAGGCGACGTGACGTTCGCTGCCCGGCTCACGATCACGGTGCGCGCGGCAAGCACGATGTCCGAGCGGCCTCGCCCACGACGAGCGCTTCGCAGGAGATCTGGATGACTGATACGCCGCCGAGAGTGTCCTCTGGCATTGCGGGACTGGATACGATTTTGCGCGGCGGATTTGCGCCGCATCGCCTGTATCTGGTTGAAGGTACGCCCGGCTCGGGCAAGACGACGCTGGCGCTGAAGTTTCTGCTCGACGGCGTGCGCCGCGGCGAGCGTGGGCTGTATGTCACCTTGTCGGAAACGGCGGAAGAACTCGACGCCGTCGCGCAGTCGCATGGCTGGGATCTCAGTGCGCTCACCCTGTTCGAACTCGCGACGGTCGATGAGGTGCTCGGCGAGGCGCGTGATCAAACAGTCCTGCATCCCTGGGAGCTGGAACTCGGCGGCACGATTCGCCTGATCCAGGAACAGGTCGCGGCGACGAACCCCGTACTCGTGGTGTTCGACAGTCTTTCCGAACTTCGCCTGCTGGCGCAGGATCCGCTGCGCTACCGGCGTCAGGTGCTGGCGCTCAAGCAGTATTTCGCCGGGCGCAGGATCACCGTGTTGCTGCTCGACGATCTCAGTGCCGACCAACGCGACGCCCATCTGCACAGTCTTTGTCATGGCGTGATTACGCTGGAACGCGTCACGCCGGATTTCGGCAAGGCGCTGCGTCGCCTGCAAGTCCAGAAGCTGCGCGGCATCGATTTCGTCTCCGGCTTCCACGACCTGCGCATACGGCGGGGTGGCATCGAGGTGTTCCCGCGCCTGGTCGCGTCTGACCACCATGTACCCTTCGTCGGCGAAAACACGTCCAGCGGCGTGCGCGAACTCGACGCCCTGCTCGACGGCGGGCCGCTGCGTGGGACGTGTACGCTCATCACCGGGCCTGCGGGCACGGGCAAGACCACGATCGCGCTGCAGTACGTGCGGGCTGCCTACGAGCGTGGCGAAGCCAGTGCGATCTTCGAGTTCGACGAACGCGTCGGCACCTTGCTGACGCGCGCAAAGGCCATGAAGCTGGACCTCACGGAACCCTTGGAAAACGGATTGCTGGTTCTGGAGCAGGTCGATCCCGGGGAGATGTCGCCGGGCGAGTTCGCCTCGCTGATTCGGAATGCCGTGGAGCAACGCGGCTGTCGGCTCATCGTGATCGACAGCCTGAATGGCTACATGGCCGCGATGCCGCATACGCAACAGCTGATCCTGCAGATGCACGAGCTGCTGTCGTACCTCAACCAGCAGGGTGTCGTCACGATTCTTGTGAATCCGCAGAGCGGCCTGATCGACACCATCGCGACGGCCACGCTGAATGTGTCCTACATCGCCGATACCGTCATTCTGACGCGGTATTTCGAGGCCGAGGGAAGGATGCGCAAGGCGATCTCCATCATCAAGAATCGGGGTGGCGCCCACGAGGACAGCATCCGCGAGCTGCGTATCGATACGCAGGGCATGCGCCTGAGCGGTCCACTCGTCGAGTTCCGCGGCGTCATGACCGGAACGCCGGAATATGTGGGTTCGCGCGAACCGCTGATCGAAGACCGGCCCCTCGGTGCATAGGACCGCTCCGGAAGGCCATCGCATCCTGGCCTGCGCGCCGTATGGACGGGACGCCGATCATGTCGCGTTGCTGCTGCGCAACGGCGGCTACGACGTCAGCATCTGCGCGGACCTCACCTGCGTCGCGCGCACGCTGGACGATCACACCGGCGCGGTACTGCTCACCGAAGACGGCGTGCGCGGCGATCTCGCGGAATTGCGTGAGGCGCTGAGCGGGCAGCCAACCTGGTCCGACGTGCCGGTGATCCTGCTCGCGGCGCGTCAGTCGAGCTGGGTGTACGGCCCGCCGAACCGTGCGCGCCAGCTGTCGGATCTGGCCAGCAATATCGTCGTGATCGAGCGCCCGTTGAGTGCGCGTTCGTTAGTGAGCGCGATCGACACCGCATTGCGCAACCGACAGCGGCAGTTCGCGATGCGCGACCGCCTTGAGGAACTGGCTCAGAGTGCGCGTGCGCTGTCCGTGAGCCGTGAGGCGCTCACCGCGAGCGAGGCCGAACTGCGACGGGTCGCCGACGCGCTGCCCGTGCTCATCGGCTTCGTCGACCGTGACTACCGCTACCGTTTCGCCAACAAGGCCTATGAAGACTGGCTCTATCGTTCGCCCGGGAGCGTGATCGGCCTGACCATCGCCGAAGCGGCCGGCCAGGCCGTATTTGAGCAGCGCAAGGTGTTCATCGATCGCGCGCTGGCCGGCGAAGACGTTCAGATGCAGTTGAGCTGGCCGCACCGCGACGGGCGCCGGCGCGAGGCCGAGGTGCGCTATCTGCCGCGCCGCAACGAACACGGCGAGATCGACGGTTTCCACATTTTTGCCCATGACGTCACGGTGCGCG
Organism: Lysobacterales bacterium; assembly: GCA_038207515.1. GTDB lineage: Bacteria > Pseudomonadota > Gammaproteobacteria > Xanthomonadales > Rhodanobacteraceae > Tahibacter. Next base: position 13,465 of record JBBQZR010000026.1, on the reverse strand, counting down.
TGGAGTCCGAGGAAGCGTTGCGCCGCTCCGCCGACCAGCTCGAAGCCAAGGTCGCCGAACGCACGGCCGAACTCAATGCGGAAATCGCCAACCGCGCGCGCGTCGAGGCGGCATTGCGGCAAAGCCAGAAAATGGAAGCGATCGGCCAGCTCACCGGCGGCATCGCGCATGACTTCAATAACATGCTGACCGGCGTGATCGGCTCGCTCGACATCGTGCGCATGCGCCTGGCCAGCGGCAAGACCGGCGACATCGGCCAGTTCGTGCAGCTCGCGCTGGCCTCGGCCAACCGCGCGGCCTCGCTGACCCAGCGTCTGCTCGCGTTTTCCCGCCGGCAATCGCTGGATTCCAAGCCGATCGACATCAACGGGCTGGTCGATTCGCTCGGCGAGCTGCTCACGCGCACCATGGGCGAGCGCATCAGCGTGGAACTCGAACTCGATCCGCAGCTGCCCGCCGGCATCGCCGACGCGAGCGAACTCGAAAGCGCGATCCTCAATCTCGCCATCAACGCGCGCGACGCGATGCCCGAAGGCGGCCGCCTGCAGGTGCGGACCCGCCCGACAAACCTGGATGCATCCGAGGTCGCCGGAAAACCGGCGCTCAGGCCGGGCCGTTACGTGCTCATCTCGGTATCCGACAGCGGCGTCGGCATGGCGCCGGAACTTGTGGAAAAAGTATTCGAGCCATTCTTCACGACCAAGCCGCTGGGGCAGGGCACCGGCCTTGGCCTGTCCATGGTCTACGGCTTTGCCCAGCAGAGCGGCGGTGAAGTGCGCATCCACAGCACACCGGACGTCGGCACGACCGTGAGCCTGTACCTGCCGGCCAGCGAAGGGGAAGCCGCTGTGCCCGAACCCGAACCGGCCGCGATCGACAGCAACGGCGAAGGCGAGTGCGTGCTGCTGGTCGAAGACGACGAAGCGGTGCGCACGCTCGTGCGCGTGGTGCTGGAACAGCTGGGTTATGTCGCGCTGGAAGCGCCCGAAGCGCTGGTCGCCATTCCGATCCTGGCCTCGGCGCGGCGCATCGACCTGATGATTTCCGACGTCGGCCTGCCCGGCATGAACGGCCGCGAGCTGGCCGAGGTCGCGCGCAAGCACCGCCCCGGGCTGCCCATCCTGTTCGCGACCGGCTATGCGGAAAACGCCGCGATCCGCGCGAGCTTCCTCGGTTCCAACATGGCCATGATCACGAAGCCGTTTACGGTGGAGGTGCTCGCGAACAAGGTCGGTGAGATGCTCGCGGCGAATCGGGAGTGAGCGGTCTGTGCGGCCGGACGTGGACGCGTGCCGTGGCGCGCGGTTCTACCGTCTCCTGAAACGGGCGGGATCAGTCCGCGAGCGCCGCGCGCAGCACGGCTGCCGTATGCGCATCGGCCGGAAAGAACGATTCGATCGCGAGCTCGGCCAGCGTGATGTCGAGCGGCGTCCCGAACACCGTGATCGTGCTGATGAACGACAGCACGCCGTGTTCGCTGCGCAGGCGCAGTTGCATCGCGACGTTGTCGGCGAGGCTCGGCGCCTGATCGGTCGCGTCGGGCGGCGTTGGATAGGACGAGATTTCCTCGAACAGCGCGCGCAGTACGGGATCGCCGGTCGCGTCGGCCTGGCGCTGCGCGTTGTGCAGCAAGTGCGCGCGGATCTGGCCGAAGTTGACGACGCGCGAGGCCAGGCCGTCGGGGTGCAGGGAGAGCCGCATCATGTTGACCGGCGCGACGAGCAACCGCGGCGCGGCGCCGACGAGAAACGGCGCGATCGCGCGGTTCGCGGCGACGATATTCCAGTGCCGGTCGATCGCGAGCGCAGGGTAGGGCTCATGACCCTTGAGCACGAGTTCGACGGCGGCCTGGGCCTGCTGCAGCGCCGGTTCGTCGAGACGGCTCTCGCGATACATCGGCGCGAGGCCGGCGGCGGTCAGCAGGTAATTGCGTTCGCGCAGCGGCACCTCGAGATGTTCCGCCAGGCGCATCAGCATGGCGCGGCTCGGCAGCGAGCGGCCGGTCTCGATGAAACTGACGTGGCGTGTCGACGTGTCGGCGATGGCGGCGAGGTCCATCTGCGTAAGACGCCGGCGCTGGCGCCAGTCGCGCAATTGTTCACCTACAGGGCGGTTCGTGTTCATGGCGATCACTGTAATCGAGCCCACGCCGCTCGCGCATTACCTGCGACGTAATGGACGCGGCGCGGGCGCTGCGGCTCAATGCGCTCGAATTCCAAGGAGACGATCTATGAACGCCATTCGCCACATTCGTACATGGCCACTGTTCCACCGCGCGCTGCTGCTCGACCTGGTCGCGAGCGGCGCTACGGCGCTGCTGCTGATCGCCGGCGCCGATCTGCTGGCGCCCGCGTTCGCGCTGCCGGCGGACCTGCTGCGCACATCCGGGCTCGCGCTTCTGCCGTTCCTGCTGCTGCTGGCGCTGGTGCTGCGCCAGAGCAGGCCGCATACGGTCATCGCCTGGGTCATCATCGAGATCAATGTCTGCTGGTCGCTCGCCAGCTACTACCTGATCTATGAAGGCCCGCTCCATGAAGGCATGGTCCAGCCGACCACGCTCGGCATCGCGTTCGTCTCTATACAGGCCACGGCAGTACTCGGCTTTGCGCTGCTGCAGTTCATCGGCTGGCGTCGCCTCGGTGGCGACACAGGCTATGCGTCTGCCGCGCAGCGCGCGTGAGCGGTGCGGCGGTGCCGCGGCAAGGCGGTCGGCGCCCTGCCGCGCGGGTTCCTGCCGATACGTGAAACGTCGTAAGGTCTGCCTGAGCATGACGAGATAGCCCCGCTGCCCGTTTGCCGCTACGCAGACACGGTGAATGTCGCAACGGGGTGCGGTGATGCTGGGCGGCATGAATACGGTTGGTTCGCATATAGAACACTCGCCGCTGCGCAAGGCCCGATTCGGGCGCCCTGCGGCCTGGAAGGCTGTGTTCGCGGCCTTGCCGCTGGCTGCTGTGGCACAAGGCGGCAACGGCGCGCGGGAATTCTGGTTCGCGCCGCCCGATGTCAGCGACCTGCACGGCTCACCCGGCGGCGAACCGCTGTACCTGTCCATAGCCGCTGGCGATAGAGCCGCGACGGTCGTCATCGACCTGCCCGCGAACGGTGCGTTTACGCCGATGACGATCAGTGTTCCGGCCCGCACATCGGCGCGCGTGAACCTCACCGCGTTCAAGAGCCAGCTCGAAAGCCGGCCGACGAATACGATCGTGAACTCGGGCCTGCACATCGTCGCGAGCCAGCCTGTCGCGGTTTCCTACGATGTCGCTAATGTAAACAATGCGGAACAGTGGAATCTGCGCGGCGGCGACGACCTCGGCACTGCATTCGTCGTGCCGCTGCCGCGTCATGCGCCATTCGGAAACGACGCCGGCTATGCCGCGCCGCATCAGGCCTTCGCTTCGTTCGACATCGTCGCGACGCAGCCCAATACGCTGGTACGCCTGTATTCGCCGGTCGCGGTCGACGGTCATCCGCCGCTGCAGCAGTGGGTGGTGACGCTCAATCGCGGCCAGGTCTATTCGGCCGGCTACACCGGCGCCAACTGGTTCGCTCCGGCGACGCATCCGGGCGGCGCGGTCGTGCTTGCGGACAAACCGGTCGCGGTCTCGATCAAGGACGATTCGGTCGGCAATCCTTCCGGTCCCTGCCGCGACCTGATCGGTGATCAGCTGGTGCCCGCCGCCGCTGTCGGCCGCGAATACGTCGTACCCAAGGGAGGCCTGAATGCCTCGGGTGACGAAAGCCTGATCGTCTACGCCACGCAGAACGATACCGCGCTGTTCCTCGACGGTGCCGCCACGCCCGCCGCGGTGCTGTTCGCCGGCGAGTATCGCCGCATCGACCTGGACTATCTGGCCGCCGGCCCCGACAACGCCCTGTATCTGCGCGCGAGCCAGCCAGTCTATGCCGCGCATGTCAGCGGCATCGGATGCGAAATGGGCATGGCCCTGCTGCCGCCGCTGGAATCGGCCGGTTCGTATCACGCCGATTTCGTACGCGCGGATGCGCAGCCCTTCAGCTTGCTGATCGTCGTTCCGACGATTGCTCTCGCCGCGTTCGATCTGCGCGATGCCGCCGGCAACGCGCTGCCGCTGGATACCGCGGGGTTTCGCGCCGTCCCGGGTACGGGCGGTGTGTGGCAGTCCGGGCGTGTCAGCTACGACGCGGCGATCCTTTCGCCGCAGATCGGCTATCGACTGCGCAACAGCGCCGCGCGTTTCCTCGTCGCGGCGCTCAGCGGTTCGGACACCTCGGCGGCGCGCTATGGCTACCTGTCGGCGTATGTCGCGACGGAGCTGCCGTTTTTTGCGGACGGGTTCGAGGTTTCGCCCTGACCTGACGCCGTTACCAGTTGGCCCTTTTCGGGCGTTCTGTTCGTTTTCGACTCCAGACGCGTTTGATAGCGCATCCCCCTGCCAAGGCCTGGAGTCCTCCATGAATGCTCGATTTCTTCCGCAGATCCGCCCGGTTCGCCGGCTCGTTGCCGCCGCCGTGCTCGTTTCCCTGGCGGCCATCTCGACCGCTCATGCCGACAGCGTCCGCGGCGACTGCCGCTACGACGGCCAGACCATCACGTTCGTCGACGGCGTCGTGTACAAGGAAGCGAACTACTTCGACAAGAGCAAGACCGACATCATCGTCGCGCTGACGACGTTCGCGATCGACAAGGCCGCGCTGGCCAAGGCCACGCAAAAGAGCGCGGCGCTGACGAGCCAGCGTTTCGCCGCCGAGGACGCGCGCAGCGTCAAGCTGCGCATCGATGACAAGACGGTTTCCGCGGTCGACTACAACGGCGACGGCACGAGCGTGTCGAGTTCCGGCGGCGACATCGGCGAGTTCACCGCCAAGGCGAACGACGCCTCGCACATCGAGGCGAGCTTCGCGCTCAAGGACGACGACGCGGACGATCTGAACTGCACCCTGAGCTTCAACCTCGCCTATGCGAGCACGACGCCGGCCGCTGTCGCGGGCGGCGCGGCGACAACGAAAGCAGCGCCGCCCGCCGCGCAAGGCAAGGCACTGCCGGCCGGCGGCGGCGAACCCGGCAAGGTGTTCCAGGCCAACCTCGCCGCGATGCAGAAGGGCGATGTCGACGCCATGCTCGCGACGGTCACGAAGGAACAGGGCGACAAGATGCGCGCGCAGAAAAGCGACCCCAAGTTCGGCGCGATGCTGGAAATGATGAAAGCGTTCGCGCCCAAGAGCGCGACCGTCACCGGCGGCCAGGATTTCGGCGACAGCGCGGAACTGACAATAGAAGGCGTGGACAAGTCCGGCGCGAAGTCGACCGGCACCTCGAAACTGCGCAAGGAAGGCGGGCAGTGGAAGGTCGAGAAGACCAGCATGAAGGGCGGGATGTAGCCTGCATCCCGATCGATGCTCGCACCTGCGATGGCATCGCCAGGTGCGGCGCGGCAACGCGCGCGCGCGCAAAGGGCGTCGCGGGCGGAAAGAGGGGCAGACCAGAAGCCCGGCGCGTATCAGTCAGGCGGCGGAGCGATCAGGGCCGTGGGCGGACATGGCGGCATCTCGCTTGCGGTCGGCGATCTTCTCACCGCAGTTGCAGGTGTCGCTTCTGCGACTTTGCTGTCAGCGGCGAGGCTTCAATTTTCCGGGTTGCGGATCGCAGCATGTGTCGAACTGTAAATTCTTGCGTAGTCGGCTCAGTCGATTTGGCCGCTGCCAAAAACACGCGTGGGGAGCCCGAAAAGCCGCATGAGGGCTAGGTTCCCGCAAATTCCGGCCGGTACGTCGGCTTGTTCTGGAATTGGCCGGATCGTCGGGCTTTAACGGCGCGTTAGCGCAGGGAAGTCCGCAAAGCCGCACCATACGCGGCTTTCCGCCCCCGGAACCTCTTGATGTCCTTATTACGCCTGCCTGTCGTCGCCGCGGTTCTTGCCGCTCTGCTGCCCGTTGCCGTCTTCGCCCAGACGACGTTGCGCCTGAACTGGACGTCGCCGGACGGAGCGATCAGGACCTGTGTGCTCACCACTGACGGGAACGGCGTGAACCTGGATCCGCCCAACGGCAGGCTGCTCGCGAACGTGACCTTCGGAGCGAACTGTCCGACGGCGACGACGGCGCCGCCCGCGGTGACCGCGCCGGCCATCACGAACGGTCTCGATGCGAGCGAACTGCCGTCCAGCAGCGTGCCGGGCGCAACGCATACGGTCACGTGGTCGGCCGATGCGGACAATTGCAGTTATTCCGCCAGCAGTCTGCCCGCAACGGTGACCGGCTGGCCGACCAGCGGCAACGTCTGCTCCGACGCGGATAGCTGCGCGGGTGTGCGCAGCGTGCCGGTCACGCTGCCGGCGACCAGCGGCAACTACACCTTCGACCTGAGCTGCCGGCGTACCGGTTCCAGCGTCGTGGCGACGTCGCGGCGCACGGTCGCGGTGGCGCCGCAGGCCCCGCCGACCACCGGCTGCATCGCACCGGCGGGCCTGACCCGACTGAGCACGGCCTACGTCGAATTCAACTACACGGTCAGCAACGGCCGCACGACCGACGCGACGCAGTTCGAGAATATTTTCGGCTACACCACGGACGGTGCGCCGCTGCAGTCGTTCCCTGGCGTGGTCAACGTGAACCAGCGCCTGTTCATGCCGCGCAATTACTACGCCGCATTGGCGTTCACCGTGCCCAGCAGCCTGACCCCGCTGACTACCGGCGCGTTCCGCTTCGAGGAAACCCAGCCGCAGACCTCGCCGGCGCGCATGTCGATGACCATCAGCAAGTCCTGCGGCGATTTCGGCGTGAACGCGACGGCACCGCTGACGAATGCCTGCGTCCTCAACAACTCCCCCTCCAACGGCAACATCCTCTGGGGTTATGCGCCGGGCAACCCGGCCATCTGCCAGTTGCAGCCGGGCGAGACCTATTACCTCAACATCATCCACGCGCCGCTCAGCGCGCCGTTGTCGACGTACTGCCAGAACTATTGCGGCAATACGATCCAGAACCAGAAGGTTGCCCCGCAGCCGTTGTGGCCCGTGCAGCAATAGCAAACCGCGGCCAGCAGTGAGCGGCCCGCGCCCGATGTTCGATCGAAGCAGGCTCCATCGAAGCAGGCTCCGTTGCATCAGGCTCGGTTGAATCAGGCCCCATTGAAGCAGGCCCCTTCAAAGCTGGCCCCGTCAAAGCTGGCCCCGTCGAATGACGGGGCTTTGTGTTCTGTGCTCGCGGAAATTCGCGGTCACGATTCACCGCCGATTTCGCCATACGTGCTGCCGGTGTGGTTGCTGCGGGCAAGCACGGCGTGTGCTTGCAGCGGCCTGGAGATGATCTTCTTGGTTGCGCGCGCGCAGAGTGTTCGATGCCGGTTGTTCGCACGTGACCTCCGCCACGCGCAAATGCGCTGATTGTTTAACTGAGCATTAGCGCAACGCACTCGTCCATTCCCGAGGATACGGCTCCAGTCAATCTCAGGGGATCACCGATGTCGCGATTGCGTAGTTCTGTCATTGTGTCCGCGCTGGCTGCCGCCGGCGTATCCGCCACATCAATGGCGCAGATCGGACTGCGCGTGAACTGGACCGCGCCCGGCGGTGTGCCGAAGACCTGCGTAATCATGAGCGACACGGATGGTGTCTCGATGGACGCGGGTGGCAGTCTCGTCCTGAATGGCAGTTTCGGCGCGGGCTGTCCGAGCGGCGAAACCACGCCGCCGCTGCCGCCGGTCATCCTCAACGGCCTCGATGCGGCCGAGCTGCCGGCGTCCAGCGCGATCGGCGCGGCGCATACCGTGACCTGGTCCGCCGACGCGGACACCTGCAGCTATTCCGCCAGCACGTTTCCCGCTGCAGTGCCGGGCTGGCCGACAAATGGCGACATTTGCACGACCGCAGCGAGTTGCGCGACGACGCAAAGCGCTGCGGTGCTGCTGCCGGTTGCGGGCAGCTACACGTTCGCGCTGACCTGCCGCCGCAACGGCGTCACCGCGCCCGTGATTTCGCAGCGCACGGTCGTCGTCCCCGGCATTCCGACGGCGGGCTGCATTGCGCCGATCGGACTGACGCGTCTCGAGCAGGCGTACGTCGAGTTCAACTACACCGTAAACAACGGCATCAATCAGGACGCCCGCTATTTCGAAAACATCTACGGCTACTTCAACGACGAAACCCCGCTCAAGCCTTACCCCGGCGTCACCAATCTCAACCGGCGGCCGTTCATTCCGCTGGGCTACTACATGGCGATGCAGTTCACCGTGCCGTCGAATCTGGCGATAGGAACGGCGGGCCGGTATCGCTTCGAGGAAACGCAGCCGCAGGCGCGGACGATGTCGTACACGCTCAGCAAGAGCTGTGGCGATTTCAGGGCGACACCGCAGGCGCCGCTGAGCCCGTTCTGCACGACCAATGGCGGAGCGCCCGGCGCGTCGCTGGTCTGGATCGTCGGCACCAGCGTTCCTGGACTATGCCGCCTGGAGCGGGGCGAGACCTACTACCTCAATCTCGTCCATGCGACGCTCGATGCGCCACTGATCAGCACCTGCCCAAGAGCCAATCATTGCGGCAACACGCTGCAGAACGCGGTGGAGGCGGGATCCTCGCCATGGCCTTGAGGGTGGCCTTGTCGCCGCACGCAACGCAGCACTGAACTCGCAGCGCGCTGCGGAACGCTCAGGCCCCGAACCAGCCCTGCTCGCGGGCAGCGAGCAGGCGCGCTTCGAGATAAGCCCACAGCGCCGGGCAGCCGGCCTCGATCGGCGGTCCGACGCGCGCGACCACGCGGGCGTGGCTGATGCCATTCTCGCGCCAGCTCTGGCCCTGGTTGTTGAGGTTCAGCAGCACCGGCATGGCGCGATCGGCCGCGTGCGCGAAGCGCGCCTCGGCGCTGTCGCCGTCCTCGAATTCCTCCCATAGCCCGAGAAAGCGTCGCGCCTGCGGCGCAGGCAGCAGGCCGAAGATGCGCTCCACCGCAACGCGTTCGGCGGCCTTGCGTTCGGCCCAGCCGTGTTCGGCGAAGACCAGCGTGTCGCCGGTGTCGATCTCGCCGATGTCGTGCACCAGCAGCAGCGCGACGACGCGGTCCAGGTCGAGCGCGCGGTCGGCATAGGGCGCGAGCGAAAGGGCGAGCAACGCAATCTGCCAGCTGTGTTCGGCCGAGTTCTCGTAGCGATCCAGGCCGGCCGGTTTGACCTTGCGCGTGACGCCCTTGAGCTTGTCCAGTTCGAGGATGAAGTCGACGATCTGCTGCATCGTAGGCACCGTCGTGGGGCGCTACAGCTTAGCGGATCCACCGCGGCGCGGTCGCGGCCGCGCCGGCCGCAGGCTACTATCGCGCGTCAGTGCGGCAGTCTACGCCGTCAACTTAATTTGTACATAAAGTAACAAGGGCGCATCGATGGATACCGCCGCGAGGCAGCAAACGCCGCGTCACTGGTGGAGCGGACACGCCGTCCTGCTCGCACTGCTGGTGCTGCTGCATCTGCTGCGTGTGCCGTATGCGGCGACGCATCTGGATTTCGCCCGTGACCTGTTCGTCGCCTGGCGCTTCCTGCACGGCGAGGAAGTGCCGCTGGCCGGACCCGTGCTGGCCGGCACGCTCCATCTCGGACCGGTCTGGTACTGGCTGCTCGCCGCGCTGCTCGCGCTGGGGCGCAACTGGTTCGGTGTCGTCGCGCTGCTCGGCGTGCTGTCGGCGAGCCAGGTCATCCTGGCCTGGCGTCTCGGCCGGGCGCTGCACGGCGAACGTGCCGGCCTGCTCTGGGCCGCGCTGCTCGCGCTGCCGGCCTGGTCGAATTTCGAATGGATGCTGCCGCAGCACTATGTGCTGACGGCGCCGCTCGTGCTCGGGTTCCTGCTCTGCGCGACACGTTTCGTGCAGCAGCGGCGCACGCGCTGGCTGATCGGCATGAGCCTGACCTTCGTGCTGGCGCTGCATGCGCACCCGAGCAGCGTCGGCCTGGCCTGGATCGGCCTGGGTGCTTTCGTGCATGCGGCCTGGACGCGGCAGTTCTCGCCGCGCGCATGGCTCGCGGCGCTCGCCGCAGGCCTGCTGCCGCTGCTGCCGTATGGGCTCTGGAGCCTGCACAACGACTTCGCCGACTTCCGGGCCGGCGGTGCGTATCTGCTGGACGGGCAGAGCACCGGCAGCGTCCTGAACGCCGTGCCGCTGCTGTACCAGGCCACACTCGGCGGTGCGCACTATTGGCTGCAGACCCTGCTGGCCTGGCCGGACGCCGCCGTGCTGGCCGTCATGACGCTGCTGGCGGCACTCGGGCTCGCTGCCGCCGCGGGCTGGTTGCGGGTGTGGCGCGATCCGGCGCAGCGGCGGCTGTTCTGGATCGTCGTCGCGGCCATCGCCGCGCTCGCACTGACCACGGCGCTGATCCGGCATACGACGACGTACTACATGACCACGCCGCTGCGCGTGGTCGCGCTCGGTGCTGTCGCGCTCGGACTGGCGCAGTGGCGCGAGGTCGTATTCGCGCGCGGGCTGCACGGCGCGGCGATCGTGCTCGCGCTGGGATTGAATCTGCTGTGCGGCGTCGTGGCGGTACGCTTCATGGTCTCGGGCAACTGGCCGTTCAACTTCCAGGCGCTGTTCAACGTGACTCAGCCCGCTACCGAGCCCGCGCGCCTGCTGCTGCTGCCGGCCTATGCGATGGGCGACAGCGGCGCGTTCCTGTGCGGCCAGCGTGCGCCTAGCGTGCACGGCGCGTATGCGCGTCACCTGCTCTACGACTACGCGATGGAAATGCGTCTGGCTTGCGCGCGCAATGACGCGCAGGTCGGCGGCGACGATGCGTACCGCACGCATTGGATCGGCCTGTCGCGTGCAGTGGCAAAAGCCGCGGGACTCGCGCCGACGCGACGGGTCGGCGCGCTGGCCGTGTTTCCAGTGCGCGCCGTGCTGGCGGGCGATGCGTTCCCGATGCCTGCCGTGCCGCTGTATCCGGTGCACGTGCCGCGCGTCAACGCGCAGGAACAGCGGCGTTTCCGCGTCACGCTGGAACCCGGCGAGCGCCTGGCGATTTCCGACATGGCTTTTTTTGTCGGCGCCCCGCACGTCGAGTTCGCCGGCGACAACCGCCGCATACGGCTGGCCGCCGCGGACGCGGTGACGCGCGTCTACGCCTGCGCGGATTGCGCGGCCGGCGAGTCCATCGCGTTCGATCTGCTGCTGATGACGCAGCATTTCAGCGATACGGATGTCGTGGTGTTTTGAATCTGGTGCGGCGGCGCCCGCGGCCACGGGACTGCGGTGAGCCACGTGCGGCTGCAAAAAAAAACCGCCCACGAGGGGCGGTTCAAGAACCACGTTGAGTTGATTCTTACAGACCGGTGTTGACCGGCTCGGCATCGCAGTGGCCGGCCAGCGAGGCGGGGATCGCCTGCGCCTGCGCGTCCTGGTTGCGAGCGAGCTTCTGGGTCAGCGCATCGAGGCGTTCCAGCCGCGATTCGAGTTCGCCGATGCGGCGGTCACGGTCGGCGAGCTCCTTCTGCAGTCCCTGCACGGCGGCCAGCGCGACGCCCGAGGTATCGAGCGGAGCGATGCCATCTTCGCGTTCACCGAGGCCGAAGATCTTGTGGAAGTCCTGCGCCATCGGGCCGATGTGGCGGATGGCGTCATTCTCGTACTTGAAGTTCCACTCGGTGATGTCGAGCGAGGCGATCTTCTGCAGCAGCGCCTTGTGGTCGAGGTCGCGGAAGTTTTCCTTGCTGTTGCGATCGGAGTTCTGCGTCAGCGTGCCGGCGATGGTCACGTTGCCGGTCGGGAAAATCGTCATCGCGACCGTGGCCGAGCCGGCCGGCGTCATGCGGAAATCCGAGTCGTGCGCGTTGAGGCTCCACTCGTTGCCGGTGTTGGTGTTCTTCAGGCGCAGGCGCGTCGGGCCCTTGTTTTCCAGGCGCAGCAGGTCGCGGGGGCCGGCGGTCGCGTTGTTCTCCTGCACCAGCACCTGCGTGGTCGTGCCGTCGCTGCCGGAAACGTGGAGGCGCACGCTGGGCGAGGCGGTGCCGACGCCGACGCTGCCACTGGCGCTGATGTCGATCGAACTCGTCGGCGCGCCTGGGCGGATACGGAACGGCAGACGGCTGCCGCCAGTGACGTCGCGCACGAAGAAGTTCGCCTCGTTGCCGGCCACGTCCCAGGTTTGCGCGGTGAACCCGCCGGCGGCGGTCTGTTCCATGCGCAGCGCGGGCGTGTCGGTGTCGGAAATGTGCAGGTCCAGCACGGGCGTCGCCGTGCGGAAACCGACGCGGCCGGTGCTGTCGACGAAGATGGAATTGTTCGGTGAGCCGCCGGTCACGGTGAAGGGAACGGTTGCGGACGTGACGTCCTCGATCGAGAACTTGTTCGCGCCGCCCGAGGCACTGTCATTCGCGGTCAGCTGCCAGTCGGAGCTGGGGAACGCACCGGTCGAGGTGTCTTCGAACTTGATGCGGGTGTTGTTTTCCTTGAGACGGAGCGTGTCGAAACCGAAGCTCTCGTTGTTGAGGCAGTCCAGGCCGGTGCAGGTGCTGCCCTGCACGATGAGGTCGTCGGCAATGACCTGGTCGTTCGGCACGGGCGACGCGTTCTGGCCGTTGTCGCGGCGCGTGGCGAAGACATTGTCGGCGACCTGCACCGCGCCGCCGCGGACGGCGAAGCTGCCGCTCTCGCTGAGCTGGGCGGCGCGTGCGCCGGTGACTTCGTCGTCGCCGCGACGGCGCGTCGAGGTCTGCACGCCGACGATCTCGTAGCGATAGTCGCCGTCGATCCAGCCGCCGGCCGGTGCGTCGACGCCGACAGCCTGGCTGCTGGTGAACGTGCGCTCGAACAGGAAGCCGGCAGGCCCGGTGACGCGCAGCTGGTAGGCCGGCGCGTTGATGCCCGGCGCGAGCTGTACGCCGCCCGCGGCGGGATTCGCGCCGGCCGCGAAGGCGGCAGCCGTGCCGAGGCTCAGTGCGAGGGTCAGAGCGGCGGCGACGGCGCGCCGCTGGAAAGTCAGATTAACCATGGTGTTCTCCCGGTCGATGCGGAACCTGGTCGGCCTGCAACGGCCGGGGGTAGGTGCCGCCAGTACATCAGTGAAGTTCGGAACAGATTGTCGGAGTGTTGCCCTTGTGTCTACGCCAGTGTGTCTACGCCAGATCCACACTCCAGCCCGTTGGGCGTTCAGAGCGATCAGAGCCTGCGGTTCTGAGCGATCGCTCTTCACCCAGCCCGTTGGGCGTTCAGAGCGATCAGAACCTGCGGTTCTGAGCGATCACTCTTCACCTCCCCAGACTCAAAAGCAGAGACTTGTTCTTCCTTGTTCAGAGGTTTCCTAGCGCAGTTTCGCAGCGCCGCGGATCAGCGCAGTGCGCAAAGTAATGAACGACGGCTGCAAGCATAGACGGACGTGCGTGCCGGTTCAGTTTTGTGATCACCGGTCGCAGCGCGGCGCGGGCAGCGCCCAGCGCAGCCCGTGTGTGATGGCTGCCGGATAGACGCCCAGGTGGTCTTAACCGGGCACGACGATCGACTCCAT
>JBBQZR010000025.1:0-79855 GCA_038207515.1 Lysobacterales bacterium | reverse complement strand
ATTCGTCGCGATACAGCTCGCGCACATGGAATTCGTTGCGGAAGCCGGCCGCATCGCCGTAGGTCGCCTTGTCCGGCGAGGAAATCACGAGCAAGCCGTCATCGCTGAGGGCGTGGCTCAGCCCGTCGAGCAAGCCGTCCTGCGCTTCCACGTGCTCGAGCGTTTCGAACGAGACGACGAGATCGAAGCTCGCCGCCGGCAACTCCAGGCGCGTCGCATCGGCCTGATCGAAGCTCAGGTTGCTCGTGCCGACATAGCGGCTGCGCGCATGCGCGACGGCGGCCGGGTCCACGTCCAGGCCGAGCACCGACTCGGCCACCCCGGCGAGCAGCGCGCTGCCGTAGCCTTCGCCGCAGGCCGCGTCGAGCACGCGGCGGCCCCGCGCCCAGGAGCGGACCAGGGCATAGCGGTGCCAATGCTCGTACCAGATCTCGCGCACGCATTCGGGCGTGAAGCGTTCTCCGGTGAATTCCAGGGCTGCACCAGCGCTCATTCGCCTCGGCTCCTGCTCAAGGGGGCGGCATGTTCCCAGACGTGGGCCAGCCGCACCAGTCCCGACTCGGAACTGCGTCCTTTGACCGTCAGCGTGCGCTCGAGCGTGTCGAACAGACGCAGACCTTCGCTGTCCAGCGGATGGACGCGGATCGTATAGCTCGCCGGCAGCAGCGGCAGCTCGGCGATATGCAGCACGATGCGGAAATCGCCGTCGGGCAGCGGGGCCGGCTGTACGCCGTCCATATCGCTGCTGACCCCATAGACCGGCGTGCCGTCGGCACGGGCGAACCCGATATTGACGACCGGCACGCGACCATCACGGGAGGCGATCGTTGCCTCGACCGTCAACGCAGCCCCCTGTTCCACCGCCGGCAGGGTTTCGGCTTCCTCGCCGTTGACACGCATCGCGCGCACATGGAATTCGAGGCCGCGCACGGCATCGAGGTCGCGCGCGCGGGTTTCGTCGGCCGCGGATTTGCGTTCGTGATAGGCCAGGTAGGCCTGGGTCACCTCGAACACGTCGCCGCTGGCCTGCATGCGGCCTTCGCGCAGCCACAGCGCCTGCCGACACAATTTCTGGATGTGGTACATGCTGTGCGAGACCAGAATCAGGGTGCCGCCCTGCTCCAGGTAGTCTTCCATCCAGCGTATGCATTTCTTCTGGAAGGATTCGTCGCCGACCGCAAGCACTTCGTCGGTGATCAGCAGGTCCGGACGCGTCGCCGCGACGATGGCGAAACCCAGCCTCACGACCATCCCGGAAGAATAGTGTTTGACCGGTTCGTCGATGTACCGCCCGATATCGGCGAACGCGACGATGTCGCTCAGGCGCGCGGCCAGGTCATCGGCGGAGAAGCCCTGCAGCGTCGCGGCCATCGCGATATTGTCCCGGCCGCTGTATTCCGGATGGAAGCCGGCGCCGAGTTCCAGCAGCGCGCCGATGCGGCCGTTGACACGCACGCTGCCGTGGGTCGGCGTCAGCACACCGGTCAACAGTTTCAACAAGGTCGACTTGCCTGCGCCGTTGTCCCCGATCAGGCCGAGCGACTGCCCGCGCGGCACGCACAGATCGATTCCCTGCAATACCGGCGTGACTTCACCCGAGGCGCGCCCGGCGAGCAGGCTGCACAGCGCGCGAAACCGGTCGCTGCGGCGAAACACGCGCGGATAGCTCTTGCCGAGGCCATGCGCCTCCACCAGCGCGCTCACAGGAAGTCCTCGAAGTGCCGCTGCAAGCGGCGGAATGCGAACAGTCCGAGTGCCAGGACCAGCACCACGGCCCCGATGCTGCACACCATGGCGCGCAGACCGGGCGCGGGCATATTCAGCAGCGCAAACCGCAAGTATTCGGCGAATCCGGTCATTGGGTTCAGGTCGAACCACGGCCTTACCCATTCCGGCATCACATAGCGGCCGTAGAACACGGGCGAGAGAAACATCCACAGCATCAGGAGCTGCGGCAGCGCCGGTGCGATATCGCGCACGAACACTTGCAATGCCGCCAGCAGCAAAGCCAGACCCAGCGCAAACAGAAACAGCAGCGCGAGCGCGGGCAGCATCAGTGCCAGGCCGGCCGGCGCTATACCTGCACCCGCCAGCAGCATGACCAGCAGCAGACCGATGTACCCGATGCCGTGGATCGCGAATGAGGCCATCACCGGTGCCAGCACCAGCGCCGCGCGCGGCAGGGCGACTTTACCGATCAGGCTGGCGTTGTCCTGGATGGCCGTCGTCGCGCGGCTGACCGCTTCGGCAAACGCCGTCCACGGCCACATGACAACGACGAGGAAGGGCACGTAGCCCGGCGCGTCGGCACCGGGCAGGCGCTGGCGGAAAATGTATCCGAATACAAAAACGTATACCGCGAGCTGCACGAGTGGCTGCAGCAGCGCCCACGCACCGCCGCTGAAGCTGCCGAGGTAGCGGTTGCGCAGATCGCGCCTGGCGAGCTGGAACGCCAGGGCGAGGACCGGGGCAATGCGCCCGGCCGGTGCGAAACTCAGGGTGCGCAACGCTGCTCAGCCGGCCGTTGCGCTTGCGCGGCACTGGGCCGCGCAAGCGCAATCGTCACTTGCGCGGTGCCGCGTCGTTCGCGGCGGGCCTGGCGATAGTGGCCGGGATGCCTGCAGTTGCCGGATCGTTGTATCGCTCGCGCAGCGTGGCCAGCACTTCCGGCTTCGGATCCATGGTCTGGTTACGCAGATTGTCGAGATGACCACGTATCTGCGCTTCCATCCACTCGGCGCTCAGCCTCGAAACGATGGACTGGCTGACGCGATCGAACGGCTGCTGCTTCTCCGGCTCCGTCTTGACGAGCTTGAGCAGGTGATAGCCGAATGACGTCTTTACCGGCGGCGATATCTCGCCAACGTTCCGCAACGCGGCTGCGGCCTCGGAGAATGGCTTGGCGAAATTTCCTGACGTGGCGTTTTCGATCAGGCCGTGGTTGTCTTTCTTGCTCTGATCGTCGGACAGCGATTCCACGAGACTGTCGAACTGGGAAGGATCACGCTTGAGCTTTTCTGCGGTTTCCTTGGCCAGCACCTCCGCCTCCTCTGGCGTGCGCGACATCTCGGGCGAGCCGTACCTGAGAGCGAACAGGATGTGCTTGACGTCGTAGCGCTTCGGCGTCATGTACTTCTGCTTGTTGGCCCGGTACTCCTCGCCCGCCTGCTCGGTGAAATCAGGCGCCTTCAGTGATTCGCGCAGTAGATCGACGCGCGCGCGCGACAAGGCGCTGTCGACGGCAAGCGCAATCTGCCGCTGCACGATGGGATCTTTGTCGATGCCGAGTTCGCGCGCCTCGCTGGCGAGCTGTTTGTCCAGCAACATGTTGCGGAGCATGGTCTCGATGCGCTCCGGCTTGCTCATGAAGCCGCTGCGGTCCGTCTCCGGAATACGGTGTACGTAAGCATCAACATCGCCGAGCGTGACGCGGGCCGTGCCCTGCGATACGACCAGCGTGTCCGAATCATTATTGCCGGTCGCAGCCGCCGTCGCGGACGCGAGCAATCCCAGAGCCAGAATCACTTTGCGCATTGGATGTCCCAAAAAAGAAAGGGGGCGCGCAAAGCGCGCCCACCGGATTGAAGAGCCTGGATGGACCGCGGGAACCCCAACGAGTTCCAGCCGTCAGGCCATTCCCGAGGACGGCCTGCACCACGTGGTGCAGGCCATGCGGGAATTACTGAACGTCGTCGATACCCGTCGGCCAACCCGAACCACCACCCTGCTTCTGGTTCTGGATGGTGTTGCCGCAATTGCCCGAGCAACTGGAGTTGGTCAGGTTGCTGAGCGGTGCGTGGATGATGTTGAAGTAATAGGTTTCACCCGGGACCAGCGGACAGAGTGTCGTCGCACCGAGGTAGTAGCCCCAGGCCAGCGTGCCGTTGACCGGTTCGTTATTCATGATGCAGCGCGAGGTCAGGGGCGAGGTTGCGGTGGCGGAGAAGTCGCCGCAGGTCTTGCTGATCGTGAACGACATGCGCAGGGCTGACGGCTGCGTCTCCTCGAAACGGAACTGACCGTAGGTCTGGTTCGGCAAGGCGGCCGGCACCGTGAACTTCAGCGACACGTACTGGTTGCGCGGGATGAAAACGCGCTGGTTGAGATTGGCCGTTCCGGGGAACAGGCGCGATTCACCGGCCGGGTTATGGCCGAACACGTTCTCGAACAAGGTCAGATCGACGTCGCGGCCGCTCGTATCGTTGTACTGCACGCGACCGAACGTGAGACGCGAGATGCCGGTATTGTTGACGCAAGTATCGCCACCGCCACCACCGGCCGTGACCGTTACGTTCTGCGCCGACGTTGCCGTGACGGCAGAGCCGACCTTGTTGCAGGTCAGCTGGAACTTGTAGGCGCCGATGGTGCCGGGAATCGTGACCGGCACCGTAAGGCCCTGCGCGCAGGCAGTCGCGTTGCTGCAAACATTGCCGCTGAGCGGCCAGTTCGCAATCGCGCCCGGCGTAACACTGCCCGAATAGTTGCAGCTGTCCGCGTTGGCGGACCAGGTGACGCTGTGCGTAGAACCCGTCGTGGTTGACGAGGGAATGTCGGCAACGGTGATGCCGTTCGTGATGACCGGATCGGAAACCGGAGTTGTGCCGGTCGGACAGTCAGCACCGGAGAACGAGCCCGCGGCAAGCAAGGCGCCGGTGGTCGGGTCCATGCTCACGCCGTTTGCGTCGGTGGTGTATTCGCAGACCTTTTGCGGTCCACCGCCGCTCGGGGTCCAGGTAAGCCGCAGAGTCGTCTGGGCATTGGCAGAACCAGAGGCGGCCGCGATCGACAACAGCAACGCAGCGGCGGACAGGCGCAATGCAGGCATTGACAAGTTCCAATTCAAATGAGAGCAGGCGAATTTTAGCGCCTGACCAGACCCTACGTGCAAACCCTTCGTTAAATCAAGTTGCAAGTGAACGGATTGGCAAGGCGCAGAGGAGTGAAAAGCTTTCGACCGCACCGAAAGAATGCTTTGCCGGCGGGCCGATGAGAATTGGTGGCGCGCGGGATGCCGCGGCGACTTCTAATTGATGCAGACGCGTCGTCGACTGACGACAGCACGTCAGGGTAGAGCGATTTGACGCCATCCGCGGCCTGAGTCGGGCCGTTTGGCGAGCTCAGCAGCAACCATTAAACAGATTGGAAAAAAGAAGGGCCCCGAAGGGCCCTTCTTCCTACTAGCAAAGCACTTACTACCCGATGGATATCAGGAGCAAGCAGCCGTCGCGTTCGTGCAACCGCGGCTGGCGCGGTGACGGAACAGACCGCTGTAGTTCGACAGCACGCCCGGAGCAACGTTGGCGTTGACGTAGTTGACCGCTTCGAAGCCGGTAGCCGGCAGACCAGCGTACACGTCGCCGTCGATGGACGGACGGCTGAAGTGCGGCTGCGTAGCCGGGTTCAGGCCGAGACGCATCCAACCAGCAGCTGCGAACGGACGAACGTTCGTGACCAGCTTCGAACCCAGCACGCCCGACTCAGTCGGAGCCGTGGTGACATTCAGGAAGCTGATGACGTTGCTTTCCTTACACAGCGCCGAAGCCGGCTGTCCCGGAGGCGGCGGCGAGAAGCCCGGAGCCGGACCGGTCGGACGACCTTCTTCGCGATCGTACTGGCCGACTTCGATCTGGGTGCAGGACAGGCCGTCACCATTGGCCGAGCCTGCATCTTCACCGAAGGTGTAGCGGAACGGCTGGATCGCACCCGGATCGCCGAGCGTCACGCCGAGGATTTCGTTGTCGACGTAGAAGCGCTTGGTCGGGAACGTGACAACCCAGTCGGTGTTCGAGCCGACCGACGGATCAACGTTGTACTCGTTGAAGATGTTGGAGGCCATGAACACGGCCGACACGGCGTCGATCGCGTTGTTCGGGGCGCTCGTCGAGTAGTCGGACTGGATCAGCTGACCAGACGAACCGAACACATAGGCAGTAGCGATGCCCGGGCCGGTATTGGCCTGAGCCAGCGACGGCGTCAGCGAAGCGGTATCGGAGAACAGCGTGGAGATCGTGAAGCCGTCGATCGCGTCAGCGTTGTAGGTGTAGAACGTACCCTGTGCAACGTTGACGATACCGCCGGCGCCGAACAGACCACCGGTCGGGGGCGACAGCAGCGTGTTGGACGGGTCGATCGCCTGCACGACGGCACAGTTGGCCGGGGTGCCAGCCGCATTGTGGGTAACTGCGTTGCGCAGCGCGCCAGCGAGGTTGGCCATCGAGATCAGTTCGATGTGACCTTCACGGGTACGGGAGATATCGGTCGGGCCGGTATCTTCGTGGGTATCCGTGTAAGCGAACGGCAGGAATTCCTGGTACGGACGGCCGGTGCCGAGCGAACCGGTCCAGACATCCTTGCTCGGAGCGGTACAGCTCTTGTCGGTCGTGGTGATGGCGGCGCCATTACCAGCCAGACCTGCGTCGGACAGCGCGAACACGCTGGCGGTCCACACGTCGAATTCCGACAGGAACAAGTTGAAGTCGAGGACTTCGCGAGAGTTGTGACCCTCGAGGAAGCGAACCTTGACAGCCTTGGCGATGTTGGTGGTGTTGACCACCGAGATGATGGTCTGCTGGTTCTTGTTAACCGTGTAGTACGGATAGATAAGAACCTGGCCGGTACCATCCGGATTCAGCTCAACGGCGTTCGCGGTGCTGGCAAGGCCGGCGACTGCGGCGAGGCCTGCGACAACCGAAGTCGTCAAATTATTTCTTTTCATCACAACACTCCTAATGAACCACAGGGCTTTTGCTCACAACCGACCATGCTCCGCAACAGCGGTTTTGGCCCGCCTTTTTTGGGCATGGTAGGGCAACAGCGCGCCAATGCTAGAACAAAGGTCATGGCAACGCAATCCCACGAAATCCGGCTTCGGGAGCCGGCTCACTGTGCCGGAAGGTGATACCACTGGCCTTTGACGCGGAGCCATTTTTCCTTCTGGACATCACTACTTGCGACAGGGCCGGGGATGCCGGCCGCGATCCGCAGCTCAAAATCGACAACGAGGCGGACGTTGCAGGTGTCCTCATCCGGACAACTCTTGTCCATGAGCTCGACCTTCTTCCATTTGATCGGCCGGCTGGACATCGAGGCGACATACTTATCCTTGGGGTGGGTCGACCGGTACCCGGGGGTGAGGTATTCATAAGCTTCGGCGGCATTATGGGCGATCAGCAGCTCCCAGCGCTTGGTTGCGCGCTCCTCGACGGTGCCGCCCTTCTTGGCGCCACCAGTGGTGCCGGCGGCACAGCCGGCCAGAAGGCCCAGCAGCGCGGGCAGCAGCAACAGGGTTTTCAGATTTTTCATTCGCTTACTCCGGTATTCGTCACTTCTGCTTCTGCTTCTTCTTCTCGCCGCCCTTGTCACCGAAGGCGGCCTCCAGCGTATCGCCGCCGGCCCCCTTGATCGGTGGCAGCGATTCGAAGCGGCGCTGATATTCCTCGGTGATGCTGCGTGCATCGATCGCATTGCCTACCACACGCGGCGTGATCAGCACGATGAGCTCGGTACGTGTGCGGTTCTTCTTGGTGTGGCCGAACAGGTTGCCGATGATGGGGATGCGGCTCAGGCCAGGCACACCGTCCTTGCCGGCCACTTCGGATTCGCCGATCAGGCCGCCGAGCAGCACGGTCTGACCGCTCTGCACGGCAATCTCGGTTTCGATTTCGCGCTTGGCCACGCTGTAATTGCCGGTGACGTCCTGCACGCCGGGCTTGCTGACTTCCTGCGAGACTTCCATGTAGACGAGGCCGCCCGGATTGACACGCGGCGTCACCGTCAGGATCACGCCGACGTCGCGGAACTGCACCGACCCGTAGCTCGTGCCGGTGTTGACGTTGCCGTTGGTGCCGCCCGTGAAGCCGCCGCTCAGGTAGTTCTGCACGACCGGAATCTGGTCGCCGACGTTGATGCGGGCCTCCTTGTTGTTGAGCACGACCAGCGAAGGCGCCGATAGCGTCTTGGTGTTGGAGTTCGTCTGCAGCGCATTGATCGCGACTTCGATCTCGCTGTTGATGAAAGAGAAAAAGATATTCTGGTTATTCGATGACGGTGTATTGCTGGCACCAAACAGCCCGCGCTGCTGATTGCCGGGCTGCGACTGCGTGAAACGGTTGTCGCCCTGGTTGCTGGTACCGATCAGCCCTTCCAGGAACCAGCGCACGCCGTATTCGAGATCGCCAACCAGCGAGACTTCCAGGATCTTGGTCTCGATCTGCACCTGCAGAGGCTCAACGTCGAGTCGCTTGATCGCGCTCTGGATGATGCCCCACTGGCTCTGCGTCGCCATGACCAGGATCTGGTTGTTCTCTTCGACGGCGGTGATGCGCACCTCGGATTCCTCGTCGCCGATCGTGAACGCGGCGGCGCCGCCGCCCGTGCCGCCCGCCGCGGCCGCGGCCTGTCTTTCGCGCGTCTGTTCGGCGCGACGGCTCGAATCGTTGGTGCCGCGAACTTCGACGGATTGCAGTCCCGGCGCGACGCCGCCGCGCGAGCTAGTGCTGCGCGACGAACTGCTGCTGCGCTGGCCGGTGAACACCTCGTTGAGACGATCCGCAAGATCAACCGACTTTACATTTCTGACATCGTATACATAAAGCTGCGTGCCGTTCTCGCTGCCGCCCTGATCGAGGCGGCGCAGCCATTCCTCGGCCTGAGCCAGGTAGTCCGGATTCGGCGTGATCACGATGACGGAGTTGGTGCGTTCGATCGGAACGAAGCGGAACATGCCCGCCATCGGCGACTCGCCAGTTGCGCCGAACAGCTTGTCGAGCTCGGGCATGATCTTGGCGACTTCGACATTGACGACCGCATACACGCCTATCGACATGCCCTTGAGCCAGTCGACGTCGAAGGTGTCGATCGTGCGCTGGTAGTTGGCGAGCTCAGTGCCGGTGCCCGCGAGCACGAGCATGCTGCGCGCCGTATCGACCGAGACGAAGGCATCGGGCTTGGCGTACGGCTTGAGCAGTTTCTCCATTTCCTTGGGCGAGACGAAGCGCAGCGGGAATACGCGCACTTCGTAACCCCGGGCCAGGCTCGGCGCGGCGATCCGCGGCACCAGCTTGCCGGGCAACGCATCCTTGGTCGGCAGCACGGTGTAACGGCCTTCGCTGTAGACCATCGAGTTATTGGTCCAGGACAGCAGCATCTCCAGGATGGACATGGCCTGGTCGGACTTGATCGGCTTGGACGTGGAAAAGCTCACATTGCCCTGCACGCCCGGAGCGATGACGTAGTTGAGCTGCAGCAGATCGCCAAGGATGGCCTTCGCCACGGCCTGGATCGGCTGGTTCTCGAAATTGAAGGTCAGCTGGCCGTCGCCGTCGGGCACGGTCGCCACCGGCGCGCGCGCGGCGGCTTCGTTGAGGAATTTGGCCGTGCCCTTCTCGATTTCCGGCTTGGGAGCCTGCGCCAACGGATCCTTGCTGCGGCCCAAGGCAATCGGACCGTCGTCGATCTTGCCGGTAAGGACTTTCTCGGCCATCGTTTCCGACGGCGCGGACTGAGTCGGCAGTTCGTCGGCTCGCTCGGACCGGACCGGCCCCGATGAAGCGCAGCCGCCCAGCGCGACCAGCAGCGCAACCAGGCAAAGGGGATACAGACGTAGACGCACTGGTGGCACTCCGTTCATTTGACCTGTTCCTGCTGCTCGCGCAGCTTCTCCGCCTGCTCGCGCATCTCGCGGCGGCGCTCTTCGATTCGGCGTTGCAGTTCGGCGGCCCGATCCGGCGGCGGCTGTCCAGGAACGGTGGTCGGGGCAGTGCCGCCCGGTGGTACCGGGACTGGCGGGGCGGCGCCGGCCGGCGGCGTGGGCCGCGGGCTGGGCGGTACTGTGAGTCCTGGGGCAACCTCAAGTTCCACTTCCGAGGTTTCGTCCTGCGGATTCTTGAACACGACGCTGCGCGCGCGAATCTCGGTCAGGGTCCAGCCCTGCTGCTCGCCCGGCAGGGGCATGCCCACGCGCAGCGAGACGGCTTCGTTCTTGGCGTTGTCGCGCACCATGGCCAGCTTCACGTCGGGCGTCAGCACGATGCCGGTCAGCGTGATGTTGAGCGGTACCGGCGGCGCGATATCGGTCTTCACGTCTTCGACGATCGGCGTCGGCTTGCGGTCTTCGTTGAAGATCGGCCGCTGGCGCACTTCAGCGAATTCGGAATCCGGCGGCATGACCACGGCTTCCGTGTCGATGCGGCCGACGCCGGTCACCGGCGGCGCTTCGACCTCCGGCAACCAGCCGTAGCCGCGGCCGGCACCCATCCAGGCCAGTACGCCGACCAGCGCCATGAAACCGCAGGCACCGGCGAGACTCAGGGTGATTACGCGGGCGGTGCGGGCGTTCATGCCTTCTCCGCTCCGCGCTTGCGCATGTAGCCCGACAGGTTGAAGCGGATGTCCAGCGCACTCTGTTGAGGCTGCTTCTGCCCCGGGGCGACATAGCCGTAGTTCTGCTTGTACACCATGAGCTGGTCGACGAAGAGGTAAGGCTTGCCGCTTTCGAGCTGGTAGATGATCGACGACAGCGGCTCGAGGTCGCAGCGCATGCGCACCTGGATCGTGACCTTCTCGTAGAGTTCGGGCTTGCCGCCGGTCAACTGCTGATGGGTCAGGACCTGGCAACGGTTCTGGTCGCCACCGTGTTCGGTCACGGCCTGCTTCATGCGCTGGATCAGATCGGCGGCGGCACCGGCCGCATCGGTCTGACCAAGGAAAGCCTGGTTGCTCTGTTCGAAGCTGCGCACGTCGGCAAGGCGCTTTTCGATCTCGGCGCGCTGCTTGCTGGTTTCCTGGAACCGCTGCTGCTGCTCGCGCAGATCGCCCATCTGGGATGCGACGTCCAGGTGCGGCGCGACGAACCACCAATGCACGCCGAGCAGATAGCCCAGCAGCAGCACGATCAGCGTCAGCACGACCGCCATGAGGCGACCGTTATTCTTTTCCGGCAGCAGGCGCATTCGCGCTCCCTTCCTTGGTTTCGTCCGCCGGTGCGGCCGCCGCGCCCGGTGCGGCCGACTGCGACGGTTCGCGCGCCTTTAGCTGAGCCACGAGGTTGAAGCGGTCCTTCTTCACGCGCGGATCGGGCTGCACCACGCCCTGGAATGTCGGATCGGTCAGCACCTTGGACTTCTGCAATTCGGCAATGAGGTTTTCGGAACGGTCGCTGAGGCCTTGCAGTTCCACGCGGCCGTCTTCGGTCACATTGAGCCGCTCGAGGTAGGTGCTGTCGGGCAGGCGCTCGGTCAGATCCCTGAGCAGCGCGATGGCCGGCACGATCGTTCGCTTTTTCTGGGTCAGGAAGTTGGCCGACTCGATGGTTTCTTCCAGAGTCTTGCGCAGCGCGGCGACCAGCTTGGCCTCCTCCTGCGCGGCTTGCACTTCGGCCGTCATGTTCTCCAACGCGACCTGGCGATTGGTCACGGTGCGCGCCATTACGCCGAGCGCGAGGATGACGGTCAGGGTGGCCAGTCCCAGGTTGATCCACATACGCTGGTTGCTGCGGCGTGCACGGCGTTCCGGCGGCAGCAGGTTGACGCCGAAGCGCTGGCCGTTGGCCGCGTCGAGCCAGCAATCCACGCCGTCGAGCGGGATGCCGAGCTGGCTGATCGGGGCCAGTTCCTCGTCGAACGCCCCGCGCGGCATCACGACGAGGTCCACCAGAAGCTGGCGTCCGGCCGCGTCGCGCCCGCGCAAGGCATAGTCGTAATAGACCTGGTCGGCCTTGAAAGGCGTCTGCCGGTCCATCTCGAACCCGAGTACCTGGCGCAGGTTGGCCTCGGCGGCCGTGGGCAGGTTCAGCGAGCGGTGCAGCACGCGAGCGGTCGGCACGCAGAAGAAATGGCGCAGCTGAGGCTCATCGATGCGCGCGCGCAGACGCTGGAAATCACTGCGCTGCACGTCTACGTCCTGGGTCAGGTCGACCTGGCCGAATTCGGTGGCGCCGCGCGCGGCCTCGCGCTGCAGCACCAGCGTGTTGTCGGCGATATGCAGCAGCAGCGATTCGCGGCCTTCGGCCAGTGCCGCACGCCAGGACGACGGCAGGAAGGACAGCAGCTCACCGCCCCACCACGCAAAAAAGCGCGGCAGCGGTGTTTTGGCATAGCGCGCCCGCAAGCGGACGAGCTGAGGTTCGAGCACGTCTAGAATGGCCATTACTGATCTTCGCCGTCGCGCCAGCGCAGGACCACGAACGGCCTGCCGCCTACGCCCTGTCCGCCCAGCCGTATGGTGGCGTCCAGACGAGTGCTGGAGCCGTTCGGGAGCGTGGCGCGGGACTCGATACTATACGTCAGCCCCCCACCCTCCGCCACGATGGGGGTTCCGTCGGGCATCATCAGGTTGGATGGCATGCCCGGCGGTATCGCCTGGCGCTGGGTCAGCAGCATCTGCGCTTGTTCCTCGGTCATGCCCGCAAACGACCGCAGCACTTCGAGCGGCGCATACGCGGGGCTGGGCTGATTGCGGCCGGAATACAGGGTGAGACCCTTCTCGATCAGGTGATAGGTGTCGTAGTCCATCCCCAGCACCTGCTGCACTTCCGACACCGTTTCGAACGGCGCGTTCCGCGGCGCGTATTTCAGGCCAGCGGACTTGTACTCCGCCTCCTCGGCGCCGTGCGGACTGGCCAGATCGTCCGGATCGCGCCAGTCGACGATCGCCTCGGCCAGTTCCTCGGCACGCTGCGTTTCGATTCCCGCGCCATTGAGCAGCGTCTTGAGCATGATCACGTCGACGACGTTGAGGTCGACCTTGCCGCTGTCGTCGGTCATGCGCAGCTCGATCGCCGCGCCGTCGAATTCGAATTCGTAAGGCCGGCCGTCGGCAACCCAGCGCGTCAGCGGATCCGGATTGCGCAGTTCGTAGACGGCGCGATGGAGGCCGGCCTCGGCCGCATAGCGCGCCGCGGTCGTGTCGAACAGGTGGCGCGCCTGCAGGTTCTCGGTACGCGCGATCACGGCGAAGCTGCCGAGCAGGATGCTCATGAGCGCGATGACCCAGAGCACGAGGATGAACGCGACGCCGCGCTGGTGTCGGGCCGTGTTCATTCTTTCGACGTCCCGACGCCGCCCGGCGACGGGTTCGGCGTCTGGCCCGGCTGCGGCACGCGCTGCTGGAACATGCGCACGCCGCCGCTGGTGTCGAGAATCAGCGGGATTTCCATGGTGGGCCAGATCAGGCCCGACTCGGGCGTCATCTCCAGATCGATGCGCACCATGACCGGCAGCAGCGACGGGTTTTCCCAATCGTCCTTCCAGTCCTCGAGTTCGTTCTGGTCATCGAACTTGCGGTATTCGAAACGGCCGCGACGGATGCCGTCGAGCAGCATCACGGCCTGGCCGTCGTCGGGCTTGAGCTTGTCGAGATCGAAGCCGTTGAGCATGTTGTGTGTGAACACCAGTTGCAGGCCGTTGCGGCCGCGCGCGAGTTCCAGTGTCTGCACATACGGCCCGCCCCGGCTCAGGTGGCCGGGCATGGGCGCGACGAAACGCAGGAAATCGTTCTCCCCCTGGAACACGAAATTGGCGCCGCTGCCGTGCTCCTGGCCGAACGCGAGCGGCAGGCTGCGGCCGAGCTCTCGGCGGATGAATTCCTGTGCGACACGCAGGCGGTTGGTACGCTCGATATTCTGCTCGCCCGCGTGCATCGCCCGCGTGGCCGTGCGGATGCCGCTCATGGCGCCGGTCAGCAGCAGCGCGAGCAGGGTGATCGCCAGTAGCACCTCGAGCAGACTGAAGCCGGCGGAGCCCCGGTGCGGCGCGCTCATCGCTTCGTACCTTCGTTGCCGTTGACGATGGTGCCGTCGCTGCGCTCGCCCGGTGAGCCGCCTATGCCGCTGGCCTCGGCATTGGCCGAGCGCAGCGACACGAAATGGGCGCTGCGCGGACTGCGCCGCTCGCCCCAGAGCACTTCGAGGTCGACGCGGAACAGTTCGATGCTCTGAAAACTTTCCGCCGTCGGACCCGCATTCCCGGAGGGAGGCGGTTCGTACTTGCTGATGTCCAGCTCCCAGCGGAATGCGTCGTCGAAGCGGCCGCTCTTGCGGCCGGGCTCGAGCTTTTCGCCGATACCGACCACGTCCAGCTGCGACTGCGCCCACAGCGCCGCCTGGGTGTAATCGGCGGCAAGGCGCGTATTGCGGATCGAAGCCGACAGGATGCCCATGAGCACGCCAAAGCCCAGCGCGAACACGACGAACGCCGCGACCATCTCGATCAGGCTGAAGCCACGCTGGCGCGCAGCCGAAGGCGGCAGACCGCGCCGCGGACGCGGATGGATGCTCATCGCTGTTTCAACTCTTCGAGGTCGACTTCGCCGGTCAGCCAGCCGACATTGACGCGCCACTCGCGTGTGCCGGCGATGACCGAAATATGGCCACCGGTCGAGCTGCCGTCGGGATAGAAGCGGATACGTCCGGCCTTGTCGTGGATCAGCTCGTTCTGCGCGGTCAGCAGCTTGATCTCGACCTTGTCCGGGAACTTCACCGCGGCCTTGTCCGGCGCGGTATAGCTCATGTCTTCCAGGTCGACGTCCAGCGTCTTCTGCTGGCCTTTGACGATCGCCTGGCCGCGTGTATAGCGCAGCGCCGCGACGAGGTCGCGGCTGACCGCCTGGATCTTGGCGCTGCCGAGACTGTTGGCGACCGAGACCGACGCAATGGTCACGGCGATGGCGATCAGTATCAGCACTGCCATGAGTTCGAGCAGGCTGAAGCCGCGCTGGCGCGTATACGGAATGGCGGCGCCGCGACGGCAGATGCCGTCACGGTAGGCGTTAGCGCCCGGGCAGATGCCCGGTTCGGCAATGCCGATGCGCGATTCGCCGTCCGCCATTTTCATCACCCATTACTGCCAGTTGCCGTGGTCAGCGTTGTATTCCTCGCCGCCCGGCTTGCCGTCCTTGCCGTAGAACACGATATCGAAGTCGCCGTGCTCGCCGGGCTTCTTGTAGCCGAAGGCGCTGCCGAACGGGCTCTTGAGGTCCGATTCCTTGGCGTAGCCGGACTTCCAGTTCGGCGCGTTGGACGGCTTGGAGACGAGATCCTCGAGACGTTCCGGCGGGCCGCCGTTATCGAGCCCATAGGATTCGATGCTCATCGCGAGCTTCTGCAGCTGCGCCTTGCCCGCGTTCCACTTGCCCTTGTCGACGTTCTTGCCGACCTGGTTGACCACGATGCCGGCGACGATGCCGATCAGCACGATCACGGCCAGCATTTCCAGCAGGCTGAAGCCGGAGGCGCCGCGCACGCCATTGCGGGCCGCAAAGTTATACTTCATTACATTCTCCCGAATTATTGAACCGAACCGGCCAGGTTCATGATCGGCAGGATGATCGCCATCATGATCATCGCCACCAGTACCGTCATCACGATCGTCACCACCGGGACCAGCGCGGCCAGCAGCCGGTCCAGCGTATTCTTGACTTCGAGGTCGAACGTGTCGGCCGTCTTGAGCAGCATGCCGTCGAGCTCGCCGGACTCTTCGCCGACCGCGACCATCTGCAGGGCCAGCTTGGGGAAGCGCTTGCTCTGGCTCAGGGCGAAGCCCAGACCATTGCCGCGCTTGACCTCTTCCGTGGCGGCGGCGACCGCTTCGGACAGCGCCGCGTTGCTCATGACATTGCGCGCGATCGTCATCGCGCCCAACAACGGAACGCCGTTCTTGACCAAAGTTCCCAGCGTACGTGTCAGGCGCGCGGTCTCGAGCTTCAGGATGACATCACCGAACACCTTCACCGAAAGCAGTCGCGAGTCCATCGCCAGGCGTGTGTCCGGCTGCGCATACTGCTTGCGCAGCCAGACGAAACCGAACACGCCCACGACGATCAGCAGCCACCAGAATTTCTGCAGGATGGTGCCGATGCCGAAGACGATGCGCGTGATCAGCGGCATGTCCACGCCCATGTCGTTGAACATCGGTACGAACTGCGGCACCACGTAGATCAGCAGGATCATCAGCGACACAAATACCATGCCGATCAGGAAGGCCGGATAGATCATCGCGTTGATGACGTTGCCGCGCAGTTCGCGCGTGCGCTCGAGGTATTCGGCCAGGCGGCGCAGGGTCTCGTCGAGCGAGCCGCCGGCTTCGCCGGCACGCACCATGTTCACGTACAGGCGCGAGAACACGCCGTGTTCGGCCTCGAGCGCATCCGACAACGGCGCACCGCCACGCACGGTGTCGCGCACGCGCTCGAGCATGCGGCGGGACTTCTCGTCGCTGGGCAGATCGAGCACGATCTGCAGCGCGCGGTCCAGCGGCTGTCCCGCGCCGAGCATGGTCGCCAGCTGCTGCGTGAACTGCACGACCTGGGACGCGCCGAAGGTATTGCGCCGGGCCAGCAGGCTCAGCAGGCTGCCACCTTCGGCGGTGTCGGCCGCGCGCGCATCCAGCGGAATGTTGCCGGCGTCCTGCAGCTTCGCGATGACCTCGTCGGTGGACGCGGCCTCCATCTGGCCTTCGAGCGTCTCGCCGGCGGGCGTAACGGCTTTGTAGCGGAACAAGGGCATCGGCGCGGACTAGGGTGAGTTCTTGAGGTGGAGAATCAAAAGACGGCCAGGTGCAGATCTGCCCTAGTGTGCCGGCCCATACGTTTTCGAACAAAAAATTCCGAATGGATTGACCAGCTTCGCTGTTGAACACCGCCGCGAGACTAGGCGCGGCGAGGAGACGTACCGGCAGTACGTCGACGAGGCGCAACGACGTATCGCGGAGAAAGACATCGGAATGTTCGAAAACGTATGGGTCGGCACACTCTATCCTTCCTGCGAAACGCGCAGCACTTCCTCGATCGTGGTGACGCCGGCCAGCGACTTGACCAGACCGTCCTCGTACATGGTGCGCATGCCTTCGCTGCGCGCCTGCTGTTCGAGATCGCCCATGCCGGCGTGCTGCATCACCAGCCGTCGCAGCGGATCGGACATGACCATGAATTCCATGATCGTGGTACGGCCGTAGTAGCCGCTCGGATAGTTCGGACTGGGCATGGGCTTGTACAGCTGCAGCGGACCCGGGCCGCCGAGCTTGTCGAGGTTGAACTCGCGCACGACCTCGGGCAGCGGCGTATACGGTTCGGCATGGTCCTTGTCCAGGCGCCGCACGAGGCGCTGCGCCAGGATGCCGTTCACCGTCGAGGTCAGCAGATAGTCTTCCACGCCCATGTCGAGCAGGCGGGTGATGCCGCCCGCGGCGTTGTTCGTATGCAGCGTCGACAGCACCAGATGGCCGGTCAGCGCCGACTGGATCGCGATGCGGCAGGTTTCCAGGTCGCGCATTTCCCCGATCATGATGATGTCGGGATCCTGGCGCACGATGGAACGCAGCGCATGGCTGAAGTCCAGGCCGATCTGCGGCTTGGCCTGGATCTGGTTGATGCCTTCGATCTGGTATTCGACCGGGTCTTCGACCGTGATGATCTTGACGTCGGGCTGGTTGAGCCTGGACAGCGCCGTGTACAGCGTCGTGGTCTTGCCCGAGCCGGTCGGACCGGTCACGAGCATGATGCCGTGCGGCAGTTCCAGCACCTTCATGAAGCGCGGCAGGAATTCGTCGGTGAAGCCCAGCGTGTGGAAATCGAACACCACGCTTTCACGGTCGAGGATACGCATGACCACCGACTCGCCCCAGGAGGTCGGCACGGTGGAGACGCGCAGGTCGAGTTCCTTGCCCTGCACGCGCAACATGATGCGACCGTCCTGCGGCAGGCGGCGCTCGGCGATGTTGAGCTTGGCCATGATCTTGACGCGCGAGATCACCGCGGCGGTCGACGCCGCCGGCGGCGACTCGACTTCATGCAGCACGCCGTCGATGCGGTAGCGCACCTTGAGGCGGCTTTCGAACGGTTCGATGTGGATGTCCGAGGCGCGCTGCTCGACCGCGCGCTGCACGATCAGGTTGACGAGGCGGATCACCGGCGCTTCGGAGGCGAGATCGCGCAAATGCTCGATGTCGTCTTCGCCGCGGGTGGCCTCGTCGGACAGGGTCTCGACGATGGTGCCCATGGCCGAGCGGCCCTGGCCGTAGTAGCGCTCGATCAGATCGTCGATCTCCGAGCGCAGGCCGACGAGCAGCGATACCTTCTTGGCGGTCGCGAGTTCCACCGCGCGGGCCGGATACGGCTCGGCGGGATCGGCTACGAGCAGACCGACTTCGGTCTCGCTCTCGCTGACCGGGACGACGTGATATTGCTTGAGGAAGCGCACCGACAAGGTCACGTTGGCCGGCGGCGCTTCCGGGAAATCCTTGGCTCCGAGCATCGGCAGCCGGAGCAGTTCGGCCATCGACTCGGCCATGTCACGCTCGGACACCAGGCCGAGGCGGGTGAGCAGGTCGACGAGAGAATCGCTGTCGGATTCCTCATGCACGCGCCGCGCACGCACCAGGTCCGCCTCCTTGAGACGGCCCTTCTTGACCAGGAACGTGCTGATGTTCTCGTCCAGGTTCGCAGCGACGGCTTCGATGCCGGGCTCGACAGGGGGCAATTGCACGGCAGACATGACTTTCTTTCCTAGAGAAACTCGCAACAAGGCGAAACTAAAGACCTGCTTTTATAGCCCCCTTGAGTCAAGGGGGCGGCTAAGCGCCGGCTTAGCCAGGGTTGTGGAGATCTGGTGCACGGCCCAAGGGCGACACGGCTTACAGTTACTGTGCTGCTGAACGGGGCGGCTAAGCGCCAGCTTAGCCAGGGTTGTGGAGATCTGGCGCACGGCCCAAGGGCGACACGGCTTACAGTTACTGTGCTGCTGAACGGGGCGGCTAAGCGCCAGCTTAGCCAGGGTTGTGGAGATCTGGTGCAAGTTAAAAAAGCGTCAATCCAACCGTGCTGCGAACCTCCCTAAGAGCCGCGGTTTCGACCGGCACTACCGCCGCCGGGTTCCCCGAACTTGCGTCCGGTCAAAGCCTCGATGAAGGGACGGTTGAGCGCCAGCCACAGCGCGGCCGGCACCACGGTCGGCAGGATCAGATAGCCGAACTGGTAGCAAAGGGCAATCGCATTGACGTTGAGCCCGGCCTCCAGCACGGCCGCGGCGGCCTCCGGACCCGAACTCAGCGCCAGCACCTTGAGCGCATCAGACGCAATACCGAAAGCCTGCGCCAGCCAGATCGCAAGGCAGCCCAGCATGAGCTGGCCCCAGCGCCGCTCCTCTTCCTGCGGCGTGGCCAGGCACAAGCCGAAGAACAATGGCAGCGAATAGCCGTATAGCAAGGGATGGACGGTAGGTTCCAGATAGCCGGTCATCATCTGACCGCTCGGGCCCGGTTCGCTGACGGCGATGCGCGTCAGGACATCCATGGTGGGCATGCCGCCGTTGTCGAAACTCTGGCTGACGCTGGCGACGAGGTCGGGCCAGAACGTGCTGAGCGCCTGTCCGGCCAGCCAGACCGGCACCTTGACGGTCAGTCCCGACACCCACCACCACAGCACGAAGCACGCCGGTAGCCAGGCCAGGGCGGCGAGCAGGAAGCGCTTGAGCGGACTGAGCTTCATCCCACCCAGACACGCGCGTTGCGGAACATGCGCATCCACGGCGAATCCTCGCCCCAGCTATCCGGACGCCAGCTCATCTGCACGCTGCGGTGAACGCGCTCCGGGTGCGGCATCATGATCGTGACGCGGCCTTCGGCCGCGGTCAGTCCGGTCAGTCCGCCCACCGATCCATTGGAATTCAGCGGGAAGCTTTCCGTCGCCTTGCCGCGGTTGTCGACGAAGCGCAGACAGGGCTGCACGCGGCTGTAGTCGCTGCCTTGCGCGAATTCCGCATGGCCTTCGCCGTGCGCGACCACGACCGGGATGCGCGAGCCGGCCATGCCGCGCAGCAGGATCGAGGGCGAGTCCATGACTTCCAGCGTGACGAAGCGCGCCTCGTACTGCTCGGACGCATTGCGCCGGAAGCGCGGCCAGTATTCCGCGCCCGGAATGATGTCCTTGAGGTTGGCCAGCATCTGGCAGCCGTTGCAAACCCCGAGCGCGAACCGCGCCGGGTCGGCGAAGAATGCGGCGAACTGGTCGCGCAGTGTCTGGTTGAACAGAATCGACGTGGCCCAGCCGCGTCCCGCGCCGAGCACGTCGCCGTAGGAAAACCCGCCGCAAGCGGCCAGCCCCTGGAACTCGCCCAGGCTGCGCCGGCCGCTCTGCAGATCCGACATGTGCACGTCGACCGCCTCGAAGCCGGCCCGCGTGAACGCCGCGGCCATCTCGACCTGGCCGTTGACGCCCTGGTCGCGCAGCACCGCGACACGCGGACGCGCGCCGCGCGCGATGAACGGTGCGGCAATGTCGTCGGCGGGATCGAAGGTCAGCTTCGGCGTGATGCCCGGATCGTCGCTGTCGCAGCGCCAGTCCTGCTCGCTGTCGGCCAGCACCGGGTTGTCGCGCAGGCGCTGCATGGCGTGGCTGGTCTGCGACCAGGTGCGCATGAGGTCGCTCCAGTCCCAGCGGCCGAGTGTGTCGTCACCCAGACGAATGCCGATCTGCAGCTTTTCCTTGGGCCGGCCGACCATGTGCGCGATATCGCCGAGGCCGAACTCCGCCAGCAGCGCCTTGAATGCGGGGAGGTCGTCGCGGCGCACCTGCACCACCGCGCCGAGTTCCTCGCAGAACAGCGCACGCAAGGTGTTCTCACCCCAGCCGTCCAGGCCGATGGACAAGCCGCAATGGCCGGCGAAGGCCATTTCCAGCAGCGTGACCAGCACGCCGCCGTCGGCGCGATCGTGGTAGGCCAGCAGCAGGCCCGCTGCACTGGCCCGCTGGATGCAGTCGAAGAAGCTCTTGAAGCGCGCGGCGTCATCGAGATCCGGCGGTACACCGCCGGAGCGGTTGAAGACCTGCATCAGTGCCGACCCGCCGAGCCGGTTGCGGCCGCCGCCGAGATCGATCAGCCAGAGCTCGGTCTCGCCTTTGTCCATGCGCAGCTGCGGCGTCAGCGCCTTGCGCACGTCGCCTACGCGGGCGAAGGCCGTGATGATCAGCGAGACGGGCGCGATGGTCTTCTGCTCGCGTTCTCCGTCGTGCCAGACGGTCTGCATGGACAGCGAATCCTTGCCGACCGGAATCGAGATGCCGAGCGCCGGACACAGCTCCATGCCGATCGCGCGCACCGCATCGAACAGCGCGGCGTCCTGGTGCGGGAAGTTAGCCGCCGCCATCCAGTTCGCCGACAGGCGCACTTCGCCGAGTTCGGCCACGGGCGCGGCGGCGAGATTGGTCAGCGCCTCGCCGACCGCCATGCGCGCCGCATCGGCGCTCGACAGCGCCGCCAGCGGCGTACGCTCGCCCATGGCCATGGCTTCGCCGGCATAGCCGTCGAAATCGGCCAGGGTCACGGCGCAGTCCGCGACCGGCACCTGCCACGGACCGACCATCTGGTCGCGCGAGCAAAGCCCGCCGACGCTGCGGTCGCCGATCGTTATGAGAAAGGACTTGGAACCCACCGCCGGAAACTGCAGCACGCGCCGCATCGCTTCGTTGAGGTTGATGCCGAGGCAGTCGGAGACGAGATCCACGCGCGGCGCCTTGCGCTTCGCGTCGCGATGCATCTTCGGCGCCTTGCCGAACAGCACGTCCATGGGCAGATCGATGGCGATGCCGGAACCGGTTGGAGTGGCCACATCGACGCCGTAGCCGACCATCAGGTGCTGCTCCGCCGTCGCCGTACCGACGACCGCGTAGGGACAGCGTTCGCGCACGCAGATCGCCTCGAAGCGGGCCAGATCCTCGGGGTGTACGCCGAGCACGTAGCGTTCCTGCGATTCGTTGCACCACAGCTGCATCGGCGACAGCGACGGATCGGCGCAGGGCACCTTGTCCAGATCGATGCGTCCGCCGACGCGCGAGTCGTGCAGCAGTTCGGGGATCGCGTTGGACAGGCCGCCGGCGCCGACATCGTGCACGCTGACTATGGGATTGGTGTCGCCGAGCTGCCAGCAGTGATCGATGACTTCCTGGCAGCGCCGTTCCATTTCCGGGTTGTCGCGCTGCACCGAGGCGAAATCCAGCTCCGCCGAGCTCGTGCCCGAAGCGACCGACGAAGCGGCGCCACCGCCCAGGCCGATCAGCATCGCCGGCCCGCCGAGCACGACGACCGCGTCGCCGGCCTGCAGATTGCGTTTTTCCACGTGCCCCGAACGCAGGTTGGCCAGGCCGCCGGCGATCATGATCGGCTTGTCGTAGCCGCGGCGCAGGCCCGGCAGTCCGGTCTCCTGCTCGTAGCTGCGGAAATAGCCGCCGAGCGCGGGCCGTCCGAATTCGTTGTTGAACGAGGCCGCACCGAGCGGGCCGTCGCGCATGATCTCGAACGCGCTGGCCATGCGAGGCGGCAGCGGCCGCTCGATTTCCCACGGCCGCGCCAGCCCCGGGATACGCAGGTGCGACACGGAGAATCCGGTCAGGCCGGCCTTGGGCTTGCCGCCGCGGCCGGTCGCGCCTTCATCGCGGATCTCGCCGCCCGAGCCGGTCGACGCGCCCGGAAACGGCGCGATCGCGGTCGGGTGATTGTGGGTTTCCACCTTGATCGCGTAGTCGATGCGCTCCGCATGCGCGCGATAGACACCGTCGGCGTCGGCAAAGAAGCGCTTGCCTTCGCTGCCGGTGATGACCGCCGCATTGTCGGCATAGGCCGACAAGGTGTGCGCCGGCGATTGCTGGTGGGTGTTCTTGATCATCGCAAACAGCGAACGCGGCTGCGCCTCGCCGTCGACGTTCCAGCTCGCGTTGAACACCTTGTGCCGGCAGTGCTCGGAATTGGCCTGGGCGAACATCATGAGTTCGGCGTCGCTGGGATCGCGGCCGAGCTCGGCATAGCGTTCGACCAGGTAGTCGATCTCGTCGGTGGCCAGGGCCAGGCCGAGGCGCTGATTGGCTTCGGCCAGCGCGACCGCCGGGGCGTCGCCGAGC
This sequence comes from Lysobacterales bacterium, assembly GCA_038207515.1. Taxonomy (GTDB): domain Bacteria; phylum Pseudomonadota; class Gammaproteobacteria; order Xanthomonadales; family Rhodanobacteraceae; genus Tahibacter. The sequence continues at coordinate 56,974 of JBBQZR010000025.1, read as the reverse complement.
GTGATGCGTCCCAGGGCGCCCTGCGCACCGGCGAGGAACAGGCCCTCGGCATCGTTCAGCGCAGTCACCACCGACTGGGTCATCGGGTCATGCAGCACCGCAATGAGTGCGTTCCAGGCCGGAGTGCCGACCGCCGGCAGGCTGCCGACGTCGAAGGCCACGCCGCGCTCCACGCGGTCGATCGCGAAGCCGCAGCCCTGCAGGATATCGGTCGCCTTGCTCGACCACGGCGAGATCGTGCCGAGCCGCGGCACCACCCAGAGGCTGGCCGGACGCGCCGCGTCGGGCCGCGCTTCGAGCACTTGCGCAAGACGCTGCCGCGCCGCGTCGTCAGGCGACTGCGCCGCGGCGAGCAGATAGACAAAGCGCGCCGAGGACACGCGTACGCCGGATGCCGATTCGGCCAGTTGGCGATTCAGGCGATCGAGACGGAAGGCAGACAGGGCGCTTTGCCCGTCGAGGACGATCATGTAAGGCCGTTCCGGAGCGGGTTCTCAGAAGGGCGCGCATGATAACCGCTGGCGTCCGCCAATCGCTATCGCCAACCGCACGGCTCCGGACACGAAGACGGCGGCCGCGTCACCGCGGTCGCCGTCAAAAATCACTTAACAATCAACGCTTATTTGGCAACGAGGCTGTCGAGGCGCTGACGCATCGCTTCCGGGGCCAGATAACCGCCGATCTGCGTGCCGTCCGGCGCGATCACGGTCGGAGTGCCGTTGATGCCGACGCGGCGGCCAAGCTCGAATTCCTCGGCGATCGGGTTGTCGCACTGGGCAGTCTTGGGGTCGGTGCCCGACTTCGCTTCGGTGAACGCCTTGTTGCGGTCGGTCGCACACCACACCGAGACGGCCTTGTCGAACGACGGGGTGCCCGGACCCGAGCGCGGGAACCACAGATACTCGATCGCGATGCCCTGCTCGTTGTACTTGGCGATGTCGTGGTGCAGCTTGCGGCAGTAGCCGCAGTCGATGTCGGTGAATACCGTCACCGTGTACTTTGGATCCTTCGGCGCGAACACGATGCGCTTGGACTTCGGCACCTTGTCGACCAGCTCCTTGCGGATGCCGCCGAGACGCGCCTCGGTCAGATCCTTCTTGTTGCTCATGTCGAACAGGCTGCCCTGGAGCAGGTACTTGCCGTCGGCGCTGACGTAGACGACCTGGCCGCCGGTAACCACTTCATAGAAACCCGGCAGGCTGGACTTGGCGACGGAATCGATCTTGGCTTGGGGGACCAGGGAGAGGATCGCGTCGCTGACGATCTTGGTTTCCTTGGCATCGTCGGCTGCCGTGGCGGTAAAAGCCGCCGCCGCGAGGGCGAGGGACAGGGTGAGCTTCTTGAACATCGCGAATCCTCGGGGTTGGGGCATTGCCAAGCCCTGACCGCGGCACGCCTGAAAAGTTCAGCGCGCGGACAGGTTGGCGGCAGGACGCGCAAGAGTGCCAAGCGCCCGCCGCCGCCGCAAGGGTGTACAACGCGACCGGTTTCTCACCCTGCCGCCGCAGCGGCGATTTCCCCGACGCGCACGGGCACCGTGCGAACCGGTATGCAGGCTATCGCGAGCCGAACCGCGCGCCGCTGGTTCAGAAACACTGCACCGGCTGTTCTTTCAGATCGATCAGGTCAGGCATCTGCGCCCGCCACGCAACCGGGCGCTGCGGATCCTCGGCAAAATCGACCCAGTAGACCGGCAGGTCTTCCGTGCGCTGCAGCAGTTGCGGCGAGAAACCGAGCGCGGCGATCTCGGCGCGCCGGCGCTCGGCATTCGCCTGTTCGCGGAACAGGCCGAGCGAGATCGTGTTCTGCTGGTCACCGGCGGTGACGACGTAGTAGTCGCGCACGCCCTTGGCGGACAGCTGGCGCGCCACGCCCAGCGCCTGTTCGCGCGAGGCCATCGCCGGCACGAATACCCAGAAGCCGCGCGGCTGGGTCGTGCGTGCCTCGCGGTATTGGATGCGGCGCACGCGCGCGGTCAGCTTGTTCATGGCCGCGCGCATGTCGGCCTGGGTCGCGAACGGACCGATGCTGCGGCACTGGTCGGGCGTGTCGCTCACGGCCGGCGCCTCGGCGAGCTCGGCACTCGCGGCATCGCCGAGGCGCTCGCGCTCCGCCAGCAGTTCCAGCCGCGAAATGCCGACATCGGTGGCCGTGATCTCGCGCTCGGTGGTTTCGGGCGCGAAGTACAGCCAGCTGGCGACGCCGACATTCATCGCAAGCAGCAGCAGGAACAGCACGCGCAGGAACATGCGGAGGCGTCGCGATCAGGAGTCGCCGGATTCTACCGGCTCTCCAACCGCCGCGGGGGCAGCCGCGAGCCGGGCCAATCCGCGCAGCACCAGATCCGCCTCGACGCGCGCCGGCACACGCAGCAGCGGCGCGAGTTCGTACGCCGCGCCGCCGGCCAGCACCAGTGTCGCGTCGACGCCGAGCCGCTCGTGCACGCGCGAATGGAACCTTTCCACAAGTGACGCCGCGGCGAGCCAGCAGCCCGAGCGCACCGCGTCCTCGGTGTCGTCGGCGATCTCGACGATACGCGCCGTGTCCGACGCGCTGACCCGTGCGGTCGCGCCGAGCAGCGCCTGCTGCATCAGCAGCGGACTCGGCGCGATCAGCCCGCCGAGATGCCGGCCCGACGCGTCGAGCGCGTCGAGCACCAGGGCCGTGCCTACACTCGCCAGCACGACCGGCCCGGCCTGCAGCGCACGCAGCGCGACCAGCGCGACGAAGCGATCCACGCCGAGCTTTTCCGGCCGCGCGTAGGCGATGCGAACACCGCAGGCAGCGGCGGCCGTCGCGACGAATTCGGGTTCCACGCCGAAACGCGTCCGTACAGCTTGGACGAGCTCGGCTTCCAGACGTGGACGCCCGACCGACGCGATCAGCACGCGCGCGACCGGCGGCGCATCGCGCCAGGCCGACGCCAATTCCTGCGCCAACGGACGCGAATGATCGACCGGCGCGCCGGCGCGCAGACCAGCGTCCTCGTGCAACGCCCATTTGAGCCGTGTATTGCCCAGGTCCACGAGCAGATTCATGCGGGTCGCACCGTCACTTCCGCGCTGTCGAAAGCGGCGATGGTATCGCCCTGGAGCAGCAGCAGCGCGCCGCGCGCATCCACGCCGGCGCCCTGCCCGTGCTGCACGCCGTTGGCATCCCTCAGTGTGATCGTTCGTCCGCGCAGCCGGTCGCGACGTTCGAATTCGCCGCGCAACGCCACGAAACCCTCGGCGGCGAAAACGTCCAGTACCTGGGCCAGTTCATCGAGCAAGGCCGCGACGACCCGGTTGCGCGGCGGCAGCGGCGCGCAGAGTGTCGCGAGGTCGGCGACCGGCTGTTCGATCGCCGCACGCACCGCCGCCGGCAGGTACAGGTTCACGCCGATGCCGATGACGGCATGGCAGGGGCCGAGAAATTCGCCGCCGAGCTCGACCAGGATGCCAGCAAGCTTGCCCTCGCCGGCGAGGACGTCATTCGGCCATTTCAGCTCCAACGCCGGCGCGCCGCAGCGCTCCAGCGCGCGCGCGACGGCGACGCCGACCGCAAGGCTCAGCCCCGCCAGGTTGCCCATGCCGCGCTCGAATCGCTTGAGCACGGAAAGGTATACATTGCACAACAGCGGCGACTGCCACTGGCGGCCGCGCCGGCCGCGTCCGGCGCTCTGCTGCTCGGCCAGGCATACGGCGAGATCCGCGCGCAACCCGGCGCCGCGCAGCAACTCGCTGCTGGTCGAGTCGATGTCCCAGTGCACGGCGATGTCGCCGAAACGGGCACGCAGCGCGTCGGGCAGATTGGCGCGGATCGCGTCGGCATCCAGCAGTTCCAGCGGCAGCTCCAGGCGATAGCCACGCCCGGCGACGGCGGCGAGCGGCAAGCCGGCCTCGCGCAATTCGGCGAGCCGCTTCCAGACCGCCGCGCGCGTCACGCCGAAGCGGCGGGCCAGTTCGCTGCCGGAACGGCACTCACCGTCAGCGAGCGCGGCAACCAGATCGCGTGTCTGCATCAGCGCCGCCCGGCGAACAGGCGCGCGAACACGCGGGCGCGTTCGAAGCGATTCTCGGTGCCGCGGTACAGGCGCCACAGGTTGCCGCTGTGCGTGAGCAGCAGCAGCCCGGCGCAGGCCAACGCGTAGCCGTGCAAGAGCGCAATGCCTGGCGCGATCCACCAGACCAGCGGCACCAGCGCGACCCCGGCGACGACCGTCGACAGGCCGACATAGCCGGTACACCCGAGCATGAGGAGCCAGACCAGCAGCAGCGGCGGCGTTGCGAGCGGACACAGCACCGCGATCGTACCGACCACCGTCGCCGCGCCCTTGCCGCCGCGAAAGCCGTAGTACACCGGGAATACATGGCCTAGCACGGCGGCGAAGCCGCAGGCCAGCGCTTCCCTGTACAGGCCCGGCGAGGTCGCCGTGGTGGGTATGAGCAGCGCCAGCCAGACCGCGAGCGCGCCCTTGCCGATATCGATCGCGACGACGCCGAGCGCGAAGCGCCAGCCGCGCGTGCGCAGCGCGTTCGTGCCGCCGGCATTGCCGCTGCCGGCCTCGCGGATATCGAATCCGCCTCGACGCCCGAGCAGCAGGCTGCCGGAAACGGATCCGAGCGCGTAGGCCAGCACGGCCTTGGTGATCAGCACGAACATGGAGAAAAGGCGTCGGACAGGGACGCCCAGCGTAGCAGGCTGTTGAGAAACAGCCTGCTACCGCGATCCAGGGATGGATCGCCCGAGGGTCAATCGCGCAAGCGATTGATTCTCGGAGAACGTGCGCAAGCTCCGCTTGCGCCGTTCGATTGAGAAAGGAGCCTTGGCTCCTTTCTCAACGACCTGCTATTTCAAGCCGCGCGCGACCGGCGGGCTGCCGCGCACGATTTGCAAAGCCCGCGCGGCGCCGCTGTAATCCGGGGCTTTAGCCGGTCCGCTGCGCTGGCAGCGGACCGCGGCCACGCTCTCGCCCGTCAACTCGCCCCGACAACCAGGGATCTCCCATGTCCATTCTCCGCATGACCGACCTCGACCTGCACGGCAAGCGCGTGCTGATCCGCGAAGACCTCAACGTTCCGCTCAAGGACGGCCGCATCACCGCGACGCAGCGCCTCGACGCGGCGCTGCCGACGATCGCACTGGCCCGCGATGCCGGCGCCGCCGTACTGGTCATGTCGCACCTGGGTCGGCCGAGCGAAGGCGTGTTTTCCGAAGCCGACTCGCTCGCGCCGGTCGCGGCGTGGCTCAGCGAGGCGCTGGGCAGCGAAGTCCGCCTCGTGCGCGACTACCTCGAAGGCGTCGAGGTGGCACCCGGCGAAGTCGTGCTGCTGGAAAATTGCCGCATGAACGTCGGCGAAGCCAAGGATTCGGCCGAACTCAGCGCGATGTATGCCGCGCTCTGCGACGTCTACGTCATGGACGCGTTCGGCACCGCGCATCGCGCGCAGGCGTCGACGCATGGTGCGATCCGGGCGGCGAAGGTCGCCTGCGGCGGACCGCTGCTGATGGCCGAACTCGATGCGCTGGGCAAAGCACTGGAAAACCCGAAGCGCCCCCTGCTGGCGATCGTCGCCGGTTCCAAGGTATCGACCAAGCTGGAACTGCTGCAGACCCTGACCGGCAAGGTCGACCAGCTCATCGTCGGCGGCGGCATCGCCAACACCTTCATCGCCGCGAGCGGCCACGGTGTCGGCAAGTCGCTGGTGGAGAACGACCTGCTCGACACCGCGCGCCGCATCATCGCGCAGGCCAAGGCGCGCGGCGCCGACGTGCCGATCCCGACCGACGTCGTGGTCGCCACCGCCTTCGCCGCCGACGCGACCGCGACGATCAAGGCGGTCGACGCGGTCGGCGCCGAGGACATGATTCTCGACATCGGGCCGCGCACCGCGGCCAGCTATGCCGCGCTGATCGCCAAGGCCGGCTGCGTGGTGTGGAACGGTCCGGTCGGCGTGTTCGAGTTCGATGCCTTCGGCAAGGGCACCGAGACGCTGGCCAAAGCGATCGCCGCATCGCCCGCGTTTTCCATCGCCGGCGGCGGCGACACCCTCGCGGCGGTCGAGAAATACGGCGTGCAGGCCGATATCAGCTATATCTCGACCGGCGGCGGCGCTTTCCTCGAGTTCCTCGAAGGCAAGGAACTGCCGGCCGTGGCCGCGCTGCGCGCGCGCGCCTGAGCATCCGTCGAGCGATTCCCGGACCCGGCGCATCGCTCGACGCCGGCAGAGCTTGCCTCATCCGCTGTTTCGACCGGCTGGCGCGACGCCGCGTGCTCGACATCGCGTCGCCCAGACGTGCGCCATTCGTCGGGCCGTTGGTCGGTTCGCCCGGTTACAGACCGTCACGCAGCCCTAATCCGCGGGCGAATTAACAGTCGGAAAACCCTCAGGGCATTAGGTTGCGTCCCACCAGAACGCCACCGAATCGGTTTGCCATGACCACGCTGCGCCTGTTGTCCCTGTGTCCGCTGCTGCTTTGCGCCAGCGCCTTCGCCGCTCCGATCGAGGGTCGCCTCGAACTGACCTGGGGCGATCCGGATCCCGTCGCCGGCCAGGAAAGCCAGTTTCGCGTGACCCTCGTCGACGATGCGGGACTGCGCTATGCGCTGGATCCGCAGCAGGCGCGCATCGGCGCCGGCGACGTCTACGCCCTGGCCGGCAAGCGCGTCGCGGTCGAACTGGCCGCGCCGGCCACGACGCAGGGCCTGGCGGTGCAGGCCATCGTGCCCACCGACCTGGAGCGCAACGGCAACCAGCCCAACGTCGCCGGCACGACGGTCTGGGCCACTCTGCTGTGCAAGTTCAGCGACGTCGCGACCGAACAGAAGCCGTTGAGCTTCTTCAACGGCCAGTACGGCAACAGCCCCGGCCAGCTCGACCACTACTGGCGCGAGGTGTCCTACAACAAGATCAACCTCGTCGGCAGCGCCGCCTACGGCTGGTTCACCCTGCCGCAGCCGCGTTCCTTCTACATCCCCACCGGCGGCAGCGCGAACCTCAACAAGCTGTTCGACGACTGCACCGCCGCGGCCAACGCATCGGTGAATTTCGCCGCGAACGGCGGCCTGCAGGGCGTCAACATGATGTTCAACGGCGATCTCGACGGCTTCGCCTGGGGCGGCGGCCGCTGCGCGACGCTCGACGGCATCAACAAGTGCTGGAGCTCGACCTGGAACCCGCCGTGGTCGTTCAACAACTCCGCGCCGCTGAGCCACGAGATGGGCCATGCCTACGGCCTGCCGCACGCGAACAATTCCGACGGCGATACGAATCCCTACGACAATCCCTGGGACGTGATGAGCGACGCCTGGAGCAATGCCGCGACCGATACCACCTACGGCACGATCGCCAAGCACATCAGCACCTGGTCGCGCGACAAGCTCGTCTTCATCGATGCCGCGCGCAAACGCACGATCGATGTCGACGGCACGTACTCGAACCTGCTGCTCGATCGCGCCAGCCTGATCGGCTCGACCAACCTGCAGATGATCGTGGTGCGCGTCGCCGGCGCGCCGACCACGCGCTACTACACGATCGAGGCGCGCAAGCGCGGCGGCAAGTATGAAGCCAACCTCGCCGGCGACGCTGTCATCATCCATTCCATCGACACCACGCGCAGCGAACCCGCCTGGAGCGTGGACGCCACCAATCCGCCGGCAACGACGTCGAACAACGAAGGCTCGATGTTCAAGGTCGGCGAATCGTGGACCGCGCCGGCGAACGGCTTTACCGTGAGCGTCGATGCGGCGACGACCGAAGGCTTCCGCGTCAGCATCACGCGCGGCACCGGCGGCAACGACGCGATCTTCAAGGCCGGCTTTCAGCCTTAAGGCGGGAATCGGGAATGGGGAATGGGGAATCGCGGGTGCTGCGACGCCTGCACCCGCCGACCTTGGTCTAGATTCCGCGCGTGGCGCGTTGTGAGGGCGCGTCGGCGCCCCATCTCAGGGCGTTTCCGCTGACGGAACTTCGCATGCAGCTCGTCCTGTTCGATCTCGATGGCACCCTGATTCATTCCGAAGCCGGCATCGTAGGCTCCCTGCGCCACGCGTTCGATCGCCTCGGTCATGCCGCGCCGCCGCTGGAAGAACTGCGCCGCTGGATAGGCCCGCCGTTGCGACAGAGTTTCCCGCGCGTCATCGGCGATGACCCGGCGCGCGTCGAACAGGCCGTCGCGTACTACCGCGAGCGTTTCGACAGCGTGGGCTGGACCGAGCACGAGGTCTATCCCGGCATCGCCGAGCTGGTCGAAGGTCTCGCGGCCGCGGGCCGCACGCTCGCGATCGTCACGACGAAGATGCGCGTGCAGGCGCGCCGCATCATCGATCACCTGCCGTTCGGACATCATTTCCACGAGGTCTACGGCCCCAGCGGCGACGGCCAGCATTCCGAGAAGGCGCAGATGATCGCGCGCGCATTGGCTGACTTCGGCGTGGCGCCGGAACAGGCGGTCATGATCGGCGATCGTCATTTCGACATCGAAGGCGCGCGCAGCAACAGCGTGCGCGGCCTCGGCGTAGGCTGGGGGTTTGGCAGCCGCGAAGAACTCGAGCAGGCCGTCGCCGAGGCGATCGCGGCTACGCCGGCCGAACTGGCCGCGCTGCTGCAGCCGGCCGACGCGCTGGCCTGACCGCTACAGCGTGGCCGCGTCCTGGCGGAATTCGAAATAGAACCACCAGCCGCTTTCGCCGTTCCAGGTGTCCACACCGCCGGGGCCGTTCGCGCGACAGCTGCCCGCACCGCCCGGCAGCAGCGACGCCAGCGTCATCGTGTTGCCGTTGACGGGCACCGTGATCGTCGCCGCGTCCGTCGCGCGCAGGAAGCCGCGCAGCAGCCCGCCGCCGGTGGAGCCGGTCGATGCCGGCACGGGCGCGCCAAATGCCGTATCGAACAGCGGAATCGTGACCGCGCCCGCGCTCAGCACCAGATCGGCGGCCGTGGTCGCGTAGCAATGACCGCCGGGCTGCGGCACGGCGGCGGCACCGCCCCAGTTGCTCGTCGTACCGGCCAGCGGTTCGAGGCAATGGTCGCTGCCGCTCAGCGTGAACGCGCGATACGACCGCGTTGGCGCGGCCAGCGTGTCCGGCGTGCATTGCAGCGGTGTCGCGACGCTGCAATCGCCGCTGCGGCTCACGACGCGTCCCGGCGCGCCGTCGCCGCGCAACGGATCGAACACCAGCAGCGGACTCGCGTCGTAGCGGCCGTCGGCATTCGCGTCGGCTGCCAGGCTCGCGGCGATCTGTGGATTGAGCCCGACGTCGGCAAGGTCGGTCGCGTCGGCGCACAGCGTGATCGGCCCCAGCGGAACCGGCACGAAGACGTGCGGGTCGCGCAACATCAAGGCACCTAGCCGGAACGCGCTCGGCGCGCTTGCCTCGAAGCCGTCGAAATGCAGCAGGTCCAGCGACACTTCGGTGGCCAGCACGGGACTGGCGAACACGGCCAACAGTACTGCGGCAGATCGCATGGCGGGGAATCTCGCAAAGGGTCGGCAGAGCCTAAACGAAACCTGGACGACCGGCATATCAGAACCCGCGAAGGTGTCCTACCCGGACCGGCGGCGCCGTCGCAGGCTCAGGATGCCGCCGACCAGGACCAGCGGTACCGCGCCGAGTCCCACCCAGAGAAAGCGCCTGCTGTCGGGCTCCTCCAGTGTCGTCTTCGCTGAATGTGGGTTGCCTTTCTCAAACCAGATGGGGCGAGGTGCTTTCGCCGCCTGCACCACGGACAGCGCCGCTTCGCACTCAGCCTGGGACGAATACAGAACCCAATCCACCGCCTTGAATGTCTGCACCGGCCGAGGGCCCGGGGTTGCCTTCTCCTCGTAGCTCACGTAGCCGGCGGCGACGAACGCATACGTCGTCGTCAGCCAATACTCCTGCCAGCTGCGCTTGCGAGGGCGAATGCATTCAGCCGCCACTAACTCGCCCGTCGCAGGAACCGGATCGTACAAGCGGAGCCGTTCCTGTTCGCTCGCTTCCGTCTTGTACATGAAGAAACCGATCCAGACCGGGAGCAGCGCGGCCAGATACCAGCCCAATGGCGACGACGAGGCGGATCGGGCAGACAGGTCGGGCGAGCGCATGACGGATACGTCCGCGGAACTGGAATGATCCTAGAGTGCCGCATTGGCGACGTGGACGACAGGGACGCTGCCGGGCGATGGCGCCCGGACGGTCGCCGCTCGGCGGTTGGCGCACCGGCCGCTACACACCGTACGCCAGCGCTGCGGCCGGCGACACCCATCACCGGTTGCTACTTCTCCACAAACGCCCGCTCGATCACGTAATCGCCCGGTGTGCCGATACGCGGCGAGACATGGAAACCGCGGCTGTCCAGCAGCTGCGACAGCGACGACAGCATGGCCGGGCTGCCGCAGATCATCGCGCGGTCCTTGGCGGGATCGAGCGGCGGCAGGCCGATGTCGGCGCCGAGCTTGCCGCTGGCCAGCAGTTCGTCGAGACGGCCCTGGTGGCGGAACGGCTCACGCGTAACGGTCGGGTAGTACAGCAGCTTCTCGCGCACCATCTCGCCGAGGTATTCGTGATGCGGCAGTTCGTGCTCGATGTAGTCGCGATAGGCCAGGTCGTCGACATGGCGCACGCCATGGGTCAGCACGACCTTGTCGAAGCGCTCGTACGTCTCCGGATCGCGCACCAGCGACAGGAACGGGGCCAGGCCCGTTCCTGTCGACAGCAGATAAAGATGCCGCGCGGGCTTCAGGTCATGCAGCAGCAGCGTGCCGGTGGGCTTGCGGCTGACCAGGATCTCGTCGCCTTCCTTCAAGTGCTGCAGGCGCGAGGTGAGCGGGCCGTTCGGTACCTTGATGCTGAAGAACTCCAGGTGTTCCTCGTAGTTGGCGCTGGCGACGCTGTACGCGCGCACCAGCGGCCGTCCCTCGTTCATGAGGCCGATCATGAGGAACTGGCCGTTCTCGAAGCGCAGTCCTGCGTCACGCGTGCAGGTGAAGCTGAAGAGATGTCCGTTCCAGTGCCGCACGTCCAGCACATGTTCCGTTTCGAATGCCGCCATCTCAGATGCGCGCCTTCACCGCATCGACGATGCGCTCCACGCTGAAGCCGAAATGCGCGAACAGCTTGTCCGCGGGCGCCGAGGCGCCGAAGCTCGCGATACCGATGACGTCGCCGTCGAGGCCGACGTACTTGCGCCAGAAATCCGGATGCGCCGCTTCGATCGCGACACGTGCGCGGCACCAGGACGGCAGCACGGCTTCGCGGTATTCGGCCGGCTGCGCATCGAATTCCTCGGTGCACGGCATCGACACGACGCGCACGCGCACGCCCTGCAGTTCCAGCGTGCGCATGGCATCCATGGCGAGTCCGACTTCCGAACCGGTCGCGATCAGGATGGCCTGGAATTTGGCGTCGTTCGGCTCGCTGAGCACGTAACCGCCGCGCGCGACGTCGGCGAGCTGTTCGTCGGTGCGCAGCTGGTGCTGCAGGTTCTGGCGCGAGAACACGAGACAGGACGGACCGGCCTTGCGCTCGATCGCGTATTTCCAGCTCACCGCCGATTCGACGGCATCGCAGGGACGCCAGACGCGGTTGTTCGGGATGTAGCGCAGGCTCGCGAGATGTTCGATCGGCTGGTGCGTAGGGCCGTCTTCGCCCAGGCCGATGGAGTCGTGCGTATAGACGTGGATCGCGTGCGCCGGGATCAGCGCCGACATGCGCACGGCGTTGCGCGCGTAGTCGGAGAAGACCAGGAAGGTCGCGTCGTACGGAATGAAGCCGCCGTGCAGCGCGATGCCGTTCGCGATCGCCGTCATGCCGAATTCGCGCACGCCGAAGTAGACGTAGTTCGCGTTGGCGTCGCCGGAATTGACGTCTTTGGAACCTTTCCACAAAGTTAGATTGGAATGCGCCAGGTCGGCCGAGCCGCCGATCAGTTCCGGCAGCTTGGGACCGAACGCATCCAGCGCCATCTGCGAGGCCTTGCGCGAGGCCACGACCGGGCCTTCGGCCTGCAGCTTCGCCACATAGGCGTCCGCGTGCGCGGCCCAGTCGGCCGGCAGCTCGCCGTTGACGCGGCGCTCGAACTCGGCCGCCAGCTCCGGATGCGCGGCGCGGTAGCGCTCCAACAGCGCGTTCCAGCTCGCTTCGCGCTCGGCGCCCTTGGCGCGCGCGTTCCAGGCGCCGTAGATGTCCTCGGGCACGACGAACGGGGCGTGGCTCCAGCCCAGCTTCTCGCGCGCGAGCGCGATCTCGTCCTTGCCGAGCGGCGCGCCGTGCGCGCCTTCGGTATTCTGCTTGTTCGGCGCGCCGTAGCCGATCAGGGTCTTGCAGCAGATCAGCGTCGGCTTGTCGGCATCGCTGCGGGCCGAGACGATGGCCGCCCTGATCGCGGCCGCATCATGGCCGTCGACGCGGATCACGTTCCAGCCATAGGCTTCGAAGCGCTGGGTCGTATCGTCGGTGAACCAGCCGCCGACCTTGCCGTCGATGGAAATGTTGTTGTCGTCGTAGAGCGCGACCAGCTTGCCAAGCTTGAAGGTGCCGGCGAGCGAGCAGACTTCGTGCGAGATGCCTTCCATCAGGCAGCCATCGCCGAGGAAAACGTAGGTATGGTGGTCGACGATGGCGTGGTCGGGGCGGTTGAAGCGCGCCGCGAGGACTTTTTCCGCGAGCGCCATGCCGACCGCGTTCGCCAGTCCCTGTCCCAGCGGACCCGTCGTGGTTTCCACGCCCGGGGTTTCGTGCCGCTCCGGATGACCGGCGGTGCGCGAATGCAGCTGGCGGAAATTCTTCAGTTCATCGATCGGCAGGTCGTAGCCGGTCAGGTGCAGCAGCGAATACAGCAGCATCGAGCCATGGCCGTTGGACAGCACGAAGCGATCGCGGTTGAACCAGTCCGGGTTCTTCGGGTTGTGGCTCAGGAAATCGTTCCACAGCACTTCAGCGATGTCGGCCATGCCCATGGGCATGCCCGGATGGCCGGATTTGGCAGCTTCGACCGCATCCATGGACAGCGCACGGATGGCGTTGGCGAGTTCTTGACGGCTAGACATGGGTAGACCCGGCGGAAAGAAAGCGGTGGCGGCGGCCGGTGCAAAAAACCGGGCCCGGGCGGGCCGGGGCTGCCGCAAAGGGCCGCCATTGTCGCCGAAGCGCCGCGGAAAGTCGCCCGGCGGACGTGCCCGGCAGACAGCTCCGAACCGACGCGCGCCAGGCCGCGGCTTCGCCGCCGGTTCGCAAGGCCCAGTGAACAGTGAAGAGAAGCGAGAGGCGGGCAAAAGCCGCTGCTTCGTCCGCTACGAGCGGCCGCGCAATGCCTTCAGCCGGCGCCGCTCGGTCGAGCTGGCCGTGAACGTCTGTTCGATCGGCACGGCGTTGGCGTCGACCAGCACTTTCGCCGCCGCCGCGTCGCCAACGGTCCGAAGCGCTTCGGCGAGGTCCAGCGCCGCAGCCGCGGCCAGCGGATGGCGTTCGCCGTAGTGCTCGACGAACAGCGCGTATTCGGCACGAAAGGCGTTGAGCGCCGCGTCGGGCTGGTGGAGCGCCACCGCCAGCCGCGCGCGTTCGCGCTCGCGCTGTCCCCGCAGGCTGCTGTCCGCCTGCACTTGCGCCGCGTCGAGCTCCGCCAGCGCGGCTTGCGCTTCGCTCAGCTTGCCTTCGCGACGCAGCAGCTCGACCCGCAGCAGCAGCGAGCGGCCGAGGTCGATATGGGTTGCGCTGAGCCGCGCGCGGCGGCCGGCCAGCGAATGCTCCACCAGCGGTCGCGCTTCTTCCACATGTCCACTACGCAGCAGCAGGCGTGCGAGGTTGTGCTCGCCGCGCAGCACGGCCGCGTCGTCGTCGGGAAATATCTTGCGCCGCACGCTCAGCGACTCGCGCAGCAGCGGCTCGGCCGCGGCCATGTCGCCGGTCTCCTCCAGCGCCACACCGAGATTGTTCAACGCCAGCACCAGATTGGCCGGCACGGTATTCGGATCGGTCCGGCGCATGCGCAGCGATTCGCGCAGTGCCTGGATCGCTTCGGCGTAACGGCCGGCATCCTGCAGCACCCAGCCCAGGTCGGTGTAGCTCACCGCGACCGCATCGCCCTCGTTGCCGCCCGCCATGCGCTGGCGCAGCGCCAGCGCATGGCGCTGCGCCGCGACTGCCTCGTCGTAGCGCTTCTTGCCGGCGAGCGCGCGCGCATAGCCGTCCAGGGTACGCGGCACGGACGGATGCTCGTCGGTGCCATAGAGCTTGCGCTTGGCGGCGAGCACCTCCTCGTGCATCGCGATCGCTTCGTCGAGCTTGCCCTGGTTGGCGTAGACCCCGGCCAGGTTGTGCATCACGGCCAGCGTGTTGCCGCCCAACTGCTGGCGCACTTCCAGCGCTCGCTTCAGATAGGCCTCTGCTTCGGCGTCGCGGCCGCCGATCCCGCGCACCACGAGGCCCAGCGTGTTCCAGGAATCCGCCAGCTCGGATTCATCCGGCGGCGTCGCGGCTTCGCGCAGGGCGAGGGACTCCAAAGCGGTTTTTTCCGCGTCGAACTTGCGTCCGTTGTTCGTCTCCATCACCGCGAGATCGGCCAGCATGCGCGCGCGCTCGGCATCGAACGACGCACCGGCCTGCTGCCATTGCGCGATGCTGTCGCGGTACAGCTCCATCGATCGCTTGGGTTCGCCGGCCTGGTCCCAGGCCCGCGCCAGCACGCCGAGCAGGCGGCCCTTGACGTCGGGTCGGTCGTTCAGGCTGCCCGCGAGTTTGCGCGTGCCTTCCTCCAGCATGTCCCGGGCGCGCACGTCGCGCTGCTTGGTGTTCTTCTCCGGGTTCGCGAATTCGAAGATCGAAATCAGGAACGCGCTGACCTGCTTGGCGGTTTCGGCCTGGCTGAGCGCCTGGCGTTCCGCCGCGAGCGCACGGTCGCGCTGACCGCGCGCTTCAACTTCTGCGGCGAGCGCCCGATCGCGCTCGTTGACCAGGCTCCAGCTGAAGCCGGCTGCCATGAGCACGATCGCCGCGCCGGCCGTGAACAGGGGCCAGCGCCGCCGCGCCAGGCGACCCAGGCGATAGCGCATCGTCGGTGCGCGCGCATGCACTGGCTTCTTGTCGAGATGCCGTTCGATATCCGCCGCGAGCGCATCGGCCGACGCATAGCGCAGGCCCGGGTGCCGCGAGGTCGCCCGCTGGATGATGGCGTCGATGTCGCCGTGCAGTTCGCGACGCCAGGTGCATTGCTCGCCGGCCAGTTCGCTCGCGCGCCGCTGCCCGCGCGACAGCAGCGTGACCGTGCGGTCGTTCGCATCCAGCCGCGCCTTGCGCCCGCTGACCAGCTCGAACAGGATCAGACCCAGCGAGTACACGTCGCTGACCACGCTGACCGGCGCACCGGCCATCTGCTCCGGACTGGCATAGCCCGGCGTGTAGTACGCATCGCCGGGCCGCGTGCTCGTGCGGTCCAGCGCGCGCGCGATGCCGAAATCCAGCAGCACCGGCGCGCCGTCGGCGCGCACCAGCACGTTCGAGGGCTTCAGGTCGCAATGCACGATCAGGCGCTGGTGCGCGAACGCGACCGCGCGGCAGACATTGCGGAACAGCCGCAGCCGCGCCTTCAGGCGCAGGCGGTGCTCGGCGCACCAGCGATCGATCGCGATGCCTTCGACGAACTCCATGACGAGGTAAGGCTGGCCGCCCGGCGTCGCGCCGCCGTCGAGCAGACGCGCGATGTGCGGATGCTGCAGGCCGGCGAGGATCTGGCGTTCCGCCGCGAGCAGCGACAGCGCGTCCTCGGTCGGTATGCCGCGCAGCAGCTTGATCGCCGCCTGTTGCTGGAAGTGGCCGTCGGCGCGTTCGGCGCGGTAGACCGTGCCCATGCCGCCGCTCGCGAGCTTTTCGACGAGCCGGTAGGCGCCGACGCGATCGTCGAGGCCGAGTTCGGTTTCGGGCAGTTGCGCCAGGATCGCCGCGACCGGCGTCACGACGCGGCGCAGCCCGCGCGTCTCCGAGGCGATCAGCGCCTCGACTTCGGCGACGACGTCGGTGCTTTCCCCGCTCTGCCGCAGATGCGCTAGGCGCGCTTCGGGCGCGAGGTCGCAGACTTCCTCGAATAGCTGGCGCAGCTGCGCGAAGCGCGAACCGGTGGCCATGGCGGCGTCAGCTCAGGACGCGATTGAGCCAGGCCCGCGCAAAGCGCAGGTCACGATCCACGGTCGGCACGGAGATGCCGACCACGGCCGCGATCTCCTCGCGCTCCATGCCGGCGAAGTAACTCATCTCGACGATGCGCGCGACGCGCTGGTCCTCGTCGTGGAGCCGGTTGAGCGCCTGATCCAGCGCGATCAGATCCAGTTCGATGCGCTGGCCTTCGGAGGCTTCCGCATGGCTCAGCGTGACGACGACGATGTCGCCGCCGCGCTTGGCCGACAGGCGCGAACGTGCCTGATCGACGAGCACCGAGCGCATGTGCATGGCCGCGAGCGCGAGGAAATGCGCGCGGTTCTGCCAGTCGGTATCGGCGCCGAGCAGCCGCACCAGCGCCTCGTGCACGAGTGCGGTCGGCTCCAGGGTCTGCTGCGCGCCTTCGCGCCGCAGACGCACCGACGCCATCTCGCGCAGGGTGTCGTACAGCCGCGGCATCAGCCGCTCCAGCGCGAGGCGGTCGCCTCCGCGCCAGGCCTGCAGCAATTGGGTTACATCGCCGACGTCGGACATGAGAGGACCGGGGACTGGACGCCCGGATTGTGCCCGAAGGTTACAGGTTGTGTCGCTGGGTATGGCCGAGGCCGCCAGGGCCGTGGCCTGCAGCCCCGCCGGAAGCGGTCCATGGTCCGTAGCGCAGGCCACGGACGATGCGGACGCTACCCACCGGCGGGTCTCATGCGGAAGTCGACATTCCGCGACGGGCGGATCGCAACGGTCACGAAACGAGCCGCAGCACGAACGCAGACGGCCGAGGTTTCGCGCAGGCACGCAATCCGCGCGGCGATGTTTTACCCATCCGGGTCGACGTCCGGCGCAATCGCATGCCGGTGCTGACCCGAGGGTTCGGCGGCAGGCTCGACGCGGCCCACTTCGCTGTTGCGACTGCGCATGACTGACCTCGACGGGCGCCCTGGCCCGTCGCGCCGTTCACGCGGCGAACAGATGGGAAGGCCCCATGAAGCCGCCGCGAATCGACCGGGCCAGGTCGATACCCAGCTCGTCGCGGTCGAGAAAGCGTTTCGCATTCGCGACGAGCGCGTCGACGGCCGCACGTATCGTCGATACCTCGAGCATGGCGGAGCGGACGTTCAGGACGACGGGGACCAGCAGCGGCGGGGCGCCGGCTACCGCGCGGATGCCCGTGCCCCGATCGAGCAGATGCAGCGGTACGACGGCACGGCCCAGGCCTGCACGCACCCCGTCCAGCAGGCCGTAGATATCGTTGAGAAAAAGCCGTCGGAACGGCGTAGGAATTTCCAGTCCTGCCAGCGAGAGGTAGTGCTCGCTGAACCGGTCTTCCGGCTCGTGATCGATCAGCACGGGTGGCGTGGCGTGCCGGTCCGATTCGATCAGCAGGTTGATCTCCTGGCCGATGACCTGAGACGAATAGCCGGCGAGCCGGACGGGCACCTGCGTGATGAAGATATCCGCCTCGCCGGTAGCGCTGCGGCTCGCAACGAGGTAGAGCTCTTCCACGATCGATATCAAGGTCAGTGCGGAATGCCGCCGCAGCAAGTCGGCCAGTGACGGGACGACGACCGAGCGCATGACCGAGGAAAATCCGCAGACACGCACCTGGCCGCGCAACGACGATCGCTGGGCGGACAGTTCGTGCAGCATCTGCAACTCGAGCTGCCGGGTTATCTGCGCGAGCGACAGTACCCGTTCTCCGGCCTCGGTCAGCCGCACGCCGTTGCTGTCCCGTTCGGCGATCTTGACGCCGAGCCTCGACTCCATCAGTTGCAACTGGCGCGTCAGCCCCGACTGGGAAATGCCCGCTGCAAGTCCCGCCGCGCGCAGACTCCTGCTACGGGCGATCACCCGGATCAACTCCAGCTGCCGGGAGGACAAGACCCGACGGGCAAGAGTGGCATCGGCGTCCTCGCGCGCATTCGTTGTCGCTTGGTACAACGTGGAAATCGGCTGCGATGCGTCGAACCCGTAGGCGGACGAATCGGCAAGGCGCTCGACGAGTTCGAACTTTTCCACACGGCCTCCTACAGTGATGCCCCGGTTTTTCCATTGACATCCAACGCGAAACGGCGCGCTGAACGACATCCCTTCCGCCTCGTCGTTTCGGCCGCGCAATTGCGCTATATCCAGACGGAGCGACGCCGATGCGCAGGTGTGGCTTCTGCAAGCCACGAGCGTTTCCGGACGCTCGCCGGCACCGCTCCGCGTTGACGTCTCGACCTGCGGCAGGCGCCCGTCGTCGATCCCGCAGCCTCGAATTTCCGAATCCACATTGCACTTACGGAGAACGCATGTCCCTCAGATCACTCGCAGTTGCCCTGGCGCTCGCCGTCTGCGGCGTCACCCAGGCCGCGGTCGTCGGCGCAGAACGGCCGCACGACTCCCAACCGGCGCAAACGGATGCGCTCGAACATGCCGCCCAGCATCTCGCCCACCATCTTCGATCGTCCTCGGCCTCTGCGGCGCTGAACCGCTATCTTCTGGGCACGAACGATGCGCCGACGCTGACGAGCGCCCTGAGGCTCATCGCGCCGGGCGTGGAACGCGACGATCGATTCAAAAGTCGGGTATTGATCGAACTTTCCGAAACCCGAGGCGCGCAGCAGCCGCCCCAGTACATCGCGTGGACGCCGGCGGGACAGGACACGAAGCTGCAGTCGGTCCCCGCCCTGCACATCGCCAGCGGGCAGCAGGTTCTGCTCGATGCGTCACGCGCGCCCGAGCAGCCCGTCTACGTCCTCTCCATCGACGAGGGCGCCAGCGAGTTCGTACGCAGGGCGAACGCGGCATTGAGAAACGTCAGCCTCAATAGCATGTCCGATGAGCGTCTCCTGACGATTCAGAACGCGGTTGAGGCAAGTGTCGAGACGACTCGGCTCGAACGGATCAGCGTGCAGGACGACAAGGAACCGTGGTCGTCCGGTCGCGCCGAGATGTACATGCTGGTAAGCGGAGTCATCGGCGACAACGAACCCGAGATCTTCCTCGTCGACCTGCCCTATCTCGACTATGCGGGCGAGTCCTACCACCCCCGTCAGATCATCGTCGACTGGAGGCAATTCGGTTTCGATGCCGTCAACGTGTTGGTCTACGAGCACGACGACAACACCTCCTATCAGAGCCTGGTGCTGGCCCTGGCGTCGGTGATCGGCGAAATCGGCAGCCTGGCGGGATTGCCGGAAGCGATCGCGATCGAGCAAATCGCTTCGGCGATCATCGCGGCCATGCCCGAGCACTGGTTCGCGAATGCGGATGACTTCGTGGATGCCATCTACACGGTGGAGCGCGGCGCGAGCGAGTTCGGCCGTCAAGGCGCCGCGGGGAACGTGCGGATCGACCACGTTCCGTATCTGCTCAACTTCAACTGAACCGCACGACGGGCGGCCTGCCTGGTCGCCCGTCGTTCCGCCACACCGCGTCAGTTACTGCGGTTTCTGGTGTTCCACGCGATGCCCAGGCATGACCGTTGCCAGCATCGAGACCGCCGTTGAAAATTCGCGCACGGCTTCGAACGGACGAGCCCGGGCGGAACCGCGCACGCCGGCGGTTCAGGGCTCGCCGCGCACGGCCAGTTCATTGATCGTCACGTATTGCGTCGTATCGCCCCATATGCCAGCGACGTCCAGCCTCAGGTATCGCCCCTGGCGCGGCAGGAACGAGTCCGAAAACGTCGCACTCGCGATGCGGTTCTCGCTTCGATCGACAACAGGCTCGAAGGGGCCGTTGACGTCGGCCCCGATCGACACCGTGTAGCGATACGGCCGCTGCTGGAAAGGAGTCACGTCGACACCGCGAACGGTCTGCGTCGCGCCGAGATCGATCACGACGAACTGAGGCAGTCCCGCCTGCGCAGTCCAGCGCGTTCCGTTCGAGCCGTCCGCGACTCCATCGAACAGGCCCGGCATGGCGAATTGCGGTGCCAGCTGACTCGACACGCTGGCAACGCTCAGCCCAGTCAGTTGCGCTCCGCTCGGCACCGGCACCGGCGCCTGCATTGGAACGCCGAACGCCGCGATCTCATTCAATGTGACGTAAGGGCTGACGTTGCCTTCGACACTTTGCACCTCGACCCGCAGATAGCGTCCGGCGACCGGTGCGAACTCATCACTGAAGACGATGTAGCCCGTCTGGTTCGCGGTTCGATCAACGATCGCCGTGTAATCGGAGTAAGGCCGATGCGAGAGGGAAGCACGGTAGCGATAGGCGCGACTCAGATAAGGGTGCACATCGAGCCGGGAAACGGAGTAGGTATTGCCCAGATCGATCACGGCAGCCTGTGGGTAGCGCGCCTGTGCGGTCCAGCGCGTGCCATTGGCACCCGTGACATTGCCGTCAAACAATCCCGGATCGGCGAAATGCGGCGACTGCTCGCTCGACAGCGCCACGACCGACAGCCCGCTTATCAGCGACGCTGCTGGCGGCTCTTCCGAACCTGGCTCAGAGGCTGCCGGGTTGGATGCCCACAGTACGGAATTGCGAACCAGTCGGGCATAGTGCGAGGTCGGCGCAAAACTCTCCTTGCGCTCGCCGGCCATCATGAACACCACACGGCCTTCGCTTCCGTCACCGGACGGATCCAGCCGCTTGCTGAAGCCGGCGAGATGCGTCTGCGCGTCCGGCGTGCCGGTGTTGGACAGCAGCGGCTCGATCTGGCCGAGACCCGAGCCGAATACGTTGCCGGGCAAGACGCTCCAGTTGTTGTAGATCTCGTCATACAGGCTGACGCGCTGATACACGGAACCCGTACCGTTGGCGCGGCTCGGCAACGGGTACGCGCCCCAGCTCGCCGGCGGCGTTACGGGTTGGGGCAGTGACTGCAGGTGAAAGCTGGTGACGAAATGCCCATTCTGCGTGAATAGCAAGCTTTGGTTCTGCAGCGTGCTGCCGCTCCAGGTCGACATGTGCGACTGCACGCCGAACAGCTCCGAAACGAAGATGTCCTTGCTGAAAGGCCAGGCAACGTCGTTGTAGAGCGCGTGATGCAGAGCCACCACACCGCCACCCTCATCGACGAAGTCCACCAGCGCCTGCTGCAGCGCGGTCGTCATGCCTGTCGACCAGTGTTTGAACAGCACGACGCTGTCGAAGCTGGAAAGATAGTTCGAGATGCTGTCTGTGCTCGTCGCATCGAACGGCAGACTTGCCGGTGGAAGCGTGACACTGAGTTGCTCGACATCGAGCTCCACGCCGTCCTGCGCGACGAGTCCGGGCGCCGACAACGACGCGACCACATCGAGGTAGTCCGCCGGCGTATTCAGACCGACGCCGAAATTGCACGGAATGTCGTTGCTGCGGTTGTCTGCTCCGCAATTGCCTTGATCGACGGGGCCGCCGTGCAGAACTAGCGTGCGCAGCGGCGCGGGCTGTCCCGCCAGGGGTGGGTAGGTTCGCAATACGTTGACCAACGTCTTGCCGGCATGCGCGACCGTCTGCGGATACCAGTCGCGGGTAGTGATCACGCGCGAGTCACCCGCGCCGACTTCTCCGCCTCCTAGATACAGATCGGGGTGCGGCGAGGAGAGCGTCACCGGGTCATTGGGCCGGTGTGTGATGTCGAGCGAAGCCAGACTCGCCGGTGTATCCGCGTCCGGAAACCCTGTTGATTGACCATCCTTCAACAGACTGTAACCGAGCGCCTCCGCACCCGGGCCGGACGTGCCTGGAATGCGCCAGTACGCTGCAAGGCTCGCGCTATGGCACTGCGCCATCACGGGTTTGCCGCTTCTCAGTGCGTCGAGCGCAAGCGCATTCAGCGCGAGCGTCGCGGCCTGCACCGCCGTGGCAGACGAGCTGCCAAGCGCGGCGTATGAACCGTCGACGCGATACGCCAGCGCGCCCGTGCCGCCCACGGCTACGAGCGCCGCGTAATTCGACATGTCGGGCACACTCTGGATCGCGCCTTCTACCGGAATTCCCGCCAGCGGCACGGTGTTGTCGGCGACGGACCACGCAATGCCGAACGCGCTCATGTACTGCGCCTGGAATGCCGCATAGCTGCTACCCGGCAGCGAATTTGCCGCGTCGGCGACCGCGCTTCCGTTTGGAATCAGGTA
Source organism: Lysobacterales bacterium (assembly GCA_038207515.1). Taxonomy (GTDB): domain Bacteria; phylum Pseudomonadota; class Gammaproteobacteria; order Xanthomonadales; family Rhodanobacteraceae; genus Tahibacter. The sequence goes on along the minus strand of JBBQZR010000025.1, from coordinate 34,813 downwards.
ACTGCCGGCAGCACTCGCCGAGGAGCTGCGCACCTCCACCGCATACCCCGCATCTTCGAGGGCTCGGCGCATCACCAGATACTCGGTGTAATACACGCCTTCCTGCGGCACGAACATGAGAACCGTTTGTGCCGGCGGATTTGCAGCTGCCGTCATCACGGGGACGAGTGCCACTGAAAGCAGCGACAGGACGGTACGTACGATTTGACGCATCTGGCTTCTCCGTCATTCATTCAGAAGTTGACCCGGCGCTCGATGTCGGCGAGCGCCCGAGCGCGCAGATCGCGAGGGCGAGCGGGTCCTGGCGCCTAATTCGCAAAAGACCGGCAGAAACGACTCGAGCACTCCCGCCGTCGCCGCAGTGCGTCACTCTCTCGGCCTGAAGGCGCCAGGTCTGTGTCGCATCTGCGCTTGCCGAGGAATAGCATGCGCACGAATGCCTACGGCGCGGAACGTGGCGGAGGACGGCATGCGTCGCAATGGCCGACTTCTGTCTTCCGAAACAAAGCGTGTCGTTTCGTGAGTGGTTCTACGTGGAAAAGGCACTACCGTTGCGAAAACAAGGAACCACCATGCCAGTCGCGTTCACGCTCGTGCGCTCGTCGATGGTCTGCGGCGCGGCCTCGCTGCTACTCGCCTGCGGCACAGCGCAGGCGCAACTCACGACCACGACCTGGCCCACGGGCACAGGTTTCGCGAATGTGCCGCGCACCGAAGGTCAACTGGTGACAGCACCGTTTGCGACGAACGACGGCCGTATGGCGATACTCGCCTGGCACAACGGAATCCTGTTCTCCATCCCGGAGTCTCCGTCGAGCCAGCCCGGCTCGAATCTGCAAACCCGGATGTGGAGCTTGATGGATCCCTCCACGCCGCGGGCGATCGCCAATGCGCCGGGAGATGCGTCCGGATCGCTGGGAACGACGGCGATGCCGATCAATGCGCACGGCTACTTTCATGTCGGGCAGAACATGGCGACGCGCGCGCCGGGCCCCTTCCTCGTTATCGGGCCGGACTGGCCACCTACGGCACCGTGGTCTTTCCGCGCGCAGAGCGGTGTACCGGGCGTCACGCGCCAAAGTTCCAATGCGTTCGGAGCCGGCGTGCGCGGCGTGCTGTCGCAGCCGTGGTTCGTCGATCAGACGTGGTGGAGCTACAACGCCGTCGGTGGCAACGCATCGCTATATACGAACGGGCCGCCAGGATCGCCGGGGAGTCAACTGCAGTCGACCTGGGATCACCTCGGAATGACCGGTGTCATCGGTCATCCGTTCCTGATCGGCAACCTGCTGATCTTCGCTTCCGACCAAAGCCGCACGGGCGTCGCGACGTACGACATCAGCAATCCACAGCAGCCCGTCCTGCTCGACGTGCTGACGGCGGGCGGCCCGGGAGGCTACTGGCCCGAGGTGTGGGGCAACGACGGCGAGCTCTACATCGTCTTTCCCTACAACGACAACGGCAACGGCATGCGCGTCGTCGACGCGACCGATCCGTCGGCGCTGCGTTTCGTGGCCGACGTGCCGCTTGCGCGGCCGAACGGCTCGTCGGGCGCGATGTACGCACAATTTCAGGACGAATTCGCCTTCATCGGCGATCACAAGATCGACATGCGTACGCGTCAGTCGGTGCGTCAGTTCGCGACGATTTCCAACGGCATCGACATCAGCCAGTTCGCCCTGCCGCTCGGCAATTTGTTGGTCACCGGTGGTGTCGGCGAGGATCAGGGCATAGCCATCTTCGCCCACCAGGCCGCACCCGACACTCGCCCGCCGAGTGTGGGATTCCATATTCCTCGCGCAGGGCAGACAAGCTATCCGCGCAGTGCGGCGATCAGCCTGCTGATTCACGAAACGCTCGACACGCTGTCGATCGTCAACGGCAGCAGTTTCCGCGTACGACGCGTACTCGGCGCGAGCTTCGGTCCTCCGCTCGCCGGACGCTGGACATTCAGTTTCGACGATGTGTTCACTTTCCAACCGGATGCGCTGCTCGACGCCGACGCCACGTATGAAGTACGGCTGGACGGTATTCGCGACGCGGCCGGCAACGCGATGCCTGCGTATGCCTACACGTTTTCCACCGGCGGCAGCGTGAGCGGCAACATGCCGCCGGTCGTCAACCAGCTTACTTCGGCCACGCATCCCGCAGCTCCGGGCGCCAACGTCGCGTTCACTGCTGCGGCGAGCGATCCCAACAGCGACGCACTGCAGTATCGCTTCGACTTCGGCGACGGCTCGCCCAAGACAGCGTGGGCCGCGGCGGCCGCCGCCAGTCATGCCTACGCGCAACGCGGGCACTATCGCGCCGTGGTGCAGGCGCGCGACCCCTCCGGCACGATCGCAAGCCGCGTGACCACGGTCACCGTGGTGGAACCGCTCGGTGCATCGCGTCCGACCGCAAGCAGCCCGCTCGTCTGCGATTCGCCGCGCCGCCGCATCTGGAGCGTAAATCCCGACACCGATTCGATCAGCGCACTCCACGCCGATACGTTGACCAAAATCGCCGAGTATCCGGTGTGTGCGGATCCGCGCAGTCTGGCCCGCGCACCGGGCGGACAGCTATGGGTGACCTGTTTCGATGATGATCAGATACGCATCGTCAACGAGACGAACGGTACCCTCGTCGCAACGCTCGACACCGGCTACGGCAGCGGCCCGACCGCCGTAGCCGTTTCGCCCGACGGCACGCGTGCGTTCGTGTCATTGAGCAATCGCGGCGAGCTGCGCCGCTACGACTCCGCATCGCGCGCATTGACCGGCAGTCTCCCGCTCGGGCGCGATCCGCGCGCACTCGCCGTCTCGGCCGATGGCGCGCGCGTGCTCGTCACCCGCTTTCTTTCGCCACTGCACCACGCCGAAGTATGGGACGTGAACGCGGCCACGATGCAGCTCACGCGCACTATCCGTATCCCGAAAATCGGCGGCGACGCCAATCCGGACAATACCGCCGCAGGCCGAGGCGTTGCCAATCAGCTCGCGGCAATCGTGCTGTCGCCGCGAGGCGCGGGCGCGTTCGTGGCGGCCAGCAAACCGAACAGCGAGCGCGGCAGGCTGATCCATCCCGGTCACGATCTGGATGAAGACAACACCGTACGCAATCTGCTCGTGCAGATCGATCCGGACGGCGCCAGCGCCTCCGCACGGTTCCGGCGCGCGCTCGACCTCGACAACAGCGACTCGAGCAGTGCGGTGGGGTTCTCGCCGCTCGGCGACTACCTGTTCGTCACGCTGCAGGGCATGAACGAGGTGCTGGTGCTCGATGCGCTGGCGCTCGAAGGCAACACCGGACTCGGAACGCTGGTAAACCGCGTTGCCACCGGCGCCGCGCCTCAGGGTGTATGCAGCGATGCCGACAGCGGACGCACGTTCGTGCACAACTTCCTCGACCGTAACGTGAGTGTGCTGGAGACGGAAGCGTTCTTCGAAAACGGAACCTTGCAGATACCACGCAGCAACGTGTCGATGGTGGCGTCGGAGACGCTGCCTGCCGACGTCCTGCAGGGCAAGCGGATCTTCTACCACGCCGGCGACACGCGCATGAGCGCAGAGGGCTACATCTCGTGCGCGACGTGCCATCTGGACGGCAGCCATGACGGCCGGGTATGGGATTTCAGCGGTCGCAGCGAAGGCCTGCGCAACACGACGACACTCAGCGGCCGTGGCGGCATGACGCACGGCAAGGTCCACTGGTCGGCAAATTTCGACGAGATTCAGGACTTCGAGAATGACATCCGCACATTCTTCGGCGGCAGCGGCTTCATGCAGGACGCCGACTTCATCGCCACGATGAATCCGCTGGGAGCCCCCAAGGCCGGCCGCAGCCCCGAGCTCGATCGCCTTTCTGCGTACGTCTCGTCGTTGAATGCCGGCGACATCCGCCGCAGCCCGTTCCGTTCGGCCGATGGAACGATGTCGATGCCGGCGCGTGCGGGTCAGGAGATCTTTTCGCGCGAGGGCTGCGCTGCCTGCCACACACCGCCGCGCTATACCGACAGCACCGTAGCGGCGACGACGCTGCACAATGTGGGCACGCTGCGCGCCAGCTCGGGCTCGCGTATCGGCCAGCCGCTCGTCGGAATCGACACGCCCACGCTGCTGGGTGTATGGGCCGATCCGCCATACTTCCACGACGGCTCCGCTGACACGCTCGCCGACGTGTTCCGCGTTACGGGCGGCCTCACCTACACCGCGGAAAGCGCACAGCGCAGCGGAGGCGCGGCACTCGTCGACACATTCGTCGAGATCAACAACGACGACACCGTACGCGGACGCGCTTACGTGAGCCTCGAAAGCGCTGCCCAGCTGCTGACCTTCAATGGGGTAAACGGCGGCCCTGGCGGGCAGGGCGCGATCGAGGTGCGCTTCAGCAACTCGCGCGCGGGCGTCCAGACGCAGGCGCTCACCGTACGCGTCAACGGCGCGTCACTGCCGATCGTGGCACTGCCTGCCAGCGAAAACGATCCGAACTGGCGATCGACGCAGTGGAACCGCTATCGCATCGAAGGCGTCGCGCTGAATGCCGGCACGACCAACACGGTCGAACTGTCGACCGATGCGTGGTATGTCAACATCGATGAGATCCTCGTCGCGCACGCCGGGTATCTAGCGCAAGCGCAACCGCACCGCCGTGTGCTGACGCTGCCGCAGACGGAGCGCAACGATCTGCTCGCCTTTTTGCAGCAATTGGACGGCAGCGATGCCGGAGTGTCGGGCGACCTGATTTTTTACAACGGTTTCCAGGCACCGGAATGACCGTCGCAGTACGGGCCACATGACCACGGCGAGGGAGTCGCCCGTCGCCGTGGCACGCAGTCAGGTCCATCCCCCTGCGCCTGACTGCGTATTCGGATCGAGTGCGCGTCGCAGCGCGGCACGCGCCAGCAGCCGTGTCGAGTCCAGCGTGGGCAATGCAGAATTGTGATCGCCGATGATCAAGGGAATCTCGGTGCAGCCCAGGATGACCGCATCGCATCCCCTCTCTCGAAAGTCACGGACCACGTTCTGGAAGAATGCGACCGTGCGCGGCTCGAAGATGCCGTTGACCAGTTCATCCATGATGAGACGGCCCATTTCGCGTTGCGCGGCGCCGTCGGGCCGCATGCTGTCCAGTCCACAGGCGGCAAGACGTTGCGGATACACCTCGCTCGACGTGAGCCAGTGGGTGCCGGTGAGGCCGATGCGGCGGAAACCGCGGGCTCGCGCTTCCTCTGCGACGACCTGCGCGATATGCAGCCAGGGCAGCGGCGAGCGCGGCTCGACCAGGTCGAAGGCCTGATGGATGGTGTTGTCAGGGCAAATCAGGAAATCGGCACCAGCTGCCGCGAGCTTGCGGGCGGACTCGAGCATGAGCTCGGCCACGCCCGCCCAGTCGCCGGCATCCAGCCGGACGACATAGTCCGCGAGCGAAAGCGAATGTAGCGACACCTCCGGATGGGCGTGCGATCCAAGCCGCTTGGCCCCTTCAGCGCAGATGGTGCGGTAGCACAGCGCAGCGCCCTCGGCGGAACAGGCGACGATACCGATATGCGCGGACTTCTTCATGTCGGCTCCTCGCCAGCCAGTGGATTGCATCTCCAAATAGACGCTTTCGTAAACGGCGATGCGAGAACGAAACTCGCGGTGCCGAGCGGCGGCTCTGTCATACAGCAAAACTAACGACAGGGCGGAAACGTTCCGCTGGATCGAAGCAGCAGTACATAGTGAGAGTTCGTAGACGACATCGCGCTCAAGCGATTCGTACAAAACTCGATTCGTCGATTTTCGCGACAGGGGTAGCCAAATGCTTCGTGGTCGAGCGGCGTACCCGAGGACGTCGTACCACTTGTTCGTCAGAACTTGATCGCCCAGTAGTCCAGCATTCCCGTATCTCCCGCCGAAGTATCGGAGATCCGCATCGTCCAGACCCCGTTCTTTGGCTCAGAAGAAAGGTTTCGAGCGGATCCGGATACACTTCGCGTCAGGTGCTGTGCCCATGCCAGCTTCCGGATGTCGCTTTCGCCACGCGATTTCGTTGTAGCCAACTGCGGCACTATGTTGCTTGCGGCAGGAGCGAGATGAGCACGACCAACCACGACTGGCACACGCTCGACCGGCATCTGGATTCGCTGCTCGATCTGCCGGATGAGCAGCGCGAGGCGTCCCTGACGCAGTTGGCGCAGGACGATGCCGGGCTTGCGACCACGCTACGACGGCTGCTGGAGGGAATCAGTCGGAGCGATTCGATCGAGCGGCTCGCCGCATCGGCGTTCTGCGCCGAGGCGCTGTCGCGGCGCGCGGGGCTCGGATCCGGCCATGTGCTCGGTTCGTGGACGCTGTTGGCGCATATCGGCCACGGCGGCATGGCCGACGTGTTCGAGGCGCAGCGGCATGTGAACGGTGCGAGGCAGCGCGTGGCGATCAAGGTGATGTCGCTCGGCATGAGCGGCAGCGAGCAGACGCGGCGGTTTCAGCAGGAAACGGAGATTCTCGCGCGGCTCGACGATGCCCGCTTGTCGCGCCTGATCGATGCAGGGGTGGCGCCCGATGGACGGCCCTGGCTCGCGATGGAGTTCGTCGAAGGCGAGGCGCTGGACCGTGGCTGCGACCGACGTCAACTGAGCATCGAGGCACGCGTGCGCTGCGTGATCGATGTCGCATTGGCCGTGGACTACGCACATCGCCAGCTGGTCGTTCATCGCGATCTCAAGCCGGGCAATATCCTACTCGCGCAGGACGGCCAGGTCCGTCTGCTCGATTTCGGCATTGCGAAGATTCTATCCCCCGACGCAACCGAGCCAGAATCCACACAGACACTGGCTCGCGCGTATACGTTGCGCTACGCGAGTCCGGAGCAGCTCGCCGGCAAACCTACCGGCGTGGCGAGTGACGTCTATCAGATCGGCCTGCTCCTGCACGTGTTGCTGACCGGCGTACATCCGTTCGCCGCGCAAGGCGATGACCCGCTGAAGCTCTTGCAGGCCATGCGCGGTTCCCTGCGGCCACCCAGCAGCGCGGTCGCGTCGAATACGGCGTCGGCTGCTGCGCGCGCCAGCACGCCGGCACGCCTGCGCCGGCAGCTTCACGGCGACCTCGACAGCATCTTGCTGCACGCGTTGCAGGCAGATCCCGAAGCACGCTACCGCGGCGCGCGCGAACTGGCAGAAGACTTGCTGCGCTGGCTCGATCGCAAGCCGATCCTGGCGCGACCGTTTTCGCGCACGTATCGGGCGCGGCGCTTTCTGCGCCGGCATTGGCTCGGAGCCGCCAGCGTGAGCACGATCGCGCTGCTGCTGATCGGCTATGCAGCTACCGTTACATGGCACAGCGCGCGCCTCACCGAAGAACGGAACGCGGCGCAGCAGGCGCAGTTGCGCGCCGAGTCCGTCAAACAGTTTCTCCTCGATGTGTTTGGCAGCGCGGATCCCGATAACGAAGCGAATCGCGGCAAGTCGGCCGGTGAGATATTGGAACGGAGTCTGGATCGAGTCGATCAGGGCTTCGCCCAACAACCTGAGCTAGCCGCGCAGCTCATGATCGACATAGGCGAAATCTTTCTGGGGCGCAGCCAGCTCGATGCGGCGGAACGCGCATTCACGAGAGCAGTCCAGCTGCGCGAGGCGACGCTAGCCGACGACGATCCAAGCCTAGCTTTGGCGAGGCTATACCTGGCGATTCTGCATGAGATGCGTGGCAACGATGCGCAGGCCAAGCAAATGGCGCTCGCTTACTTGGCTGCCTTCGAAGGAAAAGACAACCCGCCTCATGAGCTGATTGCCGCTTATCGTTTGCTGAGCAAACTGGATTCGAAACAGGGAAATACCGAAAGTGCCGAGCGCCTGCTCGACAAGGCGTTGTCGTTCCATGGCTCTGTGTACGGCTCAGCGCCCTGGGCGGGCATAGAAGCCAATGAGCACTACGTGAGAATCGTGCACGACCACGCCCTGATACTGCTACGCGGCAAGCGTTACATCCAAGCGGAGCCGCTGCTCGCCGAGGCAGTTCGCGCACACATCGACACCTTCGGGCCGCAGAACGCGCTCACTCTTGCAGCGCGAAAGAATCTCGCCTATGCGTGGCGATCGCTCGAGCGCACTGAGGACGCACGCCGCGAATTCCTGAGCGTGCTGGAAGACGAGCGGAAAATTTACGACGCGGCATCGTCTCAGATTGCCTACACGATGGGGCACGTCGCCAATACGTACAGCGATTCCAAGAACTTCGCCGCGGCTGCCGCATGGTGGAAAGATGCAGAGCGCGAGGCGCGTGCCTCGCTCGGCGATGAACACCCCTGGATAGCCACCGCTCGGCTTAGGCACGCTCAAGCATTGTTGCTGAACGGGCAGGTGGACGACGCCTATGCGATTCTTGTGCCGCTTTCCAAGCTGACAGATCGCCAAGGCGATATTGCCGGCCCTGCTGCAAAACTGATGGCTGAGCACCCGCGGCCGGAGAAGTAGCAGCGGCTACGGCTTCTCCAACATCGCATCCGCAATCCAGATACGTGCACGCAGCCAATCTCGTTGCATCTGCCGCAACGTAACCCCATAGAGCGGCGCGATCTCGGACAACTCCATCCCGGCGAAGATGCGATAGTGCAGCAGCTCCACCAGGCGCGAATCGCGCTTTTCGAGTTGAGTCAGCGCCAGGTCGAGCGCAACCAGCGTCTCGGGTTGCGATACGTCGATGATGCCGTCGTCGGTCAGTGCGACGGCCGCCTGACCGCCGCCGCGCTTCTCGGCGAACCGACTGCGTGCATGGTCGACGACGATCTGCCGCATGGTACGAGCGCAAAGCGCATAGAAATGTTGGCGTCCGGTGAGGCCGAGCGTTTCGTTGCCGATCAGTTTCGAGTACACCTCGTGCACGAGCGCCGTCGGATTGAGCGTGGACTGGCCTGACTGGGCCAGCACCCGCGCGGCGATTCGCTTCAATTCGGCATAGACGAGCGCAAAGACCTGGTCGACGCCGGCGCGCTCGTTGCCTGCCGCATTGAGAATTGCGGTAACGGACGTGACATCGCCAGACTCTGCGCCCGGCGTATCGCTGAGATGAGCTTGGGTTAGATCTGACATGGTCGTCCGTGTGGCGTACGCACGAGCGCCGACTGCGCGAAGTTGTCAGGGGGCGTGGCGACCTGCATTGACGCGCCGCGCGCCTGCGATGTCAAGTCCGCCTCCCCACGCACCCGCACGACGCAGTATCAGGCCACAAACTCCAGGACGACCGAGTCGTTCAACGCGACACGGCCGGGTGCGACGGTCGTGCCATACACTCCTAGACATCCCTGTCGATCACGGGCGACCGTGCGCAAGATGCCGGGTTCGCGTTCGGCAGTGAGCGGATCAATCGTAATCACGGCACAGCGTCCATCCCGCTTGTCGACCCGCATGCGCAAGCCGCCGATGGTGAGTACCACACCCACCCATTCGTCCTCCGGATACGGCACGCCGTCGATGGCCTCGACGAGAATGTTCGGCCGGAACCGCGCGACGCCGAGGTCCCGCTCCACTGCGCTGCCGAGCTGCGCAATCGTCTGCGTGCTGATGAGAGAAATCGGGAACGTATCAAACACGCCGCGATCGTTCTTGATCACGCGCACATCATTCGACGTGATTTCCGCGGCGAGCGCGGGATCGGTTACATCGAAGGTCACCCCGGAAGGCGTACGCACGACCGTGGCCGATTTGTCGGGTTTCGACGCATCGACGAACGACGGATGAAAGTGATTCAAATCGCCGCGATCGCGGAGGGTGAACCAGGGAAAGCCGCTTTGCGGCACGTCGTTGCGCACGAACGCCCACCGTCGATCTCCCGCCAGTCCGAACCAGGAGACGTCGACCTCGGCCAGCGGTTCGCCAGCCATCGACTTGACCGGATAACGCCACAGGCCGACGACGCGGCCTACCACTTTGCCATTACTGGAATCTCGCATAATGCACCTCTCTGAAAGAGGCGCCCTTGCCATCCTGGCCTGCGTCGAGCGTGACGGAATGAATCCGCTGCAGCGCCCCTCGACACAAGGTCTGCGCTGCCGAGGCGGCGCGACGGAGATAACGCAAATAGTTAGACAGGACGCCTGACTGCCGTCAAGGGAAGTTCTGAACAAGTCCTGGCAATACCGCTCTTGTACTCAGCACCAGATCTCCAAAACCCCGCCAAACGCCTGCTGCGCAGGCACTAGCCGGCCCGGCCCGTTGGGCGTTCAGGACGATGAGAACCTTCGGTTCTAGCCATCGTCCTTCACCCCCTTGACTCAAGGTGGCTCCGAAATCAAAAGCAAATACCGACTTGTTCAGAGGTTCCCAAGCTGCCCCGTCCCTTCTGATTCACCTTAGGAAGGCCTTCAGCTATGCATTACGCAATGCGGCGGCGTCGACGACATTGCTCCGCATTGGCATGCGACGCCTTGCCGCAGTGAGGTGGTCCGCCGCCCTGCCGGGCAAGTCACGCACTGGATTTGAACGTCGTGCGTGGCTTGGCATCGGACGCGATCCGGGAATGAAGGCATGTCCTTGTGACCTGACACCTCCGGCGAAAGCCAGCGTCGCGCGGCTCACTCGGACGCGGCGGACGCCTCGGTTTCCCCGCGCGAAACCACGACGGCGGCGACGAGATCGCCGGTCACGTTGAGCGTCGTGCGCGACATGTCGAGCAAGTGGTTGACACCGAGGATCAGGCCGATGCCTTCGGGCGGCACGTTGACCATGGCGAGGATCATCATGATCACCGGGATGGAACCGGCCGGTACGCCGGCGGTGCCGACGCCGCCGAGTATGCAGACACCGAGCACGACGAGCTGCTGAGCGATCGTGAGCTCTACGCCGAAGAACTGCGCGAGGAACAGCACCGTGACGCCTTCGAACAGCGCCGTGCCGTTCTGGTTCGCGGTCGCGCCCACGGTCAGCACGAAACGCGCGATGCGCGGCGGCAGGCGCAGGTTTTCCTCGGCGACCTTGAGCGAGGTCGGCAAGGTCGCCGACGACGACGCGGTCGAGAACGCGGTCAGCATGGCTTCCTCGACGTTGCGGAAGAAGCGCCAGGGACTCATGCCGCCGAATACCTTCACGATCGCCGAATAGACCACGAACTGGTGGATCGCCAGCGCGAGCAGGACGACAGCGACGTATTTGCCGAGCAGGAACAGCACCTGCCAGCCGAGCTTTGCGGTCAGCGTGAACAGCAGGCAGGCCACCGCATACGGCGCGAGCCGGATGACGCGGTCGATCAGCGTCATCGAGATGTCGTAGATGCCCTGGATGAATTCCTTGACGCGCGTGACGCCGGGCGTGGGCGTCAGCACCATCGCGATGCCGAACATCAGCGCGAAGAACATGATGCCGATCATGTCGCCGCCGGACGCGGCACGGATGATGTTGTCGGGCACGATCTGCACGACCATGTCGATGCCCGACGGCGGCGCCGCCTGCGCGGTAATGCTCTTGGCCTTGTCGGCGCTGTCGGCGAGCAGAGTGGCGCGCGTCGTTTCGTCGAGGCCGATGCCGGGCTGCATCACGTTGACCAGAACGAGGCCGATGATCACTGCGATGCCGGACACGAACACCGTGTAAAGCAGCGTCTTCCAGCCCACGCGGCCGAGCGAACGCAGATCGCCCATTTCGGCCACGCCGAGCACGAGTGCTGAGAACAGCAGCGGGATCACGAGCATCAGCAGCAGCCGCAGGAAGATCTGGCCGATCGGCTGGGTCACGTAGGTGACGGTGTTGGAGAGCCAGACGCTGTCGCTGCCGGCGAAGCGGTAGCACAGCACGCCGGCGACGATGCCGACGAGGAAACCGATCAGGATGCGCGTATGCAGGGCGAGTCCGCGCGGAGCGGATCCGGCGGCGGTATCGGAGGCGTGGCTCATGCGGATCCCGCGGCGGTGGTGGATAAAACGCCGACCCTACCGGAGAAGCGCGTGTCCGGGCAATGCGGTGCCGAACCCGCGGAGAGACCGAGCCCGATGCGACAGGGGGGACGCATCGGGCTCGCGCGGTCATCCTGACCAGAGCACCCTGCCCTTCCAACCTCTCCTGAGTACGTTCGCACTTTCGCTTCTATGCTCGGCCCCAGATCTCCACAACCCTGGCCGACGCTCCGCGTCGGCCGCCCCCTTAACTTAAGGGGGCTCTTGCCATGCTCCGGAGCAACCGAATACAACGTCGCACTTGGGCCGACCACCAGATCTCCACAACCCTGGCCAAACGCTTCGCGTTCGGCCGCCCCCTTTACTAAAGGGGGCTCCAGAAGCAAAAGCAGGCCAAAGCCGTACTGGTGTTCTGGACGTTCTGAAGGCGGCGCCGAGGCTAATGGGGTGGCGGCGGGCAAACTGTCCACCGGTTCGCAGTTCGGGGTCGTTGGGCAATTTCCGTGTAGCGGGGTGACGGTTTTACTGATGGACGGTGGCTTCGTTGTGCACACCGCCTGCACGCCGCGTCCACGACGTGGGAGACGAGGCGGGCGCGACAATCCCCCAATGCCGACCCTCTGCGGGCGGCCGGTGTAAACTGCCCCGCTTTGTCACCGGCGCGTGCCGGCACCGACCACCGATACTCAGAGTTCGTGGATGTCCGCTCAACCGATACCGCTTTGCGTCGATCTCGACGGCACCCTGATCCGCTCGGACCTGCTGTTCGAGTCGGCGCTGAGCCTGTTGCGGCGCAATCCGTTTTATCTGTTCGCCTTCGTGCTCTGGCTCGCTCACGGGCGGGCGCACCTCAAGCGCGAGATCGCCCGGCGCGCCGAGGTCGATCCGGCCACGCTGCCCTATGACGAACGCGTCGTGAGCTGGCTGCGCGAGCAGCAGGGACAGCGGCCGCAGGTACTCTGCACCGCTTCCGACGCCACGCTCGCGCGCGGCGTGGCCGACCACCTGGGTCTGTTCGACGCAGTGATGGCCAGCGACGGCGAACGCAACCTCGCCGGTCGCCATAAGGGCGATGCGCTGCGCGAACGCTACGGCGAGCGCGGCTTCGACTACGCCGGCAACGAATACCGCGACCTGCATATCTGGAAACATGCGCGCCGTGCGGTCGTGGTCAACGCTGACAGCGGCCTGGCCCGCGCCGCCGGCGAATGCTGCGAGGTCGAGCGCGTGTTCGAGCCTGCGCGCGGCGGCCTGCGCATCTGGCTCAAGGCGCTGCGCCTGCACCAGTGGCTCAAGAATCTTCTGGTATTTCTACCCTTGTTCACTTCGCACCGGGTGCTGGAAACGACGACGGCGCTGCACTGCGCGCTCGCGTTCCTCGCCTTTGGCCTGTGCGCTTCCGGCGTCTACCTGCTCAACGACCTGTTCGATCTCGACGCCGACCGGCGCCATCCGCGCAAGCGCCTGCGGCCGTTCGCCGCCGGCACGCTGCCGCTGTGGCAGGGACTGCTGGCCGCGCCGCTGCTCGCGCTGGCCGGCCTCGCACTGGCGCTGTGGATCTCGCTGCCGTTCGCCGGCGTGCTCGCCTGCTATTACGGGCTGACCCTGGCCTATTCGCTGCGCCTCAAGCGCATCGTCATGCTCGACGTGGTGATCCTGGCCGCCTTGTATACCGTGCGCATCATCGGCGGCGCCGTGGTGATCGGCGGCGGCCTGTCGTTCTGGCTGCTCGCGTTCTCGATGTTCCTGTTCCTGAGCCTGGCGATGATCAAGCGCTATACGGAACTGCGCGGCCTGCTCGGCAGCGGCAAGGTCGAGGCGAGCGGCCGCGGCTATTGCGTCGAGGACATCCCGCTGATCCAGTCGCTCGGCGGCGCCAGCGGCTACATGAGCGTGCTGGTGCTCGCGCTGTACATCAACAGCACCGCGAGCGAAGCGCTGTATCGCAACCCGCAGGTGCTGTGGCTGCTGTGCCCCTTGCTGCTGTACTGGATCAGCCGGGTATGGCTGATCGCGCATCGTGGCCAGATGCACGACGACCCGGTCGTATTCGCCCTGGTCGACCGCGTCAGCCGCGTGATCCTCGCGCTCTGCGCGATCGTCGTCGCCGGGGCGATCTGAACATGGCCGGCACATCCTGGGGCCGCTATCCGCAGCCGCGCGCACAGCGTCTGCTCGCGGTGCGCGACCGCGACGCGGCACTGCCGGCGTTCGACGGCACCGCGCTGCCCCACGGCAACGGCCGCAGCTACGGCGATTCCTGCCTCAACGACGGCGGCACGCTGCTCTGCGCGCGCGGACTGGACCGCTTCATCGCGTTCGATGCGGAACGGGGCGTCCTGCGCTGCGAGGCCGGCGTGCTGCTCGGCGAGATCCTCGATCTCGTCGTCAGCCAGGGCTGGTTCCTGCCGGTCACGCCCGGCACCAAATACGTCACCGTCGGCGGCGCGATCGCCAACGACGTGCACGGCAAGAACCACCACGTCGCCGGCTGCTTCAGCGAACACGTCAACGGCTTCGAACTGCTGCGCAGCGACGGCAGCCGGCGCTGGTGCAGCATGACGGAAAACGCCGACTGGTTCGCCGCGACGGTCGCCGGCCTCGGACTGACCGGCCTGATCACCTGGGCCGAACTGCGCCTGCAGCGCGTGCGCGGCCCCTGGCTCAACAGCGAGACGCACCGCTTCGAAAGCCTGGCCGAATTCCTCGCCCTGTCCGCGGCCTCCGGACGCGACTACGAATACACCGTGGCCTGGATCGACTGCGCCGCGCGCGGCAGCGCCGCCGGGCGCGGCCATTTCATCCGCGCCAACCACGCGCCGGCCGGTGACGGACCGCGGCCGTCGAAGCGCCGCCTCGCGGTGCCGCTGACGCCGCCGTTCTCGCTGATCAACGGCCTCAGCCTGCGTGCCTTCAATGCGCTGTACTACCATCGCCTGCGCGGCCGCGTGCAGCATGCGCTGACTCACTACGAGCCGTTTTTCTATCCGCTCGACGCGATCGGCAGCTGGAACCGCATCTATGGTCCGCGCGGTTTCCTGCAATACCAGTGCGTACTGCCAACCGCTCAGGCCGAGGCGGGGCTGACCGAACTGCTGGCGCGTATCGCCGCCAGCGGCAGCGGCTCTTTTCTCGCGGTGCTCAAGATGTTCGGCGAACGCAAGTCCGCTGGTATCCTCTCGTTCCCGCGGCCCGGCGCCACCCTGGCGCTGGACTTCCCCAACGATGGTCCGGCCACGTTCGCGCTGCTCGATGCGCTGGACGAGGTGGTCGCGGCCGCGGGCGGCGCGGTATACGCCGCCAAGGATGCGCGACTCGCCGGAGCGCGCTTCCGTGACTATTTCCCGGCCTGGAACACGCTGCAGCCCTATCTGGACCCGCGGTTTTCCTCGGGCTTCTGGCGCCGCGTAACGGAGTAGACAATGCGCAGAATTCTCATTGTCGGCGCGACCTCGGCCATCGCCGAAGCCACCGCACGACTGTTTGCCGCGCGCGGCGACGCGTTGTGCCTGGTCGGGCGCGACGCGGCGCGGCTCGCGGCTATCGCGGCGGACCTGGGCGTACGCGGCGCCGTGCGCACGGCGACGGCGACGCTCGAAGTCACGGACTACGCCGCCCACGCCGACGTGATCGCGCTGGCCGAGCGCGAACTCGGCGGCCTCGATACGGTATTGATCGCGCACGGCACGCTGTCGGACCAGGCCGAGTGCGAAACCTCCGTCGATGCGCTGCGGCGCGAGTACGACATCAACGCGCTCAGCGTGATGGCCTTGCTGACGCCGATCGCGAACCGCTTCGCCCAGCAGGGTTTCGGCAGCATTGCCGTGATCTCCTCCGTCGCCGGCGACCGCGGCCGCATGTCGAACTACGTCTACGGCTCGGCCAAGGCGGCGGTCAGCGCGTTTCTTTCCGGCCTGCGCCAGCGCCTGCAGAAATCCGGCGTCAACGTGCTGACGATCAAGCCCGGCTTCGTCGACACGCCGATGACGAAGGATTTTCCGAAGGGCGCGCTTTGGGCCAAGCCCGAGGACATCGCGCAAGGCATCGTCAAGGCGATCGACAAGGGCCGCAGCGTGGTCTACCTGCCGTGGTTCTGGAGCCTGATCATGCTGATCATCCGCAACGTGCCGGAGTTCGTGTTCAAGCGGGTGAAGCTGTGACGCTGGCGAAAACCGGCAAACTGGTACTGACCGGCGCCGCCGGCCTGGTCGGCCAGAACCTCATCGTCGAGCTCAAGGCACAGGGGTATTCCAACCTCGTCGCGATCGACAAGCATGCGCACAATCTCGGCATCCTGCGCGAGCTGCATCCCGAGGTGCGCACGATCGAGGCCGACCTCGCCGAGCCCGGCGCCTGGAGCGCAAGCTTCGCCGACGCGGCCTGCGTGGTGCAGCTGCACGCGCAGATCACCGGCAAGTTTCCCGACGAATTCGTGCGCAACAACGAGCAGGCGACGCGGCATGTGCTCGACGCCTGCCGCCAGCACGCCGTCCCCTACCTCGTGCACATCAGTTCCTCGGTCGTCAATTCGGTCGCGGTCGACGACTACACCAACACGAAGAAGGCGCAGGAAAAGCTCGTCGTCGACAGCGGCCTTGCCCACTGCGTGCTGCGGCCGACGCTGATGTTCGGCTGGTTCGATCCCAAGCACCTGGGCTGGCTGTCGCGCTTCATGGCGAAAGTGCCGGTGTTTCCGATCCCGGGCCACGGCCGCTACATGCGCCAGCCGCTGTATGAGCGCGACTTCTGCCGCTGCATCGTTCGCTGCATCGAGACGCAGCCGCCCGGCGCGATCTACGACATCTGCGGCGATACGCGCATCGACTATGTCGACATCATTCACACGATCAAGCGCGCAAAGGGTTTGCGGACGCCGGTCCTGCATATCCCGTACTGGTTCTTCAAGGCGCTGCTCAAGACCTATGCGCTGTTCAGCAGCCGACCGCCATTCACGGCGGCGCAGCTCGATGCGCTGACCGCAGGAGACGAATTCAGCGGCGTGGATACGCAGGCCGTGTTCGGCGTGACCCAGACGCCGTTCGCCGAGGCGGTACGCGAAAGCTATTGCGATCCGCGCTATGCGCACATCGTGCTGGAGCGTTGAGCGCGATGAACGCCACTCTTCCACCGTGCGCCCGCCGCCCGTTCACTTTCAAGGCTAGTCCGTGAGCAAAACGAGCAAACGTTTCGCCATCGTCGGCGCCGGCCCCATGGGCCTGATGGCGGCGATGGAAATCCTCAAGGCCGGCCACGAGGTCGACATCTATGAGCGCGACGACCGTATCGGCGGCATGTCGGCAGCGTTCGATTTCGACGGCCTGCAGATCGAGCGCTACTACCATTTCGTCTGCAAGACCGACGATCCGCTGTTCGAGCTCATGGCCGAACTGGGCATCAGCGACGCACTGAAGTGGACCGACACCAAGATGGGCTTCTACTGCCAGGGCAAGCTGTACAAGTGGGGCACGCCGTTCGCGCTGCTGCGCTTCGACAAGCTCGGCTGGATCGACAAGTTCCGCTACGCGCTGCATGTGATGCGCACCAAGGGCATCCGCGACTGGCGCGCGCTGGACAAGGTCGGCGTGACCGACTGGCTCAAGCGCAACCTCGGCGAGCGCGCCTATGCCGTGCTGTGGGAGCGGCTGTTCCATCTCAAGTTCTACGAATACAAGGACAAACTTTCCGCTGCATGGCTCGGCACCCGGATCAAGCGCGTCGCGCTGTCGCGCCGGAACCTGTTCCAGGAGTCCATGGGCTATATCGAAGGCGGTTCGGAAACCTTGCTGGAAAAAATGCAGGAATTCATTCTTGCGCGCGGCGGGCGCATCCATCTCAGTGCCGGCATTGAACGCGTCAACGCGCCGGACGGCAAGGTCCAGAGCATTACCGTGCGCGGCGAAACCATTCCGTTCGACGGCGTCGTCAGCACCGCGCCGATCCAGTACGTGCCGCGGCTCGCCCCGGACCTGCCGGCGGATTTCATCGCGCGCATCCAGGCGCTGGAGAACATTCCCGTGGTCTGCGTCATCCTCAAGCTGCGCCAGCCGCTCAGCGAGAACTTCTGGATGAACATCTGCGACGACAGCATCGACATCCCCGGCGTCATCGAGTATTCGAATCTCAATCCGGGCGCCGGACCGGCCATCGTCTACGCGCCGTTCTACATGCCAAAAACACACCCGAAGTTCGCCCGCGACAACACCGCGTTCATCGAGGAAGTGCTCGGCTATCTGCCGAAGATCAATCCGGCGTTCTCGCGCGACTGGGTGCTGGCCAGCCATTGCCATCGCTACGACTACGCCCAGGCCGTCTGCCCGCCGGGCTACTATGACTTGCTGCCGCCGATGCGCACGCCCATCGAAGGCCTGGTCATGGCCGACACGGCCTACTATTACCCCGAAGACCGTTCCATCTGCGAAAGCGTCAAGGTCGCCAGGACCCTGGCGCAGACCGCATTAGCCTGAGCACCGCCATGTCTGATTCCAAGGTCGAACTCGACAAGCTGTACAACCAGCGTTTTCCCGAAGCCGCGCTCGCGCAGAAGCACGCGATCTGGAAAGTGCTGTGCAGCGATTTCTTCAGCCGCTACGTGAAGCCGACCGATACCGTCGTCGACATCGGCGCGGGCTACTGCGAATTCATCAACAACATCCAGGCCGGCAAGAAGATCGCGGTGGATCTCAACCCGGACGTGCGCCGCTTCGCCGCGCCCGACGTGCGCGTGATCAACGAATCCTGCACCGCGATCCGCGAACTCGACAGCGACAGCGTCGATGTCGTGTTCATGAGCAATTTCCTCGAACACCTGCCGAACAAGGATCTCGTGCTGGACACCTTCCGCGAATCCCAGCGCATCCTGCGCAAGGGCGGCCGCGTGATGGTGCTGCAGCCGAACATCCGCTACCTGCCCGGCGAGTACTGGGACTATTTCGACCACCATACGCCGCTGACCGAACGCAGCCTCGTCGAAGGGCTGCAGCTGGCCGGACTGGAGCCGACCACGGTCATCGCGAAGTTCTTGCCGTATACGACCAAGAGCCGGCTGCCGCAGGCGCCATGGCTGGTGCAGCTGTATCTCAAGGTGCCGCTCGCCTGGCAGATCCTGGGCAAGCAGGCGTTCGTCGTCGCGACCAAGTAGCGCGCACACCACCGCCAGAGGCACGAATTCATGAAACGGCAGATGGCCGCCTTCATCGCGACCAGCGGTGTGGCGGCGCTCGCGAATTTTGTTTCCCGCGCCGCGTTCAGCGTGTTCCTGCCGTTTGCCCTGGCCATCGTCGCTGCGTTCTGTGTCGGCCTCGGTACGGCGTTCCTGCTAAACCGGCGCTACGTGTTCACCGACGGCACAGACACGGCAGCTCAGCAGTTTGTGCGTTTTACCGCCGTCAACCTGATCGGTCTCGCACAGACGCTCGGCATCAGCCTGCTGCTCGCGAACTACCTGCTGCCGTACTTCGGCTGGAACTGGCATGCGGCCGAAGTCGCGCACGCCGTCGGCATTGCCGTGCCCATCGTTACCAGCTTTCTTGGTCACAAATACTTTTCGTTCCGGCGAGCGACCGCAATCCATGACTAGTCCGCCACCTGCCGCGTCGATCTTCGTACCCGTCGCCCGGACCGCGAACGTTCCCGCTTCACCGTTCTACGCGTCACGCGCGCGAGCCCTGGGCGTGGCGCTGCTGTGCGCGCTCGCCGTGCTCGTCGCGCGCACGCTACTGATCCTGACGTTCGGCAGCAGCCTGCCGTTCTGGGATCAGTGGGGGGCCGAAGGCACCGCCATCTACAAGGCGCTGATCGAAGGAAACTACGCCTGGAGCCACCTGTGGACCGCGCATAACGAACACCGCATCGCACTGACCCGGCTGTCGGCGATCGCCCTGTTCGAACTCAATCAGCAGCAATGGGACGTGCGCGTGCAATGCCTCGCCAACAGTCTCATCGTAGCGGTGTCGACGGGCCTGTTTGCGTGGTATCTGCAGCGACGCATGCCGACGCTTCGAGCGGCCGTGCTGTGCCTGCTGCTGGTACTGGCCGGCGCGCTGCCATTTTCCTGGGAAAACACGATCGCCGGATTCCAGAACGCGTTCTTTTTCCTGGTGCTGCTGAACCTGCTGGTGTTGTGGACAACAGCGCATCGTCCCGCGACGCCAACGACTTTCGTCGTCCTCTGCCTGCTGGCGGTGCTGACCGTGTTTACGCTGGCGACCGGAATTCTCACGCTGCTGGCCGGCGTCGTTGTGCTGGCCTTGCGGGCCTTCTCCCGGCGCAACTCCTGGCCGGCCATGGCCGTACTGATGCTACCGTTGCTGGGCGTTCTGATCATCGCAGCTCTGCATATTCCACAGCTGGACTACCACGCCCCCCTCAAGGCACAGGGGTTGCTTGAACTCGCTCACGCCTTCGCCATCACTGCAAGCTGGCCGTTCCTGCCGCCTGCAGCGCTGTTGTTCGCCCTGCCGTTCGTCTTTTTTCTCTGGCGCGTGCTGCAGCGGTGCGAAAGCGATCCCGTCGACCTGTTCTTCATCGGTCTGTTCGTCTGGTCGGCTCTCACGGCGCTGGCCACGGCGTATTCCCGCGGCCACGGTCTGCAGATCGTGCCGTCACGCTACACGGATCTGCTGGCGCTGGGCAGCATCGCCTACGCCTATTTCGCGCTGCGTTTCCCGGACGGCGGAATGTTTCTGGGGCGGTGGCCGGCGCGCCTGCTGCGCGCAGCCGTACCGACGCTGATCGCTGCCGGCTTCGTACTGCAGAGCGTGCTCTATGTCCCATTCCTGCTCGACCGTCATTTCCTGACGCGGATCGAAACGATCAACGTTCGCGCGTTCGTCGAGGGCGATGCGCTGGCGCTGACCGACAAGCCGCCGTTCTATATCCCGTTCCCGGAGGCGGCCGGACTCGCCAGCGCGCTGTCCGACACGACCGTACGCCGCGTGCTGCCGGTTTCGGTACGTGCGCCGGCCAGCCAGGCAGCCGACCCGGCGCGCTCCTGCGCGTTGCAGGTACTGCCGGGCACCATTCCGCCGCTGGACTACACGCCGCGCTGCGGCGACCGCGCCGTGCAAGCGTCGGAGATACCGGTGGGCCGGCTGTCCGCGCTGACCTACCGGCTGTGGCAGGCCCTGGCGGCCCCCCTGTTGCCGCGACTCGTGCCTTCATCGCCGATGCCGCCGCTGCAGGCCGACATGCGCTGCGCGATCGACGCACTCAATGCGGCCAAGCCTACAAGTGGAAATGTGTTTTCTGTTCCTTATGCTGCGACGCTGCGTATGGCCGGCTGGGCCGGCGGGCTGGGCCGGACGGCCCCGCCGCGGAAGCTGGAAATCGGGCTGGTATCGGAGACCGGCATCTACTATCGCGCCGAGGCATCGGCGCGACTGCCGCGCCCGGACGTGCAGGCGGCCCTGGCAGACTCCGGAATGAAATGGGCTGGGTTCGATCTGGGTGTCGACGCATCGGCCGTACCCCACGGCCGCTACCGCATCGTGTTCGGCGATGCCGGACTGGCGCTTTGCGACACGGCTCATCTGTTGGACATCCGCAGCGACAGCGACGAACGCCTGAACTACTGAATCCTGACAACGGCGGCCGGCGCTGCTCTGTGACGGCGCCACCGCGAAACGAGGAACTACCGTGCCCGACACCGACAGCCGAACCCTGCTGCCCCTGACCGCCAGGGTTTGCGACAGCGTTTCGTCGCCGGGGTACTGCGCATGAGGTGGCGCGGCCTGCTATTGCCCGGCGTTGCCTGGCTGTGGGCGTTCATCTGTCATGCGCTCGCGATACTGCTGTTCGCCGATGCACTGCCGATCGCCGACCAGTGGGACAGCGAAGGCTATCTGCTGTTCAAGCCCTGGCTCGAGGGACAGTTCCACGCGTCGCAGCTGCTCGCCAACCATAACGAGCATCGGATCCTGTTCAAGCGGCTGCTCGACCTGGCGGTCTTTGCGCTCAACGATGGCCACTGGGACAACCGCGTGCTGGCGCTGGCGAACTCGGCGGTCTACGCGGCCGCGATCGCGCTGCTGTGCCAGATCGTCGTCCGTACCACCGCGGGCTGGACACGCCGATGCGTCCTGGGCTTCGTGTTGCTGCTGCCGCTGGCCACGGTGTCTCTCGACAACACGCTGTGGGCGTTCCAGAGCCCGTTCTTCTTTTCCTCCCTGTTTGCATACGCGGCGATATACGCCGCGGCCCGGTCGGATACGACGCCGGCACGCCTGACGCTGGCCTTGCTGCTGTGCCTGGCTGCGGTGGTGACACTGGGATCCGGCTTCCTGTTGCCGATCGTGCTTGCGGCACTGCTGGCGACGCGAACCCTGCTGCTGCGCGAGCGCATCCCGTATGCCTTGCCATTTGCGACGGCGGCCTTGCTGGTCGGTGTCGCCGGCTATCTCAGCATGCCCGTGCTGCCCTACCACGACGCGTTCAAGGCGCAGAACCTCGCGGAATTGCTCGCGACGCTGAACCGTGTGCTGTCCTGGCCGCTGTCGTCCGTTCCGTTGCTGTGGCTGCCGCTGCTGCTCTGGCTGGTCTCCACGTGGCGGAAACGTCGGCCCCTCGCCACGTCGGACCTTTTTTTCCTCGGCCTCGCCGCGTGGGTCGGCCTGCAGGCCGCCGCGATCGCGTACGGTCGCGGCCATTCGACACCCGTCGTGCCATCGCGCTACACCGAATTCCTGCTGGCCGGCGTGGTGGCCAATCTGTATTTCTGCTGCCAGTTGTTCGATCACGTCGCGCGCGACGGCAACCGTCCGCGGCCTGCGGCCTGGATAGCCGGCGCAGCCCAGGTGCTCGCTCTGCTGATGCTGCTGCAGCAATGCGTGCTCGCGGCCTATCCGCTCGGCCATCGCCTGCGCAACTGGCAGGCTGGACGCCTGCTCGTTGACGGTATGCTCGCGCAGATTCCGGTCGCGTCCGACCATTTCGCGCTGCCGTATCCGAATCGCGACAAGCTGGCCATGTTCGTCGCCGACCCGACGATGCAGAAGCTGCTCCGCGTGCAGGACGGCCAGCTGCCCGATGCCTGCGACGCCACACGCACGGGTCCGCTGTCCCGCATCGTCTGCGCGCTCGAAGCACAGATCGGCAAGCCACCATTGCCGACGTTCCAGCCTGCCAAGCCGGTCCCGGCCGGCGGCGCGGACTCCCGCTGCAACATGGATCTCGTCGACTCCGGAGCGGCACCCGGCGTGCTGTCGAACGTAATGCCACTGCGCTTGTTCGGCTGGGTCGGTCCTGCCGGGAATCGCTTTCCCTGGCCACGCAGCGGAGGCCGCATGATTCTGGAGGGCGTCGCGGGGCGCTTCGAAATACCCCTCGGCATGCGTGTCGCACGTCCGGATGTCGCGGCATTCGTCGGGGCGCCCGACTACTACTGGGCCGGCTTCGACATAGCCGCATCGGCGAAGGGGCTACCTGCAGGGGATTACGCGGTCATACTGCAAATGCCCGGTGGTGCGCCATGTCGGGCCGACGCTCGCTTGCACGTTCCCTGAAGACAACTCGCCGCGAGGCGCTGCGTTACGGCCTCGGAATGGCGTGATGCTAGTATCGCCGCACCTTGCGCCGCGATGCCCCCGGCACTGCGGATCAGTGCAGGTTTCAGTCATTGGAGGAGTGATCATGAAGCGCGTTCTTGCCACGGCCATCGGCCTAGCCCTGCTTTCCTGCGGTGGTAGCGCCCTGGCCGTCAACGACCTGGAAACCAACGCCAGTGTCCCCTTTAGTTTTGCGAATCCCGGTGCTCGCAGCCTCGGCATGGGCGGTGCCTTCATCGGCCTGGCCGACGACGCGACGACGGCGTATACGAATCCTGCCGGACTGACACAACTGCGCCAGACCGAAGTCGCGGTAGAACTGCGTCACACCGCTTTCAGCACTCCGTACGTGAATGGCGGTACGGTGACGACCCAGCCGTTCAGCACGGCCGGACTCAACATCGCCAACGACGACAGCTCGGCCAACAACGTCTCGTATTTGTCTGCCGTCATCCCGCACGACCGGTGGGCGTTCGCCTTCTATCGGCATGAGCTTTCGCGCTTCAAGAGTTCGTTCCGCTCCGATCGCAGCGCCGTGATCAACGGCTTTACCCTGTTCCAGACCGCATCGAGCATCGACCTGCAGATCGTCAACTGGGGCGCCGCGGCGGCCTACGCGGCGACCGACAAGGTGTCGCTGGGCTTCGGTCTGTCGCGCTACGACTTCGATTTCGATACGCAGACCGGCCGCTACAACCCCGGCGCGCCGTTCCAGCTCGTCAGCGCGCCGCAGCACGGCGACGACCACGGCCTGGGCTGGAATCTCGGCGCCCGCTTCAGCTTCAGCGAAAGCCTGAGCCTTGGCCTTTCCTACCGCCATGCGCCGCGCTTCGACTATTCCACGAGCGTCACGCTGCTCAGCAACACCGGCGCAGAACCGTTGCCTCAGCCGCGACTGCTCAACAGTGCGAGCGGACTTCGCTTCGATGTGCCGGACGTGTGGGGCGTGGGCCTGTCGTGGCGTCCGAGCGAAAGCCTTGTGGTCAATTTCGATGTTGATCGCGTCATGTATTCGGAGCTGACCGACGGCATCAGCACATTCTTCGACCCGGTAGCGACCAGCCAGCTCAAGATCGAAGACGGTACCGAATACCACCTTGGCGCAGAATATACATTTACCACAATGAAACACCCGTTCAGCCTGCGCGGCGGCCTCTGGCACGATCCGCGTCACGCGATCTTCTTCGATGGTGCGCCGCGGGCCAATGCGAATCCGTCGGCCGGCATCACGTTCGACGAGGCCTTCGCCACGCTGTTCGCCGGCAGTCGCGGTTCGCAGACGCATTATTCAGTCGGCGGCGGCTGGGCCTTCCCGAGCTTCCAGCTGGATCTGGCGGCGGACATGTCCAAGGGGGTCGATACGTACTCGGTCTCCGGCGTGTATCGCTTCTGACTTGGCCTGACCCGCTGCGAGCGCAGCGGGTCGCTGCCGGGCGAGGCAAGACCGCGCCCGGCACTGAATGTCACAAAATCGACCGGCGCCGGAACGCAACCCGGCCGGCGCCGGCGTTCCGGCGTACTGGGTTGTCCCAGGTGGGCGGCTTTCCGGCTCGAACGGCTCTGCACGCTGGCGCCGGCGGATCTCTATCACGGCCGCCACGGATTGCTGAACCTCGGGCTCGCGACCGATGACCGCTGAGGTCGCAGCGGTCGCCGCATTGTGCTGAGATAGCTCCTGCCGGCGCCGTAGCCGGCGTCGGCCGCACGACGGCCGTTGCATCCTGGGACAATGACTATGTTCTTGCGCCTGTGTCTGCTGGTCGTTGTGCTGTTTTCCGCCGCGGATCGCGCGCACGCCGTCGCCTTCGTCCGAGTGCCGTCGCAGGCCACCCTGCAGCAGGCCATCGACACCGTCGACGACGGCGGGGTGATCGAAATCGCCGCCGGCAGCTATAACGCACCGGCCGGCGGCTTCACGATTCTCAACGCCAACCGGCGCTTCACGGTACGCGCCGCGAACGCGGCCAGCGTCACCTTGAACGGTGCCGGCACGAATATCCTGCGCTTCTCCAATATCAGTCGCGCCAGCGGCCGCCCCGTCGTCTTCGAGCGGTTGATTTTCTCTGCCGGCGTCTCCAACGCGGCCAACGTCGGCGGCGCGGTGACCCTGGTCGAGGCGGACGCGACCTTCGTCGGCTGCACGTTCCAGAACAACTCGGCGCCCGTAGCCAACGCCGGCGGCGGCGGCGTTCTCGCGCAGGCCTCGCAGATCCTGATCGTCGACAGCCTGTTCACCGGCAACAACGCCCAGCGCTATGGCGGCGCGATGGGTTTCGCCGGCGGCAGCCGCGTCGCGATCCACAACTCGCAGTTCATCAACAATCGCGTGAACCTGCCGAATCACTTCCCCGACTCGCTCGGCGGCGCACTCTTCGTGCTCGATTCGGAGCTGCGCTTCACGAACACGCGCTTCGAGAACAATCAGGCCGGTTTCTCTGGCGGAGCGATCTACAGTTTCGGTACCTGGTCTACGCCGCTGAGTACGCCGAAGACCGACATCATCGGCAGCAACAGCACTTTCGTCGGCAATCGCTTGCAGCGGGATCCGACCTCTCCGGCGCCCGGCGCGCTCACCGGCGGCGCGATCCAGACCGAAGACCACGTCACGCTGCGCCTGTTCCACACGCGGTTCTCGGGCAATCTCGCCACGCAGGGCGGCGCCGTCGCCAACTACCGCAGCATCGTCGAGGTGCACAACGGCGAATTCCTCGTCAATCGTTCCACGGGCACGGCCGGCGGTGACGGCTATGGAGGCTCGCTGCTGGTCGTGTCGGACGACCAGAACCTCACTGATTCCCAAAACCGGCGCACCGGATCGCTGCTCGTACGCGACTCGTTGTTCCGCGGTGACAGCGCCACCCTCGGTCGGTACGGCGGCTGCATCGTGGCGATCGGCGACACCAACCGAGCCTATGGCCTGGCCGGCGGAATTCCGCAGATGGGAACGATTGCGGAGAATCGCGCGGTGCTGGACATCGACGGATCGGCGTTCCGGGATTGCCTGATCGCCGAGAACGCCGGCGGCGGCTTCGGCGGCGCGATCATGACGCAACTGGCCGACGTTCGGATCACCAACTCCATCTTCCTGAACTCCCAGGCCCAGCGCGGCGCCGCGAACACCGGTAGCGGCGGCGCGCTCGCGATGTTCGACAATTCTACGGCCAACGTGCAGAACACGACCTTCGCCCGTTCCGCAGCCGGGTTCAACGGTGGCGCGATCTGGCTGCAGGGCTCCCATCTCGACATGAGCGGCAGCCGCCTGTTCGACAACCAGACCCTGTCTGGCGGTTGGGGAGGCTCGGTGCTGTTTGCCGCGCCGGAAAATCTCGGCGCGCCGCGCACGCCGGCGAACGTCACCGGTCTGCTGCAGAACAACGTCCTCAGCAACAACACGGGCGGCGCGGTGATACTCGACTACGACAACCCGAGCAATCCGGTCAATCTGGTGCGCTACTCGAGCAACAGCGTCTACCCGAACGACACAACGTTCTTCGCCAATCCGCTTGCACCCAGCGTTCAGACCGTCGCCCAGCTCAATGGTCTGAGCCTGCATGGCTCGCCCAAGGCCTCCGTCGCCAACACCGGCCTGGCCAATGCTCCCATTGTCGGTGGGATCGTCGCCGCGCCCACTGCGATCTTGGCGACAAAGGCAGCAGGCGAGCCCGCGACGCCGACGATTTCCTATCTGACCTACGCCTGGAGCGGTGGGACTGCGACACTGAACGGTACGCAGGTGGTCGGGGGTGCCGGCTTCGCCTTCCCGGCAGGCCCCGGCACCCATGTGCTGTCGGTTGCCGGCACGCCCTATACCGACACCATCGTCAACGGTCCGATCCCGGCAACCGTCCTGTCAGCGCTCCCAGCCGACGCCGCGACCGGTGCGTCCAGCACGTTGAGCTGGTCCACGGTCGGTGGCACCTTCCTGGCCCAGGTCATCGATCAGGGAATCGCGCTGAGCCCGCCGCTGCCGGCTTCGGGCAGCCTCGTCCAGGCGTCGCTCTCGGGCAGCCGGGTCTATCGCGGCCTGCTCGTCACCCGCGAAGGTGGCGCACTCGACACGGCGCGTCTCGATGTCGACGACAGCCTGATCTTCAAGGACGATTTCCAGTGACGCACAGCGCGCCGCTGCCTCAGACGGTCGCGCGCAGCAGCAGCGGGTACATCAGGCCGTAGTCGAAGTTCGGGTGGTTGTTGGTCGCCAGGCCGCTGAACAGATCAAAGCCCAGACCGATCTGAGCCGAGGAAAACCCGGCTTCCCGAACATCGTCGAGGAGCTTCCAGCCAAAATGGTGCCAGGTCAGTATGCCTTCAGGACGCAGGCCGTCGCCGTGGTATTCAGGGGCACCGAAAAACTCGATGGAGCCGTCCACGCGCGGTCGCGCGAGTTCCGCTTCCGTATCACGCAGCATGAAGAACGGCACCGTGCAGATCATCTGGCCGCCTGCCGCGAGCACCCGACGCACTTCGCGCAGCGCCTTGCGGTAGTCGTATACATGTTCCAGAACGTCGCAATGGCCGAGCAGGTCGAGGCTGGCGTCGGCGTACGACAGCGCAGTGATGGACTCGTGCCGCACCGGATGACCGTGATAGCGGTATTCCCGACCCGATTCGAAGTTCTCGCCCATGTATTCCGAGCCCTGCAGCTGTGGCGCCAGCGCCTGCAGCTTGGCGAACAGCGGCGTGAGGCGCTCAAGCAGCGCGACGCGCGCCTGCGGCTGCCGCTTGAGCTGCTGACCCAGGGCAAAGTGGATGAGCCGGTTGCGGTTGGAAAGGCGGCAGCGCGGACAGACGAGGCCCTCGCGCAGGTTGGGCCTGTCGCCGTAGAAGCCGCCAGTGCGTACGGCGAAAGACACCATCTCGCGACAGGCCGGGCAGTAGCCGCGCAGCTCGTCCTGCTGGGCGATCTGCCGTTCGCCCACCTGGCGGCAGCCTTCCAGCGCGTGGACCGCGTCCAGCAGATCGTTCTTGTGCTCAAACCAGTTCAGCATGAATGTCCCCACCAGGACGCAAACGAATCAATGAGCGGCGTGCCCGCATGCCTCAGCGCGACGATTCCGCGTAAGCGTATTCCTGCTCCAGCGGCGCCGCATTCACATTCGTGTCGTCGGTCGATGCCAGATAAAGCCCGGCACGCCGCGTCGCGAGGGAAAAGCAGCGCTCGATCGCATGCGCCATCGTGCCGTCGACCTGGCCGCGTTCGGCCTCGAATTCGGCCTCGTCCAGATGCAGGTCGAGCAGCGGCCGCAGCGCGGCCAGGCGCATCCAGAACATCGAACCGGCGGCAAACACGTCATGCCCCGGATCGACCTCGGTCATGTTCATCAGGCGACACAAAAAATGCACATTGTCCTGATTGGAACCCCAGTAGAAGTTCATCGGCAGGATGTGGCCTTCCGGCGCCACCATCCCGAGGGTCGGCGTGGCGGAAAACGCCTCGCGGAAGCGCTGCGCGTTCGGTGCGGCGATCAGCTTGGTGAGCAGGTCGCGGCGCCAGATATCGCCATCGACACGATGCAGCGAACGCTTGGTATGCAATTTCACGACGAGCTGCTCGCCGGCGTCGGCGAGTTCGTTGGCGACGCGCAGGAACGGCAGCACATCGCGGCCGCGGTTCTCGAACACGCGGCAGTCGCCATCAACGTCGGCGCTGCGCAGGCGGTCGCGGACTTCGGCCTCGCGCTCAGGCACGGTCGTCACGATGAGGCGATACGGCGCGTTCCATTGCGCGAGCATCGCGAATATCTCGTCCAGCAGTTCCGGGTAGTAGGCGTGGACGATGACGCAGACCCTCGCCGGCCCCTCGGTCGCGTGAGGCGCTGCAACGCGCTCGACGGCGCGCCGGGTCGCGTCCAGCCAGGCGTAGCCCAGCCGGGTGTCGGGTTCCAGGTGAGCGCCTTCGGCCCACTCGTTCCAGGCGTTGATGAAGACCAGGCGCTGGTCCGGCCGACCGAATCGCTGCACGGTGTCGCGCATCGCATTGACCAGCCACTCCTCGTAGCCGCGTGGTGATGCGTTGACGAAGATGTTGCTCAGGCCCGGCTTGCGCGCCTCGTTGTCCCAGCCCGGGTTGACGCCACGATAGAACACGTGACCGGGATCGCTGTAGTTGCGGCTGCGCTCGGGAAAACAGCTCCAATCGTATACATTGCCGGAAAATTCCGGATTCAGCTTGCGCACGCGATCGGTGACGACCGGCGGGGCGGTGTTGTTGGGCGGAAACTCGACCATGGCGTCAAAGCCGATCGCCGCAGGATCGATGCGGTCGAACGCGCTGGTCAGGCAGATGTGGATATCGCCGAGGCCGATCTCGCGGCAGCGCGCGCGCCAGCGCTGGGCGGTCGCGCGCGGGTCGGGCAGCAGACTCGGGCGATAGACCAGCAGCAGCGGCCGGCCGTCGATGCGCACGTAGCGCGGATCGCGCATGTAGCGCGCCACGTAGTCGATGAACGCCAGATCGTCTTCGGGCGAATAGGCCTGCGCGATCAGCACGTCGCTTTCGTAGCCATCCCAGCGCCGGGTCCAGTTCTCGTTGGCCCAGCACAGGGTGAACGGCAGGTCGCAGGCCGGGTTGTCGAGATACTGCAGCAGCGGCGCTTCGAGCAGCCGCTTGCCGGCGAACCAGTAGAAGTAGAAGCAGAAACCGCCGACACCGTAGAGTCTGGCCAGTTCGACCTGACGTTGCTGCACGGCCGGAATGCGCAGATCGTAATACCCGAGTTCGCCGGGTAGGTGCGGCTGGTACTGACCTTCGACCTGCGGCAGGGCGCGGCCGACATTCGTCCATTCGGTGAATCCCCTTCCCCACCAGGCATCGTTTTCCACAATGGGATGGAATTGCTGCAGATAGAACGCGAGCAGCGTTACCGGCGGTGTCACGGGGAGCGGCGCCGTGCGCAATGGCGTGTAACCGATCGCGCGCGTCGCCATGTGGACCCGGCGGCAGGCACCGCCGTGCGGCAGACCGGCCGCGGAGGCCGCCCTGGCCATCATCTCGTCGCCGGATGCCGGACCAGTCGCGTTCATCGCCACGTCAACGGCCTTCGGTGACGCCGAGCCCATCGGCGCCGGAACGAGATCGAGCTCCACCAGCACCTGATGCTCTGCCGTGCGCACGACCTGGCGCAAGGCCGGGAAGCGATAGGCTAGCCAGTAGGTGTGGCGCAGCTTGGTACGCTCGCTCAGCGGTATGACGCGATAGACGAATCGCATCCCGAGCACCAATTTTTCCCAGTACCACGTGTTCGCCATCAGAAGCCCCGGATTCAGCCGTCCATCTCCTGGCCACCGTACCGCGCGGACCAGCTCCCTCTCTGCCTAGTCACGCCAGCCCCGTCATTTCCCCGACAACAGGCGGCGCAGGCGCCGCGACCAGCGCGCCTCGTACTTCAACCGCGTTTCTTCCTCGTTCCTCAGTGCCTCCGCTTTCCTTTCCCGGGCCGCATCGTCGGCCTGTTGCCGCGCCTGGGTTGCCAGGGCGTCGACGGCGCTGGCCAACGCATCGACGCGCACCATCAGTTGCTGCTCGCTTTCGCTGCGTGCCACCGCCATATCCTGCAAACGCTCCTCGTTGCGCGTGGCGAACAGCGTCAGCCGCTGATCGCCACGCCCGGCAATGTCATCCATGTGCCGGCGCAGCACATCCGCCTGCACGAGCGCCTCGCCGAGTTGCTGCTGCTGCGCACCGGCGATGCCGAACAGGCTCTCCAGGCTTTGCCGCATCTGCGCCACTTCCGCCGCGATAGTGGCCGAGAGGTCGGCCGCTGTCTCGCTTCCGATACGGACCATCGCGCCAAGATCGGCAGATGCCTGGCCAAGCCGGCCCATGCCGTCCTGCAGTCCAGCAATCATGCGGAACTGCAGGCGAGCGAGCGGTGGCACGTTGTGGCCCTGACCCGATGGCGGCGTGATCGCCGGGAGTCGGCCATGGCTCTCCAGCGCGCCGCGTATGGCCATCAGGTCGAGCAGCTCGTCGACATAGGGCAGCACATCGTTGCGGTAGAGCGCCCAGGTGTCGCCCAGGTCCACGACCTTGTCCCAGAACTGCGCCGATGTCGTGCTGTCCAGCGCTGCGCGGTAGATTCGGCCGTTCAGCGACTCGCACAGCGCGGCGGCATCGTCGGCGACGTGGTGATTGCGCGCGCCGCGATCGAGAAACCGCTCGATCTCCTCCGCGGCCGATTCGCGCAGCGGTAGCTCGATCGCGAGTTCCCGCGCGATACGGTCGACGCAGCCGCTCCAGTCGTCCATCAGCGACTGATAGGTTACCGCGCAGCGCGCCCGGCCGACCGTCGCCAGCGCCGCCTCGAAGAAATGATTGAGCAGCAGCAGGCCGGATTCGTGCGGCGAGATGCCGTCACGGCGCTCAACCGAGGCAATGACTTCGTCCGGATGGCGCAGCACGAACACAACCTTGAGGTCAATACCCGCGGCAGCGAGAACCTTTGCCCACAACGGGACGAAGCGGCACATGCGCGGATCTTTCACCGCCCACAGCGGGCTATCCGCGAACTCGGTGCGGACCAGCTTCGCAATGCGCCGCTCGGCTGCTGCCGCCGCCGGCGACGCCTGCCAGTCCGCGGGCAGGTTGCGCGGATCCGACCAGCTGCGGCCCAGCTCCAGCAGCGCGCGCTCGTGCAGGTCGACCGCGTCCAGATGTTCCCAGAAGCCGGTCTCATTATTGCCTTGCGCCGGCGGCATCAGGTGCTCGCCCAGATCGACGCCGCAGAGGTTGAGCACGCGCGTCAGCGCCGAGGTACCGCTGCGGTGCATGCCGAGGATCAGGATCGCCGTGCGGTTATCCGCCATGCTCACGCTCCGCCTCGCGAATCCGCCGACACGCTCGCGCTGATGCCCAGGTCGACCAAGCCCGTGGCCAGGCGGTCCGTGTCGGGCAGCACGCGGAACATGATCGCGTCGATGCGCCGATCAAGATAGTGCTCGCTTTCGCCGTGGAGCCCGAGCACGCCGGCGTTGGCGAAATAGACGCCGGGCGCGAGCAGGCAGCGGAATCCGAAGCGCACCTCGACGCGGTTGCCGGCCTCGACCACGTCGATGCCCTCGCCGGCGACTGCGCTGGCGCCGCCCGCGAGTTCCAGTCCAGTCGTCGTACGGAACATCATGCCGCAGCGCACGCCTACCGCGGCCTGCTCGAAGTACACGCGATAGGTATAGAAATAATCGCTGCCGGTACGCAGCACGTTGACGCGCTGCCCGCCGGGCGCCTGGATATGCGGATCCTCGATGCACGCGCCCAGCGACGGGTAGCTCAACGTACTCTGCGACACCAGGCCGGGATCGAAGTACGAGCCGTCGGATGCCTCGCCGTCGCTGCGCTCGCCGAAGGTCCCGACCGCGACGCCGCTGTCCGTGTCGGCGCGGATACGCGCGCGAACTTCGTCGACGCGCGCCGCCGGCGCGTACAGCAGCTTCTGATAGCGCGACACCACGTGGCGCGGCGTGCCCTGCGCGAGCAGCTCGCCGCGATCCAGCAGCACCGCGCGATTGCACAGCTCGACCACCATGCCGGCCGAGTGCGACACGAACAGGATGGTGGCGCCGTCGCTGCGCAGGCGTTCAATGCGCGCGTGGCATTTGCGCTGGAAGGCTTCGTCGCCGACGGCGAGCGCTTCGTCAACGACGAGGATGTCAGGCGTCACGTTGATGGCGACAGCAAACGCCAGGCGCACGTACATGCCGCTGGAATAGCTCTTTACCGGCTGATCCATGAATTCGCCGATATCGGCGAAGGCGGCGATCGCGTCGAAGCGCTCGTCGATCTCGCTACGCGTCAGGCCCAGCACGGTCGCGTTGAGATAGACATTCTCGCGCCCGCTGAATTCGGGATTGAAGCCCGCGCCAAGCTCGAGCAGCGCGGCGATGCGGCCGTGCACCTGCACGCTGCCGGCACTCGGCGTCAGCGTGCCGCAGATGATCTGCAGCAGGGTCGATTTGCCCGATCCGTTGCGGCCGACGATGCCGATGGTCTCGCCGCGGCGCACCTCGAAACTGATATCGCGCAGGGCATGGAATTCGCGGTGCCAGCTACGCCCGGCATTCGGGAACAACTGCTGCAGCAACCGGTGATAGGGCTTTTCGTAGATCGCGAAGGCCTTGCCGACGCCGTCGACGCGGATGGCCAGCTCAGAGGACATCGGCGAATCCCGGACGCGTCGCGCGAAACCAGGCATAGCTGAGGTAGCAGAACACGAGCGCGCCGAGCGAGTAGAGACCGAGCCCGGTCCAGTCCGGCAACTGGCCCCATAGCGCAACCTTGCGCGCTTCGTCGATGATGAAGGTCAGCGGGTTCAGCCGAAATACCAGCTGGTAACTCGGCGACAACGTGTCCACCGGCACCATAGCCGAGGACAGGAACAGCAGCGCCGCCGACATCACGCCGGTAATCTGGCTGATGTCGCGCAGATAGACGCCGAGTGAGGCGAACAGCCATCCGGTACCGGCGCCGACCAGCGCGAGCGGCAGCAGCACGAGCGGAAACAGCACCACGGTCCAGGGCGGCGCCCCGAAACGCAGCGCGAACAGGCCGATCAGCACCAGTCCATTCATTACCGCGTGGAAAAAGGCCGACAGCAGCATCGGCCACGGCAGTATTTCGAGCGGAAATACGACGCGCTTGACGTAGGAGGGATTGCCTACGATGAGCTGCGGCGCGCGCGACAGGCACTCGGTAAAAAAACCGTGCACGATCAGGCCGACGAACAGGATCAGCGTGAAGTCCGGCCCGCCCTCGGCCTGCTGCGGCCAGCGGCTCTTGAAGATCGAGCCGAAAGCGACGGTATAGACCAGCAGCATGAGGAACGGGCTCAGCACCGACCAGAGCAGGCCGAAGCTCGCGCCGCGGTAGCGGCCGAGCACGTCGCGCTTGGTCAGCTCGCGCGTGAGCGACCAGTGCCGGCCGAACGCGGAGAACGGTTCGGCGAGGAATCCGCCGAAGGTCAGCGCGCCGCTCATGCGGTCCACGCCTGCACGACCATGGGATCAGGCCGCCGCAAGCGCCGCGTCCAGCTCGGCGCGCAGATCGGCGACGTCCTCGACGCCGACCGACAGGCGCACGAGGTTGTCGTGGATGCCCAGGCGTGCGCGGTTCTCGGCCGGCACCGAGGCATGTGTCATGACGGCCGGATGGTTGATCAGGCTTTCCACCCCGCCCAGCGATTCGGCCACGGCGAACAGTTCGCAACGTTCCATCATGCGCCGCGCGCCGTCGAAGCCACCCTTGACGTAGATGCTGAGCATGCCGCCGAAGCCGCTCATCTGGCGCTTGGCCAGCGCATGCTGCGGATGTGACCGCAGGCCCGGATAAATGACTTTTTCCACCTTGGGATGCGTGGCGAGCCAGCCGGCCAGTTCGGCCGCCGCGTCGCAGTGCGCACGCATGCGCAGGTGCAGGGTCTTGAGGCCGCGCAGGG